>NZ_JBICUS010000009.1:0-311091 GCF_043198455.1 Spirillospora sp. NPDC048824 | reverse complement strand
GCCTTTCCGCTCGACTTGCATGTGTTAAGCACGCCGCCAGCGTTCGTCCTGAGCCAGGATCAAACTCTCCATTAAGGCCACACGACCAACCAGAACAGAGGACGAACCCCCAACCCGGCCGGCCAAACCCTGGAAAACAATCCCAGCAATAAACCCCTCCAAAAGAAGGGTTCCTTGCCTCAAAGAAATCCCCACCACCCCCAACACGAGGGCGGCCACGGGGCGGCCCAGCCAAATAATGACCGAACCGATAAAGGCACTGGCTTTTAACACGCTGTTGAGTTCTCAAGAAACGGACACCCACCGCGCCGGACCCGCTTCCGCGGGCCCCAGCCTCGGGGCGACTCGTCTTACTTTACCGGATCCGGGCGGACTGTCAATTTCAGCCCTTTTCCGATAACGCCCTTCCACTGCCGCTTGCGCGGCACCTTCCAGGCGGTGAAGCTATTTCATCAGATCCGGCCCGATTGTCAAAACCGACCTTTTCCGACCCATCACAGCTCGCCGGGCACGGCGAAGCCGTGTCGGCTGGTTCGTGATGGTTTCCCCGGTGTCGGCCGGCCGCCGTGCGGGCGTCCTGCATTCGTGTGGGGACGAGGGGTTAACCTACGGGTTCAGGGCGGCCACGTCAACTCGGAGGGCCGTGGGCTCCACATCGAGACGAACGGTCGGTCTAGGCGGGAACCCACCGGGCCTGGTAACCATCTATCTTCTTGGATTACCCAGCCCATATGCACGGAGGTACGACCATGGCTTACCCGCCCGCTCCCCCGCCGCCGAACGCCTACGGCGCCGGCGGCCCGCCCCCCAACCACCTGGTGTGGGCGATCCTCTCGACGATCTTCTGCTGCCTGCCCGCGGGGGTCGTGTCCATCGTCTTCGCCGCGCAGGTCAACTCCAAGTGGCAGTCCGGTGACCAGGCCGGCGCCATGAAGGCGTCCGGCAACGCGAAGACCTGGGCCATCGTGGCCGCGGTCGTCGGTGTCATCGGCGGCATCATCTCCTTCGTCATCCAGTTGTCCCTCGCGAGTTGACGGCTCCCGAGTCATGACGAGTGAGCGCCGGTCCGCCCTGGTTCTGCCGGGCGGGCCACCCACCGGGCGGCGGAGCGGCCACCGCGGCCGTTCCGCGGCCGCGGTGGCGGTCCGGCTGCTCCGGCCGGGCGGTGTCCTGGTCCTCACCGCCGTGGTCGTCTCCTACATCGGCGCGGTCGATCCGAATGAGGAAGGTCACTATCCGACCTGCCCGTTCCTGTCGCTGACCGGCTTGCAGTGCCCGGGCTGCGGCGCGATGCGGACCATCCACGCCCTCGCGCACGGTCGCGTCGATGACGCGCTGGGGCTGAACGTCTTCGCTGTGACGATGGTCCCGGTACTGGCGTTCTTCTGGTTCCGGTGGGCGAGGGCCCTGGTCCAGGACCGCCCCACCCGCACGAAGGCGGCTCACCCGGCGTTCATCTGGGCGTTCTTCGGAGCGGTCCTCCTCTTCTGGCTGGTGCGGAACCTGCCGTTCGGTTCCTTCCTCGCAGCCTGACCCCGGCCGACGGGGACCGAACCAGGCCCCTTTACGCTCTCCCGGGTGAAACGCGGAATCTTCCTGGTGACACTCCCGCACCTTGTGCGCATCCACGTCGTCCCGCCTGTGGGCGGGTACTCGCCCGGAGGTCGCCGGTGAACGGACGTGCCCTGGTTCTCGGCGGTGGCGGTGTCGCGGGCATCGCGTGGCTGACCGGCGTCATCGCCGGGCTCGCCCAGGAGGGGACGGACGTGACCGAGGCCGATCTGCTGGTCGGCACATCGGCCGGCGCAGCGGTGGGCGCGCAGCTCGGGAGCGGCCTGCCGATCGGGGAGCTGCTCGCGCGGCAGGCGGACCCGGCGTTGCAGAACCGCGAGCTGGTTCCGTCCGGCGGCGTGTCCGTCGCCGAGGTCGCGGAGATCTGGATGCGGCTCGCCGAGGAGAACGACGATCCCGCCTTGGTCAGGCGGGCGCTCGGTGCGCGGGCGCTGGCCGCCGGCACCGTCGCGGAGGCCGAGCGGCGGGCGGTGATCGAGGGGCGGCTGCCCAGTCACGAGTGGCCGTCCCGGGCCCTGAAGGTGACGGCGGTGAACGCCCTGACGGGTGATCTGCGGGTCTTCGACCGCGACTCGGGCGTCGGGCTCGTGGACGCGGTCGCGGCGAGCTGCGCCGTCCCGATGATCTGGCCGCCGGTGACGATCGACGCCGTCCGGTACGTGGACGGCGGCGTGCGGTCGGTGAACAACGCCGACCTCGCCGCCGGCCACGAACGTGTGCTGGTCATCGCTCCGATGGGCGACCCGGGGCTGGACGCGGACATCGCCGTGGTGAACGACCGGGGCGGGCGCGTCGAGGTGATCAATCCGGACGGCGCGTCGCTGGAGGCGTTCGGCACCGACCCGCTGTCCCCGTCCACCCGTACACCGGCGGCGGACGCCGGGGTCAAGCAGGGCCTGGCGCTGGCCGCGGGCATCGCCCGGTTCTGGGGCCCGGACGTACCGGACGGCTCGTAGCCGTCACATCGCCGGCAGGCGGAGTCAGGCCGGGTCGGTGTAGGCCGGCGGGCGCTTCTCGAAGTAGGCGCGGACGGCCTCGACCTGGTTGGGGGTGCCGCGCAGTTCGCCGAGCGTCCGTGACTCTTCGAGGTACTGGCCGGCCAGGTCGTCGTCCGACGCGCGGTTGAGCAGGCGTTTCGCGCCGCGGACGGCGTCGGGGCTGTGGCCGGCGATCTCCCGGGCGAGCTCGGTGGCGGCGGCGTGCGGGTCGGCGGCGGTGCGAGTGGCGAGGCCGATGCGGGCGGCCTCCTCGCCGCTGATCATGCGGCCGGTGAAGGTGAGTTCCTTCGCGACGTCCTCACCGATGAGACGGATCAGGGCGGCGGTTCCCGTCATGTCGGGCACCAGGCCCCAGCGGATCTCCAGGACCGACAGTTTCGCGTCGGGGGCGACGATGCGGATGTCGGCGCCGAGCGCGATCTGCAGGCCGCCGCCGAGGGCGTGGCCGTGGACGGCGGCGATGACGGGCTGCGGCATCTCCCGCCAGGTGTGCACGGCCTGCTGGCCGAGGTTGGTGATGCGTCCCGGTTCGCGGGCGGTGATGTCGCGCGCCAGCCGCCGGAACCGGGCGCTGCCCTCGCCGGCGGCGGAGTCACCGGCCATGGCGGCGAAGTTGGCGAAGTCGAGCCCGGCGCAGAACGCGCGGCCCTCGCCGGACAGGACCACGGCCCGGACGGCCGGGTCCGCGCCGACCGTCTCCCCGGCCTCGGCGAGCGCCTCGAACGTGGCGATGTCGAGGGCGTTCAGCTTGTCGGGGCGGTTGAGCCGCACGTCGGCGACTCCGTCGTGGACGTGCACGGTCACGCGGTCGGTCATGCCGGGGTCCTCATCTGTCGGCGATCTTCTCAGGGTGACGATTCCATGCGCCGCCGCAGCCAGTCGAGGGCCGCGTCACCTCGGGTTCTCTGGAAGGCGCGCAGGGCGGGCCCGGGAGCGGCGGTGGGCGCGTCGATGGGCGCCGGAGTGATGGCGGACGCGAGTTCGGCGCATTCGGTGCAGCGTCCATTCACGCATTCTCGCGGGACTGCGGTCAGGTGACGGGAACGATTCTCGCGTCGGCGAGCCGGCCGGCCTGGATGTCGAGGAGGCCGAGGGTGCCGTGGGGCTGGCGGCGCCGGTCGGTGGGCGATCCCGGGTTGAAGATGCGGACTCCGTCGCCGGTCTCGTCCAGCGGGATGTGCGAATGCCCGAAGACGACGAGTTCGGCGCCGGGGAACCAGCGGCGCATCCGTGCGGTCCGGCCGCGGGCCTGGCCGCTGTCGTGGACCATGGCGACCGCGAGGCCGCCGAGGTCGAGTTCGAGGCGTTCGGGGGCGCCCCACGCGGCGACGTCCGGTCCGTCGTTGTTGCCGAGGACGGCGTGGACGGGCGCGTATTCGGCCAGCTCGTCGAGGACGGAGGCGACGCACACGTCGCCGGCGTGCAGGATCACGTCGGCGTCCCGCAGGTGCGCGGCCACCTGCGGCGGGCACGCCTTCCAGCGCCGGGGCGCGTGGGTGTCGGAGATGGCCACCGCTTTCACACCTCCCATCGTCCCGTACACGTCGGTCGGGCCGGAGACGGGCGGGCGGGGTCGGCGCCCGTCCGTTCGCGGCCCGGCTGGAAGCCGTCCGCCCAGGACGCGTGCCGGGGGCGCCAGTCGAGGCGGAGCCGGGCTCGGGAGTTGCGGGCTCCGCGCAGCTCGTTCATGTACGCGACGCCCCAGCCGCCGACGGCGAGCCGGGCGCGGGCGGCGGGGACGCGTCCGGGCGCGGGGGCGTCGAGTGTGCGGGCGAATGCGGGCAGGAACTCGGCCATGGTGACGGGTGTGTCGTCCACGACGTTCAGGACGCCGGTCAGGTCCTTGTCGAGCGCGGCGACGAGGGCTGTCGCGGCGTCGTCGGCGTGGGTGAACGACAGGGTGGAGGTCCCGCCGCCGACCACGGGCAGCTTGCCGGCGCGGACCCGGGCCGTGAACGCCCCGTCCCCGGCGAAGGCGGAGCCCGGCCCGTACAGGTGGCCGAACCGCAGGACCAGTCCCCCGGCCTCGGCGGTCAGCCGTTCGAGTTCGATGAGGGCGGCGAGGACGGGGGTGAACTGCCGGGGCGTCCGGCCGGTCCAGAGGGGGGCGTCCTCGTCGGCCAGGCCGTCCCCCGGCTGGTAGGCGTAGGCGAGGCCCTCCGCGAGGACGCGGGTGACGCCGGCCTGCGCGGCCGCGGCGTACAGGTTGCGGGCGCCTTCGGTGCGGAGCCGGTTGGTGGCCGCGAAGTCGCGGGCCAGGCGCCTCGGGTCGGGCGCGGCGGGGATCGCGGTGAGCAGGTTGACGACCGCGTCCGGCGCGGCGTCCGCGACGGCGCCGGTCAGCGCGTCCCGGTCGAGCGCGTCGGCGGTCACGGTGCGTCCGGCGGTGGCCGGGCGGCGGGTGCGGGACAGGCCGGTCACCTCGTGCCCGACGGCCTCCAGCAGCGGGACGAGCCGGCGCCCGATGACCCCGGTGGACCCGGCGACGAGAACTCGCATGACGACCTCCCCTGATCCGTCCCGGCGGCGTCGCCGGGAAACGACGGTTCGGCATCAGGACGGGTCAGGGGCGCCGGTCGTGACGTACCGGGACGTGATTCAGGCCACATCAACGTCGCGAGGCGAGTGATTTTGCCACGCGGGGATTCGGACACCGGTGGGAAACAACTGTAAGCATGCTGTCATTACCGTGCGCTGAGCTGCGGAGTTACGCACGATTCCCTCGCGTTCGTCCAGAAGGATTCCGGCCGTACGCCCCCGGTCGTTCCGACACGGCGACCCAGCATCGCGGGGGAAGAGGGGGCGGCCGGGCCCCGAGGAGGATGATCACTCCCTTGCACCGGCCCCGGGGCCCGGCCGCCTTTCCCTTTTCTCCGCGGGGTGGCCGGGGCGTTACGGGGTCAGGTAGAGCTTGCGGTCGAAGACGCCGGAGCCGGGGGTGCTCTCACCGCGGGCGATGGCGGCGCCGCTGCCGGTGCCGTTGGACGGGCAGAGGAAACTGCTGCCCGACTGCCGGACGAGCGTGATGTCGTCCGCCGCACCCTGCGCGTCGTCGAGACCGGGAAGTGGCCGGTTCGGGTTGTCGCGGTTGTAGACGTCGAAGGCGAGCCCGGGGGCGTCGCCGGTCTGGAAGCCGTAGTAGCAGGTGACGGTGAAGCCGAGGATCTTGCCTTCGATCTTGAAGTTGAGGCCGGCGTTGATGGTCAGCGTGCCGTCGCGTCCGCCGTCGACCGGGTCGTGGGCGACCTGGCCGCTCTTGTCGGGCACTTCGCTCAGGTCGAGGTCGGTCGCGGGCGAGCTGAGCCCGTTGGAGGTCTCGCAGGCGCCGATCGACGCCGCGGTCAGCTCGCCGGCGCCGGTGGGCACGACGGTGCCCTGCAGCGTCGCACTCTCACACGACCCGGTCACCTCCGAACCCATGAAGTCGACGGAGAAGTTGAGCGGTCCGACCGTGGAGACCTGCCAGTTTCCGGAGTAGGGCGCTCCGGCGGCGGTCTCCTCGCGGACGGTGGTGGTGGCGGCGGACGCGGTGCCCGCCGCCAGGGCCAGCGCGGCGGACGCGGCCACCACCGGAGCGGCGAGTCTGATGGGAGCTTTCACGGGGTCTCCTCCTCGGGAGAGGCCTTTGTGCTTCCGTGTGCGGCAGGCCCGCACACGGCCCCCTTTTTCGCGCGGTGAGCGGGGAGACATGACCGCGCGGAATACAACCTGTTTGTACCCGAGTGATCCGGAGAAACAAAGACCCGATCAGAAATTGATTCACGTCTTATAATATTTCGCCAAAGTGGCGGAGGAAATCACTAAACCGAACGTGAACTCACTCTGTGAAATCGACCGAACGCACTAGGAGAAAAGCCCAGGAAATGGCGGGCCCTCGCGGCCGGTCAGGTGATGGCGGACCTGTTCGCGAGGAAGCCGGCCACCTGCGGGGCGACGCGGTCGGCCCAGGCCCCGATGATGTCCTCGGCGTCGGCGAGCTGCGATTCGAGCAGCGCCAGGCCGGGGGTCGGGACGTTCGCGCCCAGTTCGACGAGGAGCGGCCGCAGATGCGTCTCCACGGCGAGGTGGTGCCTGGGGTCGCCCATCACCATGAGGGGGAGGGCGGCCGCGGACGCCAGCGAGCCTGCGCCGAAACGGTCGAGGAACACCTTCAGCAGGCCGGTGTAGGTGGCCTTGTAGGTCGGGCTCGCGACGATGAGGACGTCCGCGCCGCCGACGGTGTCCAGGGCGTGCTGCACGCCGGGCGGCGGGACGGCGCTCAGCAGGTCGGGCGCCAGCACCGACAGGTCGACGGTCGCGGCGTCGGTGGTGACCCCGATCCGCTCGTCGACCGCCTCGGCGGCCTGGAGCGCCGCCCCGAGGGTGCGCGACTTCGGCCGCGGGTTGCCCGCCAGCACGACGGTGCTCATGCGCCCGATCCCCCGGTCGTCGGCAGGCCCGCGGCCCGCCACGCCCGGAACCCGCCGACGACGTCGGTGGCGCGGGTGAGGCCGAGGTCGTGCAGGGACGCGGCGGCGAGGCTGGAGGTGTAGCCCTCCGAGCAGAGCACGATGACGCGCAGGTCGTGGCCGGTCGCCACGGGGAGGCGGGCGGCGGACACCGGGTCGAGGCGCCATTCGAGGACGTTGCGTTCCACGATCAGCGCGCCGGGCACCTCGCCCTCGTCCGCGCGCTGGGCCGCGGGCCGGATGTCGACCAGCAGCGCGCCGTCCCGCGTCTCGGCGTGGGCCTGACCGGGGTCAAGGCGTTCCAGCCGGACGCGCGCGTCGGCGAGGATCTCATCGATCGTACGAGCCATGGCATCCAGCATGGCAGACGTCATCGCGCCGCGAGCTGCGCCTCGGCGGAGGCGAGGATCTCCTGGATCCGCAGGCCGTGCGCGGCGTCGAGGGTGCCGCCGGGCTCGCCGGGCTCGCCACGCACCGCACCGGCGAACTCCGTGACCATGGTCGCGAACGCGTCGTCGCCGAGTTCGGACCAGTCGAGCCGGGCGTGTCCCTCCCGCCCGTACACCTCGACGTGGGCGGGCGGCAGCTCCCCCGTCCCCGCCATCGAGACCGAGGCCTGGCTGACCGCGCCGCCCTCGTGCTCCAGCGTCAGGCCCAGCCAGCCGAGGGGGTCGCCGTGCGCGCGGACGCCGGCGACCCGGCCGAGCGAGGCGTCCAGCAGGTCGACGATGTGGGGGCCGAGGTCGAGCAGCGCGCCCTTCTCCAGCCGCCACGGAGTGGCGAACGGCCCGCCGCTCAGCACCGAGGAGACGAACGAGCCGTAGCCGCCGAACGGGTCGAGGTCGCGGACCCGGCCGAGGAAGGCTCGGGCGGCGCGCGAGTAGCGCAGGGTGAAGACCATCTGGGAGACGACGCCCGCCTCGGCGATGGCGCCGGCCACCCGGCGGGCGCCGTCGAGGTCCATGGCGAGGGGCTTTTCCAGCAGGACGGCCTTGCCCGCGCGGGCGGCCCGCGCGGCGAGGTCGGCCTGGACGTCCGGCGGGACGGAGAACGCCACGGCCTCGCAGGCGTCGAACAGGTCCTCGATCCGCTCGAACGAGGGCGCGCCGTGCCTGCCGGCCAGTTCGGCGGACGCCTCCGGCCGCCGGGCCCACACCCCGGCGAGCCGGGTGGACGGCCCCGCCGCCAGCGTCGGTGCGTGCACCATCCCGGCCCAGGGGCCCGCCCCGACCAGCCCCACCGCAACAGAATCGCTCATGGGGCAAACCTAGACGATCTACCCGTCGGTCAGTTCACGGAAGAAGTCCCTGATGTCGGCAGGCCGGGCTGCTCCAGGGCGGCGAAGTGGCCGCCGCGCGGTCGAACTCCGTCCACCGGACGATCTCGTCGGGCCGGGCCGCGGCCGGCGTCAGCAGCCGCCGTGCGTGATCATCCAGTCGTCGAGGAACACCTGGACGTGGTGGTCGTAGAGACCGCCGTCGGTCAGGTAGCCGCGCGCGGACGCGTAGTCCAGGCCGCAGGTCGCCCGCCCCGCCTCGATCGCCCAGCCGTCCGGGGCCGTGATGCCGTCGGCGGCGATCAGCGCCAGGAAGTTCGCGTCGGCGGAGCCGTGGTCGGGCTGCGCCGGGGCCGGGTTCCGGGGTTCGGTGACGGTGACGGTGGGCCGCGTCTCGGGCGGCGCCCGCCTCTGCTCCGGTTCCTGAGCGGGCGGCGCCGACGTCCGGGTCTCGCCGACCCGTCCGGCGTCGCGCGTCTCCCCCGGGTTCAGCTCCATGAACGCGACCGCGCCGGCGATCGCCAGGACCGCGGCGATCAGCGCGGCGGCCGCGACGATGATGATCTGCCTCATGTCGTCCCCCCGATGGGCGGCTGCGAGGGAGAGCCGGGCAAGGTCTCGCCCATCCCTCGCCGCTGGGCGGGGCCAACGACACCAGTATGCGCGTGGCCGCGCCATCACCGGCAGGGACGAAAGTCCCGGACATTACGGGATACTTTGGGGCAAACCGGGTGCACTCAGCCGAGTTGGACGCCGAAGAACAGGGCGGCCAGGGCACCCACCGCGCCGAGTGCCCCCCAGACGGCCAGGCCCGCCTTGGAACCGGCGCGGGTGTGCAGGAACGCCGCCACTCCCGACAGGAGGACGAAGACGAGCTTCACCTCCAGCGTGCGCTGCGCCGCGTCGCCCATGTCGCCCGCGGTGATGTTCCAGACACCGGTGAGGACCAGGACGGCGAACGCGGGCCAGGCGACCATGTTGTACCGGCGGGCGGCGACCTTGGTGACGCCCTCGAAGCCGCGCAGCGCCGGGACGAGCGCGCCGAGCGTGATCTGCCCGCCGACCCAGATCGTCGCGGCGAGCACGTGAAGGAAGAGCCGCACATCGGCGGTGGTGACCTCGAGCACGGAGTGCCTCCCTGGACGGACCGGACGTTGATCGGGATCGGTTCACCGGGACGCTACCGCCTGCCCCGGCCGGATCGCGCACCACCCCGCGGGTTGCCCGGAAAGGGACCTTGGTCCCTAACGCTTCCGCCCGCCGGTGCCCCAGGCTGGACGAATGAAGCTCGACCAGAGCGGCCTCGAGATCCTCGACGAGGACGAGTGCCGTGACCTACTAGCCCGGGCCGCGATCGGGCGGATCGTCTTCACCCATCAGGCGCTTCCGGCCATCCAGCCGGTCAACTTCGCGTTCAGCGACGGCGACATCGTGATCAGGACGTCGCGCAAGTCGAGGCTGGCCACCGCCGCCACCGACACCGTCGTCGCGTTCGAGATCGACGAGTTCGACACCGGTGCGAGGACGGGCTGGTCGGTGGTCGCCGTCGGGCGCGCCCGGCACGTCGCCGATCCCGCCGCCGTCGCCGGGCTGGAGGCCCTGCCGCTGCACACGTGGGCACCGGGCGAACGCGACCACTTCATCCGCATCCGCCCCGAGCTCATCACCGGCCGCCGGGTCGGCGGCGCCGCCGGTAGTGACGCCGCCGGTGCCGGCTAGCCCGGTTCGCCGGTCAGGACCTCCTCGACGGGACGGCGGACGCTGGACCGCCCCTCGCCTTCCACGGCCCCGAGCCGCAGCAGCAGTTGCGGGTCGGCGTCGGCGTCGGCGCAGAACTGGGTGCGGATGAACGCCCGCAGGTCCGGAATCTGGAGCGCCTGGGTGTGATAGGCGGCCGACAGGCCGTGCTCGGCGGCGCGCAGCAGGACGCGCTGGAGCGCCTGGCCGGACTTCAGCCAGTGGGCGGGCGTGTCGCCGCCGGAGACCAGCAGCACGACGAGCCCGCTCCGCGCCGTCCCGTCGTCGGGGTCGGGCTCGGTGCCCCAGCCCTGGCCGCGCGCGAAGTCGCGGGCGGGGAAGTACGGCGCGGTCTGCGGGGTCCGCTGCGGGTAGGCGCCCTCCTGGACGCCGTCCCTGCGGGACGTCCCGGGCGCGGGCGCCCACCGGGCGATCTCGGTGGCGTAGGCGGGCGAACGGCGCTGGATGTGCTCGGCGGCGTCGGTCAGGGCGGCCAGCGCGCCCTTGACGTTGGCGTCGACCGCCTGGACGAGCCTGGCCCCCTCCCGCTCGGCGGCGTGCCGCAGCAGGCTCTGCACCCCGGCGGGGACGGGATCGGGCAGGAACCCGCCCCGGTGGCTGTGCCGCCGCCGGATCTGCGCGTGCTCCAGCTCGACGGCGGCGTCCGCGGGCTCCCCGGGCCGCAGGTCGACGTCGGCGAGCAGGTGCGGCCGGTCCGGGTCGGGCAGCAGGTGGACCACCGGGTCGTACCCCAGCATGCGCAGCGACAGCCGCAGCGTGTAGAGCGCGGCGCCGCAGCTGATCAGCATCTCCCGGCCCATCGGATCGGCGACGCCCAGCCGGCGGTCGGGGTCGGCGCGCAAGGTGATCCGGGCGCCGCGCACCCCGAACCGCCACGGCTGGGTGTTGTGCACGGAGGGCGCCCAGATCGCGTCCTCGACGGCGCGCCGGACGTCGGCCGCGACACGCTCGGATTCCATCGGTGTGGTTCGCATGATCACTCCTTCCCGGTCTGCGCTTCCAGCCTTCCCCGGGCGAACCGCCCGGAACAGGGCCGAAAGTCCGCTTCCGGGCAGGACCATTCGGCTACAGGGTTCAGCCGATCCGCTCCCAGCCGCGGCGCGGCCGGTGCATGCCCAGCTGCTCGTCGCGGCTGCGGTACACGATGTAGGGGCGGGTCAGGTAACCGAGCGGTGCGGTGAGCATGTGCACGAGCCGCGTGAACGGCCAGATGCCGAACAGCACCAGCGCACTCAGCGCGTGCAGCTGGAACAGGATCGGCACGCCGGTCATCAGGTCCGGGTCCGGCCGCAGGTAGAAGACCGACCGGAACCACGGCGACACCGTCTCCCGGTAGTTGTAGCCGCCGCCGACGATGTTGGCGGCCACGGTCGCGGCCAGCCCGAGCAGGATGGTCAGCGCCAGCACCGCGTACATCATCTTGTCGTTGCGGGTCGTCGCGGCGAACACGGGGCCGACGGTCCGGCGCCGGTAGATGAGGATCGCAAGGCCCGCCAGGGTGCAGAACCCGGCGATGGTTCCGAGGACGACGGCGACGATGTGGTACATGTGCTCGGTGACGCCGACGGCCTCCGTCCAGCCGTCGGGAATCACCAGCCCGCCGACGTGGCCGAGCGCCACGACGAGGATCCCGAAATGGAACAGCGGGCTCCCGATGCGCAGCAGCCGCCGCTCGTACAGCTGCGACGAACGGGTCGTCCAGCCGAACTTGTCGTAGCGGTACCGCCAGATGTGCCCCAGGACGAACACCGCGATGGTGACGTACGGCAGGGCCACCCACAGCAGGATGCCGGCGACGCCCGGTTCGCCGCCGTTCTCCGCGGCGAGGACGGGCAGCTGACTGGTCATGAACGGGCCTCCAGGACCGGATCGGGCAGGAAGACGGGACCGGAGGCTGTCGCGTCGCTTCCGTAGGGCGCGAGGCCGACCTCCTCCTCGGGCGGCCCCTCGGCGACGAGGCGGGCGACGGCGTCCTCGGTGCGGCCGGTCAGCGGCGGCAGCGTCGCCGAGACCGCGTCCAGGATCGCCAGCCACGGCGACCCGGCCTCGGTGAGCGCGAGACGCAGCAGCTCCAGGCCGGCGCGGTGCTCCAGCAGCAGCCGCCGCCCCTCCCGGAAGTCTCCCGTCGCGGCGAACTCCAGCACCACGGCCAGATGGTCGGGCAGTTCCCCGTCCTCCAGGACGAGCCCGGCCGCCTCGTACGCCTGCTTGAACCGCAGCAGGGCCATGCCCCGCTTGCGGGTGTCGCCGTAGGCGTAGTAGCTCAGGTAGAGGCAGCAGCGCCTGCGGTGGTCGAACGTGGCGACGTAGTCGGCCTCCAGGTCCGGCAGCGGTGTCGCGTCCAGATGGTCGAGGAAGCCGGCGAGCGGCGCCCCGGCGGACTCGGGCAGCCCCTCGGCGGCCCGGCGCAGCAGCGGGCGCCGCTCCAGCAGCTCGGCGTCGGGGTAGCCGAGCAGCAGCGACGCGACCTGCCAGGCCGTGGCCGCCTCGGTCTCGCTGAGCCCCGGCCTGCGCCCCGGTTTGAGACCGGCCGGTTTGAGCTTGGCTGAGTTGAGTCTCACGGCTTGGGCTCCGTTTCGGCGTCGCCGGAGTCGGCGGGCGGGTTGGTGCCGTCCGGCCCCGGTCCCTCCGCCCCGTCCTTGGACTTGGGGAACAGCCCTGCCGGGGCGCCCTTGCCGTCCCAGTTGAGCAGGTTGACGCGCTGGCTCTTGTTCTCCGGGTCGACGGGGTTGTCGGCGGTCTGGCGCTGCTGGAGCATCTGGAAGTTCTCCACGGCGACCGGGTTGGGGCCGCCGGACCCCTCACCGAACGGGCCCGAGCCGCCGCCCATGCCGGAGCCGCCCATGCCGGGTCCGCCCTCGTAGTTCAGGCTGCAGTCGGTGGCGAGCTCCTCCAGGCCGTGCGCCTGCTCGGCGTGCGCCGTCGGGATCACGTACCGCTCGTCGTACTTGGCGAGCGCCAGCAGCCGGTACATGTCGTACATGTCCTCGCCGGTCATCCCGACGCTCTCGGGGATGGAGTCGTCGGCGTCGCGGCCCAGATTGAGGTCGCGCATGTAGGACCGCATCGCGGCCAGCCGGCGCAGGACGGCGTCGACCGGGGCGGTGTCCCCGGCGGTGAACAGCTCCGCCAGGTACTCGACGGGGATGCGCAGCGCGTCGATCGCCGCGAACAGGTTCCCGGGGTCCTCGGCGTCGTGGCCGGTGTCGCGGACGACGTCCACGACCGGCGACAGCGGCGGGATGTACCAGACCATCGGCATCGTCCGGTACTCCGGGTGCAGCGGCAGCGCCACCTTGTAGGTGTTGATCAGCGCGTGGATCGGGGACCGCTGCGCGGCCTCGATCCAGTCGGTGGGGATGCCGTCCCGCTCGGCCGCCGCGATGACCTGCGGGTCGTTCGGGTCGAGGAACACGCTGCGCTGCGCCTCGTACAGGTCGGTGTCCTCGGGCGTCGACGCGGCCTCCAGCACCTTGTCGGCGTCGTAGAGGACCAGGCCGATGTAGCGGAGCCGCCCCACGCACGTCTCCGCGCACACGGTGGGGAGGCCGACCTCGATGCGCGGGAAGCAGAACGTGCACTTCTCGGCCTTGCCGGTCCGGTGGTTGAAGTACATCTTCTTGTACGGGCAGCCCGACACGCACATCCGCCAGCCGCGGCATTTGTCCTGGTCGACGAGGACGATGCCGTCCTCGGTCCGCTTGTAGATCGCGCCGGACGGGCAGGACGCGGCGCAGCTCGGGTTGAGGCAGTGCTCGCAGATCCGCGGCAGGTAGAACATGAAGGTCTGGTCGAACTCCATCTTCACCTTGTCGGAGATGTCCTTGAGCAGGACGTCCTTGTCTCCGTGCTCGATCGACCCGCCGAGGTCGTCGTCCCAGTTCGCCGACCACGTGATCTGCATGTCCTTGCCGGACAGCAGCGACTTCGGCCGCGCCACCGGGGTGTGCTCCTGGAGCGGGGCGTTGGTCAGGTTCTCGTAGTCGTAGGTCCAGGGCTCGTAGTAGTCGCTGATGCCGGGCAGCTTCGGGTTCGCGAAGATCGTCAGCAGCTTGCGGAACCGGCCGCCGCCCTTGAGCGTGAGGCGGCCGGCCCGGTTGAGCGTCCAGCCGCCCTTCCAGCGCTCCTGGTCCTCGTACTGGCGGGGGTAGCCCTGCCCGGGACGGGTCTCGACGTTGTTGAACCACACGTACTCGACACCGCTGCGGTTGGTCCACGCCTGCTTGCAGGTGACCGAGCAGGTGTGGCAGCCGATGCACTTGTCGAGGTTCATCACCATCGACATCTGGGCCATGACGCGCACCTAGTAGGTCACCTCCTGGGAACGGCGGCGGATCACGGTGACCTCGTCGCGCTGGTTGCCGGTCGGGCCGAGATAGTTGAACGCGAACGACAGTTGCGCGTACCCGCCGATGAGATGGCTCGGCTTGATCAGCAGCCGGGTCAGGGAGTTGTGGATGCCGCCGCGGCGGCCGGACGTCTCCGAGCGCGGGACGTCGATCAGCCGGTCCTGCGCGTGGTACATGTACACCGTGCCCTCCGGCATCCGGTGGGACACGATCGCGCGGGCGACGACGACGCCGTTGCGGTTGACGGCCTCGATCCAGTCGTTGTCGCGGACGCCGATCTTCTCCGCGTCCACGCCGCTCATCCAGATCACCGGGCCGCCGCGCGACAGCGACAGCATGAACAGGTTGTCCTGGTACTCGGAGTGGATCGACCACTTGTTGTGCGGAGTGAGGTACCGGACGGCCAGCCCCAGCTCGCCCGTCTCCCCCACCTGCGGCTCGCCGAACAGCGCGGTCATGTTGAGCGGCGGCCGGAACGTCGGCATCTGCTCGCCGATCTCCTCCATCCAGTCGTGGTCGAGGTAGAAGTGCTGCCGGCCGGTGAGCGTGTGCCACGGCTTGAGGCGCTCGACGTTGATGGTGAACGGGGAGTAGCGGCGCCCGCCGCTCTCCGACCCCGACCACTCCGGTGAGGTGATGACCGGGACGGGACGGGCCTGGGTGTCGGCGAACGTGATCTGCTTGCCCTCGTGCTCGGCGGCGAGGTCGGCGAGCCGGGTGCCGGTGCGTTTCTCCACGGCCCGGAAACCCTGCGTGGCCAGATGCCCGTTCGTCGTGCCGGACAGCGCGAGGATCGTCTCGCAGGCCTCCACGTCGCGTTTCAGCGAAGGCCGGCCGTCCGCCGGGCCGCCCCGCACGACGCCGTTCTTCTGCCGCAGGTACTCGACCTCGCGTCCGAAGTCGAACGTGACGCCCTTGGTGGTCCCGCCGAGCCGCTCTGCGAGCGGGCCGAGCGCCATCATCTTCGCGGCGACCGCGGCGTAGTCGCGCTCCACCGTCACGAGCTTCGGCAGCGTCACGCCGGGCACCGGCTCGCACTCGCCCTTCGCCCAGTCGGCGACGCGCCCGTGCGGCGTGGCCATCTCGTCCGGGGTGTCGTGCAGCAGCGGCACCGCGACGAGGTCCTTGCGGACGCCCAGGTGCCGCCCGGCGAGCCGGCTGAACGCGACCGCGATGTCCTGGAACGCCCGCCAGTCGCTGCGGGTCTGCCACGGCGGCGAGATCGCCGGGTTGAACGAGTGCACGAACGGGTGCATGTCGGTGGTGTTGAGGTCGTGCTTCTCGTACCAGGTCGCCGCCGGCAGGACGACGTCGGAATAGATCGTGGTGCTGGTCATCCGGAAGTCCAGCGACAGCAGCATGTCGAGCTTGCCGGCCGGGGCCTCGTCGTGCCAGACGACCTCCTTGGGACGGTCCTCCGGTGCGGTCTCGGCCGCGCGGACGGCGTTGTCGGTGCCGAGCAGGTGCTTGAGGAAGTACTCGTTGCCCTTGGCGGACGAGCCGAGCAGGTTGGCCCGCCAGACCGTCAGGACGCGGGGGAAGTTCTCCGGGGCGTCGGGGTCCTGGCAGGCGAACTTCAGCCGTCCCGCCTTCAGCTCGTCGACGACGTGGTCGCCGGCCTGCTTGCCGGCCGCCTCCGCCTCGTCGGCCAGGTCCAGGGGGTTGCGGTCGAACGTGGGGTAGGACGGCATCCAGCCCAGCCGCGCCGCCTGCGCGATGGTGTCGGCGGTGGTCCGCCCGGCCAGCTGCCCGCCGCCCGTCGCCGCGGACAGGGTGTCGGCGCCGAACTGGTCGTAGCGGAACTGGTCGGTGTGCAGGTACCAGTACGCGGTGCCGATCATCTGGCGCGGCGGCCGCCCCCAGTCGAGCGCGCCCGCGAGCTGCGCCCACCCGGTGATCGGGCGGACCTTCTCCTGCCCGACGTAGTGCGCCCAGCCGCCGCCGTTCACGCCCTGGCAGCCGGTCAGCGTCGTCAGCGCGAGGAAGGCCCGGTAGATCGTGTCGGAGTGGAACCAGTGGTTGGTGCCCGCCCCCATGATGATCATCGAGCGGCCGCGGGACTCCTCGGCGTTCGCGGCGAACTCGCGTCCGATGCGCTCGGCGGCCTGCGCCGGAACGCCCGTGATGCCCTCCTGCCACGCCGGGGTGCACGGCTCCGACGCGTCGTCGTACCCGGACGGCCACGAGCCGGGCAGCCCGTCGCGTCCCACCCCGTACTGGGCGAGCAGCAGGTCGAAGACGGTCGTGACCAGGTGGCCGCCCACGTTCCGGACGGGTACGCCCCGCCGCAGCGTCCCCGGCGAGCCGTCGGGGGCGTCGAAGCGGGCCAGCTCGACCTCCACGGCCTCGCCGCCCTCGCCGCCGTCGAGGGACAGCATCGGGTCGGCGTCGCCGAGGTCGAGGTTCCACTTGCCCTCGCCCGACTCGCCGTACCGGAAGCCGAGCGACCCGTTCGGGACGAGCGGATGCCCGGTGTTCGCGTCCAGGATCACGGTCTTGAACGCGGCGTTCTCGGAGCCGGCCTCGGCGCCCGGCAGGTCGGCCGCGGTGAGGAACTTGGACGGCACGTACCCGTCGCCGCGCTTCTCCACGCGCACCAGGAACGGCAGGTCGCTGTAGCGCTTGACGTAGTCGGTGAAGTACGGGACCTGCCGGTCGACGAAGAACTCCTTGAGGACGACGTGCCCCATCGCCATCGCGAGGGCGCCGTCCGTGCCGGGCTGAGCGGCGAGCCACTCGTCGGCGAACTTGACGTTGTCGGCGTAGTCCGGGGAGACCGCCACGACCTTCTGGCCCCGGTAGCGGGCCTCGGTCATCCAGTGCGCGTCGGGGGTGCGCGTCACCGGCACGTTGGATCCCCACATGATCAGGTATCCGGCGTCCCACCAGTCCCCCGACTCGGGGACGTCGGTCTGGTCGCCGAACACCTGCGGGGACGCGACGGGCAGGTCGGCGTACCAGTCGTAGAACGACAGCATCGTCCCGCCGATCAGCGACATGAACCGCGAACCGGACGCGTGCGACACCATCGACATCGCGGGGATCGGGGAGAACCCGGCGATGCGGTCCGGCCCGTGCTCGGCGATCGTGTGCACGTGGGCGGCGGCGACCATCTCCGTCGCCTCGTCCCACGTCGCCCGCACCAGCCCGCCGCGGCCGCGCGCCGCCTTGTACGTGCGGGCCTTCTCCGGGTCGGAGACGATCTCCCGCCACGCCTCCACGGGGTCGCCCGTCCGGGCCTTGGCCTCCCGGTACATCTCCAGCAGGACGCCGCGGACGTACGGGTACCGAACCCGGGTGGGCGAGTAGGTGTACCAGGAGAACGAGGCGCCGCGCGGGCAGCCGCGCGGCTCGTACTCCGGCCGGTCCGGGCCCACCGACGGGTAGTCGGTCTGCTGCGCCTCCCAGGTGATGATGCCGTCCTTGACATACACCTTCCACGAGCAGGACCCGGTGCAGTTCACCCCGTGCGTGGAACGCACCACCTTGTCGTGCGACCAGCGGTCCCGGTAGAAGGCGTCGGCCTCCCGCCCGCCCGCCTTGGTCATCGTGCGCAGGTCGGGCGATACGCGGGCGCGGGTGAAGAACCTGCGGGTCCCCACCAGCGCCTCTTCCAGCGGCCCGTCCAAGCCTGGCCGCCCCTTGGTCGAACTCACGCTCGAATCCCTTTCTTCCACATCATTGGGGACAAACCACTGCGAGGCGCATCATTCCGTCCACCTCCGACGGAAGGTGCCATTTCAGGTGTCCTGGCGCGTCGCCACCTCGCGCCGGACGACCGTCGCGGTGAACAGCCCGGCCGACGCCGCCACGATCGCGAGCAGCAGCAGGCCGATCCGGTAGGACCCGAGGCTGCCCCAGAGGGCCCCCATCACCAGCGGCGGAACGAATCCTCCCAGACCGCCCGCGGCGCCGACCACCCCGGTGACCGCACCGACCTTGTTCGCCGGGGCGAGCTGCCCGACCAGCGCGAACGTCGCACCGGTACCGGCGCCGAGAGCGGCGGCCATGGACAGGAAGGCGATCGTGCCGAGCGGCATCAGCGCCGGAGCGAACGACTGGAGCACCGCGCCCGCCGCGGTCAGGCCCAGGGAGCCGATCATCACCGTGACCGCGCCGACCCGGTCCGACAGCCAGCCGCCGAGGGGGCGCATCAGCACCGCCAGCACCACGAACCCGCCCATCCGGGCCGCCGCGTCCGCCTGTGATAGCCCGTACTCCGCCTTCAGGTACGTGGGCAGGTACACCGAGAACGCCACGTATCCGCCGAACACCACCGCGTACAGCGCCGCCATCTGCCATGTGACGCCGAGCCGTGCCGTCGCCGCCAGCCGCTTGGCCAGCGACCCCGCCGGCGCCGTGCGCCCCGGCGCCTCCCGCAGGACGAACCACGCCACCACCGCGTACACCGCGAGCAGCGCGGCCGTCAGCAGGAACGGGGTCGCGGCGCCGCCCGCGTCCGCGAGTTGCACGGTGGTCAGCGCGCTGATGGCGGTGCCGCCCATCCCGGCGCCGAAGATCCCGAGCGCCAGCCCGCGCCGCTCGGGGGGGAACCACCCGTTGACGTACGGGATCCCGACGGCGAACACGGTGCCGCCGATGCCGAGGAAGAACCCGCCCACGAGGAGCGACGACAGTGCCGACTGCCCGGCCAGCCCCAGATACAGGACGGGGACGATCGTGATGAGGGACAGCACCGGGAACATCACCCGGCCGCCGAACCTGTCGGTCAGCGCCCCCACCGGGATCCGCCCCAGCGATCCCACCACCACGGGCACGGCCACGAGCAGCGACTGCTGGAACGACGTCAGCGCCAGCTCTTCGAGGAAACGGGGGGCGAGGGGGCTGAGCAGCGCCCACGCCCAGAAGTTCACCGCGAACCCGAGGGTGGCCACCGCCAGCATGACCATCGGCCGGCCGCCGTCTCCGCCGCGTCCCGGCCCGGCCGGACCTCGCCCGGCGTCCCGGCGCGTCTCCGTCACGTCACGCACCACTTCCGTCATAGCAGCCCAATTTCCGTTGCATCTTCCCCGAGGCCGACCACGTAACCATGATCGGCTTCCGTCGGTTATCACCCTGGCCGACGCTCACATCCCCAGATAGGGACCTTCGTCCCGGAAAACGGAAGGAGGTTTCGATGCCCGGCCCCCACCCGCCGGATGAGCTCCGCGGAACGACATGCGGGCACGGCCGCCGCATGGCTCGCGCGGCCATGACCTACCGTTATCACCGTCCATCATGAGGCGATCGCGGGGTCCCGGCGGCACGGCCCCAGGAGACGGAGGCGGCGGCTTGAGCGGTCATCGCGAACTGGTGGGGGCGCTGCGGCGGGCCGGGGTGAGCGGGGTCGACGATTCGGCGCTCGCGCGGTCGATGTACTCGTCGGACGCCTCGCTGTACCGGGTGCCGCCGCAGGTCGTGGTGACGCCGCGGGAGGCGGGCGAGCTGCCGGCGGTGCTCGGGGTGTGCCGGGAGTTCGGGGTGCCGCTGACGATGCGCGGCGGCGGGACGTCCATCGCGGGCAACGCGGTCGGGGCCGGTGTGGTGGCGGACGTGAGCCGGCACCTGAACCGGGTGCTGGAGATCGACCCGGACGCGGGGACGGCGCTGGTCGAGCCGGGGATCGTGCAGGCGCGGCTGCATCAGGTGGCGGCGCGGCACGGGCTGCGGTTCGGGCCCGATCCGTCCACGCGGACGCGGGCCACGCTCGGCGGCATGATCGGCAACAACGCCTGCGGGTCGCGGGCGCTCGGATACGGGCGGACGAGCGACAACGTGCTCGGCCTGGACGTCGTCACCGGTTCCGGCGAGCGGCTGAGGCTCGGGGACGTGCCCGGCGGCGGTGGAGGGTCCGCGCTGCTCGAGCGGCTGCGGGGGCTGGTCGGCGACGACCTCGCCCTGGTCCGGACGGAGTTCGGGCGGTTCGGCCGGCAGGTCTCCGGCTACTCCCTTGAGCATCTGCTTCCGGAGAAGGGCTTCGACGTCGCGCGGGCCCTGGTCGGCAGCGAGGGGACGCTCGCGCTGACGCTGGCGGCGCGGGTCCGGATGGTGCGCGAGCCCGAACGCCGGCTGCTGGCCGTCCTCGGGTTCGGGTCGATGGCGGAGGCCGCCGACGCCGTCCCGGCGATCCTGCCGCACGGGCCGGTGGCGTGCGAGGGGCTCGATTCGCGGATCACCGGCGTCGTGCGGGAGCGGCGGGGAGCCGACGCCGTGCCGCCGCTGCCGCGCGGGTCGGGGTGGCTGCTCGTGGAACTCGCCGGGGCCGAGGCGAGGGCGTTGCGGAGTGCGGCTCAGAAGGTCGCCGGCGAGTCCGGGTGCGTCGATTCGATGCTGGTCGAGGACATGGCGCTCGCCGACGCGCTGTGGCGGATCCGCGAGGACGGGTCGGGACTCGTGGCGCGGACGCCCGAGGGCGAGCAGGCCCATGCCGGGTGGGAGGACGCCGCGGTGCCGCCGGAGCGGCTGGGCGTGTACCTGCGCGAGTTCGAGGCGCTGCTGGGCGAGTACGGGCTCTTCGGCGTCCCGTACGGGCATTTCGGGGACGGCTGCATCCACGTCCGCATCGACTTCCCGTTCGGGCGCACCGATGGGCGGGCGGTCTTCCGCGATTTCCTGGGCGAGGCGGCGGCGCTGGCGGCCCGGCACGGCGGCACCATGTCCGGGGAGCACGGCGACGGGCGGGCCCGCAGTGAGCTGCTGCCGCACATGTACTCGGCCGAGGCGCTGGCGCTGTGCTCGGCCGTCAAGGACGTCTTCGATCCCGATGACGTGCTCAATCCGGGCATCATCGTCCGTCCGGCGCCCGTGGACGCCGATCTGCGCGCGGTGCAGGCCGTCCCGCTGACGCGCGGCCTGGGGCTCGCCCACCGCGACGACCGCGGCGACCTGTCGCGGGCCGTCCACCGGTGCACGGGGGTGGGCAAGTGCCGCGCCGACAACACCGCGTCGGGCGGCGTCATGTGCCCGTCGTATCTGGCGACCAGGGAGGAGAAGGACTCCACGCGCGGGCGGTCCCGGGTGCTGCAGGAGGTCGTCAGCGGGAAGCTCGGCCCGGACGGCTGGAAGTCCGACGCCCTGCACGATGTGCTCGACCTGTGTCTTTCCTGCAAGGGGTGCGCGTCCGACTGCCCGACCGGCATCGACATGGCGTCCTACAAGGCGGAGGCGCTGCACCGCAGGTACCGGCGGAGGGTCCGGCCGCGCGCCCACTATGCGCTGGGGTGGCTGCCCCGCTGGACGCGGCTGCTCGGCCGCGCCCCCGCGATGATCAAGGTCGCGAGCGCCGGGATGCGGGCGCCGCTGCTCAGGCCGCTGGTCGCCTGGAGCGCGGGCATCGACCGGCGGCGCACGCTGCCCGCCTTCGCCCCCGTGACGTTCCGGCGCTGGTTCGCGTCGCGTCCGAGCGCCGTGCCCCATCGCGAAGAGCAGGGACGCCACGGTGACGTCGTCCTGTTCGTGGACAGCTTCACCGACGCGTTCTCACCGGACGTCGGCAAGGCCACGGTGAAGGTGCTGGAGCACGCCGGATACCGGGTCACCGTCACCGAACGTCCCGTGTGCTGCGGGATCACGTGGATCTCGACCGGGCAGCTGGACGGCGCCCGCGCGCAGGTCCGCCGCACCGTGCACGCGCTGCTCCCCCACGTCCGGCGCGGCGCGAAGGTCGTCGGGATGGAGCCGTCCTGCACGGGTGTGCTCAGGTCCGACGCGGAGGAGCTGCTGAGGGGCGTGGACGCCGCCGCGGCGCGCGAGGTGGCGGCCGCGACGCGCACCCTCGCCGAGCTGCTCGCCGAGACCGGCGACTGGACGCCGCCCGACTTGTCGGAAGTCACCGGGATCGCGCAGCCGCACTGCCACCACCACGCCGTCATGGGCTGGACGAAGGACGCCGCGCTGCTCGAGCGGGCGGGCGCCGACGTCGGCAGGCTCGGGAACTGCTGCGGGCTCGCGGGCAACTTCGGCGTCGAGAAGGGCCATCACGACGTGTCCGTCGCCGTCGCCGAGTACCAGCTGCTCCCGGCGGTGCGGAGGACCGGGGAGGACGAGGTCGTCCTCGCCGACGGCTTCAGCTGCCGCACCCAGCTCCGCGAGCTGGCCGGACGCGACGGCGAGCACCTCGCGCAACTGCTGGCCCGCCACCTGCCCTAGCCGCCGCGCTGCCGCTGGCCGAGGGTGCGGGACAGGGTGAGGGCGGCGGTGTGGACGGCGGGGGCGACCGCGGCCAGGCGCATCCGGCTCGACCACCCCGACACCGACAGGGCGCCGAGGACCAGGCCGTCGGGGCCGAGGACGGGGCTGGCCGCGCAGACGATGCCGTGGCCGGACTCCTCCCGGTCGTAGGCGACGCCCTCGCGGTGGATCGTCTCCAGTTCCCTCACCAGCAGCCCCGGCGCGACGACGCTGCGTTCGCTGGTCTTGACCAGACCCGCGTCCAGGACGGCCTTCACCACCTCCGGCGGCGAGAACGCCAGGATCGCCTTGCCGACGCCGGTGACGTGCGCGGGCAGGCGGCCGCCCACCTGGGACGGCAGCCGGGGCCCGCCGGACGAGCCGAGGATCTCCACGTAGACGACCTCTCCGCCCTCCAGTACCGCGAGGTGGACGGTCTGCCGGGTCGCCTCCCGCAGGTCCGACATGTAGGGGACGGCCGCGTCCCGCAGGACCCGCTGGCGCGGCACCCGCTGCCCGATCTCGAACAGCTTCAGGCCGAGCCGGACCCGCGTGCCCTGCCGTTCCAGCAGGCCGGCCTCGACGAGGTCGGCGGCGATGCGGTGCGCCGTCGACCGGGGCAGGCCGCTGCGGCGGGCGAGCTCGGCTGCGCCGAGGCCGTCGTCGTCCGCACGGAAGGCGGTCAGCACCGCGACGGCGCGGCGCAGGAAGGTGTCGTCGGACGACATGGCCCCAATGTAGAAGAGCCGTCCCACCACGCGGGACGGCGGCGTTGCCCGCAGGGCCCCCGGCGGGGGAGGCTCGGGCCTGCGCAGGCGACGACCTGCGCGGACGGTGAAAGGACAGCCATGGACCCGGGCTCGGTGGAGAAGGGCGCGGCGGCGCTGCTCGACGCGTACGCGACCGGCACCCCCATCCCGCCGCTGACGGCGAACCATCCGGACATGTCGGTCTCCGACGCGTACGCGGTCCAGCTCGCGCAGGTGCAGGCGTGGACGGGTGCGGGCGCTCGGATCAAGGGCCACAAGGTCGGGCTGACCTCGGCGGCGATGCAGCGGCAGATGGGGGTGAACCAGCCGGACTTCGGCGTGCTGCTGGACTCGATGTTCTTCCAGGACAGCGCACCCATCGACACCGGCCGGTTCCTGCAGCCCCGGATCGAGCCGGAGATCGCGTTCGTGCTGGGCCGTCCGCTGGCCGGTCCCGGCGCGACGGCGGCCGACGCGGTCGGCGCCGTCGAGTACGTGCTGCCGGCGCTGGAGGTCATCGACTCCCGGATCGCCGACTGGAAGATCACGCTCCCGGACACCATCGCCGACAACGCCTCCAGCGGCGGTGTCGTGCTCGGCACCCGCCCCGTCCGGCTGGACGGCCTGGACCTGTCGCTGATGGGCTGCCTGCTGCGCCGCGACGGCGATCTGATCGACACCGGCGCGGGCGGCGCGGTGCTGGGCTCGCCGATCAACGCGCTGGTCTGGCTGGCCAACGTCCTCGGCGAACGCGGCGTGACGCTGGAGGCGGGCCATGTGGTGCTGCCCGGCTCCATCACCGCCGCGGTGCCGGTCGCATCCGGTGAGACCCTCACCGCCACGTTCGCCGGGATCGGTTCCGTTACTGCCCGGTTCGGAAAGGAGGCATCGCAATGAGCGAAGCGACCCGGGGGGCGCGGGGGGTCGTCCCCCCGCAAGGAGCAGGCATGGGCAAGCTGAGCGCCGCGATCGTCGGTCCCGGCAACATCGGCACCGACCTGCTGGTCAAGCTGATGCGCAGTGAGCTGATCGACGTCCACTCGGTGGTGGGGGTGATCCCGGGGTCGGACGGCCTGGAGCGCGCCCGCAAGCTGGGCGTCCCGGCGTCGGCGGAGGGCGTGGACTGGCTGCTGTCGCAGCCGACCCTCCCGGACATCGTGTTCGAGGCGACGTCCGCGAAGGCGCATCTGGCCAACGCCCCGCGCTACGAGGAGGCGGGGATCACCGCGGTCGACCTGACGCCCGCGGCGACGGGGCCGCTGGTGTGCCCGCCGGTGAACCTGGAGACGCTGTCGGACGCCCCGAACCTCAACATGATCACATGCGGCGGGCAGGCGACGATCCCGATCGTGCACGCCGTCTCGTCGGTGGTGCCGGTGCCGTACGCGGAGATCGTCGCGTCGATCGCGTCGCGCTCGGCGGGGCCCGGCACCCGCGCCAACATCGATGAGTTCACCGTGACCACGGCCGACGCGATCGAGCGGGTCGGCGGCGCCGGCCGCGGCAAGGCGATCATCATCCTGAACCCGGTGGACCCGCCGATGATCATGCGGGACACGGTGTTCTGCGCGATCCCGGCGGACGCCGACACCAAGGCGATCACCGCGTCGGTCGAGAAGATGGTCTCCGAGGTCGCCGCCTACGTGCCCGGCTACACGCTGCGCGCCGAGCCGCAGTTCGACGAGCCCCGCGAGATCTGGAACGGGATGGCCCGCGTCGCGGTCTTCCTGGAGGTCCGCGGCAACGGCGACCATCTGCCGCCCTGGGCCGGCAACCTCGACATCATGACCGCGGCCGCCGCCCGCGTCGGTGAGCAGCTCGCGCGCAGGAAGGCCACCTCATGAGCGACAAGCAGAAGATCAGGATCACCGACTCGACGCTTCGGGACGGCAGCCACGCGATGGCGCACCGCTTCACCGAGGAGCAGGTCCGCGGGGTCGTGCACGCCCTCGACGGCGCCGGGGTGGAGGTCATCGAGGTCACGCACGGCGACGGCCTCGGCGGCTCGTCGTTCAACTACGGCTTCTCGCTGGAGGACGACGTCAAGCTCGTCGCCGCCGCCGTGGACGAGGCGACCCGCGCCAGGATCGCCGTGCTGATGCTGCCGGGCGTCGGCACGGTCGAGGACCTGAAGCTGGCGCACGACGCCGGGGCGGCCGTCGCCCGGATCGCGACGCACTGCACCGAGGCGGACGTGTCGCTCCAGCACTTCGCCGCCGCCCGCGACCTCGGCATGGAGACCGTCGGGTTCCTGATGATGGCGCACCGGGTCGAGCCGGAGGAACTGGCGAAGCAGGCCCGGATCATGGTGGACGGCGGCGCGCAGTGCGTCTACGTCGTCGACTCCGCGGGCGCCCTCGTCCTCGGCGAGGCGCAGGAGCGGATCAGCGCGCTCGTCAAGGAGATCGGGGAAGAGGCGCAGGTCGGGTTCCACGGCCACCAGAACCTGTCGCTGGGCGTCGCGAACTCGGTGCTGGCGCAGCAGAACGGCGCCCTCCAGATCGACGGGGCGCTGTGCGCGCTGGGCGCGGGGGCGGGCAACTCCCCCACCGAGGTGCTCGTCCCGACGTTCGAGCGGCTCGGCGTCCCGACCGGCGTGGACGTGCAGGGCGTGATGGCCGCCGCCGACGACGTGGTGAAGCCGTTCCTGCACCGGCTGCCGTTCGCGGACCGGGGCGCGATCACGCAGGGGTACGCGGGCGTGTACTCCAGCTTCCTGCTGCACGCCGAGCGCGCCGCCGAACGCTACGGCGTCCCGGCGCACGAGATCCTGCAGAAGGTCGGCGAGGCCGGCTACGTCGGCGGCCAGGAAGACATGATCATCGACGTGGCGTTGCAGCTCGCCGCCGAACGCGAGCGCGCCTCGTAGCCGGCGCCGGACGGGAGCCAGCTCGGGTGCGGGGGCTCCCGTCCGGCCCTCACAGGCGCCGGTCGTGGAGTTCGCGGATGGCGTCCTGGACGGTGGGGCGGGTCTCCAGGACGGCACGCCCCGGGAATCCCGCGCAGGCGCCGGGGTAGTGCGCGCTGATGATCTTTGCACGATGCAACCGTTGGGATAGCTTGGCGGGATGACCCACGAGGACCATCGCGCGTCGACTCCTCGCGGGCGGGCGCGCCGGGAACAGCTCGTGCGGATCGGCCTCGATCTGCTCGCCGAGGGCGGCTGGGCGGCGATCACGGCCCGGGCCGTCGCGGACCGCGCCCGCACCCGTCCGGGCCTGCTCCACCACTACTTCAACGGGCTTCCGGGGCTGCACGTCGCCGTCGCGCAGCGGGCCAGCGAAATGATCATCGATCCGGTGGTGGACGCGCTGCTGGCGGCACCGGACACCCCGGCCGCGGTGCGGGCGCTGCGTGACCTCGTCCCGGACATGGTGGCGGGCGAACGCAACCTCAGGCTGGCCGCCGAACTGCTCGTCAGGGCCCTGCGCGACCCGCGGATGGGGGCCGAGCGCCGGGACTGGTCGCGCGCCCTGCGCGGCCGGATCGCCGAGCGGCTCGCGCAGCTGTGCCCGGACTGGCCGGCGGAACGCCGCGAGGGCACCGCCATGCTGCTCACCGCCGTCCTGGACGGACTGCTGCTCCAGCTGATCCTCGATCCCGACCTGCCGACCGACCCGGCGCTGGACGCGACCGCCGCGCTGGTCGCGAAACCATGATCGTTCTTCGCCGGGCCGGAGGCCGACGTGCCCTCAGCCGCCGGCCGCGGCGGGTGCCGCGTCCGGGTCGGAGCCGTGGGCCCGGTCGTCCCGGGAGCTTCGGCCGGGGACGACCGCGACGGGGCACCGCGCCTCGCGGAGCATCCCGGAACTGGTCGCGCCCAGCGGCCCGGGGCCGGTTCCACGGTCGCCCAGGACGAGGAGCCCGGCGTCGTCCGCCGCGTCCCGCAGCGCCTCGGACGGACGTTCCAGCAGCAGCGAGACCCTCACGTCGGTAGCGGGGTGGCGCCTCCGCCACGGCGCGACGGCGTCCTCCAGTTCGGCGGCGCGCGTCTTCTCCAGGAGGTCCCGGTCGTTGAACAGCGCCAGTTCCTGTTCGCTCACCGCCGCCGGCTCCCAGCATCCGTAGACGACGTGCAGGGCCCAGCCGCGCAGGGCCGCCTCCCCGAAGGCGAAGCCGAGCGCCGGGTCGCAGCCCGCCGTCCGGTCCGTGCCCACCACGACCAGCCGGGGCCGGGGCCGGCCGCCGGACACGACGATCACCGGCCGTTCCGACCGCGCGGGCAGCTCCAGTGCCGCCGCCCCGTCGTCCAGCCGATCGTGGGAGCCGATCACGAGAAGTTCCGCCGCGCCGGACGCGCGCAGCAGCGCCTCGATCGCCGGCCCGCGCATCAGGCGCCGGCGCACCGTGTCCGGCGCGCCGAGCCTCCGCGCGCGGCGGACGCCCCGCTCCAGCAGGTTCTCCCCCGCCCGCTTCATGATCGCCTCAACGCCCGGGTCCTGGTGGCCGCTCGCATAGGGCCAGTGCCAGCAGTGGCACATCACCAGGTCGAGTCCGCGCAGCCGGGCCTCCTCGACGGCCCAGCGCAACGCGTCGTCGTTCTCCGCCGACCCGTCGTAGCCGAACAGGACGTGCGGTCTTCGCATCCCCTCTGAGCCGTCCATGTACCTGCCCTCCTCCGTCCAGTCTGCGCGCATCCGGCGCGCTCCAGAAGAGGCGGAGGTCCCGGCACCGGCGCGGAGGGTCAACCGGAGGCAAAATCTCCGGCAGAAATGATCATTCGGGGCTGATCCTCCGCGCCGCCCGGGGATAGGGCGGAGGGAACCGGCACATCGAAAAGGGGGACGCGTGGTCAGAAGAGTCGCGGCGGAACTCGTGGGCACCCTGCTCCTCGTCTACTTCGCGGTGGGGGTGGCGACCCTGTCGTTCGGGTTCGGCGTGGCCGGCGGCAGCCCCTCCGCGGGCGTGGTGGCGACGGCGCTGGCGTTCGGGCTGGTGCTGCTCGTGCTGGTCTATGCGATCGGCCCGATCTCGGGCTGCCACATCAATCCCGCCGTCACGCTGGGCGTGCTGCTCGCCCGCCGGATCACGCCCGGGGACGCGGGCCGCTACTGGATCGCCCAGTTCGTCGGCGGGATCCTGGGCGCCCTCCTGCTCTGGCTCACCTTCTCCGGCTCGGCGATCTACAGCCGGTCCACGACCGGCCTGGGCGCCAACGGATGGGGTGAGGACAGCCTCATCCAGATCAACGCGGGCGGCGCGTTCCTCGCCGAAGCGATCCTGACCGCGCTGTTCGTGTTCATCGTCCTGTCCATGACGAGCACGGCCGCGATCCCCGCCGTCAGCGGCGTCTCCATCGGGCTGGCGCTCACCACCGTCCACCTGATCGGGATCCCGATGACGGGGACCTCGGTCAACCCGGCGCGCAGCCTCGGCCCGGCGCTGGTCAGCGGCGGCTCGGCCCTGGAGGGGGTGTGGCTGTTCATCGTGGCCCCGGCGGCGGGGGCCGTCCTCGCCGCGGCGGCCCACAACTACCTGCAGCCGCCGACCAAGGAGACCCCGCTGCCGCCGACGGAACCCGGCGCACGCTAGCGTCCGGGACCGCCCGGCACGTCAGGCGGGCGGGTAGTCCGCCGAGACGTAGGCGCGGACGTCGGCCACCCGCTCGCCGATGTACTCCTTCAGCAGGCTCCGCAGGCGCAGCTCCGCCAGCGGCCCGAGCGCGTCGTAGGTCTCCAGGAACAGGCCGCGGGCGGCGCCGAGCGGCCAGTCGTCCGGGAGCAGCGCCGTCGGCAGGCAAGGGTCGGCGTCCGGGAACACGCGCCAGGCGTCCATGATCTCGGTGCGCACCACCAGGGCCTCGGCAAGCCCGACGGCCCCCTCGCGCACGCGCTCCAGGAGCGGCGAATAGCGCTCGACGAACCCCTCGTAGCCTGCCCGGAGGCCGTCGACGTCGAACGCGGAGACCGGGTCGCGGCCCCCCGCCGGCGCCGACGCGAACCCCGCCACCATGAGTGACGCGGCCGGGCCGATGGACAGCTCGTCCAGAACGCGCGCGGCGTCCTCACGGCGGTCGCCCGGCATCACCCAGACCCCGTCGAACAGGGACGCCATGCCGATCTCCTGGAGCCGCGTGCGCAGGACGCGGCGCAGGTCGCGCTGGGACTCCGGCAGCGAGAACACCACGACCGTCCACTCGCCGGTGTCGGGGACCGGCGCTGCACCGAACGTCAGGAAATGCCGGAGCCGCCGGCCGTGGGTCTCCTTCGCCGCGTCGGCCATCCGGTAGGAGGTGCGGCGGCCGTCGCGCACCGGCAGGATCAGCCCGCGCTTGGCGAGCCTGCTCAGCGTGTTGCGCGCGCTCACGGCGGAGATGCCGAACTCGGCGAGCAGGCGCACGATCGCCGCGGACGGGACGGGGTTGCGCTCGGCGAAGTCGTAGTCGCCGAACAGCGTCGCCAGCAGATGCTGCGGATGGGCGCCCGCCTGCAGGCGGGGCATGTTCACCGCCCGGGTCCTCTCGCTCACCGGCGGAGTATACGGGCTCCGGCGCACCACCTCGCGCCCGACACGTTAGACACTATCCGTTGCGATCGGCAGGCGAGCACGATCGAGCACTGAACCGGTGGTGTGATGCCGGACCAGCGCCCCCAGTTCGTCCGAGAAACGCGTCACGATCTGCCGTACGCGGATCTCGGCGAGTGGCCCGAGGTTGTCGTACAACCGGGCGAACATGTCGTGGGCGCGCTGCAGCGGCCAATCCTCGGGCAGCAGTTCCGCGGGCAGTTCGGGATCGAGATTGGGGAACTGCCGCCAGGTGTCCATGACGTCGGTGCGCGCCAGCAGCGCCTCGGACGTGCTGACCGCCCCGTCCCTGGCGCGGCGGAGCAGGTCCTCGCGCTCGCTCACGAACCGCTCGTATCCGTCCCGGAGTTCGGCCAGGTCCCAGGCGTCGAGAGGGTCCTGGCCCTGCGGGACGCCCACCGGGGCCTGCGCGGCCATCACGCTGTAGCTGCGCACGCCGAGACCCGCCAAGGCGGCGGCCGCGTCCGCGGCGACGTCGTTGGGGGAGATCCAGACCCCGTCGTACAGCGGCGCGAAGCCCAGCCAGCGCAGCCGGGCGCGGGCTGAGTGGCGCAGGTCCCGCTGCTCCTCGGGCACCGAGAAGATCGCGATCCGCCACGACCCGTCCCAGGGCCGGGCGGTCATCCCGAACGACATGATCCGCTGGACGCCGCCGCTCAGCACCCGCGTCGCGCGCCCGGTCAGCGCGTAGTAGGTGCGGCGCCCCTGCTTGGAGACCTCCAGCAGGCCCCGCCGCGCCAGCCGGCTCAGCGCCGCGCGGGCGGCGACCTGGGAGATGCCGAACTCGCCGAGCAGCGCCACGAGCGCCGCCGACGGCAGATGCTCGGTCCGCGCGTACCAGTAGTCGCCGAGCAGCGTGATCAGCAGATGCTGCGGTTGCGGCCCCTGCTGCATCCGGGGGAGCCGGATCTCCCGATCCAGATCCGCACCGGCTTCAAGGACCTTGTCGACGGTCATGACGTCCATTCTAGATTCGACACCGGCTGGAACGGCCGGAACGGCGTGTGCACAACGTTATCCGCCCCGGCCCGTGCCGGTTACCCGGGGGTTCCGCGACGTCCGGACGGAAAGCCGGCGAACGCCGGCCGGGGCGGCGGGCGGGCCGGCCACCCGGCCGCCGTCACCCGTTCCCCGTCCCGGCGTCCGGCGGGGCCGCCAGGTCGGCCGGCAGGGTCGCCGGCCCGTGGACCGGCCAGCGGAGCGGCTCGGGCTCGGCCGCCAGGCGGAACGAGGACGTGGCGGCGAGCAGCGCGGCGAGCCCGGTGCGCAGTTCCAGGCGCCCGGCCTGCTGGCGGGCTGGGCACTGCTGTTCGTCACCATCGCCGGGGACATCAGCGCCTGCGCCATCCTCGCGGGCACCGGCAACGAGGTCGTCGGCTTCCGCATCCTGGAGGTCTTCGCCAACGGCGACTACGCGATGCTCGGCTCGCTGTCGATCCTGCTGACGGTGGTCTCGATCACCGTCGTCCTCCCCGTGACCTGGTACGCGCGGCGCCGCCACCGATCCGGGCCGCCGGTCCCGCACGCCGGGCGGAGCTGACCCGTGCCCGCCCCCCACGACGCAAGGAAGGCCGACATGCGGTTGATGAGCAGGAGCACGACTGCCGGAGATGCGGCGGCCGCCGGGGGCGAGCCGGAGGCCGGCGCCGGCGTGGTCCGCCTGCGCGACCTGACCAAGCGGTACCGGCGGGCGGACGGGCGGATCGAGCAGCTCGGCACGCCGCGTGACGTCTACGTGCGCCCGGCGTCCCGCTACGTCGCGAACTTCGTCGGCCTCGCCAACGAGGTGCCCGGGACCGTCTCGAGCGTCGGCGGGGAGTACGCCGTACTGGACGGCCCGCTGGGCCGCGCCACCGGCGTCCCCGCCCAGGGGCTCGCGGCCGGGCAGGAGGCCGTGGCCGTCTGGCGGCCGGAGGACGCCCTGCTGAGCCCGGACGAGCCGCGCGCGGACAACCGCTGGCGGGCCGAGCCGGGGATCACCATGTTCGCCGGGCCGCACCGCGAGCACCGGCTCTCCGCCGGGGATCTGACCTGGCGGGTCTGGTCGTCCGGCGAGGCGGACTCCGGCGGCGTGCGGGACGGCGGGCGCGAGCCGGTCTGGGTCACCGCCCCGCCCGCCCGGACCCGCATCCTCCCGGCCTGACGTGTCAGCCCGCGTCCCCGCCCTCGTGCGCCGCCGCGGCCCGGCTGCGCAGCTCCGCGCGCCTGACCTTGGCCGAGGCGGTCAGCGGCAGCTCGTCGACGACGGTCCAGCGGCGGGGCACCTTGAACGGGCTGAGCCGCTCGCGGCAGTACGCGGTGACCGCGTCCGCGTCGAAGTCCGCCCCGGGCTCGGGGACGACGAACGCGACCACCAGCTCGCCCCAGCGGGTGTCCGGGGCGCCCACGACCGCCGCGCGCGCCACGCCGGGATGGCCGGTGACGACCTCCTCGACCTCCTCCGGCGCGACGTTCTCGCCACCGGTCTTGATCATGTCCTTGAGCCGCCCGGCGATGCGCAGGCGTCCGCGGGCGTCCATCACGGCGAGGTCGCCGGTGTGCAGCCAGCCGTCCGCGTCGATGGCGCGGGCGGTGGCCTCCGGGTCGTCGTGGTAACCCCGCGCCAGCCGTGCCCCGCGCAGGAAGAGTTCCCCCTCCCCCTCGATCGGGACGACCTCGCCGGAGGGGTCCACCACGCGGACGTCGGTGCCCTCGATGGGCGTGCCGACCGTGGTGCGCCGGACCTCGGCGTCGTCGGCCAGCGGTGCGGTCTGCAGGGCGCAGCCGCACGTCTCCGTCATGCCGAACGTGACCGACAGCGGCGCGCCGAAGCGCGCCTCGATCGTGTCGACCATCGCGGGCGTCAGGGTCATCCCGCCGGTGAACACGACCCGCAGGTCGCTCAGATCGGTGCCGGGGAAGTCCGGATGGTCCATCAGCAGGTGCAGCAGCGTCGGCGCGGCGGACAGCAGCGTCGCCCGCCGCGCGGCCATGGCCTCCAGCACGGCGGCGGGCTCGAATCGCAGTACGACGTGCTCGGCGCGCTGCCACAGTGCGCCCATCGTCCCGAGGACGTTGCCCGCGGTGTGGAACAGCGGCATCGGGTTCACCCACACACCCCCCGGTGGCAGGCCGATCCGCTGGGCGAACGCGTGGGAGGTGAGCACCATGCCCTGGTGGTGGATCCGTACGCCCTTGGGCCGTCCGCTGGTCCCTGAGGTGAACTGGATCTGCGCCGGCGAGTCCGGGGCGACCGGCGGGAGGACCGCGGCCGGTCCTCCCGCCCGAAGCTCCCGCCAGTCCCCGCCGAGGCGCACCACCGTGCCGGGCCGCGGCAGCCTCGCCACGGCCCGGCCGGCCACGTCCGAGTCCCCGTCGCGGACGTACAGGCGCGCGGCCTCCGACAGGCCGAGCGCGTGCGCCAGCTCGTCGGGCCGGGCCTTCGGGTTGACCGGAACCAGCACCATGCCGGCCAGCGCCACGCCGAACTGCAGCAGGACCGCCTCGGGCCCGTTGGCCAGGTACGTGGCGATCCGCGTGCCGGGCGGATGGCGGAGCAGCAGGGACCCCGCCACGGCGGTGGCGTCGGCCAGCAGCTCCGCCGCCGTCCAGCTCTCCGCCGCCCTGCCCTCGGGGCCCCGCCCGGCCGGGACGGTCAGGACGACGTCGTCCGGTCCCAGCCGGGCGGCCCGGCGCAGCACGTCGCCGACCACCGCCTCCTCAAGCCGCGGGCTCGGCGCGCCGTGCAGTTCCGACCGCCGGGGCACGTCCGTCATGGTGGCGGTCCGCTCAGTCGAACTTGTAGCTGACGGCGCTCGGGCCCTCGATGGTGTCCAGCACCTTCAGCCCGCCCGGCGCCTCCGGGTCGACCTTGGAGACGAACACCGTGCGAGACGGGGGCTTGCCCACCTCGGTGAAGTTCAGCTTCCCGGCGAACAGGCCCTGGGTGTCCAGGTCGGACGTCTTGCGCATCGCCTCGACGACGCCCTTGGGCGTGAGGTCACCGCTCTCGCACGCCGCCTCCAGCGCCTTGGCGAGCAGTTCCGCCTGCCCGTAGGCGAGCGGGACCTCCCAGCCCTTGGCGCCGTCCGGCGCGGCCTTCTCGAACATCGCGGTGGCCTTCTTCACCCCGGCGCCCTCACCGCTGTACGGCGCGACGCTGGTCACCGTGTAGAAGTTCTTGACCAGCCCTTCCCTGGCCGGGGTGTCCAGCAGCGCCGGGTTGAACGTGGGCGTGTTCCCGATGAGGGGGACGTTCACCCCGTTGGAGGCGAGCACGCTGGCCAGCGAGGACAGCTGCGACGGGGCGGCGCCGAGGATGACGCCCTTGACGTTCGCCCGCTCCAGCGCCGTCGCCTGGGCGGACATGTCCGAGTCCTGCGGGGTGATCTTGATCGGGTGGATCTTCAGCCCGCGCTCCTTGGCCGCGTGCTGGGCGCCGGCGAGGGAGTCGCCGCCGAAGTCCCCCTCGAAGTAGACGTGCCCGATCGTGCTGCCCTCGGGGACCTTCAGGGTGTCGACGAGGTAGTCGATGGCGTTGGCGCCCTCGATGCTGTAGGTGGTGCCGGGGATCTGCGCCACCTTGTGGTCGAGGGCGACGCTGGCCCAGCCCATGCCGCCGACGTAGAGGTCGTCCTTCTCCGCGAGCGGGAGGATGGCCGCGACGACGGGCGAGCCGAGCACCTGCTGGAGCGCCACGACGTCCGGCGACATGCTCCGGTAGAGCGACACGGCGCGCTGCGGGTTGTAGCCGTGGTCGCGCACGTCGACCGTGATCTTGCGGCCGCAGATGCCGCCCTCGGCGCTCTTGGCCGCCCAGTAGGCCTTCTTCTCCGCGACCTGGACGGCGGCGCCGGCCTTGAACGGCCCGGACAGGTCGGTGAGCACACCGATCTTGATCTCGGAGTCGGTGACGCCGTTGCCCGTGCGGACGCCCTTGCCGTCTTCGCCTCCGGATCCGGCGTTGGGGTCGGTGGTACTGCATGCCGTGATCGCCGCCAGGCACAGCGCCGCCGCGGCGAGAGGACGGAAGTTCATGGGGTGGTCTCCTTCAGGCTGGAACGATCGGCAGGACGTGTGGACCGGGCCGGCTCTCCGGTCCGTCCGGTGCGGGCCCCCACGCGGTGCAAGGCCCCGGAGAGCCCCCCGCGCAGGAAGATCAGGACGGCGATGATCGCGACGCCGTAGACGAACCGGCTGAGCGCGGCCGCGTCGAGGCCGCCGGAGCCGGGCGCGGACAGGAAGGGCAACTGCGAGCTGTACTGCACGAGCAGCAGCGGCAGCACCGAGACGAACACCGCCCCGGCGGAGGCGCCCGCGATCGAGCCCGCGCCGCCGAGCACGATCATCACCAGGTAGTCGATGGACACCATCAGCGCGAACGAGTCCGGCGCGATCCGGCCGAACGCCAGGGCCGTCAGCGCACCGGCGATCCCGGCGTAGACCGAGGAGACGGTGAACGCGGTGGCCTTCACCCTGGCGACCTGGATCCCGACGGACGCGGCGGCGGTCTCGCCGTCGCGGACGCCGGCCATCGCCCGGCCCGCCCGGCCGGCCTTGATGCCCCGGCCGAGGAACGCGGCCAGCAGCGCGATGACCAGGAACAGGTACCAGAGGCGGTGCAGCTCCCCGAACGGCGTCCCGAGCACCGCGAGGTACTCGGGGTTCTCGTCGCTGAAGCTGAAGCCGGGCACCGCGAACGCCTCGACGGTGCGGCCGTTGTACCCGCCGGTGACGTCGTCGGCGTTGAGCCAGACGTGCCGGCCGAGGAACACCAGCCCGAGGGAGGCGAGGCCGAGGTAGATGCCGCGCAGCCGTCCCGCGATGGGGCTGAACACGGCGCCCGCCGCGCCCGACACCACCGCGGCGGCGATGAGGGCCAGCACCGGCGGCAGCCCGAAGCCGGACATGTCGTCCTCCCGCCCGCCGGCGAGCAGGGTGTAGGTGTAGGCGCCGACGCCGAGGAAGAACGCGTGCCCGAGCGAGAGCTGGCCCGCGACACCGACCAGGAGGGTGAGGCCGATCGCCCCGACCACGGCGGCCATCGCGAACAGCCCGGCCTGGAGCCAGAAGTCGGTGAGCCAGAGCGGCCCGACGACGGCGGCGAGCAGCAGTGCGCCGCCGGCGGCCCGGGACGGCGCCACCCGGCGGAACCGGGCGAGCCCGAGTGCGTGCGGCCGATCAGACACGAATGGCCTCCTTCTGGCCGAACAGCCCGTGCGGGCGCAGCAGCAGGACGAGGACCATCACCGCGTAGGGGACGACCTCGCCGAAGCCGCTGCCGAGGAAGTGCAGGTCGGACTCGTAACCCACCGCGAGCGCCTGCGCGACCCCGATGACGAGGCCGCCGACGACGGCGCCGGGGACGGAGTCGAAACCGCCCAGCACCCAGGCGGGAATGGCGGCGAAGGCGATGACGGAGATGCCCGGCTCGACGCCGGGCGTCGGGTAGGAGGTGAGGAACACCCCGGCGACGGCCGCCAGCGCACCGGCGAGCCCCCACCCGATCGCGCTGGTACGGCTGAGCCGGATGCCCATCAGCGACGCGGTGTCGGGGTCGGCGGCGGCGGCGCGCATCGCGACACCCCAGTCGGTGCGGGCCGCCAGCACTCCGAGGGTCCCGAACAGCACCAGCGCCGCCCCGGCCGCGATCGCCCGGGACGCCGGCAGGCTGATCCCCGCCACGGTGACCACCGACGCGCCCCACGGCGCCCCGATGTTGAGGACGTCGTTGCCGATCTGCCTGGTCAGCTCGGTGAGCAGCAGGATGTCCACGCCGATCGTCAGGATCGCGAACACGCCGGGGTCGCGTTCGGCGACGTGCCGGACGAGCAGCGCGTTGATCAGCGCCGCGACCAGTGCCGCGCCCAGCACCCCGGCCGCGAGCGCGAGCCAGAACCCGAGCGGCCCATGCAGGCGGGCCACCAGGTAGGCGCCGAGCAGCAGCACCGAGCCGTGCGCGAAGTTCAGCACCCCGGTGGACTTGAACACCACGACGAAGCCGACGGCGATCAGCCCGAGGACCAGCCCGAGCGACACGCCGTTCACCAGCTGTGTGAGCAGATAACTCATGCGGCCTCCGATCCGAGGTAGGCCCGGAGCACTTCGGGGTCGCGCTGGACCTCGGCGGGCGTGCCGTCGGCGATGAGCCGGCCGAAGTCCAGGACGGTGACGCGCTCGGCCAGGCCCATCACGAACGGCATGTCGTGCTCGACGAGCAGGATGGAGATCCCGAGCTCGCGCTGGACCGCCATGATCGTCGCCGCCATCTCGACGGACTCGCCGTGGTTCATTCCGGCGACCGGCTCGTCCAGGAGGAGCAGGGTCGGTTCGGCGCACAGCGCGCGCCCCAGCTCGACCCGCTTGCGGTCGCCGTAGGAGAGGGTGTGGACGGCTCGGCCGAGCAGCCCGTCGATGCCGAGCAGTTCGGCGACGCGGCCGGCCTGGGCGCGGTGCTCGCGGTCCTCCCGGCGGGTGCGCGGCAGGCCGAGCGCGCCGCCGAGGACGCCGGACCGCATCAGGCGGTGCCGACCGGTGAGCAGGTTGTCGGCGACCGTGGCGTCCAGCGACAGCGAGATGTTCTGGAAGGTCCGCGCGACGCCGAGCCCGGCGATCTGGTCGGCCCGCAGCCCGGTGAGGACCCGGTCGCCGTAGCGGACGGTGCCCTCGGCGACCTTGTACGCGCCGCCGAGGACGTTGATGCAGGTCGACTTTCCGGCCCCGTTCGGGCCGATGAGGGCGTGCACCGTGCCGGGCGCGATCTCGAAGGACACGTCCATGAGGGCGGTGACGCCGCCGAACCGGACCGTCACCCCGTCCACGCGCAGCGCCTCCGCGCGCACGGCGCGGTCGCCCGCGCCGGCGTGCATGGCCTTGGCGAGGCCGGTCAGCCCGCCGTCCCGCGTGCCGGCGTCCGTTCCGGCGTCCGTTCCGGCGCCGGGCTCGGTCTCCGTTTCGGCGGCGGCGGCTTCGGTCGTGCCGCCGCCCAGGTAGCGGCTGCGGATCTCGTCGGTGCCGGCGAGCACCTCGGCGGGGCCGGACGCGGCGACCGCCCCCACCTCCAGCACGTAGGCGCTGCCCGCGACCCGCAGTCCCATGACGGCGTTCTGCTCGATCAGCAGCACCGCCGTGCCCTGCCGGTTGATCTCCGTGATGATCTCCCCGATCTGGGTGACCAGCTGCGGCGCGAGGCCGAGCGACGGCTCGTCCAGCAGGAGCAGCCGGGGCCGGCTCATCAGCCCGCGTCCGATGGCGAGCATCTGCTGCTGGCCCCCGGACAGCAGCCCCGCCCGCTGCCGGCGCCGGCCGGCCAGATCGGGGAACAGCTCGAAGACCCGGTCGAGGGCCTCGCGCTTGACGCGTTCCGCCGCGGTGAAACCGCCGGCGCGGAGGTTCTCCTCCACCGTGAGGTCGCGGAACACCCGCCGGCCCTCGGGGACCTGCGCCACGCCCGCCCGCACGATCTCCGCGGTCGGCAGGCCGCCGATGTCCCGTCCGTCGAGGCGGACGGTCCCCGCGGTGATGCCGCCGCCGACGGAGCCGAGCGATCCGGAGACGGCGCGCAGCAGGGTGGTCTTCCCGGCGCCGTTGCCGCCGAGCACGGCGACGACGCCGCCCCTCGGGACCTGCAGGGACACTCCGCGCAGGGCGCGCACCGCACCGTCGTAACTCACGTCGAGACCCTCGACCGTGAGCAGCGGATCGTCGGGGACGGTGACGGTGTCCCGAGCAGGTTCGGATCTGGTGGGCATGAGGCCTTCCCTCCACGCGGGGAAATCGGGACGCTTACCTCGACCGCGAGGAACGCTAGACAAAGTAGTGTCGCGCGTCAAGGGTTGTTTGTATATTAATGTGATTAAGATCACTCTGCCCCCACCTGTGCCGACGTCAGGAGGTCGCGGAGGTGCTTGGGGACCCGGCACCGCCTTCCTAGACTCGGATGTCATGATCAAGATCTTCGGGGCCGCCCTGCTGCTGGGCGGAAGCATGGTCCTGGGGGGCGCCGCCGCCGTCCCCGCCCACGCCGCCACCGCCGGAGGGCTGCCGGAGGATCTGGACGCCGTACTCCGCGACGGCCGCCTCCAGGGCGCGGCCGTCGACGTCGTCGTCCGTGACGCCGAGACGGGCGAGGTTCTCTACGACCGTAACGGGAACGGCCAGGTCACGCCCGCTTCGAACAACAAACTGCAGACCTCGGCGGCGGCGTTCGGCATCCTCGGCCCCGGATACCGGTTCCGCACGACGGTGAGCGTCAAGGGCGGAAACCTCTACCTCAGGGGCACCGGCGACACCACCATGCGGGCCGCCGAGTACGACCGCCTCGCCGCCGCCGTCGCGGCCCGGGGCATCACCGGGATCAAGGGCGACCTCGTCGCCGACGACACCTGGTTCGGCGCCAAGCGGACCCCGGACGACTGGGACCCCGCGGACCTCCAGTACGCCTATGCCGGGCAGACGTCCGCGCTCACCGTCTCGCCCAACGACGACTTCGACGCGGGCTCGATCAAGGTCTCCCTCACTCCCGCCGCCCGCGAAGGGCGGCCGGTCCGGGTCGGGCTGACCCCGGACACCGACGTCGTGAAGATCGACAACAGGGCCGTCACCGGGCCGCCCGGGTCGTCGTCCACCCTCGCGGTGAACCGGGGCAACGGCACCAACACCATCGTCGTCACCGGCTCCCACCCGGCGGGCGCGGCACCCGCCGGCGTCCTGCGGACCGTCGAGGGACCCACGCTGTACGCCGCGGACGTTTTCCGCAAGGCGCTCAAGGCGCACGGCGTCCAGGTGTCCGGCGCGACCGAGCGGGGCAGGACGCCGCCGGGCGCCAAGACGATCGCCACCCGCACCTCGATGCCGCTGTCGCGGCTCGCCACGCCGTTCCTGAAGCTCAGCAACAACGTCATGGCGGAGACCCTCGTCAAGGCGATCGGACGCGAGGTGCGGGGCGAAGGCACCTGGGCGGCGGGGCTGCCCGCCATCACCGCCCACCTCCGGCGCCTCGGCGTCGACACCTCCCAGGTGACCATGACGGACGGCTCGGGCCTGTCCCGCGGGAACCGCACGACGGCCGTGCAGCTCAGCACCCTGCTCAGGAACGTCCGGAAGCGGCCGTGGTTCCCTGCCTGGTACGCCGCTCTGCCCATCGCCGGGCGACCGGACCCGCTGGCCGGCGGGACGCTCGCGAACCGCATGAGGGGCACCGCGGCCGACGGCAACGTACACGCCAAGACCGGGACGCTGACCGGCGTCACCGCCCTGTCCGGCTATGTGAAGGACCCTGGCGGCCGGACGCTGATCTTCTCCAGCGTCTTCAACGGCTACTCCGGAGGGGCACCGAAGGACATCGAGGACAAGATCGCCGTGCGCCTCGCCACCGGCGGCGGCGACGCCCGCACCGCCCTGCGCCGCATGGCCCCGGCCGACGGCGGCGACCTCGAAAGCACCTGGACCGGCGGCATCCGGCCCTAGATCAGCCGCCCTGGGGCCGGGTGGCCGTCCGGAGCGCCCGGTAGAGCAGGCGGGGGTCGCCCAGCCGGTGCCGGAGGACCTTCTCCAGGCCGCCGATCGGGACGAGGTTCTGCGGGGCGCGCGGATCCTTGTAGCCGATCCCGGCCAGCCCCGGGATGATCGCCGCGCTGTGGTCGGCGAGTTCGACGACCGCGTCGCGGGTCAGGTCCGCGGCGGCCTCGCAGCGGGCGATGCCCGCCCAGGGCGCGGTGGACGGGGTCGGCAGCCGCAGGTACCACGAATGCCGCGCCCAGCTCGTCGTCATGAGGAAGACGGGCGTGCGCTGGCCCGGCCCCAGCGCCGTGAGGACGGCCGTCTGCGGGTCGGCCAGGTAGGCGGCATGGTGCGTCTTGACGTAGCCGATGGTGCGCGGCAGGTGGGCGCGGCCGCGCAGGGGGCCGTCCACGATGAGCAGGTCGTCGGGGCCGGACGCGGTCCGGTACCGGGTGGCGAGGGTCACCTCCAGGTCGCTGAGCTGCCCCTGGAGCGCGAGGGACAGCTGCTCGGCGGCGCCGCCGCGGGCCCGCGCCGCGACGTAGGTGCCCGCCCAGGTGGCCAGGTCGGCGGCGTGCGGGGACGGGGTGAACAGCGAGCGGCGCACCTCCACCTCGGCGAGTTCGGCGAGCCCGCCGGGCGCGCAGCGCACCAGGCCGGCGGCGCAGGACGCGGCGATGCCGGGGGCGGGCATCCCCCCGGACGGGTCGCCGACCCACACCCGGGCCTCGATGCGGCGGACGCCGTCCGCCACGATCAGCCCGCCGGGCGGCGGCCCCGCCGCGGGCGGCGAGACCGGGCGCCAGCGGTCCGGCGGCAGCTCCACGCCGAGGTCGAGCTTGACGGACGAGGGGTCCAGCTCGCCGATCGCCTCCGCGGTCAGCGACGTGGCGTACCCCGGGTCCCAGGGGTCGACGGTGATGGCGGCGGTCGCGGCCGCCGGTGCCGTGGTCACGTGCTCTTCTTCTCCAGATGCGAGCCGGTGTTGTCGCGGAACACGTCGAAGCGGACGGGGACGCGCTCGGCGAGCGCCGGAACGTGGGTCACGATGCCGACCATACGATCACCCCCTGACGTCAGCCGCTCGAGCGTCGTCGCGACCGTGTCGAGGGTGGAGGGGTCGAGCGTGCCGAAGCCCTCGTCCAGGAAGATCGAGTCCAGGCTCCGGGCCGCGCCGCCGCCGAACCGGGCGACCTGGTCCGACAGCGCCAGCGCGAGCGCGAGCGACGCCTGGAACGTCTCGCCGCCCGACAGCGTCCGGACGCTGCGCCGCAGCCCCGCCTCCGCGTAGTCGATCACCTCGATGGCGTTCCTGCCGTCGAGGACGAGTTCGAACTGGCCGTCCGACAGCTCCCGCAGCGTCCCGGACGCGGTGTCGACGAGCAGCGCCAGCGCCTCGCCGCACAGCCAGTTCTCGAAGTTGTTGGCCCGCAGGTGCCGCGCCAGCTCGCCCGCGACCCGGGCGTCCTGCCGGTGGCGGCTGATCTCCCCGGCCAGTTCGGCGGCCGTCCGGCGGTCCCGGCGGATGCGCTCCAGCCGGTTCTCCGCCTGGTTGCGGGCGGTCAGGACGGCTTCGCGGACCGTCTCGGGCTCGATGGACGCGGGCACGGCGATCTCGTGGGCGCCCAGTTCGGCGGCGAGCGCCTCGTGCCGTTCGTCCCGCCGGTGGCGCAGGTCGCGCAGGGCGTTCTCCAGCGCGCCGGCCGCCTGTTCGCGACGTCCTGACTCCCGGTCGCGCCAGTCGAGGAGGGTCGTCCAGGCGGCGTGCAGGTCGGCGCGGCCGACCGGTGGGGCACCGAGCGCGACCACGGTGTCGCGGGCGCCGTCCAGCTCGGCGAGCGCCCTCCCGGCCTCCTGGTTCAGTTCGGTGCGCTCTTCCTCGGCCTTGGCCAGTTCGGCTCGGGCGGTGAGCAGGGCCTGCCGTGCGCCGGCCGCTTCCCGGTCGGCCAGGTCGATGGCGTCGCGGCGCCGCCGCGCGTCGTCGAGGTCCGGGTGGGCGCGGATGCGCTCCGCCTCGGTGCCGAGCTGCCGCCCGAGAGCGGCGAGGCCCGCTTCGCGCCTGGACAGTTCGCGCTCGAGTTCCTGGAGTCTCGCCTGTGCGGCGTCGAGTTCCCGTTTGCGGGCCTGGACGTTCCGGTCCGCCGCGCCGAGGGCGGGCGGGGCATGGTGCTCGGGCAGGTCGGTGACGTCCCGCAGGCAGACCGGGCAGGGTTCGCCGGCGGACAGCCGCCGTGCGAGGTCGGCGGCCGTGTCGGCGTCGCGGACGCGCTGCCGTTCGGCCTCGGCCCGTTCGAGGTTCGTGCGGGCGGCGGCGAGGTCGGCGGCGGCGGCGTCCGCCTCCCGGCGGGCCTCGTCCGCCCCGGTCCGGGCGTCCTCGATCTCGCCGGTGAGGCGGGCGTGGTCGCGGTGCGCCGTGATCGCCTGGTCGAGGACGGTCCTGTCGCCGAGGTCCGCGCCCCGGTCACGGGCCGCCGACTCCGCCTCCTCGTGCCGGGCGACCTCCCGGGTGAGGCGCTCGGCCTCGTCGGCGGCGGCCTTGAGGTCGTCCGCGAGGGTCGGCACGTCGCCGGGCATGGCGAGCGCGGACAGCGCGGCGAGGGCACGCTCCGCCTCGGTGGCCTCCGTCGTCCTGTCCCGGATTTCGCCGTCGGTCCGCTGAAGCTCGTCGAGCGCCTCGCGGACGCTCTCGCCGAGGGCCCGCATGCCCTCCAGCCGCCGCGCGGCCTCGTTCTCGGCGGCCTCGCCGGCGTCGGTGAGCTTGGCCCGCTGCGCCTCGGCGGCCTGCGCGCGGACCTCGGCGGCCTTCGCCTCCTCCCCCGCCCGCTGCTTGATCAGCTCGAAGGTCTTCGCGTCGAGGAGCTGGACGAGAAGGTCCTGCCGCTTGCTCGGTTCGGCTTGCAGGAAGTCCGCGAACCGTCCCTGCGGGAGGACGACGCACTGCATGAAGAACCTGTACTCGAGCCCGGTGATGCGCTGGACGGCGGCCGTCACCCCGTCGCCGTCGGCGATCGTCCGGACCTGCGCCGCCAGCAGTTCCTCGATGCCCCCGGCGGGGTCGACGGACGGGTCCAGCTCGTCCAGCCGCGCCTCCTTCGTGGTCACCGCGCCCCGGGGGCTGCGGGCCAGCGCCCGGACGACGCCGTAGCGGCGGCCCGCCGACTCGAAGACGAGCGCGACCTTCCCGGAGTTGGCGGACGGCGCCAGCGCCAGCCGGATCACGTTCTCCTTCCCCCAGCGGGGAACCGACCCGTACAGCGCGAAGCAGATCGCGTCGATGACGGTGCTCTTGCCCGATCCGGTGGGTCCGACGAGGACGAAATAGTCCACGTCGTGCAGGCCGACCGAGGTCGGTGTGCGGTAGCTGCAGAAACCGTCCATGTGGACGCACAGCGGACGCATCAGTCCTCCTCTCCCCCGTGCCCGTCGAGTTCGTCGTAGAGCCGGTCGAACAGCGCCTCGACCCGCTCGTCCTCGTGGCCGAGCTGTTCGAGGTAGGTGCGGAACAACCCGCGCGGCGTGGGGGCGTTTCGCCCGGTGACGGCCGCTGGCCGCGGCGCGGAGGTGGGCCGGAACGCCTCGTCGATGTCGACGGTCAGCGCGTTCGGCAGGATCTCCCGCACGTCGTCGGCGAGCCCGGCGCGCGGCTTCTCCGCGACGACGACGCGCAGCCACGCGTCCCCGAGGTCGTCCGCCATCGCCTCCAGCGCGCCGAGCGGGCCGGTGACCGTGCGCAGGACGCGGGCGCCCGTCAGCGTCACCTCCCGCACGTCGGCGGGACGCCCCGGCGCGACGTCGACGACCAGCGCGCCGGGCGTGTTCTGCTCCTCCCCGAAGTCGACGGCGATCGGGGAGCCGCTGTACCAGATGGGGCAGGGGCCGGGCATCCGCTGCCGCCGGTGCAGGTGGCCGAGCGCGGCGTAGTGGGCGGCCGGCGGGAACGCCGACGACTCGAAGTAGTAGGAGAAGATCGTCTGCGCTTCGCGTTCGCCGCCGCCGAGCCTGCCGCCCGGCAGCGTGCCGTGCGCCGCGACCAGGTTGACGGTGTCGGCGGTGAACCCTGCCGTGAGCGCCTCGGCGAGCCGCCCGAAGCGGTGGGCGTAGTCGCGGTTGTGCTGGTCGGGCGTGTCGGTCAGCGCCTCCAGGGCCCGGACGACGTACCGCTGCGACAGGAACGGCATGGCGGCGAGCCTGACCGGCTCCCCGGTCCGGGCCGTCCACGACAGCAGCCCGCCCGCGTCCGGGCGCCGGAACCTCCCGACGACCCGGATGCCGAGCTGCCGCAGCACCGGCCGGTACACGTCGTCCAGCAGGCGCGGATCGTCGTGGTTGCCGGCGAGGACGACGACCTCCCGGCCGCCCTCCTGGAGCGCCAGCAGCGTCTTCATCACCAGAGCCTGCGACGGCGGCGTCGGGACCGCGCCGTCGAAGACGTCCCCCGCGACGATGACCGCGTCGACGTCCTCCTTCCGCGCGACGGCGACCAGCTCGCCCAGCACCTTCGCGTGCTCGTCGAACCGCGACCGGCCCCGGAGCACCTTGCCGACGTGCCAGTCGGCGGTGTGCAGGAACTTCATGTTCGCTCCCGGTGGATCAGAAGGGGGGTACCTCGTCGTCGGCCTCGCCGAGACCGTCGAACGGGTCGCGGGCCGGCCCGGAACGCGCCGCCGCGCGCGGGGATGCCTCGGCGGGACGCGTGGCCCAGGCGGGGAACGGGAACTCCACGGCCAGCGGCACCGGCAGCTCCGGCTGCCCGACGAACATCGTCCCGGGCTTGGCGATCGTGGCCCGCGCCCGCGCCGCCGGCGGCAGCCAGCCGTACTCGCCCCGGGACGCCTCCGCCGCGTCCAGCCGCCCCGCCACCCGCACCGCGCAGTTCGCGACGATGCGGCGCTCGACCTCCGACGCCGTCTGCTGCGCCCCGATGAGGATCACCCCGAGCGACCGGCCCCGTTCCGCGACGTCCAGCAGGATCTCCTTGATCGGTGAGTCGCCCTCGCGCGGCGCGTACTTGTTCAGCTCGTCCAGCACCACGAACAGCAGCGGCCGCGCGCTGCCCGTGCTCTCCTTGCGCGCGAACTCGCCGCGCAGCACCACCCCGACGACGAACCGCTGCGCCCGCTCGGGCAGGTTGTGCAGATCCACCACGGTGACCTGCGCGTCGGTGTCGATCGACCTGCCGCTCCTCGCGGGCAGGTCGCCCCGCACGATCGGCGACAGCGGACGCACCGACGAACGGAGCCGCCGCAGGAACGCGTTGACGGTGCCGAGCCCCATCAGCTGCGCGCCCCAGGCGCGGCGGGTGTCCTCGTCCGTCAGGGTCTCCTCGATGAACCTCACCAGGTCCTCGTAGGTGCGGCAGACCTGCCCGCCGTCCCCCAGGCGTACCGCCCCGCCGCCTCCGACGGGCTCGGCGTCACGGGCGAGCCTCGCCGCGACCTGCCCGACCAGAATCGTGTACTGCGCCCGCTCGTCCTCGGTGTCGGCGAACACGTAGCGCAGCAGTTCCTCTCGGCAGAACTCGGCGAGCGTCCAGTAGAACGGGCTGACGTCCTGGGTGCGGGCCGTCACGTGCGGCGTCCCGTTCGGGTCACCGGGCCGGGGCGGCGCGAACACGTGGACGCTCTCGAACGGCCCCGGCCGCAGACCGAGCCGCCGGTACGCCGCCCGCGCGTTCTCGTCCAGCCGGTTGTTGGCGTGGTCGAGGAAGAGCAGATCCTCGCCCTTCACCGAGAAGATCAGCGCCTTCGTGTTGTGCGCCTCCGCGCCCAGCGCCCCCGAGTTGAAGATCGAGTACAGCAGGAACGTGGCGAACGACGTCTTGGTCGCCACCCCGGAGATCCCGGAGATGGAGACGTGTGCGCCGCGCGTCCCGTCCAGGAACTCCAGGTTGACGTGGATGGGCTCCCCGTCGCGTCCGAGCCCGACCGGTACCCGCCGCTCCATCACGTCGAAGTACAGCGCCCGCTCCCGGTCCAGCGCGCCCGCCCGGCGCGCCTGCGTGCCGGGCAGCGGCGGCACGTACACCTCGGGCTCGACCCGCGTCACCGTGACCTCGGCCGACTCGACCACCGCCGCGGGCAGCACCCCCTGCGCGATGAGGAACACGTCCGAGTCGTAGGCGGCGCCCTCATGCCGGGCCTCCACGTTCGTGACGACCCCGGCGATCAGCACCTCGCCCCGGCCGGGCACCTCCCGCCGCGCGGCGATCACCTCGTCCAGCTGGACGACCGTCCCGGGCTCCAGCCCCACCCAGAACGACAGCGGCGTCGCCGACTGCGTCCCCAGCACCCGCCCGACGACCGGCCCGCGCTCAGCGGTCTCACCCATACACCCCACCCAGGCCACACGAATCCCACCAGCTCACCGCAGGCTATACACACCCTCCGACCACCGGAGGACCTTCTCCGAAGACCACAATCCGCCAGGCTGGTTCTAGGGGGTGAGGTCGCGGATCGTGGTGCAGGCCCGGGTGGCCATGGTGAGGAACATGGCGTCGCCGCGTTCGGTCTGGGTGCCGTAGGCGCAGCCCAGGACGGTGATGAGGGGGGCCTGCAGGAGGGCGAAGCGGTAGTCGTCCCAGCAGAGGTCCAGGGGGTAGTCGGTGACGCCGTGGGCCAGGAGGGCGTCGTGGTAGCGGGCGACGAGGTCGCGTTCGTGGGCGCGGCGGTCTTCGGTGGTGAGGCTGGTGGCCAGGAAGTAGGACAGGTCGCGGGCGGGGAGGCCGATGGTGAGGGTCTGCCAGTCGACGGTGGTCGCGGTGGTGCCGTCCGGGGGGAAGAGCAGGTTGTCCAGGCGGTAGTCGCCGTGGACGAGGCCGAAGCGTTCGGGGCGGGCCAGCAGCCAGGGGCCGATGGTCTCGGTGGTCCGGCGGAGGGTGTCCTGGTCGGCGGGGTGGAGGCGGTCGGCGAAGCGGCCGATGAACGTTTCGACGGCGGGGGCGTAGACCTCGGCGAGGGTGGAGGCGTCGGTCTCGGTGTTGTGGTGCAGGCCGTCGACGGCCAGGAGTGTTTCGTCGCACCAGCGGGGGCCGTGGAGGCCGGCCAGGGCGCGCATGCAGTCGTGGGCCCGGCCGGGTGAGCAGCCGGCCAGCTGGTCGCCCTGGGCCGCCGGGGAGAGGTCCTCCAGGAGGAGGACGAAGTCGAACGTTTCCGGGTCGATCGCGGCGTGGTGGCAGTGCGGGGTGCGGATCGTGACGGTTTCGGCGATCTCGCGGTAGAAGAGCAGTTCGGTGCGGTAGGCGCCGCCGAGGAGGGCGCGGGCGGCGGGGTCGGCGGCGGGGAGTTTCGCGATCAGGCGGGTGGGGGCCTCGCCGGTCAGGGTCAGTCGGAAGCAGGAGCCGATCTGGCCGGTGCCTATGGGCTCCACATCGACCTCGTCGATCCTGGTGTTCAGGACTTCGGTGAGCCGGGCGGGGGTCAGGTCCTCCCGCGCGGCGATGATCTTCATGAGCGGCCCGGGTTGCGGGGGTGGGCGGCGCGGCCGGGTGGGCGGACGCGGCGGTAGGCGTCGAGGATCGGGGCGAGTTCGGCGGGGGTCGCGCCGTGCAGGATGACGCCGTCGGCGCCCGCGGTGAACTGGTCGAGGACGCGGGCCGCGCACTGGCCGGGGGTTCCGGTGGCGGAGGCGGCGAGCCATTCGTCCGGGATCAGGCCGGCCACGTGGTGCAGGTCGCCGGCCGTTCCGATCGCGTCGAACGCACCGGGGTAGCCGGTGACGAGGTCGTCGGCGCGGAAGCGGGCCAGGACGGCGGGGTCCCAGCCGTTGACGCGTACCAGGAGGTCGCCGTACCCCTGCAGGTAGGTGGCGAGGCGGCCGACGAGTTTGCGCAGCCGCAGTTCCTCGTCGAGGTGGTCGCCGACCGTGGCCAGGACGGACCAGACGCGGACGGACGCGGGGTCGCGGCCCGCTTCGAGCGCCCCGCGGCGGATGGTCGCGACGGCCTTGGCGAGGGTCTCGTCGGTGAAGAAGGTGTGCAGGACGACGCCGTCGGCGACGCGGCCGGCGAACTCCAGGGTCCGCTCGCCCATCGCGGTCAGGATGATCGGGATGTCCTCGTCGAACGACGGGTCCTGGACGAGGTAGGGGAAGTTCCCGGCGGGGCCGTCGTGGCCGGCCACCGCCTCGCCGCGCCAGAGGCGCCGCAGGACGCCGGTGACGTCGTCGAGCTGCGCGGTGGTGACGCGGGGCAGGCCCATGACGTCGAAGAGCATGTCGAAGCCGCGGCCGAGGCCGAGCGCGAAGCGGCCGCCGGAGAGGCGGTGCATGGTCGTCGCGAAGGTGGCGGTCAGCAGGGGGTGCCGGGTGTTGTGGTTGGTGGCGGCGGTCGCGATGCCGATCCGTTCGCTGACGGCGGCGGCGGCGCCGGAGAGGGTGGCCGCCTCCTTGGTCGCGAACCGTTCGGACAGGAAGACCGAGCCGAGGCCCAGGCGTTCGCCCTCGGCGACCTCGGCGAGCAGGTCGCGGGGTGTGGCCGAATGGCCGGCCAGACCATAGAAGCCCAGTTCCGGAAGGTCGTCCATGGGCTGTTCCTCGGTTCAGGGGGCGTCGGCCCGGCCGCTTCGCGAATAAGCGGACTTTAGTCTGGACAGTTGTCCAGATCAAGGTGGGGGCGGGAGCGTGCCGTAGACCGTCAGCCAGATCGAGCGGGCCAGGGTGCGGGCGATCCGGTCGTCGCCGGGGCCCTCGTCGTGGTGGCAGTGCGCCTGGATGGTCCGTTCCACCATCCAGATCAGGCCGGGCGGGCCGGCCCAACCTGTTCGACATCATCTGAGCCGGGACGGTTCGTCCGGCCCAGGCCGCGGTGAAGCGGGTGCCGCCGGGGCGTTCGCGGCGACGGCGATGCTCAAGGCGAGCAGGGGCAGCAGCGTGATCAGGCCGAAGGTGATCAGGCGGATGCCGTAGTCGTTCACCACCGCGCCGACCCCGCAAGTGGTCAGGGCCGCTATCAGAATGGGACGCAGCGTCGGCCATTCTCGTTGGGCCGCGTCGAGGTAGGGCGGCGAGAAGCGGTGCGGCCATGCCAAGGCCAGGATCAGGAGGATCAGGACGGCCGCCGTTCCCCAGGCCAGGGGGCCGCCCGACAGGGAACTCAGGGCGTAGCCGGCTTTGCGTTCGATGAGCTGCCACGCCTGCCCTTCGAGGATTTCCTGGATGAAGCGTCCGGCGTGGGTGCGGGAGTCGGGAGGGCGCGTCCAGTCGGCGACTCCCACGGCGGCGACCACCGCCACGGCCGCGGCGGCGACGGCGAGGAGGCGCAGCGGGGTCAGCCGTATCCCGGCGACGGCGAAGGCCAGGACGGCGACTCCGGGGATCAGGGCGAGGCCGCCGCCGACGTCGGCTCCCCAGGCGGGCCAGGTGTCGACGGCCACCGCCACGGCGCCGACGGCGACCACGGAGGCGGTGGCGGCGCGGTGGCGTCCGCGGGAGGTCAACTCGGCCGCCGTCGTCCCGGCCAGCACGAGGGCGGCGACGGCGAAGACGGCGAAGGTCGAGTTGCCGAAACCGTAGTAGCGCCCGCCGTACAGGGCGGACGGGCCGAACGGGCTGGCGCGGTGCAGGAGCGTGCCGCTCGCGGCGTCCACCACGAGGACGGTGAAGGTCAGGAGACTGACGGCCAGAGGCACCCGCCAGAGCGGACGTGCGGGCAGCAGCCGGATCGGGACCGTCGCCACGGCTGCGGTGGCCGCCAGGGCGAGCAGGAGGGTCGCGTCGGGGAACGGGCCGTGCCACCACCGCGTCAGCGACACCAGGTACATCGACACCGGCAGCACCGAGAACACGAGCGCCGCGCGGAGGAATCGGCGCCTCCACGCACTCGGGCGGCGCCACGCGTCCGGGCGGCGCCACGCGATCCCGGCCGCGATGTAGAGGGCGAGTTGTGCGCCTGCGACGACGAGCAGGAGTGTCCCGGCCCAGCGCCGCAGCGTCTGGTCGGTGGTGGTGACGGCGCCCAGTTCGTGGACGGTCCTGTTCGAGTCGGTGGGGCGTGTCCGGCCGAGGGAGATCGGGGCGCCGCTGAACTCGGCGGGTTCGGGCGCGCCGACCGCGTCCAGGAGGGTGCTGGGGACGTCGAGGAGGCGCACCACCCCGCCCCAGCGGGTCGAGGCGACGGTGAGCAGAGCCGGGCGGGGCGCCGTCGCGGGGCCGCTGACCATGCTGACCGCGAGATGCGGGGTGCCGCCCGGTGGTTCGGTGACGCCCTGCACCACGACGGTGCCGCCGGCGGGGACGCGTTCCAGGACGCGGCCCGCGTACGCGTCGACCTTCGCCAGGGAGTCGAGCCGGCCGGAGCCGGATTCGACGACCTGCCCGGCGTCGACGACGGTGACGGGGCAGTCGAGTGCGGCGGAGCCGACGGCGGGGCTGTAGCGTTCGACGGTTCCGTCCGGGCGGGCCAGCGCGATGGCGGCGCCGGGGCCGACGGCGGTTTCGCATCCGTCGTGTTCCGACAGTGCCCTGCCGAGTTCTCCCGGGCGCGGTGAGAACTCGGAGCGGCGCTGGGCGTCGACGAGCCGGTCCCACCGGTCGACGCGTGCTCCGCCGCCGGTGTCCCGCACGGGTGGGAGCGGGACGCATTCGTGGTCGTCGGTGCGGGGTCCCGCGGCGGCCTGTCCCGCCGACAGCGACAGCCAGCCGTCGGACGCGCAGGCGGGGCCGCCGGTGGTGCGGACCGTCGCGGCGCCGGCGGCGGCGCCGCCGGTGAGGAGGTGCCACAGGTGCGGGGTCTGGTCCGCGCGGATGTCGCCCCACGCCAGCCCGGCGACGCCGATGACGACGACCGGCGCGCGGACGGGACGGACGCCGGTGTCCGGGCGTTCCGCGATCTGCAGGGCGGCCGAGCCGATGACGAGGCTGAGGAGCACGGCACACCATGCCACCGCGATGCCGCTGCGCCCTCGAAAGCTGTCGGTCATGTCGGCCCGGGATCGGTCACCGGCGTCCGGACCGGCGGCCCGGGGAAGATCTGCCTCAAGCCGACCCCTCGCTGTCGGGCGCGGCGGTCGTGCGCCAGAGGACGTGGCGTTTCAGCCGGTGGCCGTCGCCGACGCGAGGATGGTCGAAGTCACCGGCGGGATCGTGAGTCATGCCGATGCGTTTCATGACGGCCTGTGATCTGAGATTGGTGGTGCTGGTGAAGGAGACCACCTCGTCCAGGTGGAAGTCGTCGAACGCGGCGCGAAGGGCGCGGCGGGCGGCCTCGGCGGCGTAGCCGCGGCCCCAGGCGGAGCGGGCGAGCCGCCAGCCGATCTCCACGGCGGGGACGAAGGGCGCCCGGAAACGCACGACGGCCAGGCCCGTCATCCCGATGAACCGGCCCGTGCCGGCGACTTCCAGAGCTCAGAAGCCGAAGCCCTCTTCGTCGAATCGGGTCTCGATCCGGTCGATGAGGGCGTCGCTTTCACGGCGGGTCAAAGGGGCCGGGAAATGCTCCATGACCTCGGGGTCGGCATTGAGCGCGGCGAAAGGCTCCCGGTCGCCGTCCTCCCAGCGACGCAGAACCAGCCGGCCCGTCCTTAGAGTTCGAGGCACCCGCCGATCTTACGTCCCGTGTCCATTGCGCCTCCATCCATTCCAGGCAGCCGCTTGCAACGGTTATGGCAGCCGTCACCGGACGGATCAGCGCTGCTGTTCCTGGATGCGGATCAGGTTGCCGGCCGGGTCGCGGACGGCGCAGTCGCGGACGCCGTACGGCTGATCGGTCGGCTCCTGGACGATCTCCGCCCCGCCGGCCCGCAGCCGCTCGAAGGCGCCGTCCAGGTCGGCGGTGGCCAGATTCCCGCCATGACCGACGTCGCCGCGGACCTCGAAGCCGAGGACGTCGCGGTAGAAGGCCAGGGAGGCGTCCGGGTCGTCGAGCGGGAGAAAGCTCGAATGAATGGTGAGTTCCATGGCCGTCACGCTAGGCGGGGGCCACCGGCCGGCGCTTCTCGATTCCTGATCGGCCGGGTCACCTGTTTCGCGACGCACGGCGGCATCCCCGCCGTCGCTTGAGCGCCCTCGGCCCGGAAGACGCTCGGCGGCACACCGACCAGTTCGGTGAAGCGCGTGCTGAACGTGCCCAGCGACTGGCAGCCGACCTCGAAGCAGACGTCGGTGACGCTGAGGTCGCCGCGGCGCAGCAGCGCCATCGCCCGCTCGATGCGCCGCGTCATCAGGTAGGAGTACGGCGACTCGCCGTAGGCCTGGCGGAACCGGCGGCTGAGGTGCCCGGACGACATGTTCACGCCGCGGGCGAGGGCCTCCACGTCCAGCGGCCGCGCGTACTCGCGGTCGATCCGGTCGCGGACGCGGCGCAGCCGCGCGAGGTCGCTCAACTGCGGCGCCGAGGCGGATCTGCTGGTCACATCCCACATCGTACGTCGCACCGGCGCCGCCCCCGCGCCCGTCGCGGATCACCCACTGCGCGCTGTGCTGGTGAGGAGGTGGCGGAGGGCGGTGGGGGTTCGCCCCAGGTGGGCGCGGACGGTACGGGTCAGGTGGGCCTGGTCGGCGAAGCCGAGGTCGGGGCGCTGGGGGCGTCCAGACCCGAGTTCCAGCCCGGCGGGGGCGAGTGGACGGTCCTCACCGACCCCGAGGGGCATCCCCTCTGCATCGCCGAAGGCTGACGGTCCACGCCGGGCACCGATGAGTTCGCGCGTCCGGCCGGGTCGTATTCGGCGGACACCCAGCGGCAGGAGGATGCCATGAGCGATCACCGGCGGCCCACGGAGGGCGGGCGTGCCGGGCACGCACTCGACGTCGCCCGCGTCATCGACGCCCCACCGGACGCGATCTTCTACGCGTTCATCGCGCTGTACGACAGCAGGCGGCCGGAGTGGGTGACCGACTCCCGGCTCGATCTGCGGTGCGGCGGACGCTGGTCGGTGGCGTTCCAGGTGCCGGACGGCCCGGCGTTCAGCGAGGAGCGCGTGATCACGGCGCTGGAGTGCCCCCACCGGCTCGCCTACGACATGGCGGCGGTGTTCGACGACGAGCCCGGCTTCGACACCACGGTCGAGGTCACGATCGAGGCCGCGGAGGACGGCCATCGGATCCGCCTGATGCAGCGCGGGTTTCCCACGGCGGCCACCCGCGACGAGTTCGCGGCGGCCTGGCCGGACGTGCTCGGCGAACTGGCCCGCCGGCTTTCGTGACCGGCCGCGGCGTACTCGACCCTCGGCGTTAGTCGAGCGCCTCGGCCGGTGCGTGTGTCGAGTCTGTTCCGGTGTCGCAGGACGTCTACGACGCTGACCGCCACCACACACTGCGGAGGACGCCATGGCGAACGCTCCCCACGACCCGGCCACCGCGCCGGTCGCCCGCCCGCCCGTCGTCGACCCGGCCACCTGGCAGCCCGGAACGAGCTCCTGGTCCGCGAAAAGGCCCACACCCGCGAGGGCGACGCTCTCGCCGCCGCCCGTGCCGGTTGCCGATGGTGGTGTTCGACGGGACGGCCGAGGTCGTCGGACCCGTCTCGTTCGCCGTCCTGACCACGGGCCCGTGGGACGAGGTGGCCCCCTTCGTCGAGTTCATGGGCTGCACCCAGCCCGGTACTCGGTGCGCGACGTGGACGCGCCGGTCGGCGGGGACATGGGGTACCTCACCTGCCGGTGTCGCCGGGGTTGGCGGGCCGGTCGTAGGTGAGGAACGCGGCGCCGCTGCCGAGCACGGTGTGGTCGGTCAGCTCCCAGGTGCGCGGGTCGAACGCGGCCGTGCGGGAGAACAGCGGGATCCCGGTGCCGATGGTCAGCGGGCCCACCTTGAGGATGAGCCGGTCGATCTCGCCGTACAGGGCGCCGGCGAGTTCTCCGCCGCCGACCAGCCAGACGTCCTTGCCGTGCTCCCGCTTGAGTTCCCGCACCTTCTCGGCCGGATCGGTGGAGACGACCTCAACGGCGGGGTCGGGGCTCTCGGCGAGGGTCCGGGAGAAGACCAGGTGCCGCAGGTGGGGGTATGCGTCGGTGAGCCCGGCCTTCAGGCCGATCTCGTAGCAGCGGCGCCCTTCCACGACGGTGTCGAAGCACGTGCCCTCGGCGGTGACCGACAGGGCCGCGCGGGCCGGGCCGGGGAGGGTCTCGGGGTAGTTGGCCACGAGGTGCTCGATGTAGTCGGCGGGGATGGGCCAGAAGCCGTCCGGGCCGGTGGGGTCGGCGCCGTCCGGGCCGGCGATGAAGCCGTCGAGGGTGGTGGCGATGTAGTACACGAGCTTTCGCATGAAGACGTCTCCTAATGACTGCAACCGTAGTACTCTGCTCGAAGTGTTTTGAACATAGTACTGCACTTGCAGTGGTGTCAACGTTCCTCGTGGAGGCTCCCATGCGGCAGAACCCGGCCCGGCGCACCGCCCTCCTCGACGCCGCCATCGACGTCCTGGCCGGCGAGGGCTCACGCGGCCTGACGCTGCGCGCCATCGACAAGCGGGCGGGCGTGCCGACCGGCACCGCCTCCAACTACTTCGCCAACCGCGACGATCTGCTCACCCAGGTGATGCGCCGCACCCGCGAGCGCCTCACCCCCGACCCCGAGGCGCTCGCCGAGACCATGAAGCAGGCGCCGTCCCACGAGCTGGTCGCGGAACTCATGCGCCAGCTGCTGACCCGGATGCGCGGCGACCGCGCCGGCAACCTCGCCATGCTGGAACTGCGCCTGGAGGCCACCCGCCGCGCCGACCTGGACGCCGAGCTCAGCGGCTTCCTCACCGAGGAGAACCGGGAGATCGTCGACTACCACGTGAACGCCGGACTGCCCGGCGACCGCACCGGCGTCGCCCTGCTCTACTTCGCCATGTCCGGACTGATCCTGGACGACCTCACCGCTCCCGCCCTCCTGGAGTCCTCCTCGACCGACGACCTCATCGAGCAGATGGTGAACCGCCTCCTCCGCTGAACCCTTGCGGAAGAAGTGTCCGACGTGGCGCCGGGGGGCGCGGGACGCGAAAGCCCCCGGCCCGTGCGGTTCACGGTTCGGGGGCTCTGCTCGGTCCGTTCAGGCCAGGTCCAGGGCGCCGTCCTTCACGCGGCCCGTGAACGCCTCCCAAGCACCGGCTCCGAACATCAACTTCGGCCCGTCCGGGTCCTTCGAGTCCCGCACCGCCACCGAGGCCGCCGCCCTCAAGTCCGCCACCTCGACGCAGGCGCCACCGGACGAGTCACTGCGACTGCTCTTGCGCCATCGGATGACGTTGGTGTTCCCCATGGTCACAACTCCTCTATCACCGATCTGATGATGCGCACGGACTCTTCGGCCGAGTACGCCGTCGCCCTCACTTGATCAAAGAGTACGACAAGCTCATCAAGATCACGTGGGGCCTCGATCAGCCTGCCATGACCTCCCGCCGCGTCAACGAAGCCGACGTCGGGTCGATCGTCCAAGCTCATGAGGACAATCCCTCCGGCCTGAAAAACCGGCGCGTCAGCAGGGAAGATCTGCAGCGTGACGTGTTGCAGATCTGCAAGATCAAGCAGGTACTGGAGTTGTCCGCGCATCACCTCGGCACCCGCAGCCACGCTTCTGACTGCGGTCTCACCCAGGACGATCAGCAACCACGGAGGATGCTCCTTCTCAAAGATCACCTTCCGCGCCATCCTCGCCGCGAGGAGCTCGTCGATCTTCTCCTGACGATGGCCGACATTGAGTACCTTCCGGGCATACTCCTCCGTCTGGAGCAGGCCAGGGATGAGGAGAGGTTCGAAGAGCCTCATGTAGGTCGCGTCTGGCTCGACCTCGATGAACGGGCGGAACCCAGGCGGCAGGACGTGTATGTGATCAAGCTGCTGGTTCCAGGTCCAAAGGCGATGGAACGTCCCATTCGTCTCGAAGAAGGAGTCGCAATCCTTGGCGAAGTCCTCGGATGGCGCGCTCTTACCTGACTCGATCTGCCCGATCCACTGTGGCGTGTACCCGAGCCTCTCGGCCGCCTGTGGCCGAGACAAACCGGACGCTTCACGATAACGACGCAATTCCACACCGAAGTACTCGGCGGGCGAGGACGGAACGCCTGGATCGCGGGGGCGACGAGGCACAGGGACCTCCAAGGAATCGAAAGCGGGGGTGACTTTCTGACGACGCAAGAGCCCTTTCCTATGCGTGGGCTTCTCGCTCTTCCCGAAGATATCCGATCACAGCAAGATGGGAAGCGATAACGGAGAGAAATCGACCTGAAGGCTCGGACTCATCATGGACACGCCCGTCAACCCCGCTGACCAGGCGTTGGATCAGCTCCGCCAGGACTTCAAAGGACATCGGATCTGGCGCGCGACACGCTACGACGGCAAGCTCGGCGACTGGGTCGCCACTCTGCACGATCCAAAGGCCGGCGTAGAACCAACCGTTGTACGCAACAGCGCAGAAGAACTTCGCAGGGCGCTAACCCTCGAACTCGATCGCGTAACCAATCGACCCACGAGCCAGCCCAGTAGGTGGGACCGATGGTAATGCGATGGAACCAGCCCCAAGGCCGCTCTACCTCGGAACCCACTTCCTCTGTGACAACCCATCTCGACAGGCTCTCAACCGAAGTCACCCGGGAAGGTTGGCAGGCACTCCCCCGCTACGACAGGCCGCGTCCACTTCTCCGCGTGTTCGATCCGACGTGCCCCATTTCAGCGAAAGCATCGACCTCGTCCGGGAATCGACGTCCCGCACATGGTGGTACCAGTCGAGCACGGGCGAGAACCTGGCCCCGCACCACCGGCCAGAACTCGCCGCCGCACGGATCACCCGCATCCTCACCCCGTTCGTCACCGCCGCCCTCGCCGCACGGACCCACCAGGAAACGGCGATCGACGCGACCTGCCCCGACATCCCCTCCATGGCGGACCCCTCTCACGCAGTGACCATCGCCGAACTGCAACAGCGGTTCCACGGCGTCGTCTGCTGGTGGGGCATCTCCACCAAGGAGTGGTGGGCACTCATCCCCGGCGGGACGCAATGGAAGATCGTCAACGCACCCGACCCTGACGACCTCATCCAGGCCGTCCTCAAGGCGCGGCGGAACGGGTGACGCACAAGCCGCCGCGCGGCCGGGAGGTGCCCCTCGACTCCCCGCCGCGCGGCTCCCACTCGCCCAGGTGACATCATCCGATAGATCGAGGAGGGCCGGGGCCTGCCCTTGATGAGCGGCGTCCAGGCCGGCACCGCCTACCGCCCGCCGGACGGCGGCGGTGGTCGGTGGCTACCTCAGATGCCGGGTGAGGAACCGGGCCGCGGCGTCCCCCGCGAACTGCGGGACGCCGGTGTGCCCGCCCATGTTGGCGTTCAGCGTCTTCTCCTTGGCGCCGAAGGCGTCGAACAGGTCCAGAGCGGCCTGCCGGTCGTTTCCTTCGTCGTCCCACTGCAGCAGGACGTGCAGCGGAATGGTGACCTGCCGGGCCTCCTCGAACATGATGCGGGGCACGAAGCTCCCGGCGTACAGAACGGCGGCCGAGATGCGCGGCTCGACCACCGCCAGCCGGACGCCAATGGAGATCACTCCCCCCGAGTACCCGACCGGGCCGCCGATCTCGGGCAGCGACAGGAGGGCGTCCAGGGCGGCCCGCCATTCCGGGACCGCCTTCTCGACCAGCGGCAGGACGAGCCGGTCGACGATCTCCTCGCCGACCGGCTCGCCGGTCTCCATCGCCCGGCGCAGGTCGGCGCGGGCTTGTTCGGCGGCGGCCCATCGGGGCCGGTCACCGCCTCCGGGGAGTTCGATCGTGGCCGCGGCGAAGCCGTGCTCCGCCGTGTCCCGGGCCCGCGCCACCAGCCGGGGGCGCATCTTGTTCAGTCCGCCGGGGTGGCCGACCAGGATCAGCGGCGCCGGTGCGGATGCGGAGGCGGATGCGGGCGTCCACAGGATGCCGGGGATCTCGCCGAGGGTGAAGTCGCGTTCGAGGACACCGTCGTCGAGGCGCTGCTCGGAGGTGAACTGCATGGTCGTGCCTTTCGGGAGTGCACTTGAACGGCGCTCCCGGACGACGACCTATCGCCCGACCGTGACCCCGGAGGGGAGCACCCATGTCGAAACGTTCACGGGTACCACCTCCTCGGTTGCCGGCACGGCCTCCGGCAAGGTAGCAGTGGCCGCCATGGTCCGCCAACGGTTTTTTGCGCATCACGTCCGCCGTCTGCGGTCGCCGTCGTGCGCCTACCGCTCCCGGACGGTGTAGGTCAGGTGCGTCACCCTCGGGGAGGGCTCCGCGCGGACCTGCTCCAGGGCCACGCGGCCCGCGTCCACGCCCTCGAACAGGCGGATTCCGGAGCCGAACAGCACCGGTGAGAGCGCGATCGAGAACTCGTCGATCAGGCCGGCGTTCACATACTGCAGGATCGTCGCGCCGCCGCCCGCGATGCGGACGTCGCGGTCACCGGCGGCCTCGCGTGCCTGGTCGAGCGCGAACTGGTCAGTTGAGGATCGCGCCCCTGGTCAGGGGCCGGTTGCAGAACTTCGCGCAGAGTCCTGGACGCAGCGCGAAGAACGCGAACGTGACGCGCGGTCAGCCGGAGGCGGGGCGTGGGCGTCCCAGGGTGTCGGCCAGGTGGACGAGCATCGCGGCGAACGTCACCGTCCAGACGGTGAGGGCCACCCAGATCTCCGTCTCGCCGATGACGCGGACGATGGGAAGGTTGTCGGCGGTGCCGAGGTAGTGGCCGGCGAGGCCGTACATGCCGAGGGGGAACACCACGCTCCACAGCGTCGCGTCGTAGCGCAGCGGGACCCGGTGGGTGATGTGGCGCCACCAGCCGGCGGCGACCAGCGGCGGGATCAGCCAGGTGCCGAACGCCCACACCACGACGGACGTGCCGGCGATCAGGCCGCGGGTGGCGGTGACCATCGGAGTGTCGGCCATCTGCACGATCCGGGCGCCGGCGAGGACGGTGATCGCGGTGGCGCCCATCGCCACCCAGTACGGCGGGGTGAGGTCGGCCGGGCGCAGCGGGTACAGGAGCATGCGGGCGGCGACGAACACGCCGACCCCCGCGTAGAGGAACATCCCGACCGACCAGGACCCCACCGCCAGCACGGACAGCTCGTGGCGGCCGAAACCGACCACCGGTTCCAGGACGGACGCGAGCACCGCGACGGACTGGCTGGCCACCACCCAGATGAACCAGGTTCCGTTCGCCCCCGCCACGACCGGGCGTTCGGCGTGCCCGAGCACCGCCGTCCACGGGACCACGTAGCCGAGGACGACCCAGGCCAGGAAGCCGACGACGAGCAGCGCGAACGCGGTCGTCTCGTGGTCGGCGGCGACGAGGCGGGTGCCGAGGACGTTCGTGGCGGCGACGAACGTGAAGAACCCGAAACCGCGTCTCGGGTCGGTGAACTCCGTCTTCAGCTCGGCGCGGAAGGCGACGGCCCGCCAGGCGGTCAGGACGACCAGGACGGCGTAGCCCGCCGCGGCGAGCCACAGCAGCACGGTGGAGAGAGTGGTGAGGCCGTGGGTGGAGACCCCGATCGACAGGATCCCGGTGCCCATGACGAACGCGAAATAGCCCGGGTTGAGCGTGGCCACCGCCTGTTTCGCCGCGTCGAAATGGGCACCGGCGCGGCTGAGAATCACCTCAGTACCGTACTCCGATCTTCCGCCACTTCCGTCCCCCGGTTCCTGGTTCCGGGGGCGGCGTCGCCCGCTTGGAGCGGTAGACGACGAACGGCCGCCACAGGTACCACACCGGGTAGCTCCACGCATGCACGAGCCGCGTGAACGGCCACACCAGGAACAACGCCCAGGCCGCGACGGCGTGGACCTGGAAGATGAGTGGCGCCTGCAGCGCGACGGCGACATCGGGGTCGCCGGTGAACAGGTCCCGGAACCAGATCGAGATCGTCTCGCGGTACTCGTGGTCGAGCGGCACGTTGAACGCCGTCGTGGCGATGCCGAGCGCGACCATGATGCCGAGGAGGACGAGCGCCACCCAGTCGACGGGGCTCGTCGTGGCGCGGACGCGCGGGGCGAACAGGCGGCGGGACGCGAGGATTCCCATGCCGATGAGCACCAGGACCGCGGCGATCAGACCCGCGACGGCGGAGAACAGGTGGTAGGTGTGCGAGGAGACGCCGACGGCCGCCGTCCACTCCCGGGGGACCAGGATGCCGAGGACATGGCCGCCGATCGCCGCGAACGTCCCGTAGTGGAACAGCGGCGCGCCCCATTTCAGCCAGCCGCGTTCCTGGAGTTCGGTCGAGTAGCTCGTCCATCCGTACTGGTCGTAGCGCCAGCGCCAGATGTGGCCGACGATGAACACCACCATCGCGATGTAGGGCAGGATGACCCACCAGAAGTACGACCAGGCGGTGATCACGGGCGTGTCCTTTGTCCGGTGAGGTACTCGGGTGGGGCGAACGGCTCCAGGCCGACGTCCTCGGCGGGCGGTCCCTTCTCCCATGCCTGGCGGATGAGGGTGAGGTCCCGGCGGCCCGGCTTGGGGAGGCGTGCGCGTACCGCGTCCACGACGTGGGCGTAGGGGGTGCCCGCCTCGTCCAGTGCGCGGTGCAGGAGTTCGACGTCGGCTCGGTGGCCGCGCAGGAGCTTCTCGCCGCGGGGGGTGAGCGCGGCGAAGTCGAGGACGAGCGGCAGGTAGTCGGGTAGCTCTTCCTCGGATGGGGCGAATCCGGCGGACCGGTAGGCCGTTTTGAACGTGAGCATCGCCATGCCGCGCTTGCGGGTGTCGCCGTAGCGGTAGTAGGTGAGGTAGAGCGCGCAGCGGCGGCGCAGGTCGAACGTTTCCACGTAGTGCTGCGCGACCTCGGTGGGCGGGGTCGCGCGCAGCCAGGCCAGGAAGCTCGCGAACGCCTCGGCCGACGGTTTGGGAGATGTCGCGGCCGCGGCCGCGTCCAGGTGGCCGAGGCCCTGGAAGAGGGACGTCGTCGGGTACTGGAGCAGGAGCGAGGCCAGCTTGTACGGGTTGACGGCGTCCCGGGTCATGACTCGTCCGCTTCCGGGAACAGGCCCGGGGCGCTGCCCCGTCCGTCCCAGCCGAGCAGGTTGAAGCGTGTGCTGCCGTCGCCGGCGCGGAACCGGTGGCTGCCGCCGGGCTCGCCCGCGGGATGGAACGACTCGACCGAACCGGGCGGCGGGCCCGTGCCGCCCATGCCGGGGCCGCCCTCGCCGTCGAGGCTGCAGAAGAGCTGCTCGTGCTGGGCCTGGAGGCGTCCGGCGTCCTCGGCGTGCGCCATCGGGATGACGTAGCGGTCGTCGTACTTGGCGATGGCGAGGAGGCGGTAGAGGTCGTCCAGCTCGTCCAGGTCGGAGCCGACCGACGCCGGCAGGTCGTCGGCCACGTCGAGGCCGAGCTGACCCGCGCGCATGACGGCCCGGACGGCGGCGAGCTTGCGCAGGACCGTCCGGACGGTCTCCGCCTTGCCCGCGGTGAACAGGTTCGCGAGGTACTCGACGGGGATGCGGAGAGCGTCGATGGTGGCGAAGACCCGGTCGGGGTCGGTCTCGTCGTAGCCGGCGGCGTGGACGACGTCCGCGACCGGTGACAGCGGCGGGATGTACCAGACCATCGGCAGCGTCCGGTACTCCGGATGCAGCGGCAGCGCCACCCGGTGCCGCACCGCGAGGGAGTAGACCGGGGACCGCTTGGCGGCGTCGATCCAGTCGGCGGGGATGCCCGCGCGGGCCGCTTCTACCTGGACGTCCGGGTCGTGCGGGTCGAGGAAGACGCCGAGCTGTGCCTCGTAGAGGTCTTGTTCGTCGGGGGTCGCGGCAGCTTCCGTGACCTTGTCGGCGTCGTAGAGGACCAGGCCGAGGTAGCGGAGGCGGCCCACGCACGTCTCCGAGCAGATCGTCGGCTGGCCCGCCTCGATGCGCGGATAGCAGTGGGTGCACTTCTCGGCCTTGCCGGTGCGGTGATTGAAGTACACCTTCTTGTAGGGGCAGCCCGACACGCAGTACCGCCAGCCCCGGCAGCGGTCCTGGTCGACCAGGACGATGCCGTCCTCCTCCCGCTTGTACATCGCGCCCGACGGGCAGGACGCCACACACGACGGGTTGAGGCAGTGCTCGCAGATGCGCGGCAGGTAGAACATGAACACCTGCTCGAACTCCATCTTGACGCGGTCTTCGAGTCCCGCGAGGTCCGGGTCGGTGGCGGCGTGCTCACCGGAGCCGGCGAGGTCGTCGTCCCAGTTGCTGCCCCAGCTCATGTCCATCTTGCGGCCGGTGAGGGCGGAGATCGAGTGCGCGCTGGGGTTCTCCGTGCCGAGCGGGGCGTTGATCACCGTCTGGTAGTCGTAGGTCCACGGGTCGCCGTAGTCGTCGATCGGCGGGAGATCCGGGTTGTAGAAGATGGACAGGAGCTTGCGGAGGCGTCCGCCGGCCCTGAGCTGGAGGCGGCCCTTGCCGTCGAGTTTCCAGCCGCCCTTCCACTGTTCCTGGTCCTCGTAGCGTCTCGGGTAGCCGAGGCCCGGTTTCGTTTCGACGTTGTTGAAATAGATGTATTCGGTGCCCGGCCGGTTGGTCCACGTCTGCTTGCAGGTGACCGAGCAGGTGTGGCAGCCGATGCACTTGTCGAGGTTCATCACCATCGCCGTCTGGGCCATCACCCGCATCAGAACCGCACCTCCTGGGGCCGCTTGCGGATCACGGTGATCTCGTCCCGCTGGTTGCCGGTCGGCCCGTGATAGTTGAACGCGAACGTCAGCTGGCCGTATCCGCCGATCATGTGGGTCGGCTTGATCACCAGCCGGGTGAGGGAGTTGTCCGAGCCGCCGTGCCAGCCGGAGATCTCCGAACGCGGCGTCATCAGGTGCCGGTCCTTGGCGTGGTACATGAACACCGTGCCCTGTGGCATCCGGTGCGTGACGACCGCCCGGCAGACGACCACGCCGTTGCGGTTGTACGCCTCGATCCACTCGTTGTCGCGGACGCCGATCCGCTCGGCGTCCAGGGGGCTCATCCAGATCACCGGGCCGCCGCGGAACAGCCGCAGCATGTGCAGGTTGTCCTGGTACTCCGAATGGATCGACCATTTCGAGTGGGGCGTGAGGTAGCGGACGGTGATCTCCGGGCGGCCGTCCTCGCGGAGGCCCTGCTCACCGAAATGGCGGACGTAGTCGAGCGGCGGGCGGTAGGTGGGGAGCGCCTCTCCGTATTCGTGTATCCAGTCGTGGTCGAGGAAGAAATGCATCCGGCCTGTGAGGGTGTGCCACGGCTTCTTGCGTTCGACGTTCACGACGAACGGGGAGTAGCGGCGCCCGCCCGTTTCGCTGCCCGACCATTCCGGGCTCGTGATGACCGACCGCGGCTGTATCTGGGTGTCGCGGAAGGAGATGCGCTCGCCGGCGCGTTCTTCGGCGAGGTCGGCCAGGGTGGTGCCCGTTCGCCGTTCCAGGGCCTTCCAGCCTTGGAGGGCGACCTGCCCGTTCGTGCTGCCCGACAGCGCCAGGATCGCCTCGGCCAGGTGCACGTCGCGTTCCAGGGACGGGCGGCCGTCGGCGACGCCGCCGCGTACCGCGCCGTTCGCCCGGCGCAGGTGGTCGACGGCGCCGGAGGGGACCACGGTGACGCCCTTGGTGGTGGTGCCCAGGGTGTCGACCAGCGGGCCCAGCGCGGCCATCTTCGCCGCCACCGCCGTGAAGTCGCGTTCGATGGTGACGAGCTTCGGCATGTTCTGGCCCGGCACCGGCTCGCCGTCGCCCGCGGCCCAGTCGCGTACCCGGCCGCCCGGCTGCGCCGTCTCGTCCGGGGTGTCGTGCGTCAGCGGGGCGGCGAGCACGTCGGTGCGGGTGCCGAGATGGGTTCCGGCCAGCCTGGAGAACTCCTCGGCGATGAGGCGGAACGCGTCGAAGTCGGTGCGGGCCTCCCACGGCGGCGCGATGGCCGGGTTGAACGAGTGCACGAACGGGTGCATGTCCGTGGTGGAGATGTCGTGCTTCTCGTACCAGGTCGCCGCCGGCAGGACTATGTCGGCGTACGTGCATGAGCTGGTCATGCGGAAGTCGATGGTGGTGAGCAGGTCGAGCTTGCCCCGCGGCGCCTCGTCCCGCCACGTCACCTCCGCCGGGCGGAGTCCGGGCGGCGACTCGTCCGCGCGGACGGCGTCGTCGGTTCCCAGAAGGTGGCGCATGAAGTACTCCATGCCCTTGCCCGAGGAGCCGAGGACGTTCGCGCGCCAGATCGTCATCACCCGCGGCCAGTTCTCCGGGGCGTCGGGGTCCTCGCCGGCGAAGCGCAGACGGCCCTGTTTCAGTTCGTCGACCACGTGGTCGGCGACCGTCCGTCCCGCGCGGGCGGCATCATCGGCGAGGTCGAGGGGGTTGCGGTCGAACGCCGGATGCGACGGCGTCCAGCCGAGGCGGGACGCCTGCGCCATGCAGTCGGCGAAACCGCGGCCCTCGAACAGGCCCCGGCCGAGCGGGCTCGACAGCTCCCCCGCGCCGAAGCTCTCATACCGCCACTGGTCGGTGTGCAGGTAGAAGAACGAGGTGCCGGTCATGTGCCGGGTGGGACGCTGCCAGTCCAGCGCGAACGCCGTCGTCTGCCAGCCCGTCAGCGGGCGGACCTTCTCCTGCCCGACGTAGTGCGCCCAGCCGCCTCCGTTCACGCCCTGGCAGCCGCACAGCATCGTGAGCGTGAAGAACGTCCGGTAGATCTGGTCGGAGTGGTACCAGTGGTTCGTCCCGGCGCCCATGCAGATCATCGACCGGCCCCGGGACAGCTCGGCGTTGCGGGCGAACTCGCGGGCGACGCGGGTCGCGGCGGCGGCCGGGACCGAGGTGATCCTCTCCTGCCAGGCGGGCGTGTAGGGCCGGCCGGCATCGTCGTAGCCCGTGGGCCACTCGCCGGGCAGGCCGTCGCGGTGGACGGCGTACTGGGCCATGAGGAGGTCGAAGACGGTCGTCACGAGGCGTCCGGCCATCCGGGTCGCGGGGACGCCGCGCCGGACCGCGCCGCCGCCTTCCGTGTCGCCGATGTCGAAGCGCGGCAGGTCCACCGGGACGGCGTCGTCGTGGCGGCCGTAGAGGGAGAGGGCGGGGTCGGTCTCGCCGAGGTCGAGGTTCCAGCGGCCTTCGCCGGAAGGGGTGAAGCGGTGGCCCAGCGTCCCGTTCGGGGCGACGGGTTCGCCGGTCCGGGCGTCGAGGAGGACGGGTTTGTGAGGGGCGCCTTCGTTCTCGTCGCCCAGGTCGGCGGCGGTCAGGAAACCGTCCGGTACGTAGGCGTCGCCGTGTCGCTTGAGCGTTACCAGGAACGGCAGGTCCGTGTAGGTCTTGACGTACTCGGTGAAGTACGGCACCTGGCGGTCGCGGAAGAACTCCGTCAGGACGACGTGGCCCATCGCCATGGCGAGAGCCCCGTCCGTGCCGGGCCGCGCGGCCAGCCAGTCGTCGGCGAACTTGGTGTGGTCGGAGAAGTCCGGGGAGACGACCACGACCTTCTGGCCCTTGTAGCGCGCCTCCACCATGAAATGCGCGTCCGGCGTGCGGGTGATCGGCAGGTTCGTGCCCCAGATCATCAGGTAGGACGAGTTCCACCAGTCGCCGGATTCGGGGACGTCGGTCTGGTCACCGAACACCTGCGGTGACGCGATCGGCATATCCGCGTACCAGTCGTAGAACGACAGGATCGTCCCGCCGATCATCGACAGGAACCGGGTGCCCGCCGAGTACGACACCTGCGACATCGCCGGAATCGGGGAGAACCCGACCACCCGGTCGGGGCCGTACGTTTTGACCGTGTGCACGTGCGCGGCGGCGATCAGCTCGGAGACCTCCGGCCACGTCGAGCGGACGAAGCCGCCCTTGCCCCGCGCCTTCTTGTAGCGGCCGGCGCGCTCCGGATCGGCGGTGAGCTCCGCCCACGCGTCCACCGGGTCCCGGAGCCGGTCCCGTGCCTCCCGCCACATCTCCAGCAGCGGGCCCCGCACATACGGGTAGCGGACCCGGGACGGCGAGTAGGTGTACCAGGAGAAGGACGCGCCGCGCGGGCAGCCCCGCGGCTCGTACTCGGGCGAGTCCGGGCCGACCGACGGATAGTCCGTCTGCTGGGTCTCCCACGTGATGATCCCGTCCTTGACGAAGACCTTCCACGAACACGACCCGGTGCAGTTCACCCCGTGGGTGGACCGCACCTCCTTGTCATGGCGCCAGCGCTCCCGGTAGAACTCCTCCGCACCTCGCCCGTCGCTCCGGTGCACCTCGCGGTGATCCTCCGAGGGCGTGCCCGGAACGAAGAACTGCGCCCGGCGCAGCAGCTTCTCCACCGGCTCACCGCCGGGCAGCAGCGGCGCCAGCAACTCTCGCCCGCCCGCCTTCCGGTCACCGCCGTCCGTCTCCTGCACTCTCGACTCGGCCACGGGTGCCCTATGCCCGGCCGTCCCCGTTGAACTCGGCGGCGCAGGACGGCATGGGAAGGACGTTACGAATGCCCGGCCGGCATTACCCGGCCTCTGCGCCGCGGTTACCGTCTCCGACGGCGTGGACGGGGGTCAGCGGGGCGGGACCATGGCGACCGGGCACTGCGCGTGGTGGATGACCCCGTGGCCGGTGGACCCGAGCCGCGGCGCGTTCCAGCGGCGTTCGTGGGCGCCCGCCACGATCAGGCGGGCGTCGCGCGATGGGCCGGTCAGCGCGGTCACCGGATGCTTCAGGACGACCTCGTCGGCGACCTCCACCTGCGGATGCCCGCGCCGGTGCGGGTCGCAGGCCGCGGCCATCCGCTCCCGCAGTTCCCGGCCGGCCCCCTCCTCTTCCTCGGCCGTGTAGCCGGCGTCGATGAGCGTCGTGGGCATCTGCCACGCGTGCACGATCCGCAGCCGCGCGCCCCGGACCGCCGCGGCGTCGAAGGCGTAGTCGAGGACCGCGTCCGTGCCCCGCCGCAGGTCGACGCCCGCGACGACCTCGCCGCGATCGGTGACGTCCCCGCGCACGATCACGACCGGGACGGTGGAGCGGGAGGCGACCCACAGGCTCGTCGACCCCAGCAGCAGGCTGGCGAACCCGCCCCGGCCGCGGCTGCCCAGCACCAGTTCGAACGCGTCCTCCGACTGCTGCCGCAGGGCGTCCGGCGTCTCCTCGGCGAGCAGCGCGGTCGACGTCTCCAGGTCCGGCCACCGCTCGCGGACGCGCGCCGCCGCCTCCTCCAGGAGCGCGTTCCCCACGCGGGCCAGGCGCTCGGCCTTCTCGGGCGGCGCGAACAATGGCACCTTGAACGGCCAGCTCTCCACGGCGTGCACGATGCGCAGTGGACGCCGGCGCAGGACGGCTTCGGCGGCGGCCCACTCCACGGCACGGTCCGACTCACCGGACCCGTCGGTGCCGACGACGATCGGTTCGGACATCGCGCCCTCCTTCTCGTAGACCCCTCAATGCGACAGTCCCCATCCGGGCGGCTCTAACTCACGCCGGCGCAAGAGAGGCCGTCCGGCTCGGCGTGGAGTGACCAAGGTCCCTAATGGGACGTGCGCTGATCGCCCACGCTGGATGGTGGCAGGACATCCCGGTCGAAGGAGGCCCACGTTGCCTGGCACCGCCCCGGAGCAGCTCGACATCCAGTTCACCACCATCAACGACGTGGCGCCGGACGACGTGGAACGCGCCCGCGAAGCCGTCGCCCGCGCGCTCGCCCACACGCGGCTCCCGGTCCTGTACGCGAAGGTCACGCTCAACGTGCTGCGGGACCCCGCCGTGCCGCGTCCCAACCTGGTCTCGGTCCGGGTCGACCTCAACGGCCGGCCGGTCAACGCCTACGCCGCCGCCACCACGATGCCCGAGGCCGTCGGCCTCGCCGGCGCCCGGCTGCGCGCACGCGTCGACCACATGGCCGGGTACTGGGAGGCGCGCCGCAGGCCGCACCGCCGCACCACCACGACCGGGGGCACCGCCACCGTGCCCGCCGCGCGGCACGACGAGTCGAAGGAACTCCACGATGCCTAGGCAGATCACCACCGCGTCCGCGGGACTTTCCGTCCCGGTACTGGAGCACCGCATCGCGGTACTGGAACGGCGTGTCGCGCTGCTGACCGACGCGATCCGCACGCTGGCCGCCGCCCTGGAGGGCAATCCGCTCGACCCGCCGGACGGCGGCGGCACGACGCGGGCGGCGCGGGAGGCCCACGAGCTGCTCCTGCTCGGCGACTGACACCGGAGCGAGGCACCGAGCGTGAGAGAGGAGGAGCCCATGAAGATGCCGACGCGCGCGGACCGCTGGCGCCGCACCTTCGGCTTCGACGCCAACGACATGCGCCGGGACGTGGACCGGACCCAATGGAGGTTCGGCCTCTTCCTGCTGGCGCTCTTCCTCGTCGTCACCCCGCCTCTCAGCGTCCACACCGCGCAGGCCGTCCACGACTCCGGCAAGCGGAACGAACGGCATGAGTCGGACGTCTGGCACCGGGTGTACGCCACCGTCGTGAAGGCCGAACAGCTGCGGGGCGGCCGGCAGGTCACCGTGACCTGGACCGAGCCGGACGGGACGCGGCGTACCGGCGACCTCACCACCTGGAGCCGCGTCCGCGCCGGAGACCGGGTCCGGGCCTGGGTGGGGCCCGGCCGCGTCTCGTTCATGCCGCCCAACTCGCACACGCAGACGGTCCTCAACACGGTGGCGGCGGGCACCGGCGTCGTCCTGGCGACGGGGCTGCCGCTGTTCGGCCTGTACGGGCTCGTGCGGCGGCGGTGCGACCGGCGCCGCGACCGGCTCTGGGACGCCGCGTGGGCCCGTCTCGACAACCACCGCATCGGCCCCTGAACGCGGGCCGCGGCTTGACCGCCGGCCTGCGCGGGTGAGGGCTGCGGGACGATCGCGACTTGGCACAGCACGAGATCCAGCCCGCGCAAGAAGAAAGGTGAAGGAAGTCCTGCGTCGCTTAGGCGACGTCACAAGGTGCACGGTGCGTGGTGCGTGGTGCCACTTCTCCGTGCCGTTCGACGGGCTTCCTTCACCCACTGACAGTGAACCTCGGAAACTCCGGCCACCCAAGGGACGAACGTCCCTTTTCCACAAGATTTACCCGGTTACCGGGGGTCGGGGCGTCGTGTTCACGGCCGGGACGCCTCTTCGGGCTTCGGGTGGGCGGCGACCAGCTCGGTGTCGACGCCGAGGTGCCCGATCTTGGTCGCGCCGCCGGGCGTGCCGAGCGGCGCGTCCAGGCCGGGCAGCGTGTCGGTGAAGAACCGGGCGTTGTCGTCCCGGTACGGCTCCAGCGACGCGGGCAGATCGTCCTCGTAATAGATCGCCTCCACCGGGCAGACCGGCTCGCACGCACCGCAGTCGACGCACTCGTCGGGGTGGATGTACAGCGCGCGCTCCCCCTCGTAGATGCAGTCGACCGGGCACTCGTCCACGCAGGCGCGGTCCATCACGTCGATGCACGGTTCACCGATCACGTACGTCACGGCAGTCTCCTCGGTCGGCCCGTTGTCTCGTCCTCCATTTTGCACTACTCTCCTTGTATAAACAATCGACGGTTGTGTTTATTAGTGGGAGTGGGTCGATGACCGAGACGGCACAGGGAGACCGCGGCGCCTCCGCCGTGCCCCCGCTGACCCGCCTGCTCGCCCGCGCACTGCGCGCTCTCGGGCAGGCCGGACACGCCGAGGACGCCAGCCGCCTGGCCGCCGACGGCTGGGTCGCGCTCCGCGGAGCGCACCCCGCCGAGGCCGAGCGGCTGAACGGCGTCCTGCACTACCTGGCCCGCCTGCCCAATGCCCCCGCAGGGCAGGCGGGCCGGCCGGCCGACCATGCGAAGGAGATCACCATGCCCAGCGAGGACCGCCAGCTCGACGTCCGCACCGAGGTGCCCAGGCGCCGCCACGACCTCATCTTCGAGACCTACTCCGCACTCGGCGCCGGAGAGGGCTTCGTGCTCGTCAACGACCACGACCCGAAGCCGCTCTACTACCAGTTCGCCGCCGAGCACGAAGGCGAGTTCAGCTGGGACTACCTGGAGCAGGGCCCCGAGACCTGGCGGGTACGCATCGGCCGCCCCGTGCAGAACGCCGCCGGCTGAGGCGGACCGCAATGGGGCCGGTCATCTGATCGGACGTGGCGGCGGGCGGATCCGGATCCGCCCGCCGCCGCGTTCGCGGTCAGGCCGCCAGGACGACCCCGAGGGCCAGCAGCGCGAGGGTCAGGGCGCCGATGAACGCGCGCAGCACACCGGCGCCGCGGGCTCCCCGGCGCACACGGGCGGCCTGCCGGGCGTCATCGGGGTCGGCCAGCGCGCTGCGGCGCAGGCGGGTCATCCGCCGCGCCTGGACGACACCGACCGCGAGGGTGGCCACGAGAGCGGCGGCCACCACGGCGGCGGCGGTGAGCACACCGTCCCACGCCCGGTCGGAGACCAGGACCGCTCCGCTGCCCAGGGCGAGCGCCAGCGCGGCGACGCCCACCACCACGTAGGCGCGGCCGAGGGCGCGGAAGAACGCGACCCGCTCGGCGGGGCCGAGCGTCCGGGCGGCGACCCGCGCCACGACGGCGATCGCGACGAACCCGCCGGTCCACACGGACGTGGCGAGAATGAGGACGCCTGCGAGGGCGACCTCGACCTCATCGGACATTCCTGCCTCCGCATCGTTTGTTCAGTTCCGCATCCCCGTTTTGTTTTTACAAGAAGTACTGTGAAAAAACAAGACGGCGCCGCGCCCACCTGACGCGGGCGGCGGGTCAGGCCTCCATCTGCCGGCACACCCAGCCGTCGGGAAGCCGGCCCGACGCGAGGAATTCCCGGAGACGGCCGGTCGCCTCGGGTGTCAGCACCGAGTCGGCCTGCGGGTAGAGGATCGGCTCCTCCTTGGAGTTGTGCCGGTCCAACCGCTCCAGCAGCTCGGTGCACAGCTCCCGCACCCGGCGGTCCGCCAGGTTGCGGGCGACCGCGGCGTCCAGGGCGTCCATCGTCCGCCAGATCTCGCCGTGCTCGCGGAGCATGACGAAGACCGGTGCCATCAGGCCCGCCGCCCGCAACGGCGGGAACAGGAACTCCTCTTCGAGGTAGATGTGGCGGCGCAGCCCCTCCATCGCGCGCTTCAGCGGCGTCGTGTCCGCCCTGCCCTCCGCCATGGCGGCGAAGGACTCGATTCCCTCGTCGATCTCGCGGTGCTCGCGCTCCAGCGCCGCGGACAGTGCCTCACTCCCCATGTGTCCCCTCCTTGTCGCACCACCACGATACGGCTTTTAAACAGGCAGCTCTTGTTTTTATAAGAACTCTCGGTGAAAATGTAAAGCGTGCGGACCAACCAGCCAGCGCGCCGAACGACCGCCGCCGACCCGGACGGCCGCCGCGCGGTGCTGGGCGGGGTCAGCCGCGGCGCGGTGCTGGACGCCCTGCGGTCCGCGCGGGTCCCGCTCCCCGTGGCCGACGTGGCCGCCCGGGTCGGGCTGCACCGCAACACCGTCCGATGGCATCTCGACCAGCTGACCGAGGCGGGCCAGGTCACGCGCACCACAGAGATCAGGCACCGCCCCGGCAGGCCCCGGCTGCTCTACACGGCGCGGCCCGACGCCCCCGTCCCCCCGCAGGGCGGCGGCGAACCCGGGGGCGGATACCGGCTGCTCGCCGACATCCTCGCCGGCCACCTCGCCGACGCCAGCCCCGACCCCGCGGACGCCGCCGGACGGGCCGGCCGCGCCTGGGGCGGCTACCTGATCGGCAGACCGGCGCCCTTCACCCGGCTCACCCCGCAGCAGGCGGCCGGACGGGTCACGGCGCTGCTCGCCGACCTCGGCTTCGCCCCCGAACCGGACCCCGCGGGCACCGGGATCACACTGCGCGCCTGCCCGTTCCGCGAGGTCGCCGAGCACCACCCGGACGTGACCTGCGCGGTGCACCTCGGGCTCATGCAGGGCGCCCTCGCCGAACTCGGGGCGCCCGAGAGCGCGGCGCGGCTGGAGCCGTTCGTCACCCCCCACACCTGCCGGGCCCACATCGAACCGGAGCCCGCCGAAGGAAGGACATGCACCCATGACTGAGCGCGGCACCGCAGACCCGGCGGCGGAAAGCCCGCCGGTGGCGTCCTGGCTCGGCGGCGACGCCGACGCGCAACTGCTCCGCGAGATGCTGTACGAGGTCATCGACCCGGAACTCGGCGTCAACATCGTCGACCTCGGCCTCGTCTACGGCGTGGAGGTGACCGACCGGGTGGCGCGGGTGCGGATGACCATGACCACCCCCGCCTGCCCGCTCAGCGGCTACTTCGAGGACACCATCCGCTCCGCCCTCTGGGGCACCCCGGGCGTGGACGACGTCGACACAGAGTTCGTGTGGGAACCGGTCTGGGAGCCGGACATGATGACCGACGCCGCCAAGCACGCCCTCGGCTGGCGCTGACCCGGGCGCGCGGCGCCCTCCCGGCCCGGCGGCGGCGCGCGATCCCGGCGCGAGGGCGGCGCGCGGTCCCGGCGCGGGGGCGGCGCGGATCGTGGGAGCCTGGTGCGCGTGACCTTGGATGCCGGTGGCCGCCGGGCGATGGGCAGGCCGCGCGCGACCTCGCCGGCCGCCCTGGAGCGGCTGGCCTTCGAACTGTTCGCCCGGCAGGGGTTCGACAAGACCACGGTGGACGACATCGCGGCCGCGGCGGGAATCGCGCGGCGGACGTTCTTCCGCTACTTCTCGTCCAAGAACGACCTGGTGTGGGGCGATTTCGAGGGTCAGCTGCGCAGGCTGCGCGGACTGCTGGACGACGCCGATCCGGACGCGCCGATGATGGACGCGGTGCGCCGCGCCGTCGTCGAGTTCAACCGGTTCGACCCGCAGGAGGTGCCCTGGCACCGGCAGCGCATGGAACTGATCCTCCGGGTGCCGACCCTCCAGGCGGACGCCACCCTGCGGTACGCGTCCTGGCGGACGGTCATCACCGAGTTCGTGGCGGAGCGCACCGGCGTCCCGGCGTCGGCGCCGGTCCCCCGCCTCACCGGCCACCTCGTCCTCGCCGCCGCCGTCTCCGCCTACGAGCACTGGCTGGCGTGCGAGGGGCGGACGGCGCTGTCCGGCCTGCTGGACGAGGCCATCCGCCACCTGGGCACCGGCCTGGCCGCGGTGCTGGACGACGGCGGGGCCCCGCCCTCGTCCTGACTCGGCGCGGGTCCTGACTCGGCGCGGGTCCTGACTTCAGCGCTCGCTGCGGATGGCCTGGGCGATGACCTCGCCGATGAGGACGGCCGTGGCGGCCGGGCCGCGCAGCGGGGCCGTCGGGAGGATCGAGGTGTCGGCGACGCGGAGTCCGTCCAGCCCGTGGACCCTGCCGTGGCCGTCGACGGCGGCGGCCGGTCCCATCGGGACGGTGCCGCAGGTGTGCTGGGACGTGCCGAGCCGGGCGCGTATCCAGCGGTCCAGCTCGCGGTCGTCGTCCAGAGTCCCGGCGGCGGGCTCGGCCAGGCTCCGGGAGACCTCGCCGAAGGCGTCCGTCGCCGCCACGGCCGCGGCCGCGCGCACCGCCTCGCGCATCCGGCGCCGGTCGGCGCCCGTCTCCAGGTACCCGTACTCGATGTGCGGCGGGACGCCGGGGTCGGCCGAGACCGTGCGCAGCCCGCCGGCGGTGCGCGGGGCCAGCACCGACACGAGGAAGGGCAGCGGCGCGCCGGGGACCGTGGTCGTCCCGGTGACCAGCCCGCTGACGGGCACGAGGGACTGGAGGATCTCCAGGTCGCCCGCCTCGGCGCCGCCGGTGGACCGAAGGTGCAGGGCGCCGCCGAGCCATGAGCCGGACGGCTCGGGCATCGGCCGCCTGGGAACCCACTCCACGGCGACCTGCGGGTGGTCGCTGAGCGCCGCGCCCACGGCGGGGAGGTCGTGGACGACCGGGATGCCGGCGCGCGCGAGGTCGCCGGCGGGGCCGATGCCCGACAGGTGCAGCAGGTGCGGTGAGGCGAGGGCGCCCGCGCACAGCACGATCTCGCCCGCCTCCAGGACCGTCCGGCGGCCGCCGTGCTCGGCCACGACGCCGGTCGCCCTGCCCCGGCCGACGACCACGGACAGCGCGGTGCAGTCGCCGAGGACGGTGAGGTTGGGGCGGTGCGCCGCCGCGCCGAGGAGGTAGGCGATCCCGGTGTTGACGCGCCGGCCGTCCACCGTGTTCGACGGCACCGGGCCGAAGCCGGGCGCGCCCTGGGCGTTCTTGTCGGGCTCGTCCGGATGCCGGAGTTCGCGGGCCGCGGCCTGGAACGCCGCGGCGGCGGGATGCCGCAGTCCGGTCCGGCGGACGGGGATCGGGCCGCGGTCGCCGTGCGGCGGGGCGGCGCCGTGGTCGAGGTCGCTCTCCAGTGCGCGCAGCAGGGGCAGCACCCGGTCATAGGACCAGAGGTCGTCGGCGGCCGCGGCGGACCAGCGGTCGAAGTCGGCGCGCCGCGCCCGGATGAAGTAGCCGCCGTTCACGGTGGTCGAACCGCCGAGGAAGCGCCCCCGCGCCGCCATGTAGGGCAGGCCGGACGTGAGGAGGGCCGGGACCGTCCGGACGGCGGGGCTTCCCGGCCGGGCGCCCGGGACGAGGCGGGCGTCCAGCAGGTCCGCCGGGAACTCCGGCAGGGCGCGCGGGACCGGCCCGGCCTCCGCGACCAGGACGTCGCGGCCGGGGTCTTCGCTGAGCCTGGCCGCCAGGGCGGCGCCGCTGCCTCCCGCCCCGATCACGAGCACGTCGGCATGCCGGATCATGGTCGGACCCTATCTTTTTGGCACTCGATGCATTTAGTATCCGACCAAGCCCGGCAAAGGAGGACACATGGACACCACAGCCCCGGAGACGCAGGTCACGGACCAGGCCGACGACGCGGCCGAGGAGTTCGACGTCGCCGAGTCCCTCATCGAGGAGGTCTCGATCGACGGCATGTGCGGCGTCTACTAGACCGGCATGCCAGGCATCGACCTCGACCGCGCCTGGGACCTGCACCCGCAGGTCTCGGTGCGGCCCGAGCCCTTCGGCGCGCTCCTCTACCACTTCGGCACCCGCAAGCTGTCGTTCCTCAAGGACCGCCGCCTGCTGGACGTCGTGCGCTCCCTCGAGGACGCGCCCACGGCCCGGGACGCCTGCACGGCCGCCGGCGTCCCGGACTCCGACCTGGCCCGGTACCGCGCGGCCCTCGGCGCGCTCGTCCGGTCCTCGATGCTCGTCGAAAGGACCGCCTCTTGACCGCCACCACGAGATCCGCAACCACGGGGCCCGCCACCACGGCGTCAGCCACCACGGCGTCAGCCACCACGGGGCCCGGGACGCGGCTGGTCGACCTGTTCGAGTACGGGCTCGACTCGCCGATCTGCCTGACCTGGGAACTCACCTACGCCTGCAACCTGTCCTGCGCGCACTGCCTGTCCAGCTCGGGACGCCGCGACCCGCGCGAGCTGAGCACCGCCGAGGCCAAGGCCGTCATCGACGAGCTGGAGGCCATGCAGGTCTTCTACGTCAACATCGGCGGCGGTGAGCCGACCGTCCGGCCCGACTTCTGGGAGCTGCTGGACTACGCCACCGCGCACCACGTCGGCGTGAAGTTCTCCACCAACGGCGTCCGGATCACCCCGGAGGTCGCGCGGCGGCTCGCGGCCAACGACTACGTGGACGTCCAGATCTCCCTCGACGGCGCGACCGCCGACGTCAACGACGCGCTGCGCGGCCCCGGCTCCTACGACACCGCCCTGCGCGCGATGCGCAACCTCGCGGACGCGGGCATGAAGAACTTCAAGCTCTCCGTCGTGTGCACCCGGCACAACATCCCGCAGATGGACGCGTTCAAGGCGATCGCCGACGAGCACGGCGCCCAGCTCCGGCTGACCCGGCTGCGCCCGTCCGGCCGCGGCGCCGACGTGTGGGACGAGCTGCACCCCACGAGCGGGCAGCAGCGCGAGCTGTACGACTGGCTCGTCGCGCACGGCGACAGCGTCCTGACCGGCGACTCCTTCTTCCACCTGTCCGCCTACGGGCAGGCGCTCCCGGGGCTCAACCTGTGCGGCGCCGGACGGGTGGTGTGCCTGATCGACCCGGTCGGCGACGTGTACGCGTGCCCCTTCGCGATCCACGACGAGTTCCTCGCGGGCAACATCCGGCGGCCGGGCGGCTTCACCGGCGTCTGGCGCGAGTCGGAGCTGTTCCGCGATCTGCGCGAGCCGCAGAACGGCGGCGCGTGCACCTCCTGCGCCTTCTACGACACGTGCAAGGGCGGATGCATGGCCGCCAAGTTCTTCACCGGCCTCCCGCTGGACGGCCCCGACCCCGAATGCGTCCAGGGGCACGGCGAGAAGCTGCTGGCCGGGCGTCCCGAGGACCGGTCGGGCATCCCCAGGCCGGGCGCCGACCATTCGCACCGCACCGCGCCGCCCCGCCGGAGGCCGGTCCCGGTGACGCTGTCGAGCCGCCCCCCGGACCGCCCGCCGGTGAGCGCCTGCGAGGAGAACCCCCTGGCCGACCTGCGCATCCCCTGACCGGTCACCGGCGGCGCCCTGCCCACGCCACCTGCGGCGCGTCGCCCTTGTGGGGCCGCCGACAAGGGCGACTCGCCCCAGATCAACGAAATCCAGGAGCACGATGTTCAGGAACCCGTGGTTCGAGACCGTGGCCGAGGCGCAGCGCCGGGCCAAGAGGCGGCTGCCCTACATGGTCTACGGGGCGCTGGTCGCCGGGTCGGAGCGCGGCCGGACGGTCGGCGACAACACCCGCGCCTTCGGCGAGCTCGGCTTCGCGCCGCGCGTCGTCGGGCACAAGGCCGAGCGCGACCTGTCGACCACCGTCATGGGGGTGGAGTCGTCGTTCCCCGTGCTCATCTCCCCCACCGGCGTCCAGGCCGTCCATCCCGACGGTGAGGTCGCCGTGGCGCGGGCCGCCGCCAACCGGGGCGTCATCATGGGCCTCAGCTCGTTCGCGAGCAAACCCGTGGAGGACGTCGCGGAGGCCAACCCCAACGTCTTCTTCCAGATGTACTGGAGCGGCGACCGCGACGCGATGCTCCAGCGCATGGAACGCGCGAAGAACGCCGGGGCCAAGGCGCTGATCGCCACGCTCGACTGGTCGTTCTCCCACGGCCGGGACTGGGGCAGCCCCATGATCCCGGAGAAGATCGACGTCAGGACCATGGCGAAGCTGGCGCCGGGCGTCCTGCCCCACCCGGGCTGGCTGTGGAAGTTCGCCAGGACGGGCCGCCTGCCCGACCTCACCACGCCGAACCTCAAGCCGCCGCAGGGAACCGCCCCCACCTTCTTCGGCGCCTACGGCGAGTGGATGCAGACACCGCCCCCCACCTGGGAGGACGTGGCGTGGCTGCGCAAGGAGTGGGGCGGCCCGTTCATGCTCAAGGGCGTCACCCGCGTGGACGACGCCAGGAAGGCCGTCGACGCCGGCGTCACCGCCCTGTCGGTGTCCAACCACGGCGGCAACAACCTGGACACCACGCCCGCCACGATCCGCGTCCTGCCGTCCATCGCGAACGCCGTCGGCGACCAGGTCGAGGTGCTGCTGGACGGTGGCGTGCGGCGCGGCGGAGACGTCGCCAAGGCGCTCGCGCTGGGCGCACGGGCCGTGCTGATCGGCCGCGCGTACCTGTGGGGCCTGGCCGCCAACGGGCAGGCCGGGGTGGAGAACGTTTTGGACATCCTGCGCAGCGGCCTCGACTCCGCCGTCCTCGGCCTGGGCCACGCCGGCGTCCACGAGCTGTCCCCCGACGACCTCGTCGTCCCGCCGGGCTTCCGCCTGACGCTGGGCGGCGACACGGCGGACTGACGTGACGGGAACCGGGGGCGGTGATCTTGCGGAGGCGGCCTGGCCGGACGCCGGGGCGGCGCCCCTGGTCCTGGTGCCGCTCGGGTCGACCGAGCAGCACGGGCCGCATCTGCCGCTGTCCACCGACACGGTGATCGCCCGGGCCGTCGCCGAGCGGGCGGCCGATGCGCTGCGCGCGGAGCCGGCCCGGCCGGTGGCGGACGGGCCGGTGGTGGACGGGCCGGTGGTGGACGGGCCGGTGGTGGACGGGCCGGTGGTGGACGGGCCGGTGTTCGTCGCGCCGGCGATCGCCTATGGCGCCAGCGGCGAGCACGCCGGGTTCCCCGGCACGATCTCCATCGGGCATGAGGCGCTGCACGCCGTGATCGTGGAGACCGTGCGCTCACTCGCGGCGTGGGCCGGGCGCGTCGTCCTCGTCAACGGGCACGGCGGCAACGTCGCCACGCTCGACACGGCCGTGGCGCGGTTGCGCCGCGAGGGGCACGACGCCGCCTGGGCCGGCTGCGGCGTTCCCGGCGGCGACGCGCACGCCGGGGTCACCGAGACGTCCGTGATGCTCTACCTGGCTCCCGGCCTGGTGCGGCCCTTCGGCGGCGTCACCGGCGACACCCGTCCGATCACCGAGATCATGCCCGAGCTGGTCGCGCGGGGAGTGCGGGCCGTGTCGCCGTCCGGTGTGCTCGGTGACCCGGCGGGGGCGTCCGGGGAGCGGGGCCGCGAAATCGTGGACGCCGTCGTGGCGTCCGTCGTGCGCCGGATCGGCGCCGGGCGCGTGGACGGCCGCGGCCTCCTCCTCGACCCCGGCGGGAAGGCGCGGGCATGAGGCTCCCGGCCGATTTCGCCGTCGCGCTGGACCGGGAGACGTCGTTCTGGTCGGGCGGGCGCGTCGCCACCGGCGGGTCCCCTTGGAAGGTGGTGCGCCTGGCCGACGCCGCCCGCCCGCACCTGGCGGCGCTGCGCCGGGCCGGGACGCGCGGCCTGGCCGACGCCACGCCCACCGGGCGGGCGGTGGCCCGCCGCCTCCTCGACCTCGGCATGGCCCACCCCGTCCCGGCACCGCGTCCCGGCCCGCACGGCGTGACGGTCGTCATCCCCGCGTACGGGCGCGCCGCCGAGCTGGAGCGGTGCCTGGCGGCCATCGCGGACGTGCCGGTGATCGTCGTGGACGACGGGTCACCGGACCCCGAGCCGCTGCGCCGCGCGGCCGCCGCGCACGGCGCGCGGCTGGTCCGGCACCCCCGCAACCGGGGCCCCGCCGCCGCGCGCAACACCGGACTGCGGCTCGTCGGGACACCGCTCGCCGCGTTCGTGGACTCCGACTGCCGGCCCGGCGCCGGCTGGCTGGACGCCCTTGTCCCGCACTTCGACGACCCCCGCGTCGCCGCCGTCGCCCCGCGGGTGCTGCCCGGCGGCGGCCACGGCTCCCCGCTGCTGGCCCGCTACGAGGCCGCCCGGTCCGCCCTGGACATGGGGGCACGGCCCGCGCTCGTCCGGCCGGGGGGCAGGCTCGGCTTCGTGCCCACCGCGACGCTGCTGGTGCGCGTGGCGGCGGTGGAGGGCGACGCGTTCGACGAGGACCTGCGGCTGGGCGAGGACGTCGACTTCGTCTGGCGGCTGTCCGACCTCGGGTGGAACGTCCGCTACGAGCCCGCCGCCCACGTCACCCACACGGGACGGCTGCGTCCGGCGGACTGGGCACGGCGGCGCCACGAGTACGGCACGTCCGCCGCCGACCTGGCCCTGCGTCACCCCGGCAGGCTCGCCCCCGCCCGCCCGTCCCCGTGGAACCTCGCCGTCCTCGGGCTGCTCGCGCGGGGACGGCCCGGCGCCGCCGCCGCGTGCGGGGGCGTCTCGGCGGCGCTGCTGGCCAGGCGCCTGGCGCCGCTGCCCGCCGACTGGAGCCTCGCCGTCGCGCTCGTCGGCAAGGGCGTCGTCGCCGACGCCGCCGGTCTCGGGCACGCGCTGCGCCGCGAATGGTGGCCCGCCGGGCTGCTCGCGCTGGCCGCGTCCCCGCGCAGCCGGCTCGCCCGCACCGCCGCCGTGGCCATGCTCACACCCATCGCGCTGGAATGGCTTCGGCAGCGTCCCTCCATCGACCCCGTCCGCTACGCCGTCCTGCGGCTCACCGAGGACGTCGCCTACGGGACCGGGGTCACCGCCGCGGCCGCCCGCGCGCGTTCGGCCGCTCCGCTGCTCCCGGACGTCCGTCTTCCGTCGGCGCTCCGCCTCGGCCGTGCGGTCCGGGACGCCGTCCGGCGCGGCCGCCGGCCGGGGTGAGACCGCATCACCGGCCGGGAACGGGCGATCGTTAACATGGGCGGCATGTCAGACGAGGTGCTGGTCGAGCACGCGGACGGGGTCACCGTCATCACCATCAACCGGCCCGAGGCCCGCAACGCCGTGAACCGCGCGGTCAGCGACGGCGTCGCCGCCGCACTGGACGAGTTCGAGTCGCGCAAGGACCTCACCGTCGCCGTCATCACCGGCGCCGGCGGGACCTTCTGCTCCGGCATGGACCTCAAGGCGTTCGTCGCCGGCGAGAACGTCAGCATCCCGGGGCGCGGCCTCGCCGGGCTCACGCAGCGTCCCCCGCGCAAGCCGGTGATCGCGGCGGTCGAGGGCTACGCGCTGGCGGGCGGCTGCGAGGTCGCCCTCGCCTGCGACCTGATCATCGCGGCGGAGGACGCCAAGTTCGGCATCCCCGAGGTCAAGCGCGGTCTCGTCGCCGGGGCGGGCGGGCTGATCCGGCTGCCCCAGCGCGTCCCCTACGCCGTCGCGATGAAGCTCGCCCTCACCGGCGAGTTCATGACCGCCGCCGACGCCGAGAAGCACGGACTGGTCGTCGAGGTCACCCCGTCCGGCAAGGCCCTGGACGCCGCGCGCGACCTGGCCGCCCGCATCGCCGCGAACGCCCCGCTCGCCGTCGCCACCACCAAGGAGATCATCGTCGCGTCCGCCGACTGGTCCGCCGGCGAGGCGTTCACCCGGCAGGAGGAGCTGATCCGCCCGATCTTCACCTCCCACGACGCCCGCGAGGGCGCCACCGCCTTCGCCGAGAAGCGCCCGCCCGTCTGGCGCGGCGAGTAAGGCGCGAACCGGGCGGCACGGGCGCGGCGGGCGGGCTCGTCACTCCCCGTCATAGACGAGCAGCCCGTCGCCGCGCAGCCGCGCCCCGGGCGTGGGCGGATGCTCGGTCAGACGGCCGTCATGGGCGAGGTGCAGGACGGGCCTGCCGCGTGCCAGCACCGCGAAGTCGGCGATGAGCCTGCGGTGGCAGCGCCACCACACCGACTCGCTGCACATGACGGCCGTGCGGGCCCCGCTCGCCTTGTCCCCCAGTTCGTCCAGCAGCTCGTCCATGGCGGCCACGAAGCCGGGGTCGCGGGTGTGCGCGGCGTATCCGCGGAAGGAATCGTTGCGCCAGAACGTGTCGGGAGAGTCGGGCTCGGCCCGGCGGAAGCCGCCGAGCCGCTTCTCCCACCGGTAGCCGATCCCCTCGGCGGGCAGCCACTCCTCCAAGGCGGTGCGCTGCACGTCGGGGTTGCGCCGGCTGCCGGGCGCGGTGCGCACGTCCACCACGGCCGGCACCCCGGCGCCGCGCAGCAGGCGGGCCAGCTCCTCCCGCCCGGCGGTGCCATGACCGAACGTCACCAGCGGTTCCACCTCGTCCACACTTCCCCGGATCCGCGGACCCTCCCCTGATCGTGGGGAGGGTCACAGCGGACGCCTTCAGCGCAGGGTCAGGTCGCGGCGGCGGAACGCGGCCAGGCCCACCGCGATGAGCGCGGCGGTGATCGCCGTGAGGATCAGCAGCGGCGGCCAGCTCATCTGGGCGCCGGGGAGCCGCGGCACGTGCCCGAACGGGGACAGGTCGTTCATCCAGCCGGGGAACCGCAGCAGACCGCCGAACATGGTGACGACGACGGCGTACACCACCACCGCCCACGCCAGCCCGACGGCCCGGGGCGCCAGCCCGAACAGGGCCGCGGCCGCGCCCGCCGTGACCCACACGGCCGGCACGTACGCCAGGGCGGCTCCCGGCATCGCGTACAGCAGCCCGGCGTCGCCGGCCGAGACCGCGGCGGTGACGCCGACGCCCAGCCCGCTGAGCAGCAGGACGACGACGCTGCCGGCCAGCGCGACGACCAGGTGGGCGGCGAGCCAGCGCGTCCGGGACACCGCGGCGGCCAGCACCGGCTCGGCCCGGCCCGCGGTCTCCTCGCCGCGCGGCTTCTGCAGCGCCAGGACGGCGTAGACGCCGCAGACCGTCGCCAGCATGGCCGTGATCACGCCGAGGAACCGCTCGGTGATGCCGGAGCCGGGGACGGTCCGCATCCACTCCTGGATGGTCTCGTTGCCGCCGACCGCGTCCTGCACGTCGCCGGCGAACGCCCCGTACATGGCCCCGAGCGCGGCCATCGACACGCTCCACCAGAGGAGGCTCGCGCGTTGCAGCCGGAGCGCGGACCCGAGCGGGGTGCTCAGGAACGGTGAAGCCGTGCGCGGTCCGGGCCTCGGCGGCATCAGTCCGGCGCCCACGTCGCGCCGCGTGGTCGCCGCGAACGCCACGGCCAGCAGTGCGGCGGCCCCCACCACGGCGATGGCCGGCGGCCACCACCGGTCATCGACGTAGACCCTGGTGGCCTGCGCCCACCCGATCGGCGACAGCCACGACAGCACGCCGTCGCCGATGTCGCCGACGGCCCGCAGCACGTACGCGACGCCGATCGCCGCGCCCGCCATGCCGGCGGCGCCGCGGCCGTACTCGGTCACCTGCGCGGTGAACGCCGCGACGGCGGTGAAGAACAGCCCCACGGCGGTCAGCGACGCGCCGAACAGCAGCGAACCCGGCCACGTCACGGTCTCGATGCCGCTGCCGCCCAGGGCGAGCGCCATGAGCGCGCCCAGGACGACGTTGGCGCCGCCGACCACGATCAGCGCGGCGGTGATGGGCGCGTGCCGTCCGACGACGCCGGCCCGGACCAGCTCGGCGCGCCCGGCCTCCTCCTCGGTCCTGGTGTGGCGTGTGAACAGCAGCACGCTCATCAGCGCCACGAAGATCGCGACGAAGCCGAGGACCTCGTTGGCCAGCATCGCGCCGTAGGTGTAGTCGTCCAGGCCGTATCCGGGGCCGCTGAAGGCGATGCCCGCCGGACCGTCCACCAGCGCGGCGCGGGACCGGCGGCCCTCCGCCGTGGCGTAGGTGGTCCGCAGGTTCGACGCCGTCATCAGCGTGCTCAGGGTCAGTGCGAGGATCCACACCGGAATGCGGATCCTGTCGCGGCGCAGCATGAACCGGACCAGCGTCCCCGTGCCGGTCAGGGTGCCGTCGCCGCGGGGGGCCGCCGTGGCGGGAGCCTCGGTGACGGCGGCCATCACCTCTCGCTCCCGTCCCGCGCGGCGCCGACGTCCGCCGCCCGCTCGAAGGGCAGGCCGTGGTCGGCCGGTTCCTCACCGTAGTGGCGCAGGAACAGCTGCTCCAGCGTGGGCGGCCGGCTGACCAGGCCGCGGATGCCGAACTCCGCCAGCCGCTGGACGGCCGCGCCCAGGTGCTCGCCGTCCACGTCGAACCGCACCCGCCCGTCCTCGCCGCGGACGTCGTGGACGCCGGGCAGCCCGTCCAGCCCGGCGGGCGGCCGCGCGGTCTCGGCCTCGATCGTCGTGCGGGTCAGGTGCCGCATCCGGCCGAGCGCCCCGCTCTCGACGACCCTGCCGAGGCGGATGATGCTCACCCGGTCGCACAGCGTCTCGACCTGGGCGAGGATGTGGCTGGACAGCAGCACCGTGCGCCCGGCCGCCTTCGCCTCGAGGATGCACTGCTGGAAGACCGCCTCCATCAGCGGGTCCAGGCCCGCGGTGGGCTCGTCCAGGATCAGCAGCTCGGCGTCGGAGGCCAGCGCGGACACCAGGGCGACCTTCTGCCGGTTGCCCTTGGAGTAGGTCCGCCCCTTCTTGGAGGTGTCCAGGTCGAACCGGTCGCACAGGTCGTCTCGGAGCGCCCGGTCGAGCCCGCCGCGCAGCCGGGCCAGCAGGTCGATGGCCTGCCCGCCGGTGAGGTTGGGCCACAGGTCGACGTCGCCGGGCACGTAGGCGATGCGGCGGTGCAGCCGCACCGCGTCCTTCCAGGGGTCGCCGCCCAGCAGCCGGGCCGTGCCCGCGTCGGCCCGCAGCAGGCCCAGCAGGATACGGATGGCGGTGGACTTGCCCGCGCCGTTCGGGCCGAGGAACCCGTGCACCTCCCCGGCGCGGACGCTCAGGTCGAGCCCGTCCAGCGCGCGGGTCCGGCCGAACGTCTTGACGAGGCCGGACACCTCGATGGGATACGTGGTCTGTTCGGACATGGCTACGCCTTGTGAGGGTGTGAGGGAATGGGAGCGGCCGCCCTGTGCCGTGGCGGCATGAGGGCGTGCGAAGGGAATGCGAAGGGAAGAGGTGCCGTGCGGCGGCCGCGCGGGCCGCGCAGTCGGACGACTCGTCGCGGAGCGGGCCGGCGGGATCAGGCGGGCGGGTCCGAATCGGTCTTGCGGGCGGCGGCGTCCGAGGTCGGGATGCGCAGCTCCCGGTCGGCGGCCGCGCCGTCCGGCGCGGGGGGGCGCATCCGCTCGATCGCGGCACGGCTCTGCGCCAGCAGTTCCGGGCTCATCACGTCGTCGCTCAGGATGTCCAGCATGGCCAGCGACATGCGCGGCTGGCCGTCCGGGGTGAGCGGATCGGCGCCCAGGTTCCGCGCCAGATGCTCGTGCAGGACGGTCACCCCGAAGATCATCGCGGTCAGGACCGTCGCGTACGCGCGGGGATCCGAGGTCTCCGCCGGGGACACGCCGGGTGCGCCGAGCACGACCATGCCCTCGGAGAACTCCACCGCCTGGTCGAACAGTTCCGCCGCCGCCGGCGACCCGTCCACCAGGGCCCGCGCCAGGTAGCGCTGGACCGGCAGGCCCACGGCCTGCGCCTTCGGCATGAAGCCGGGGGTGGCGAAGCCGCCCTTGAGCGCGTCCCACTTCATGCTGGTCAGGACGTCGATGGCGTACTCGTCGCACGCGCGGCGCAGCGCCTCCTTCGACCCGAAGTGGTGCTGCACCAGCCCGGCCGACACCCCGGCGGCCTCGGCGATCCCGCGGATCGTCGCGCCGCTCACACCGCGCTCGGCGAACACCCTCAGTGCCGCCTCGCGGATCCGTGCGCGGGCGGTCAGATCCTCGTCCGCTCGTGACCGGCCTTCCACGCCTCCCAGCATGCAATACAAACGTTCAATCTGCAATACGTTCGTATGGTCCACGGCCCCGCCGGGACGGATCCGGGCGGCGAACCGGCCGGCCATGTGGCAGCGCACACATGGGGCCCGTGTGGTCATCCGGGCTGAATCCCGTTAGTGTCGTGAACTGGTGTGCCGGGAAGCCTGGTCGGCAAGTCCTGCCCGAACTCTCTCGGAGTGCACCGATGACGCGCTTGCCCGCCGCTCCCAAGGCCCGTCACGACGGGCGCCGCGCCGCGGCGCTCAAGCTGCTGCCGCTGCTCGCGGCCTTCTGGCTGGTGATATCCGGGCACTACACACCACTGCTGCTGACGCTCGGAGCAACGTCCGTGGTCCTGGTGGTCTGGGTGGTCTGGCGGATGCGGATCGTCGATCAGGAAAGCCTTCCGCTGCGGCTCGTGCCGCGCCTCCCGCGCTATCTGCTGTGGCTGGGCGGGCAGATCGTGCTGTCGGCGCTGACGGTGCTGCGGCTGGTGTGGTCGCCGCGGAGCAGGATCCGTCCCGCCGTAGGCACGGTGCCGGCGGCCGACCTGCCGGACCTGTCGAAGGTCGTCTACGCGAACTCGATCACCCTGACGCCGGGGACGCTCTCGGTCTCCTTCCGCGATGACGACATCGAGGTGCACAGCATCCAGCGGGAGGGCATCTCCGACCTGCGCGACGGTGCGATGCGGGCCCGGGTCGAGGGCCTGGGGACGGGCTGATGCTGATCGCGGCCGTCGTCGCCCTCCTCGTCGCCATGTCCCTGGCGCTCATCCGGGCGTTCCTGGGACCGAGGCTGTACAACCGGGTTCTGGCGATCAACGTGTTCGGGACGAAGACCGTCCTGTTCATCGCGGTGGTCGGCGCCATCTCGGGGCGGCCGTACATCTTCGAGATCGCGCTGCTCTACGCGCTGGTCAACTTCGTGACCACCATCGCCGTGCTGCGGCTGGCCCACATCGACGAACTGCTGCCCGGACCGGACGAGGGGAACGCGCGGTGAGCGCCTCTCTGCTCCTCGACGTCGCGAGCGGCGTGCTGGTGCTGGCCGGCTGCGTGTTCGTGGTCTCCGGGGGCGTCGGCCTGCTGCGCTTCCCGGACTTCTACACCCGCACGCACGCCGGCAGCCTCACCGACACCGCCGGAGCGGCCCTGCTGATCGCGGGCCTGCTCCTGCAGGCGGAGAACTGGGAGAGCGCGGTCCGGCTGGTGCTGATCCTGCTGTTCATGATGCTGACGGGCCCGACCGCCGCGCACGCGCTCGCCCAGGCGGCGCGGCGGGACGGCGAGCGGCTCCCGGCCGAAGGCGAGGACCGGCACTGATGGACCTGCTGGTGCTGATGAACGTCTCGCTGTTCGCCCTGCTGCTGGCGACGGCGCTCGCGGTCACCCGGCTGCGCGCGCTGTACGAGGCGACCATGCTGACCGCCCTGGCGGGCCTGCTGTCGGCGAGCCTCTTCGTGTCCCTGGACGCGCTGGACGTGGCCATCACCGAGGCGGCCGTCGGGACCGGGATCACCACGGTGCTGTTCCTCGGCGCCCTGGCGCTGACCCGCTCCCGGGAGGCGGTCACCCCCCGCCGCAAACTCTGGTCGGGCGGCGCGGTGGCCGTCCTGCTGGGCGCCACGCTGCTGTACGCGGCCCAGGACCTGCCCACGTTCGCCGATCCGGACACGCCCGTCCAGACCCATCCGGTGGGCCACACCTATCTCCACGAATCGCAGGACGACATCGGCATCCCGAACACGGTCGCGGCCGTGCTGGCGTCCTACCGCGGCTACGACACGCTGGGCGAACTGGTCGTGATCTTCACCGCGGGCATCACCGTCCCGCTGCTGCTGATGCGGACGCGGCGGCGCGGCGAGAACGACGAGCACGACGAGGCGCGCGCGGTCGTGATGAGCGAGTACCGCATCCTGCGGGTGGCGAGCAAGATATTGATGCCCTTCATATTTATCTTCGCGTGCTACGTCCTTTTCCACGGGGACTATGGGCCGGGCGGAGGGTTCCAGGGCGGTGTGATCTTCGCGGCGGGCTTCGTGCTCTACGGCCTGGTGTTCGGCATCCGGAGCGTCGAACGCGTCCTGCCGTGGCCGGTGATGCTGGGGCTGATACCGGTCGGCGTCCTGCTCTACGCCGGTCTCGGCATCGCGAACATGCTGCTGGGCGGCTCGTTCCTCGACTACGGCACCCTGACACCCGATCATCCGGCGGAGGGCCGGCACCTCGGCATCCTGATCATCGAGACCGGGGTGGGGATCACGGTGGCGGCCGTGCTGATCGCGGTGTTCTACAGCTTCACCGCACGCGGGGCGCGCCGATGACCGGGGGCCACTACATCTACTGGTTCGTGTTCATCCTGATGGTCATCGGGCTGTACACGGTGATCAGCCACGGCAACCTGGTGAAGAAGCTGATCGGCCTGAACCTCTTCCAGATCGGCGTGTTCATGTTCTACATCGCCCTCGGCAAGGTCGAGGGCGGCTCCGCGCCGATCATCGAGGAGGGCGTCGAGACCTACTCCCACCCGCTGCCGCACGTGCTGATCCTCACCGCGATCGTCGTCGGCGTCGCCACCACGTCCCTGGGCCTCGCGCTCGCGATACGGATCTACGAGGCCTACGGCACCATCGAGGAGGACGAGGTCATCAAGCGGGACGACGTCGACGACGGGCCGGCCTCGTGACGGCCCATCTGCCTGCGCTGCAGGTCGTGATCCCGCTGCTGTGCGCCCCGCTGTGCGTGCTGCTGCGCTCCCGGACGGCCGCCTGGCTGCTGTTCCTGACCGCCGCGGCGGCATCCCTGGCCTGCGCGTCCGTGATGGCCTGGCACGTCGCCAGGGGCGAGGTGCTCCGCTACGCCATGGGCGGATGGCGGCCGCCGGCGGGCATCGAGTACGTGATCGACAAGGCCAACGTCCCGGTGCTGATCCTGGTGTCGGCGATCGGCCTCGCCGCCGCCGTCTACAGCCGGCGGAGCGTCGCGTCGGAGATCGAGGACGCCAAGGCCCCGCTGTTCTACGCCTGCCTCTGCCTGAACCTCACGGGCCTGCTCGGCATCACCGCCACCGGCGACGCCTTCAACGCCTTCGTCTTCCTGGAGATCACCTCGCTGTCGTCGTACGCGCTGGTCGCCATGGGACGCCGCAGACGCGCCCTCCTGGCCGCGCTCCAGTACCTCATCGTGGGGACGATCGGCGCCACGTTCGTGCTGATCGGCATCGGGCTGGCCTACGCCGTGACCGGCACGCTCAACATGGCCGACCTGGCGGCGCGGCTGCCGGAGATCTACGGCAACCGCGCCCTGGCCGCCGCCGTCATCTTCGTGTTCGTGGGGCTGGCCATCAAGATGGCGCTCTTCCCCCTGCACGCCTGGCTGCCGGACGCCTACGCCGAATCGCCGTCGGTCGTCGCCGCGTTCGTGTCGGCGACCAACACCAAGGTCGCGATCTACCTGCTGCTGCGCCTCGCGTTCGGCGTCTTCGGGGCGGCGCTGGTCTTCGGCAGGATGCCGGTCACCGAGGTCGGGCTGCTGCTGGCGTGCCTGGCGATGCTGGTCGCGTCCGCCGTCGCGTGCTTCCAGTCGGACTTCAAGTACCTGCTGGCCTGGTCGAGCATCGCCCAGGTGGGGTACATCGCCGCCGGTTTCAGCCTCGCGACCGCCGACGGCGTGAGCGCCGCGTACCTGCACATCATCAACCACGCGCTCATCAAGGGCGCGCTGTTCGCCGCGGCGGGCATCGTGGTGCTGCGGCTCGGCACGGCGCGGCTGGCGGCGATGGCGGGGCTCGGCCGGGCCATGCCGTGGACGTTCGCCGCGATCGTGCTGGCCGGGCTCGGACTCATCGGGCTGCCGCCGACGGCCGGGTTCGTCAGCAAATGGGTGCTCGCGGAGGCCCTCATCGACGACGGACGCTGGGCGGTCCTCGCGGCGGTCCTCGTCAGTTCCCTGCTTTCGGTGGTCTACGTGGGGCGGGTCATCGAGGTCGGCTGGTTCCGCCGGCCCGCCGAGCCCGTGACCATCGCGAAGCCGCCGCCGTCCATGGCCGCCGCGACCTGGTCCCTCGTCCTGCTGTCCCTGGTGTTCGGGTTCGCGCCCGACTGGCCGATGAGCCTGGCCGAAGGCGCCGCCGCCGTCCTGGTGGGGGGCGCGGAATGACCGCCCAGTCAGCGGGCTGGACGTCCCCCGACGCCGCGCTCGCCCTCCCGGCCGCGGTGGCGGTGCCGCTGCTGGGCGGCGTCGCGGTGATGGCCCTCCGGCGCCGGCCGAACCTGCGCGAGGCGGCCTCGCTCATCGCCGCGGTCGCGACGGCGGCGATGGTCCTGTCACTGTGGCCGGCGGTCGCCGACGGGCTGCGCCTGCGCCTGTGGGAGTGGCTGCCGGGCATCTCGCTGGTGTTCACCCTGGAACCGCTCGGCCTGCTGTTCGCGTCCGTCGCCGGGGTGCTGTGGCCGGTGACGACCCTGTACGCGATCGGCTACATGCGCGGCAACCTCCAGCGCAACCAGACGCGCTTCTACTTCTTCTTCGCCCTGTCCATCGCGGCGACCTTGTGGATCGCGTTCTCCGGGAACCTGGCCACGCTGTTCATCGGGTACGAGGTCCTGACGCTGTCGACGTGGCCGCTGGTCATCCACTCGGGCAACGAACAGGCCAAACGCGCCGGACGCGTCTACCTGGGGCTGCTGCTGACCACGTCGATCGGCCTGCTGCTCCCGGCCATCGTCTGGACGGCCGTCCTCGCCGGAACCACGGACTTCGTGCCCGGCGGGATCCTGGGCGGCAAGGCCGGGACGGCCACCCTGACCGTGCTGTTCGCGCTCTACCTGTTCGGCATCGGGAAGGCCGCGCTGTTCCCCTTCCACCGATGGCTCCCCGGGGCCATGGTGGCGCCCACACCGGTGTCGGCGCTGCTGCACGCGGTCGCGGTGGTCAAGGCGGGCGTGTTCACCGTCCTCAAGGTGTCGATCTACGTCTTCGGCATCGACACGCTCGACGTCACCGGCGCCGCGGAGCCGATGATGTGGGTCGCGGCCGTCACGCTGCTGGGCGCGGGCCTGATCGCGGTCACGCGCGACGACCTCAAGGAACGGCTGGCGTACTCGACGGTGAGCCAGCTCGCCTACATCGTCCTCGCCGCAACGCTGGCCGACGACATCGCCGCCGCGGGCGGCGCGCTGCACATCGCCAACCACGCCGCCGCCAAGATCACGCTGTTCTTCTGCGCGGGCGCGATCTACACCGCGACGAACCGGACCAGGGTCAGCGAACTCGACGGGCTCGGCCGCACCATGCCCTGGACGTTCGGCGCCTTCCTGGTCGCCGCGGTGTCCATCGTCGGGCTGCCCCCGCTGGGCGGCGTGTGGAGCAAATGGCTGCTGCTGCTGGGCGCGGCCGACGCCGGGCAGACGGTGATGTTCGGGGTCCTGCTGGCGGGGTCGCTGCTGTCGCTGGCGTACCTGATGCCGATCCCGGCGCGGGCGTTCTTCCGCCCGCCGACCGGCCGCCCGGGCGACGGGGAGGCCCGGTGGACGCTGGTGCTCCCCCTCGTCCTCACCGCCGTGGCCTGCGCGGCCCTGTTCATCGGAGTCGATGCGGTCATCGCCCCCCTCAACGAGGTCCTGGAGTCACCGTGAACGACGATCATCGTTGGCTGGACGAGCCCCGCAACGTGGACCGCGTCGTCCGCGGCCTCTACATCCTGTGCGCCCTGGTGTTCCTCGCCGACCTGCTCTACACCAAGCACCCGTTCTTCGACTTCGAGAACCTCTTCGGCTTCTACGCCCTCTACGGGTTCGCCGGCAGCGTGATGCTGGTGCTGGCCGCCAAGCAGCTGCGCCGGGTGCTGATGCGCCGCGAGGACTACTACGAGCGGCCGGAGCGGACCGACGATGACGATTAACCCGGCGCTGCTGCTCATCGCCGGCGCGCTGCCCATTCCGCTGCTGGCCGGCCGGGTGCGCGCGGTCTGGATGATGCTGCTCCCGGCCGCCGCGATGGCGGCGCTGTGGACGCTGCCCGAGGGCGTCCACGGCGGCTTCGGGATGCTCGGCCTCCGGCTGGAGCCGCTGCGGGTGGATGCGCTCGCGCGGGTCTTCGCGACGGCGTTCCTCGTCGCGGCGTTCATCTCGATGATCTACGCCCTGCATCTGCGGGACCGGATGCAGCAGGCCGTGATCCCCGTCTACGCCTCGTCCGCGGTCGGCGGGGCGCTCGCCGGCGACCTGATCACGATGTTCGTGTTCTGGGAGCTGGCCGGGCTGTCCTCGGTGTTCCTGATCTGGGCGCGGCGCACCGAACGCGCCTACCGGGCCGGGATGCGCTACCTCGTCGCGCAGGTCGCCTCCGGGCTGCTGATGCTGGGCGGGATCGTCCTGCACGTGCAGTCCGGGGCCGGCCTGGAGTTCGGCTTCATCGGCGCGACCGAACCCGGCGGCCTGCTGATCCTGCTCGCGGTCGGGATCAAGTGCGCCTTCCCCGTCCTGCACGCCTGGCTGCAGGACACCTACCCGGAGGCCACCGTCGTCGGCACCGTGGCGCTGTCGGCGTTCACCACCAAGTTCGCCGTCTACGTCCTGGCTCGCGGCTTCCCCGGCACCGGGGCGCTGGTGTGGGTCGGCGTCGTGATGGCGTGCTTCCCGATCTTCTACGCCGTGATCGAGAACGATCTGCGCCGGGTGCTGGCGTACAGCATGATCAACCAGCTCGGTTTCATGGTCGCCGCGGTCGGGATCGGCGGCACGCTCGGCGTCAACGGCGCCGCCGCGCACGCCTTCGCCGACATCCTGTTCAAGGGCCTGCTGTTCATGAGCATGGGCGCGGTCCTGCTGCGCACCGGGACGACCAAGGGCTCGGAACTGGGCGGGCTCTACAAATCGATGCCGCAGACCATGGTGCTGTGCGTCATCGGAGCCGCGTCCATCTCGGCCTTCCCGCTGTTCTCCGGGTTCGCCACCAAGTCGATCATCATGGAGGCGGTCGCGGAGGAGCACCGCACGGCCGTCTGGCTCCTGCTGCTGTTCGCCTCGGCCGGAGTGTTCCACCATGCCGGGATCAAGATCCCGTTCTTCGCCTTCTTCGCTCACGACCAGGGGCACCGGGTCGACGAGGCGCCGCTGAACATGCGTCTCGCCATGGGCCTGGCGGCGGCGGGCTCCATCGCCATCGGGGTGGCGCCGAACCTGCTGTACGGCCTGCTCCCGTACGACATGGACTACTCCGCCTACACCACTCCGCACGTCGTCAACCAGGTGCAACTGCTGCTGCTCGCCTCGCTGGCCTTCACGGTGCTGATGCGGACCGGTCTCTACCCGGCCGAGCTGCCCTCGGTGAACCTGGACGCCGACGTCATCTACCGCCGCCTGCTCCCGCGCGCCTGGCGCATGGGACTGCACGGCGTGACGCGCATGCGGAACGAGGTCACCAAGCCCCTCCAGCGGCACGGGGGCCGTGTCTCCACCGCCGCCTCCCGCCCCTTCCGGGCGCGGGGGTGGCTGGGAGTGCCGTGGTCGACCGACGTCATGGTCCTGTGGGTCGCCCTGGTCCTCGGCCTCATCCTCCTGATCTCCCTGCTCTGACGCCGTCGGCCGATCGTCACGAAGACCGCAGCAGCCCCAGGCTGGTGAACGTCTCCCGGCACCACCCCAGCGCGGCGTCCGCGGTCGCCCATTGCGGGTCCGCCGGCGACAGATACGGCAGGACGTACGGATCCTCGACGCCCTCGGGAAGGTCCTCCGGAAGGCAGGCGTACGACGCGTGCCCGTAGTTCTCATCGCACATGCGGCGTGCCGCGCGCCGCGGGCCGCCGTCCCAGACCGCGAACCAGAGGCGGCGCAGCATGGCCGGATGCGCCATCACGAACATCAGCCGCCCCATGTCCAGCGGCTCCGCCGCCGAGACCACCCGCGCCACCCCGGCGAACCGCTCCGTCACGCTGACGTAGGAGCAGAAGCCGGACCAGACCTCGACGCTGTGCCCCGCGGAGATGATCGACGAGCACAACGCGGCCAGCGCCACCCCCCGGTGGCGCACGGCCGAGTGCGGGGTGGTGTTGACGTACCCGGCCGGAACCAGGAACGTCACCACCCGGCCCCGGGCCGACATCCGCTGCGGCACCGCGTCCACCATGCACTCCGGCTCGCCGCTCAAGTACGCGCCGACGTCCACCTCGCTGCCGGTCACGTCCCAGGTGGGCGCCAGGGCCGTCGTCAGCACATCGGCCGCGGCCCGCTCACGCAGCTCGGCCACCTCCGCGTCCACCCCGGGCAGCACCGTCGTCCACCCGTCCTCGGCCAGCCGCAGCGCCTCCTCCCACGACGCGCCCGACCACGCGCCCTCATCGTGCCGCCCGCTCCCGTCGGGGATGCTGTCCGGCGCGCGGGCCCGGTCCACGAACTCCTGCCAGGACCACATGGGGTCCAGCGCGTGGGCGGTGTCCCCCGGCACCGGCCTCCTTGCGCTCATGTCCCGCCCTCGGCGATGCCCAGGGCCGAACGGTGGGCCGCCGACATGCCCCGCACCACCCGCCACGTGACGGCCTGCTCCACGCTCGCGCCTCCCTGGAGCAACTTGGCCGCGTCGATGCTGGCCCGGGGCGAGAACATCACCGGCAGCCGCTTCTCGGCCGCCGTGGCGCGCAGTCGCCGCACCTCCCCGATCACCTGCCGGGCCTCGTCGGGCCGGTCGGGCGCGTGCGCGAGCGCGATGCGCTCCTCCAGTTCCTCATCGACCGGCACGTCGATGACGATGAAGCGGTCGAGCGTCGCCGCGTCCAGCGCCTGGCGGCCCACGTAACGCCGGTCACCGCCGGTTCCGTAGGTGTTCGCGGTGGCGATCAGGTGGAAGTCCGGGTGCGCGGCGACCATGCCGTCGGCGAACGCGCAGGACCCGATGGACAGGGCCTGGTTCAGCTCCGCCAGCAGGCCGGGGTGGCCGCTGTCCAGCTCGTCGAGCAGCATCAGCCCGCCGTCCTCGAAGGCGCGGCGGAACGGCGTCGCGTGGTAGCGGCCATGCGCGTCGTAGTAGCCGAAGATCTTGCTCATCGGCGTCGTCGGCCCGAGGGACAGGGCGTGGAACTCCTGCCCGAACGCCTCCGCCGCCTGCTGCGCCATCATCGACTTCCCGGTGCCGGCCGGTCCGACGAGCAGCACGTGGCAGCCGGCGCCGAGCGCGAGCACCACGTCCGGGAACACCGCGTGGGTGTGGCCGCCGACGCGGACCGGGCCGGGGGCGCCCGCCACCCTGACCTCCACGACGGGCGGCACCGTCTCGGCGACGGTCTCGGCGACCGCGCGGACGGCCTCGTCGCGGGCGAACCGCGCGGCGGACCGCGTCACCTCCTCCCGCGCCTCCTCCAGCGCCTCCCACGCGTCCTTCAGTTCCTCCTCCACCGCCTCGTGCGCCTTCTTCAGCGTCCTGGCCTCCGCCTCCGCCGCGAGCGCCGAGGCCGTCTTCCCGGCGACCTTCCGCGCGGCGCGGACCGCCGTGTCCCCGGCCGCCGTCGCGGCGGCCCGGACGACCTCGTCGGCCTGAACGACGCGCTCGTCGGCGATCGCGCCGGCGACCTCGGTGGCCACGCGGCGCGCCGTCGTCTCCATGGTCTGCTCGGCGTGCGGCGATCTGGCGAGGGCGTCGCCGTAGCGCATCACGGTCTCGAACGCGATGGCGCCCGCGATCTGGTGGACTTCCGTCCTGAGTCTCTCCCGCATGGCGGCAATCCTGGTGCAGGCCGCGCGGGACCCCTCCCGGACGGGCTGGGCCTGCGGGAGGGGTCCCGGCGCCCGTGTGGCGATTCGCGTCAGAACAGGCCTTCGGCGGCCATGTCGCTGCCCGCGCTGCCCCGGCCGGCGATGATCACGTTCCCGTCCACGGCGACCGTGTGGGAGGCCCCGCCCGCCGGTGCGCGGTACGTCAGCTTCCACGAGATCCGCGGCGGCCATTCGGGCATCGGGACCGTCTTCCGCCACGGCAGCTTGACCTTCTCCAGCTTCGTGGACTTCCCGTTCACCATGTAGGTCAGCGAGCCGATCCTGCCGTCGCCCTCGATGGAGAAGGTGATCTCGGCCCGCGTCGCCGTCGAGGTGGGCGACGCCGACGGCGAGGCGGGCGCGGCCGACGCGGTGGACGCGGGGGCGGCCGACGCGCCGCCGTCCCCGCGGAACGCGTACCAGCCGGCGACCGGGAGCACGACGGCGGCGAGGAGGACGGCCGCGCCCGCCGCGCCGAGCACCGGACCGCGGCGGCGCAGGTCAGGTCCGGAGGGCGGCGGGACGGGCTGCGGGGCCGGGGCGGGCTGCGGCGGCGGGGCGGGCGGCGGGTTCTCCGCCTCGGTCCGGCGCCTGTCGATCTCGGCCACGACGGCGGACGGCAGGGGGACGCCGCCCTCCCCCCGGCCCGACAGGTTCTCCACCAGGCGTCGGGCGGTGGGGCGGCGCTCCGGGTCGAGTTCCATGCACGACTCGATCAGCGAGCGGAGGCCGTCGTCGGCGATCCCGTCCAGCCGCGGCGGCTCGGACTGGATGCGGAGCATCTTCGCGTGCCACGGGCCTTCACCGAACGGCTCCCGGCCCGTGCAGGCGAACGCCAGCGTCGACCCGAACGAGAAGATGTCGCCGGACGGCCCGGCCGTCACCCCCGCCACCTGCTCCGGCGACATGAACCCCGGGGAGCCCGCCTGCTCGCCCGGGCGTGAGATGGACGAGGAGTCCACCGCGCGGGCGATGCCGAAGTCGATCACGCGGGGGCCGTCCGCGGTCAGCAGGACGTTCGCGGGTTTCAGGTCGCGGTGCACGACGCCGGCGCCGTGGATCGACACGAGCGCCTCCGCCACGCCCGCCGCCAGCGCCCACACCGCGTCCGCCGCGAGCGGACCGGACGTGTGGACGGCGTCGCGCAGCGACACCGACGGCAGGAACTCGGTCACCAGCCACGGGACCTCCGCGCCCGGATCGGCGTCGATCACCGCGGCGGTGAAGCCGCCGCCGACCGACCGCGCGACCTTCGCCTCGCGTTCGAACCGGGCCCGGAAGTCGTGGTCGGCGGCGAACTCGGGATGCACCATCTTGATCGCCACGGTCCGCCCGGCGGCGGAGCGGCCGAGATACACCACGCCCATCCCGCCGGACCCGATGCGCGCCAGGACGCGGTACCGCCGTCCCATGGTCTCGACCGAGCGTGGGTCGTCCGGCTCAAGGGGTCGCACGTGGTCCCTTCCCTTCAGCTTGGTGCGGCGACGGCGCGGACGCTGCCGTCCCCGGCGCCGATGAAGACCAGCCCGTTCGCGCTCACGGGCTGGACGCGGATGGCTTTCTCGGTTCCGTAGGTCCACCGGACGCGGCCGTCGGCCGTGTCCAGCGCGTAGAGGTTTCCGTCGGCGCAGATGACGTAGAGGGTGGTGCCGGACAGGCGGTAGGCCGTCGCCTGGCGGCGCGGATCGTCCTTCAGCCGCGTCAGCGTGCGCGACCAGATCTGCCGCCCGGTGGTGCTCTCCAGGGCGAGCACGACGCCGTCGTGTCCCTCGGCGTAGAAGCGTCCGCCGCCCACCTGGCTCCCCCAGCCGCCGACGTTCCGCCGCCGCCAGACGAGAGCGCCGTCGCCGGCGCGTATCGCGTGCAGCGTGCCGAACCGGTCGCAGGCGAAGACCATGCCGTCGCCGGTGATCTGGGAGTCGCCGTAGTCCAGCGGATACGTCCAGCGGGTCTTCCCGGTCCGGGCGTCCAGGCCCGCCAGGGCCTCCGGCGACAGGGCCAGCACGAGCCCGTCCGCCGCGGAGAGCCCGGACCGGGCGGACGCCCCGGACGTCCAGCGCCGCCCGCCGCCGGCCACGTCCAGCGCGGTGATCTCCTCGCGGCCGAAGACGACCACCTGGCCGGCGGCCGCCAGTTCGCCGGTCGGGAGCCTGTCGAAGTCGACCTGATGCGTCCACAGCACCTCGCCCGTCCTGGAGCGGACTGCGCTGATCTCCCTGCCCTCGTTCAGGGTCAGGTACGTCACGCCGCCGTCGCCCGCGGCGGAGAAGCCGCCGTCGCGTTTCCACAGCACCTCGCCCGTGCGCGCATCCAGCGCGTGGACGATCCCGGTGCTGTCGTCCCCGTCCTTCTCGATCCCGTCCGCCAGCAGCACCCCGTCGGCGGCGGCCAGGGCCAGGGAGTCATCGCTGACGCGGCGCGTCCACCGGGAGCGTCCCTCGGGTGGCGGCCCCTGCGGCGCGCGGGAGCCCCGCCCCTCCGGCGGCCGCGAGCCGCCGCCCTGCCGGTCCCGGGTCCGGCGCCAGAGGAACGTCCCGAGGCCGCCCGCCGTCATGACGCCCGCGCCCACCCCGGCCAGGACCGTCCGCCGGGTGACGCCCTGCGGCGGGGGCGCCGTGCCCTGGACGGAATCGTCCGGGTCCTCCGTCGGCGCCTGACCGACCGCGGGGTCCGCGTCCGGCGGGTCGCCCGGCGGGGGGCGCGTCAGCGTCTCGGCCTCGGCGGTCCGGCGGTCGATCTCCTCCGCGATCGCCGGCGGCAGCCACCGGGCGCCCAGCAGGGACGGCCCCTCCGCATCCGGTGGTCCCAGCCGTTCCAGCACCCCGGCGGCGGACGGGCGCAGCCCGGGGTCGGCGTGCAGGCATGCCCCGATCAGGCCGCGCAGCCAGGGTTCGGTGATCGCGTCCAGGTCCGCCCGCGTGGTCAGCGCCCGCAGGTCGCGCGACCGCGCCGGCCCGGACCCGAACGGCTCCGCCCCGGTCGCCGCGTACGCCAGCGTCGCGCCCAGCGAGAACACGTCGGCCGCCGGCCCGGTCTTCTCCCCGCGGACCTGCTCGGGCGCCATGAACCCGGGGGTGCCGATGGGCGTGCCCACGCGCGTGACGGCCGTCGCGTCCTCCGGCCGGGCGATCCCGAAGTCGATCACGCGGGGGCCGCCCGCGGTCAGCATCACGTTGCCCGGCTTGAGGTCGCGGTGCACCACGCCCGCGCGGTGGATGTCCGCGAGCGCCTCGGCCAGCCCGGCCGCCAGCGGGCGGACGGCGTCCGGCGGCAGCGGGCCGAAGCCGCCGACGGCCTCCCGCAGCGACAGCCCCGGCAGGTAGGCGGTGACCAGCCAGGGCGGCGCCGCGTCCGGGTCGGCGTCCAGCACCGGCGCGGTGAACACCCCCGACACCTGGCGGGCGGCCTCCACCTCGCGGCGGAACCGGGCCGCGTACCGGGGCTCCCCCGCCTTCGACCGCCGGACGATCTTGACCGCGATCGGCCGGCCGGCCCCCGACCGCGCCAGGTAGACGACCCCCATCCCGCCCTCGCCGAGCCTGCCGAGGAGCCGGTAGGGACCCACCCGGTGCGGATCACCACGCCGAAGCGGCTCCACCGCCGTCCCCCTCCCGCCGCCGGACTCACTGGACCATGGTCGGGGGTCATCCACCGGGACCGGTCCCGGCGTGACGGAAGTGTAATCACGGCGTGAGATCCGGTGATCACGGTCGGTCGGACGGAGACGCGGTCTTCACCGGCTCTGACCTGGAATGCCGTCGGTTTGTGGCATGTTTGCATTCTCTTGAGCTTTTGATACCTTCTGTCCGAATTCGGCGCCCGCCAGGCGCCGTGGCCATCGACCAGTGAGCCGCCACATCCTCAGCCCACGGCCCAGGGTGGGGGCGGCCGCGCCGAGTCCGCTATCTGCGGAGCCGGGGAACCAGCGCGAGTGACGTCCAGGCCGACCTGCCTGTGCCGCCTCGCAGGGGTGAATCGACGCCTTCCCTCCATGTTCGAGGAGCGTCGTAGGGCGACTTCCACGTCCGAATCCGTCAGCTAACCCGGTAGGCGGTATGGAAGGAGCAGATGCCGTGACAGGTCGGCACGTCAGGAACGCCAAGTACCCCGCGCCGCTGATGGGCGCCGTCCTCGCCGGTGCCCTGGCCGGCACCCTCGCGCTGATGCCGCTGGACGGAGGTTCGGGCGACTCCGGCGTCCCCGCCTCTGCGAAGGTCTCGGCGAAGGACCCGGCGGACCGTGCCGAACGAACGGGTTCCCAGCGAGCCGAGGAAGCGCCGAGCGAACCGCCGGACGACTGCAAGCCGTCAGAGGCCACCGAGCACGGCTACCCCAACGGCCGGATTCCGGTCGGCGAACTCTGCCCGCTGCCCCAGCGGGACGAGCACCTGCGGGCCGACGCCGCGGTGGCGTTCTACAAGCTCAACGCCGCCTACCAGGAGCACTTCGGCGACGAGATGTGCGTGCGGAGCTCCTACCGCGGCTACGAGAAGCAGGAGGAGCTGTACCGGACCATGCCGGCGGGCTACGCCGCGCGCCCGGGCAACAGCAAGCACGGGATCGGCATCTCCGTCGACTTGTGCGACGGCGTTCAGGACGGCGGTTCACCCCAGTTCAAGTGGCTGGAGGACAACTCTGAGAAGTACGGCTGGATCCACCCGGCCTGGGCCTACAGCAACCCGTACGAACCGTGGCACTGGGAGTTCGACGTCGGCCAGGACGACTGACCGTGCCGCCCTGAGAGGCTCGTGCCCATGGCACCGGGGCCGGCGGCCAGGTCGGCGAACGGCAGCGGGCAGCCCCGTTCCCCGGCGCACGTGACAAGGTCGTCGCACCCGGCGTCCAGGGCTCGGCGCAGCGTGTCGGCGATGGTGCGCAGATCGGTGATCTTGGCTTCGACCTCGGCGAGCTTGGCGCTCGCCCGCGCCTGCAACCCGGCGTCGGCGCGGCGGTGCCGGTGGGTCCCGGCGTCCAGCAGTTCGGCGACCTCCTCCAGGGTGAACCCGAGCCGCTGCGCGGTCTTGATCACCCGCAGCAGCGTCACCGCCTCCGCCGGATACAGCCGGTGCCCGCCCGGCGTCCGCTCGGGCTCGGCGAGCAGGCCCCGCCGCTCGTAGTACCGCAGCGTCTGCAGGTTCACGCCGGCCGCCTCGGCGACCTGCCCGCTGCGCAACCCTCCGGACGCGCCGGGCCCGCCGGTGACGGCGGGCCCGGTCATCGCCGGCTCCCCGGGCCCGCCAGCTCGGCCGCCCGGACGGCCAGCGCGTCCAGCACCTCGGCGTGCCGGCCCGCGACGCTCACATCCAGCGTCAGCGCGCCGCCGGCCGCGGTCAGGGTGAAGGTGAAGAACGAGCAGCAGCCGGTCTCACGCGCCGCCAGCTCGGCCGCCCGTCCCGCCACGTCCGGCTCGGACCGCAGCACCAGCCGGACGCGTCCCGGCCCCGCGGGCCGCACCTCGGTCACCGCCTCGCCGAACAGCGCGTCGAACTCGGCCTCCCGCAGCGGCCGCTCGGCCGTCGGCAGGGTGCACGCCTGCGGCGCCCACCCGGCCTCGCCCGGCCCGGGTCGTACCTGTTCCAGTTCCATACACCGACGATAAACCTGTACCCCGGTACCGGATGCAACCCCTCAGTCAGCCCGCGGACGCCTGCTCGGCGGGCAGGGGGCAGTACAGGTCGATGCCGTTGCCGTCGGGGTCGAGCACGGTGGCGTACCGCATGCCCCAGAAGGCGTCCCACGGTTCCTGAACGGCGGCGAAGCCGGCACCGGTGAGCTCGGCGTACTTGGCGTCGACATCGGCCGGAGTGCCGAACTCGAAGGCCAGGAAATTGCGCGGATCGCCCGAGGGGCGGCTCCAGCCGGAGGTCTGCGCGGAGGCGCGGAACTTCTCGGTGTCGAGCATCAGGTGAAGTCCGCCCGGCAGGTCGCAGGCGGCGTGGTCGGGGTAGGCCTCGTCGATGGTGAACGTCAGGCCGAGCCGGGCGTAGAAGGCGATCGTGGCCTGAATGTCGGACACCACGATGTCGATGGTGTTGAGGGTCGGGTTCATGGCCCGCTCCTTACGGTGGTGGACGGTTCCGCTCTTCACCAGCAAGACGAACGGCGGAGGGCCCGACCGGACACCGGCGCCCACCGATTTCCGGCGACCGCCGGAGGCGGTGGTCCGCCCGCCACGGGCGGCCCGCAGCGCGGCGGGGCGGCCGTTCAGTGATCCGTGACGAAGGGCTCGTAGAACTCGAACCGGGAGCGCAGGTCGTCCTCGTCCAGGCCGAAATCCGCGGCGGCGTCGGCATCACCGCCGCGTCACCCGGCCGATCGCGGCCGAACCGGCCGGAACCCGGCCGCCGACGGCACGTTCACGGCCGAGAAGCCGACACCCGCACGGGAAGGGAGATCAGTCCGCGGACGATCGAACCGGTGCGGTGATGGCGCAACTCGGCGGCCGGCACGGCCAGGTCGAGACCGGGAAAACGCTCCAGCAGCCCGCCGATGGCGATCTGGCCCTCCAGCCGGGCCAGCGGCGCGCCGAGGCAGAAGTGCAGGCCATGCCCGAAGGCGACGTGCCGTTTGGGGGCGCGGGTCACGTCCAGCCGGTCGGGGGCGTCGAACACCGCGGGATCACGGTCCGCGGCGCCCAGCGAGACGTGCACCCAGGCGCCCTTGGGAATGGGCGTCCCGGCGATCTCCATGTCCTCCACCGCGATGCGGTGGCTCGCCCGTTCCAGCGGGCCGTCGTACCGCAGCAGCTCCTCGATCGCGGACGGCAGCAGCTCGGGCCGCGACCGGAGCAGCTCCAGCTGGGCGGGCGCCTGGAGCAGGGCGAACACCCCGTTGCCGATGAGGTTGACCGTCGTCTCGTGCCCGGCGATGAGCAGCAGCGCGATGCCGTTGACCAGCTCGGCCCCCGTGAGGGCGGCGTCCCCGTCGCGGGCGGTGATCAGGCCGCTGATCAGGTCGTCCCCGGGGGCGGCCCGCCGTTCGGCGATGGCCCCGGTCAAATAGTCGTTGAACTCCCGCGCGACGTCGCGGCGCCGTGTGCGGGCCTCGGCGGTCAGCGCCGGCACCGTCAGCACCGCCGTCCACGCCCGGAACCGGGCCCGGTCGGACGCCGGGACGCCGAGCAGCTCGCAGATCACCTGGATCGGCAGCGGGACGGCGAACTCCTCGATCAGGTCGGCCCCGCCCCGGGCCGCGATGCCGTCCAGCAGCCCGTCGGCGATCTCCTGGACGCGGGGCCGCAGCTTCTCGACCCGCCGGCCGGTGAACGCCTTGGCCATCAGCGCCCGCAGCCGGGTGTGGTCGGGCGGGTCCATGGCGAGCATCGTCCCGCCGAAGAACTGCTCGCCGTTCACGGGCAGGGAACTGTGCGCGGTGTCCTTGGACAGGCGCGGATCGCTCAGGGCCGCGCGGCCGTGCTCGTGGTCGACCACCAGGAAGGCGGTGGCCCCGCGGGGAAAGTCGATCGGGTGGACCGGCCCCGACGCCCGCAGCTCCGCGTAGGCGGCGTACGGGTCTTCGCTGAACGTCCGGCTGAACAGGAACTCCAGCGGCAGCATCAGCCGACTCTCCCCACACCGGCGAGGAAGCCGGGCCGGGACATGTCGGACTCGAACGGCTCGGCGTCCTCCCGCCAGTCGGCCACCTGGACGATGCCGGGCCCGACCAGCTCGGTGCCCTCGAAGAACGTCGTCACCTCGTCGACCCCGCGCGGGATGAGGTCACCGGCGCCCGTCCTGCCGTACGCGGACCGCACCTGCTCCTCGACCTCCCGGCTGACCGCGCCCCGGTGGCCGTGCGAGATGACCAGGTAACTGCCCGGGACGAGCGGCGCCCGCAGCTTCGCCACGATCTCGGCCGGACGCTCCTCGTCCGGCACGAAATGCAGGATGGCCAGCAGCAGCAGGCCCACCGGCCGGTCGAAGTCGATCCGGGCCTTGACCTCGGGATGTTCCAGGACGCTCCCCGGTTCGCGCAGGTCCGCCTGCACGACCGTGGTCTGCGGGTTGTCGGCCAGCAGCGCCCGCGCATGCGTGAGCACGATCGGGTCGTTGTCGACGTAGATGACGCGGGAGTCGGGGGCGGCGCGCTGAGCCACCTGGTGCACGTTCTCCTGCGTCGGCAGCCCGGATCCGATGTCGAGGAACTGCCGCACGCCCCGTCCGGCCATCATCGTCACGGCCCGGGAGAGCAGCCTGCGGTTGGCGCGGGTGAACTCCAGCACGTTCGGCATCGCCGCCACCACCTGATCGGCGGCCTTCCGGTCCGAGGCGAAGTTGTCCTTTCCGCCGAGGTAGTAGTCGTACATCCGGGCCACGCTTGGGGTTTCCGGGTCTATCACCCACTCCGGATGATGTTCACTACTCACGGACAGACCTCCCGCCTGGGTACCGATCGCCCGATTGTAGGACCAGGACCCCGGCGATCTCCGCCAATCGGCAACTCCCGGGCACGACTCCGGGCAGAAGTCCTGGGGAGGAGCGGGCCATGGAAGGATGACCGGCATGGGACAAGTCGTGGTCACCGCAGAAAGAACGCTGAACGCGAACCCGGAACGGGTGTTCGAAGCACTCGGCGACTACACGGGCGTCCGGTCCCGCATGCTGACCGAGCATTTCAGCGAGTACGAAGTGCGAGAAGGCGGCCAGGGCGACGGCACGGTGGTGCACTGGAAGCTGGCGGCCACCAGCAGACGCGTACGCGACTGCCTCTTCACCGCCCGCACACCCGGCAAGGACCGGCTGGTGGAGCAGGACGCCAACTCCTCCATGGTCACCACGTGGACGGTCTCCCCCGCGGCCGAGGGCGCACGCGTCCAGGTCCAGACCACCTGGGACGGAGCGGGCGGCATCGGAGGCTTCTTCGAACGGACCTTCGCCCCCAAGGGCCTCCAGCGGATCTACGACGCGCAACTCACGAAACTGAACTCCGAACTCGACACATGAGCCCGTCGAGCAGCCGGTCCGGGTAGGGCCGCACCTCGCCGCCGGCCGCGCAGGTCAGCAGGCTCCGGAGCCCGGCACCTGACCACCGGGGCGGCGGGCGGCGAACTCCCCCTCCCAGAACAGCGCGGCCTCACGGTCGGCCTCATCGCACCCGCACTCGCGCGCATGCCGGGTGGCGGACGCGGCGCGGCGCGCCAGAGCGGACGCCCGCACCGCCGCGCAGCCGCAGTGATGCGCGATCGCCGCACCCGTCGTCCGGCTGTACGCGGGCCCCCGCTGCGCGCAATCGCACAGGGGCGACCCCCGCATTTCGAACTCGTCCGCGATCATCGCCCGCCGCGCGTCCACCATGCCCCATTCCTTCCCACAGTTCCGAACTTCAGGCGAACGAGCGGTTCGTTCCCCGGCGAGGCCATCGGGCAGGCCATACGCTCGCGAAGATGCGACTCGACCTGATCACGATCGTCGTGGACGACTATGACCGAGCGATCGAGTACTTCACCGGCGCTCTGGGGTTCGACCTGGTTGAAGACTCGCCTTCACGCACCAACGACGGCCGCCCCAAACGGTGGGTCGTCGTCCGTCCGCCGGGCGCTCAGACCGGCATTCTGCTCGCCCGCGCGGACGGCCAACACCAAACCGCCGCGATCGGAAACCAGGTCGCCGGCCGTGTGGGGTTCTTTCTACGTGTGGACGACTTCGACGCCGCCCGCGAACGCATGACGGCCGGCGGCGTCGAGTTCGTCACTCCGCCCCGCACCGAGCCGTACGGGCGGGTCGCCGTCTTTCTCGACATCGCCGGCAACCGATGGGACCTGCTCGGTCCTGCCGGCTGACGGAGCGAGCGATGACGCCCACCCGGTCATGGAGGAAGATTCGCCCCGGAGCGGAACCCTAGCGCCGCCGGAGGCCGGCGATCACGAGCCCGACCATGCGGCGCGCGTCGTAGGCAGGGTTGCCGGCGCCGATGCAGAGATTGCCGATGCCGTGCATCAGGACGAGGGCGTCCATGTCGGGGATGATCTCACCCGCTGCCTCGGCGGCGGCGAGCAACTGGGCGCAGACGGGGACGAGGCGGTCGAGGAAGTAGGCGTGCAGCGTCTGGAAGGCGGCATCGTCGGACTGCATCGCCTCGGCCAGGCCGTGCTTGGTAACCAGGAAGTCGACGAAGAGGTCGACCCAGCCCGCCAGGGCGGCGTGCGGTGTGGCGCTCTCGGCCAGCAGCGCCGGACCGGCCGCGGCACACGCCTCGACCTGATGCCGGTAGACCGCGACGATGAGCTCGGCACGTGTCGGAAAGTGGCGGTAGATGGTGCCGACGCCGACACCGGCCTTGGCGGCGATGTCGCGCACGGGTGCATCGACCCCGGAGGCGACGAACACCGCGGCGGCCGCCTCCAGCAGCGCCTTCTCGTTGCGCCTGGCATCAGCCCGCCGCTTGCGCGGGGAACCCGGCTCGCCGTCCTTGCCGGCCATCATCGCCGTCACCCCCTTGAAAAGCGGAACCATGTTCCGTATATTTACCGGAACCAAGTTCCGCCTTGACAGGATTCCAGAACGGCAGGCCAATGCCAAGTAACGAAGGACCGGCCATGCACGCAATGCCAGACCCCACGCCCGTCGTCTCGGTGCACCCCATCACGCTGCCGGCCCCAGATCGAGGCGACGATCTGCAGGTTCGGGTCTCCGCGCCCACGACCGGCCGCGAACTGCCGGTCATCGTCTTCTCGCACGGCTTCGGCCAGTCGGCGACCGGCTACGACCCGCTCGCCGGCTTCTGGGCCTCCCACGGCTTCGTCGTCATCCAGCCCACCCACCTCGACTCGCGGACGTTGAACCTCCCATCCGACGATCCCCGCACGCCGCTGATCTGGCGGTCCCGGGTCGAGGACCTCAAACGCGCCCTCGATCATCTCGACCTGCTGGAGTCGTCCGTCCCCGGCCTGGCCGAACGCCTTGACCGCAGCCGTATCGCCGCAGCGGGGCACTCCTGGGGCGCCCAGACCGCGAGCACGCTGCTGGGGGCGCGAGTCCTGGACGCCGACGGCGACCCGGGAGAGGACATGTCCGACCCGCGGGTCCAGGCGGGCGTCCTGCTGGCCGTGACCGGCCTGGGCGGAGCCGACCTCTCTCCGTTCGCGGCCGAGCACTTCCCCTTCATGAGCCCGCGCTTCGCGGACATGACCACCCCGGCCCTCGTCGTCGCGGGCGACCGGGACGACTCCCCGATGTCCGTCCGGGGGCCGGACTGGTTCACCGACGCGTACCGCCTGAGCCCGGGCGGCAAGAGCCTGCTCACACTGTTCGGCGCGGAGCACTCGCTCGGCGGCATCACCGGCCACGAATCCAAGGAGACGACGGACGAGAGCCCCGAGCGGGTCGCACTGATCCAGCGAGTCACGTGGGCCTACCTTCGCGACGCCCTCGACCTCAAGGACTCCACCTGGCCGGCACCGGTGGACGACACCCTGGGCCGCCTCGAATCCACGTAGGGACAAGCGGCCTCCACGCGCGCCGGCACCGCACCCGGACGGGCGCCATCGCGGAACGCGCGGAGGCCGTACCGCCTCAGCCAAAGGCCCGGCGCTCAAGCCCTGCACGTGGCCCGGCGTACGCTCCGGCTCGAACTAGCGTCTGAGCCGTGAGGGGATCGGGCTTCAGCTCGTAGCCAGGAACGTCATCCATCAGGACGGGGTCATCGACCTGAGTTACCCAGGACATCGGGTCCACGTCCAATTCAGATCGGAAGCCCTTGCCGTCGGGCGCCAAGGTCTCGGCCAAACCGTGGTCGGGACCTTTGGCCTGACACCAGGTCATCACGGCGGAATGCTTAGACCACTATCAACCTTTATGTCACTATCGGCGGCCGCGGCCGTCATCGGCGGCCACTCAGTCGCCGGTGAGGTCCCGGCGTTCGAAGAGCAGGTTCCCGGCCATGGTGAGCAGCGCCGCCAGAACGATCATGCTGGCGGCGGCGACGGTTTCGAACGGTTCCGCCGGGACCTTCGCGAGGTGGTGGAACGGGGAGACGGCGAGAACCGGGTCCGGCCAGTTCAGCGCGGGCCCGATCGTCTCGATCAGGTAGGCGATGACGGCCGCCGCCACCGAGCCGGGGACGGTCAGCCGGGGCCGGGCGCCGAACAGGAGCACCGCCAGCCCCATGGCCAGAGCGGCGACCGGGAGCGGGTTGAGGGTGGCGGCGAGCGTATCGGAGAGTTTCACGCCGGCGCCCGTCGCGGCGGCGCCGGCCCACATCGCGAGCGCGGCGGCCAGCGCGAGCAGCAGCGCCGACGCCAGAGCCGGCAGAACGTGACCGCCGAGCCAGCGGCGGCGTGTGACGGGCCGGGTGAGGACGTGGTCGAGCCGTCCGGCGGCTTCCTCGGCACGGGCCGCACCGATGCGCCAGCACGCGTACAGGGCGCTGAGCAGGCCGATGAGGATGCCCATGATGCCGACGAAACCGTCGGAGACGTCGCCGGCGTCCCAGCCGAGCGACTCCAGGACCCGCTGGTAGGTCGGGTCGTCGGCGACGAGGTCGAGGACGGTCGCGATCAGCGCGCCGGCCACGAACGCGTATCCGGCGATGCCGAGCAGCCAGCCGGCCAGCATCCCGCGGGTACTGCGCCATGCGAACGCCGCGGGGCCGCCGAGCGACCGGAGCCGCGACCGGGCGCGGTCGGGTTCGCTGATCAGCGCGCCCCCGGCGTCGCGGCGGGTCCGCAGCACGACGGCGGCGCCGCCGAGGACGACGGGGACCGTCAGTGAGACGGCGAGCGCCGCAAGGTTCGGGTCCCCGTACGGGTGAAGGTCGTCGAGCCACCCGAACGGGGTGAGCCAGCGCAGCCACCCGCGTGAGTCGGCGCTGTTGGCGGCCATCCTGACCAGGAAGAGGGCCCCGAAGACGGCGGCCGAAGCGGCGGTCACCCGGCGCCGCACCTGGAAGATCTGCGCGAGCACCGCCGTGACCGCCGCGAACGTCGCGGCGAAGCCGGCGAGCCCGAGTCCGAACAGGGCCGAGCCCGCCGCACCGGTCCCCATCAAGGCCAGGGGAACGGCCGCCGCGGCACCCGCCACGACCGCCGCACCCGCGAGGACGCCCACCTGCACCAGCACCACACGGGACGGACGTATCGGCGCCACCAGGAGGAGTTCGGCGCGGCCGGACTCCTCCTCTCCGCGCAGCAGGCGACCCGCGGTCAGCAGTGCCCAGATGCCGACGACCGCGGCCAGCATCCAGCCGGCGTCCCAGACGACGAAACCGCCGGTCGTCTCGACGGCGTGCGGGACGCCCTGCAGCATCCGCACGGCGGGATCCTCCGACAGCACCGCGAGCTTCTGCCGCGCGGCGGTGTCGGGATACGTCTGCTCGTAGGTGACGACCTCGACCGTGACGTAGACGGCGACGGCGAGGGCGAGCCAGCCCACCCCGCGCCGGATCAGCCGGACCGTCAACCACGCGAGCCGTGCGTCCACCCGGTGGCGGCGCACTTCCGGACGCGGTCGCGCCGTGGCCCGGCGCAGCGGCACGGTCCTGCTCATCTCTCCGCCTCGTAATAGCTCAGGAAGACCTCTTCGAGGGTCGGCTCGTGACTGCGGAGCCGGACCAGGGGGCAGGCGCTCAACCGGGACAGTGCGGGGGACGGCGATCCGGTGATCGACACCCGCACACCGCCGTCGATGGGCTCCACTCCGGTCACCCCCGGCACCCCGGCGAGATCGGGCGGCGGGCCCTCCAGGATCGCCTCCAGCACCGTGCCGCCCAGCCCGCGCAGGTCGTCCAGTGCGGCGACCTCCACCAGCCGCCCTTCCCGAAGGATCGCCACCCGGTGGCAGACGTCCTGGACCTGGTCCAGGATGTGGGAGGAGAGGAAGACCGTCTGCCCGCGGCCGGCGGCCTCCCTGACCAGCGCCTGGAACTCGGCCTCCATCAGCGGGTCCAGTCCCGAGGTCGGCTCGTCCAGCAGCAGCACGTCCGGCCGGGTCATCAGCGCCGCGATCAGGGCGAGCTTCTGCCGGTTGCCCTTGGAATAGGAACGGGCCCGCAACCCGGGATCGAACCGCAGCCGCTCGACGAGCTCGTCGCGGAACGGCACGTCGACACGCCCGGAAAGGTTCCCCAGATAGGTCAGCGTCTCCAGTCCGGTCAGCTGCGGCCACACCGCCACATCCCCGGCGACGTAGCCGACGTGGCGGTGAGCGCGCTCGACGTCCCCGACGGGCACTTCCGTGATCCACGCCCTGCCGGACGTCGGCCGGGCGAGGCCGAGCAGCAGCCGGATCGTCGTCGACTTTCCCGCTCCGTTCGGCCCGAGGAAACCGAAGATCTCTCCACGGCCGACCTCCAGGTCCAGGCCGTCCACGGCGAGTACCCGGCCGAAACGCTTGGTCAGGCTCTCGGTCCGGATCGCCGACCCCGCCATCGCGCACCTCCTCACAGGTCCGCTCCTGACGCCAGGCAGGAGCCCGGACTTCATCTTCGAGCGTGAGGGGGCCGGTTCTCAGGGCCGGAGGTCCTTATCCATAGAGGGCCGACGACCGGGGCGGATCCGGGTGTCCCCGGCCGATCCTGGTGGTGAGAACCGCGACCGGAGGTGAGGACATGACCATCCTGGTCGGATACGCGACCACGCACGGGTCCACCCGCAGCATCGCCGAGCGGATCGGCGCGGCGCTGGCCGAACGCGGCATCGGCGCCGACGTCCGCCCCATGGACGAGGTGGAGGACGCCGGCGGATACGAGGGATTCGTGCTCGGCAGCGCCGTCCACAACCGCGCGTGGCTTCCCGAGGCACGCGACTTCGTCACACGCCATCACCACGTTCTGGCCGGTCGCCCGGTGTGGCTGTTCAGCGTCGGGATGCCCGCCGCGCTCCGCGGCCCCTGGCGCGGTTACGGGCCCAAGGAGGAGGCCCTGCTGACGGACGAGCTCCATGCGAGGGTCGGCGCCCGCCAGCACCGGCTCTTCTCGGGCGTCTTCCTGCGCGAGCACATGTCCTTCGCCGGACACCTGGCCTGCAAGGCCCTGGGAGTGCGCTACGGCGACTACCGGAACTGGCCGGAGATCGAGGACTGGGCGTCGGCCGTCGCCGGCGAACTCGCGTCCGGTGGGCCGGCATCCGCGGCGAAGCCGGCCGTCTGAGTCATCGCGCCGCTCCGGCGCGGCGAACCCGACGAGGAGTCGATGGTCCGGGCAACCGGGCCACCGGCCCCGACGCGCTCATGCCTTTCAGAATCCGGCCGGGTTCGGCACGACGGCGACCGTGCACGGGGCGTGCGTCAGCAGCGCATCGCTCGTCGCCCCCAGGGTCAGCCTCTCGACCACGCCGGTACCGCGGGCTCCCACCACCATCAAGGTGGCGTCCTGCGCGGCCTCGAACAGCGCCTCCCGCGGCGACTTCAGCACCAGCGACGTCGTGGCCTGGACGTGTGGGTACTTCACCAGCCACGGCGCGACCGCCCGCTCCAGCACGGCCCCGCACACATGGCGCAGCCTGTCCTCGTCACCGAACAGGGAAAGGTCCCCGCCGGGAGCCGCTCCAGGCTCCCAGCAGCCGTACACCGCCCGCAGCCGCCAGCCGCGCAGCGCCGCCTCCTCGAAGGCGAAGGCCAGCGCCGCGTCGGAGCCCGCCGAACCGTCCACGCCCACCGCGACGAGACCGTCCCGCGTGGCGGCCGACCGGACGACCACGACCGGACGATCCGCCCGGGCCGGCACCCGGAGCGCCGCCGACCCCACGGGCATCTCGTCGGGGGCATGGGAGCCGACCACGATCATGTCGGCGTCCCGTCCCAGGTGCACCAGCGCGGCGTAGACGCTGCCCTTCTCCAGCCGCTTGCGCACCCGCAGACCGGGGGCCAGGTCGCCGGCGAGCGCCACACCCTGATCGAGCAGGTGACCGCCCATCCTGCGGACGATGGCCACGCCCTCGTGGTCGATGTGGCTGATGGGGAACGGCCACCGCCAGACATGGCAGACCGTCAGCGGCAGCCGCCGCAGCCGGGCCTCCTGGGCCGCCCACCGCAGAGCCCGTTCACTCTCGCTCGTTCCGTCGTAACCGACGACCACGTCCACGTCGCTCATGACGTCCTCCTGTCCTGCTCTGCCGGCCCTCCGGTCACGGGCGCCCACCGGCCGATGGGCGCCCTTCCGCGGTCGCGGTCGGTCACTTGAGAACGGGGAGCCGCTTGACCAGGCGGGTCTCGCCCCACCAGCGGCCCAGGCCCAGGGTGTCACCGGCGCTGACCAGGGCCAGCCCGACGATGACGATCGCGTAGATCAGGTGGTCGTCCATGAACGGGTTGTTCGCCGGGGGCAGGACCGCCGTCCACATCATCACCAGCAGCGCCGTGCCGGCCACCGCGGCCAGCCGCATCCCGATGCCCAGGATGAGCGCGGCGCCGATGCCGGCCAGGCCCAGCATGAACAGCCAGTCCGCCCACACCGCCCCCGCGATGTCGTTGTAGAACCCCGCGAACGGGCCCTCAGGGCTGTTGGCCAGGAACCCCTCGGTGGGACTGCCGCCGTCGACCCACGCCTTGGCGGCGGGGGTCTCGTGGCCCAGACCGAACATCTTGTCCAGGAACGCCCACGCGAACACCCAGCCCAGCGCCAGCCGCGCAGCCGCCCACACATACCGCGCCGCAGGCGACTCGGTCAGCGGCCTGGGCCGCACCACCCGGACGAAAGTGTCCCGCCCGATGTGGGTCTTGTGCTCGGAGAGTGCCATCGCCTCTCACCTTCCATCGCATCGTTGATCGCTTCACCTACGACTCAACTACGCCGCCCACCTGCGCAGTAGGTCCGCTCGGCACACGATCAACGGGACCAAGGTCCCCACGTCCGGCGAGATGACGACCTCAAAAGGGCCACGAGCCTTGCCACTCCCCTGGCTTTCGAGCCTCGCCGCCCGCCGGCACGGCGTTCAGGGGCTTGGGTCCGCCGACCTGCGGGACCTTCGACCCTGGAGGCGCGCGGACGGAGTTCGCAGGCTGAGGGTGACAGGAGGTGTGGCCATGAACATCGGATACGCCCTGGTGGTCGCCGCTCCCGGCGACGGCTGGGGACACATGGGCAACGGCGGCTGGTCCGGCTGGATGTGGCTGTGGGCGGCCGCGATGGTACTCACCTGGGTCCTCGTGATCGGCATGGCGGCGTGGCTGGTCGCCGGGGCCACGGAGCGAAATCGCCGGCAGGCGGCACGTCCCGCGGAAACCGGTCTCGACCATGCCCGCGCGACCCTCGCCGAGCGGTACGCGCGCGGCGAGATCGAGACCGAGGAGTACGACGAGCGCCTGGCCAAACTTCGATGACAACGGATCCTCGCCCTACCGCAGAACCGCCGCCGAGGTCGTGCGCGACCTCGGCGGCGACACGTCGCACGGATTGACACCCGCGTTGGGACGTTGGTCCCTGGCGACGCGGTGGACGACGGCAGAGCCTGGTGTCACCAGCAAGGCCCACGGGGAGGAACCGCCATGCGCGTCATTGCCGTCCGGGAGCGCGCGTCCGCTCAGCTCACGACTTCGGTCAAGAACGAGGGGACCGGTCTGACACGTGTGGCGGCCGCCGGGGAGCTCGACATCGCGACCGCCGCCGATTTCGGGATCGAACTGGCCCGCGTGATCGACGAACGCGGACCGGACGTCCTGATCGACGCGTCCGCCCTGACCTTCTGCGACGCGCGAGGATTGGCCGCGATCGTCGCCGCCGACACTCTGGCGCGGCGCCGTGGCGGTGCCGTGACACTGACCGGTGCCCGTCCGCAGATCGCGAGGCTCCTGCGCCTCACCGGGCTCGACAAGAGGTTCATGCGCCCCGCGCGGCCACCGTTCCCGGCTGGGAGAACGCGGTCGGCTTTCGCCCGGTGAGCGGCGAACCCACACGCTTAGAAGTCCGGGTCCCGGCCACGCAGCCGCTCGTCACGGCCCGTTGACCTGACCGTGGGAACGAGTGCGGCGCCGGCTCCAGCGGCGGAGTTCGTCGGTGCCCCAGACGATGACCGGAAATGCGGCGATGATGGCCAGGACGTCCCAGGGCAGGGCGGCCGTGCCGAACAGGTTCTGCAGAGGCGGCAGGTAGATCAGGGCGGCGGCGAAGAGGAGTTCGAAGGCGATGCCGGCGAGCAGGAGGGGGTTGCTGGTCAGGCCGACTTGGCGGAGGGAGGCGTGGTCGGTGCGGGCGGCCATCGCGGTGCCGATCTGGCAGGTGACCAGCCCGGCGAAGGTGGCGGTGGTCGCGGTCAGGTAAGCCTGGTGCAGCGCGGAGCCGCTCCCGGTGGGGTCGCCCGGGTGCCAGCCGGCGCGCCACAGAACGTAGAAGAACACCGACAGGGACAGGACGGCGGACACCAGCCCGAGGTAGCCCCAGGCTCGGATCAGCATGTCGCGGGAGATGACCCCCTGGGAGGACGGGCGTGGCGGGCGCTTCATGGCGCCGGGTTCGGCGGGTTCGCGGCCGAGCGCGAGGGCGGGGAGGGTCTCGGTGCCGAGGTCGATCGCGAGGATCTGCAGCACGGTGAGCGGCAGCGGGATGAGGCCGCCGCTGAGCGCGAACACCAGGAACGGGACGATCTCCGGGACGGCGTGGGCGAAGATGTACAGGATGAACTTGCGGACGTTGTCGTAGACGCGGCGCCCCGACTCGATCGCGGTGACGATCGTGGCGAAGTTGTCGTCGGTCAGCACCATCGTGGACGCCTCGCGGGCCACGTCGGTGCCCGAACGTCCCATCGCCACGCCGATGTGGGCTTGATGCAGGGCGGGCGCGTCGTTGGCGCCGTCCCCGGTCATCGCCACCACCTGACCGTGGGCCCGCAGCGCGTCGGCGACCTTGAGCTTGGTCTCCGGGGACGAGCGGGCGAAGACGATCTCAGCGTCGCCGGTCAGCAGCTCGTCCAGTTCGTGGTCGTGAATGCGCTCCGATTCGGCGACCACGTGCATGCGGGGAACACCGATGCCCACCTCCGCTGCGACGGCGGCGGCCGTGGCACCGTTGTCCCCGGTCACGATGTGAATGCGCAATCCTGCGTCGTGGCAGCGGCGGACCGCGTCGGCGACCTGCGGACGCGGCGGGTCGTACAGGCCGACCAGCCCGACAAGGCGGAGCCCGGCCTCGGCGTCCTCCCGGCGCCTCGGCACGTCGGCGCCGGAGGGCAGGTCGCGGATGGCGACGGCGAGAACCCGCAGCCCCCGGTGCGCGAGTGCGGCGACGACGGCCAGGACGGCGTCGTGGTCACCGCCGGACGTGCGGGCCAGCACGGCCTCGGGTGCGCCTTTGACGTAGACGGAGAGGCGGTCATCGTGCTGGGCGACGACGGACATCAGCCGCAGCCGCGCGTCGAACCGGAAGATCGCGCGGCGCCGGTCGTCCCGGGCCGCCAGCCGCACCGCGACGTCCGGCCCGGCCCCCTCGACCAGCGCGATCTCCGTGGGGTCGCCCTGCAGCCCGCCGTCCTCGCCATGGGACACGGTCGTGCATTCGGTCATCGCCCGCGCGAGCTCGGCGGGCGGTGCCGCATCGGAGACGGCCCCGGACCGCGGGGTCCAGTGGGCCTGGAGGCGCATCCGGTTCTGGGTCAGCGTGCCGGTCTTGTCGGTGCAGATGACGTTGGTGGAGCCCAGCGTTTCGACGGCGCTGAGCCGTTTGACCACCGCGCCTTGGCGGGCCAGGACGCGTACGCCGGCCGCCAGGGCGAGCGTGATGGTGGGCAGGAGGCCTTCGGGGACGTTGGCGACCAGCAGCCCGATCGCGAACATCAACGCGTCCCGCAGCGGCAGCCCGACGAGCGCGCCGATCAGCAGGAACACCGCGCCCATGCCGACAGCGACCGCAGCGATCAGCCAGGCGACCTTCTTGACCTGGACCTCCAGCGGGCTGTCCCCGCGTGGCGCGCGCTGGCTGAGCGCGGCGATGCGGCCGAGTTCGGTGTGCCCGCCGGTCGCGAACACGATCGCCCGCGCCTCGCCGCCGGTACACGTCGTCCCGGAGAACACCAGGTTCGGTTCGCGCAGAAGCGGAGCGTCCTGCTCCGCCGGGGCCGCCGTCCGCTCGATCGGGGCCGACTCACCGGTCAGCATCGACAGGTCGATCTCCACCGCCCCGTCCGTCAGCCGAGCGTCCGCGGGAACCTTGTCGCCCTCGGCCAGCACGATGAGGTCGCCCGGGACGAGCCCGGCGGCCTCCACCGCCTGCTCGCGTCCGTCCCGGATGACGTGGGCCCGCTCGGGCAGATAGGCCGCCAGCGCCTCCACCGCCCGCTCCGCCTGATGCTCCTGTAGCAGCGCGAACACGGCGTTGACCAGGATGACGGCGAGGATCGCCCATCCCAGCACAGGCACTCCGGCGACGAACGCCAGCGCGCCCGCACCCCACAGCAGCAGTGCCAGCGGATGCGCGAGCTGGGCGGTCAGCAGGCGCGCGAGCGAACGTCTCTCGCGCCGCCGGACCTGGTTCGGCCCGTAGACGGCAAGCCGCCGGGCCGCCTCACGTCCCGACAGGCCCCGGTCGCCGGTGCCCAGTTCCTTGCGGAGCAGCGGGAGCGGCTCTCGCGGATCGGCGCCCGTCTCGGCCGCGCCGGTCGCGGTGCGGGTGTGATGCCGTCTGGTCGACATGGCTCAGCGCCTCAGCGCGTATCACCGTCCGTGCTCTGCTCGGCGGCCCCCAGGACGGCGGCTCGGCCGGCCTCCAGGCGGGCGATCGGCACCCGGAACGGCGAGCAGGAGACGTAGTCCAGTCCCACCCGGTGGAAGTACCGCACCGAGGCCGGGTCTCCGGCGTGCTCCCCGCAGACGCCCAGTTCGAGGCCGGGCCGCCGGGCCCGGCCCTCCGCCGCGGCGATCTCGATCAGGCGGCCGACGCCATCGCGGTCCAGGGTCTCGAACGGAGAGGTGCCGAAAACGCCCTTGTCCAGGTAGACGGTGAAGAACCCGCCTTCGACGTCGTCCCGGGAGAAGCCCCAGGTGGTCTGGGTGAGGTCGTTGGTGCCGAAGGAGAAGAACTGCGCCGCCTCGGCGATCCGCCCCGCGGTGAGCGCGGCCCGGGGCAACTCGATCATGGTGCCGATCGGCACGTCGAACACGACGCCGGTCCGTTCGGCCACCTCGGCGAGCACCCGTTCGGCGTCCGCGCGGACGATCTCCAGTTCCCGCGCCGCGCCGACCAGCGGGACCATGATCTGTCCGCGCGGGTCGCCGCCGGCCCCGGCGCGTTCGGCGGCGGCCTCGGCGAAGGCCCGCACCTGCATGGCGAACAGTCCTGGGACGACCAGACCGAGCCGGACGCCGCGCAGGCCCAGCATCGGGTTCTGCTCGTGCAGGCGCCGCACGGCCGCCAGCAGCCGCCGGTCGTGCTCGACGGGCTCGCCCCGGGCCTCGGCGACCGCCACGCGCACCGAGAGTTCGGTCAGGTCGGGCAGGAACTCGTGCAGGGGCGGGTCGAGCAGCCGCATCGTGACCGGCAGGCCGTCCATCTCCGCCAGGATCGCGGCGAAGTCCGCGCGCTGCAGCGGCAGCAGCGCCTCCAGAGCGCTTTCCCGTTCGGCACCGGTGCCGGCGAGGATCACCCGTTCGACGAGCGGGCGCCGTTCCCCGAGGAACATGTGCTCGGTGCGGCACAGGCCGATGCCTTGCGCCCCGAAGCGCCGCGCCCGCGCGGCGTCCTCCGCTGTGTCGGCATTGGCCCGGACCTCCAGCCGCCGGACGGCGTCGGCGTGGCCCAGGATCCGGTGCACCGCCGCCACCAGCTCGTCCGACTCAGGGCCTCGCGGGTCGAGCTCGCCCTCGAAGTACCGGACGACCGGGGACTGCACGACCGGCAGCTCCCCCAGGTACACCGCACCGCTGGAACCGTCGACGGAGATGATGTCGCCTTCGGCCACGACCGCTCCCCCGGGACCGGTGAACCGGCGGCCGGCGGTGTCGACGTCGAGTTCCTCCACCCCGCACACGCAGGCGGTGCCCATGCCCCGGGCGACGACGGCGGCGTGCGAGGTCTTGCCGCCGCGACTGGTCACGATGCCCGTGGCGGCGATCATGCCGCCCAGATCGTCGGGGTTGGTCTCGCGGCGGACCAGCACGACGGGCTCACCGCCGCGCGCCCTCTCCACGGCGGTCTGCGAGTCGAACACGGCACGGCCGACCGCGGCGCCGGGCGAGGCCGCGATCCCGGCGGCGATCGGCCGGGCGTCCGGGCCCGCCGCGAAGCGGGGGAACGCCAGCCGGCCCAGCTGGTCACCGCCGACCCGGCCGACGGCCTCGTCCATGCTGATGAGACCCTCGTCGGCGAGCTCGACGGCGATCCGGAACGCGGCCTCGGCCGTGCGCTTGCCGACGCGGGTCTGCAGCATCCACAGCCTGCCGCGCTCGATGGTGAACTCGATGTCGCACAGGTCCCGGTAGTGGTTCTCCAGCGTCCGCATGATCTGCAGGAGCCGGCCGTAGGAGCGCTTGTCGATGCGCTCCAGCTCTTGGAGCGGCACGGTGTTGCGGGTTCCGGACACCACGTCCTCGCCCTGGGCGTTCTGCAGGTAGTCGCCGTAGACGCCGGCGTGCCCCGTGCCCGGGTCGCGGGTGAACGCCACGCCGGTGCCCGAGTCCGCGCCCAGGTTCCCGAACACCATGGCCATGACGTTGACCGCTGTGCCGAGCCCGTCCGGGATGTGCTCCCGCCTGCGGTACAGCTTGGCCCGCTCCCCGTTCCAGGAGTCGAAGACGGCGCGGATCGCCATGTCGAGCTGGATGCGAAGGTCCTGTGGGAAAGGCCGTCCCGTGGCGGCGAGGACGATGCCTTTGAACGTCCCGACCAGGATCTCCAGCTCCTGGACGCCGAGGTCCGCGTCGGCGGCGACGCCCTTGTGCCGTTTGGCCTTGTCCAGCGCGTCCTCGAACGGCTCCCCCGGCACACCGAGAACGGTCTTGCCGAACATCTGGATGAGGCGCCGGTAGGAATCCCAGGCGAACCGGGCATCGCCCGTCCGCGCGGCAAGCCCCGCGAGTGTCACGTCGTTGAGCCCGACGTTCAGGACGGTGTCCATCATTCCCGGCATGGAGAATTTCGCACCAGAACGCACCGACACCAGCAGCGGATCGCCGGGCTCGCCCAGAGCCCGCCCCGCCTTCGCCTCCAATGCGGCCAGGTGCGCGCTCACGGCCTCCCGCAACCCGGCGGGTTCACGGCCTGCGGCGAGATAGGCCCGGTATGCCTCCGTCGTGATCGTGAAGCCCGGCGGAACCGGCAGGCCGAGGCCCGCCATCTCCGCGAGGTTCGCGCCCTTCCCGCCCAGCAGGTCGTTCAGGTCCTTGCGGCCTTCGGTGAAGTCATAGACGAGCTTCGGCACGGGTGTCTCCTCCGGTTCGTCGCCGGTCCGGCGAGATCGGCGGTCCGAGTCCGACTCTGCCTGAGGCGTCCTCCGGATCCACGGGGCGAAGGTCCCGCCGGGCCCCTGCGAAGGGCCCGCGCGACCGGCGCGCCCCACAGCCTCAGCGTGGGTGTGGCATCCTGGACGCCGCGGGATCGCGGAGGCACGCTCGCTCAGGCGACGGTGACGGTGTCGTCGAGGTAGACGTCCTGGATCGCGTTGATCAGCGCGACTCCCTCGTCCCTGGGCCGCTGGAAGGACTTGCGCCCGACGATCAGGCCCATGCCGCCCGCCCGCTTGTTGATCAGCGCGGTGCGGACCGCCTTGGCCAGGTCCCCGCCGCCCGCTGAGGCGCCGCCGGAGTTGATCAGCCCGACCCGTCCCAGGTAGCAGTTGGCGACCTGCCAGCGGGTGAGGTCGATGGGATGGTCGGTGGTGAGCTCGTCGTACACGCGGTCGTCGGTCTTGCCGAAGCCCAGGGCGCGGAACCCGCCGTTGTTCTCGGGCTGCTTCTGCTTGACGATGTCGGCCTCGACCGTGGCGGCGAGATGGTTGGCCTGCCCGGTGAGATCGGCGCTGACGTGGTAGTCCGTCCCGTCGCGCTTGAACTCGGGGTTGCGCAGGTAGGCCCACAGGACGGTGAACATGCCCAGCTCGTGGGCGTGCGCGAACGCCTCCCGCACCTCCTGCAGCTGCCGCATGCTCTCGGGGGCGCCGAAGTAGACGGTGGCGCCGACGGCGACCGCGCCGAGGTCGAACGCCTGCTTGACGGAGGCGAACATGACCTGGTCGTAGGAGTTCGGGTACGTCAGCAGTTGATTGTGGTTGAGCTTGGCGATGAACGGGATCCGGTGGGCGTACCGGCGCGACGTCATGCCCAGCACACCGACCGTGCTCGCGATGGCGTTGCAGCCGGCCTCGACTGCCAGCTCGCACAGGTTCACCGGGTCGAAGTAGGCCGGATTGGGCGCGAACGACGCGGCCGCCGAATGCTCCACGCCCTGATCGACGGGAAGGATCGACAGGTACCCGGTGCCGGCGAGACGGCCGGTACCGAACACATGCTGCAGGTTGCGCAGGACGGCCGGCGGGCGGTCGCTCGCGGCGACGACCCGGTCGACGAAGTCCGGGCCGGGCAGCTGGAGCCGGTCACGTGAGATCGTCCGGCACTCGTGCGTGAGAAGGGACGGCGCCTCGTCGCCCAGCAGTTCTTTGAGTTCCATACCGTCAGCCTCCATATCCGGGGTGGCGCCATCCAGGGCCGAAGGTCCCGCCGGCGAGGTGCTCGGAAACGTTTCGGATCATGTCGGCTTCACGTCCGCGTAGCGCTCATGGACCACCGCGACCGGGCTCGGCGCCTCATGCAGCACCGACCTGGTCACCGCGCCGAGCAGGGTTCTGGGTGACGACCCGATCCCGCGGTCGCCGACCACGAGCAACATCGCGTCCCGGGCGTTGTCGGCCAGGACGCGCTGCGCGCGTTCCCTGACGAACCTGCGCTCCACCGCGACATCGGGATAGTCGGCCAGGCCCGGGGTGACAGCGGCGGCGAACCGCGCCTTGGCCTGCTCCTTGATCGCCTCTGGGTCGGTGAACGGCAGCCGGTCGGGGCTGGGGAGCGCGGCGGGATCCCACCACGCGCACACCATCGTGACCGTGGCGTCCCGGAGCCTGGCCTCCTGCAGGGCGAACCGCAGCGCGGCCTCGCTCGCCGGAGAGCCATCGATGCCCACGACTATCCGCTTCGGTCCGTGCGCCGGCTCATGGGCGGGGACGACGACCACGGGACGGTCGGCGTGCGCCGGGACATGCACGGCCGTGGAGCCGAGCGGCAGCTTGTCGAAACCGCCCGCCCCCCGAGCGCCGATCACGATCAGCGCCGCGTCCGCCGAGGCGTCCAGCAGCGCACCGGGTGGTGTGCCCTTCGCCAGCAGCGGCCGGACGTCCAAGCCGGGGACCGCCTCCCGCGCGAGCCGGACGCCGTCGTCCAGCGCCAGAGCCGCCATGCTGCGAACGATTTTCAGTGCATCCTCGTCCTGCGAGCTCAGCGGATAAGGCCAGGTCCAGGCGTGACAGATGTGCAAGGGCACGCCGCGCAGGGCCGCCTCGGCGGCCGCCCAGCGCAGTGCCCTTTCGGCGGCCGGTGAAGCGTCGAAACCCACCAGGACAGGTCGTCGGTCCATCGAGGTCACCTCCTGACTTACGAGCCTCACCGATTGCGGCCACGGTATGCAGAGGCGTGGGTCCGCCGATCCGGTGGACCTTCGGCCCTGGGAGCCCGCTCCGGCACGGCGGGACGACGCCGGGCGCCTGACCCGGCCGGCTCGGATGGACTTTGGTCCCGGCCGGGTGTGACTCATGGCCGTGGGAGCCGCTCTCCCCCGGAGGCAGCATGAACGTGGGCACCCCGCCGGCGATGAAGGGGAACCGATGGCTCCCCGCCGGCGGATACCTCCGGCCCAAGCCGAGGGAGGCATCATGAGCGCACTGGAGCGGCGCGAGACACGCGGCATCTTCCCGGAACTGTTCGACTGGATCGAGTCCCCGTTCACCATGTTCCGCGCCGGGGTCGGCCAGACCATGCGGGTCGAGAACTACCTCGACGACGACGCCCACGTCATCCGCGCGGAGCTGCCGGGGATCGACCCCGACAAGGACGTGGAGATCACCGTCACCGGAGGCGTCCTGCGCATCCACGCCGAACGCCACGAGGAGAAGAGGGAGGCCCACCGGTCGGAGTTCCACTACGGCTCCTTCACCCGGTCCTTCACCCTCCCGTCCGACACCGACATCGACGACATCAAGGCGTCCTACGACAAGGGCATCCTCACCGTCCGCGTGCCGATGCCCAAGGCCACCAAGGCCGAGGCCAAGCGGATCACCGTCGAGAAGTAACCGCACCAGAAAAAAGGGCACCGAATCGAGCAATCGATCCGGTGCCCTTTGTTGTGTCCGCGCCAGAAGAAGGGTCACGAAGAAGGGTCACGAGATCACGAGGAGGGAGGCCCGGCGGGCCGGGCCTCCTTCGCGCTTCTGCGGTCACCGCTCCTGCGCGGGCGTGACGGGGACGACCGCGACAGGGCAGTGCGCATGGTGGATGAGTGCGTGCGTCACCGCGTGGCTGCGCGGCACCGGCGACCTCTCAAGGGGATGTGAGCCCGCGATCACCAGGTCGGCGTCGCGTGACGCGGCGACGAGGGCGGCGGCGGGGTTGTCCTGGACGATGTCCTCCACGACGTCCACGCCGGGGAAGCGTTTGCGCATCGGCGCGTGCGCCTCGATGACGCGCCACCGGGCCCGCTCCTGGATGCGCCGCAGGTCGGTTCCCGCTCCGGGGCCGTCCAGCGCCTCCGGGAACGGCCAGGCGTGCACGACCCGAAGCCTGGCGTTCCGCACCGACGCGGCCCGGAACGCGTACTCCAGGGTCGCGGAATCGTCCTCCAGGCCGGCGCCCACGGCGATCTCGGCCCGCTCGGCCGCCGGCTCGCCGCGTACCAGCACCACCGGGCGAGCGGCGTTCCGGACGACCCCGAGCCCGACCGACCCCAGCAGGAGCCCGGCGAAACCGCCGAGGCCGCGATGCCCCACCACCAGCTCGAATGCCCTCCCGGAGTGTTCGGCCAGGGCCCGGACGGTGCGCCCGGACACCAACTCGGTACTCACCGGCACCTCGGGACGGCGGGCGTGCGCGATCCGCTCGGCGCCCGCCAGCACCTCACCTCCCGCCCGGGACACCGAGCCGACCTCCCCGGGCGCGGTGTTCAGCGGGACGTCGAACGGCCATCTCTCCACCGCGTGCACGATCATCAGGTCGCGCCCGTATCGAGCCGCCTCATCGGCCGCCCACGCCACGGCGCGTTCCGACGGCGCCGAGCCATCGGCACCGACAACGATCGGATCGGACATGGTCAACTCCTCTCGGTCCTTCAACTGCCGGGCACGACGACCACGGGGCAACGCGCGTGGTGCAGCACTGTGTGGTTGACCCGGCCCAGCGCCATGCCGGCCAGCGGACCGCGCCGCCGGCGGGCACCGACCACGACCAGCGCCGAGTTCTCGGACGCCTCCACCAGCGCCTGGGCCGCGGTCCGGTCCGAGACCAGCCGGTCGACCTGGACGTCGGGATACCGCTCCTGATATCCGGCCAGGGCCTCCGACAACTCCAGGTCCTCGATCACGCGGCGGCGCGGGGAGAACTCCCCGCCCACCGCGTGCAGCGCGAGGACCCTGGAGCCCCGCGAGGCGGCCTCGGCGAACGCCCACTCGATGAAGGCCCGCTCGTCGTCCTGGCCCTCGATCCCGACCACGATCTGCGCCGACGCGTCGGTCGGGTACGGCGCCGAATGCGACACCACCAGCACCGGGCAGCGGGCATGCGCGGCGGTGTACAGGCCGACGGAGCCGAACAGCAGCCCCTCGAATCCGCCCTGGCCACGCGAACCCACCGTCACCAGGTCCGCGCGTTCGCTCTCCTCCACCAGCGCCCGGCCCGGATCGGCCGGCACCAGCCGCGTCTGGACATCGAGGCCCGGCTGGATCTTCAACGCGTACTGGCGGGCCTCGACGAGCAGGTCCTCGCGTTCGGCGACCAGCCGGTGCAGCGCATCCTGCGGAATCGTCCCCTCGTCCACCAGGGCACGGGAACCGTGCACCAGCAACACCGGGAGACTGTGCCGGCCGGCACGGTCGGCCGCCCAGTCCAGCGCCCGCCAGGCATGCGCGGAACCGTCAATTCCCACCACGATCGGACCCGACATCGGTCGCCCCTCCCTGGGCCGTCCATCAGTTCACTCCCGACGCTACGGCGCGGCCCCGCGTCCGTCCGCGGCCAAAGGTCCCGCCCTCCGAGGACGACGGTCACCGTCCCGCCCGCCCGGCGGACGGACCCGTGTACGCCGGCGGAGGCCGCAGCCCCGCGGGGGGCTGCGGCCTCACGGCTCCTTCACCGGTTCGGCTCGCACACGGGGCCTAACGTCCCCGCCCGGTCACCGCGGTGCCCTCCGGCTCCGGCTCCGGCTCCGAAACCGGCTCCGGCACCGGCTCCGCGCCGCCCATGTCCAGCCGGAACGGCGGATACCGGTCGGTCATCAGGAAGACGTAACCGGCCACCCGCAGCACCCAGCGGTTCATGCCCATCACGAAAGCGAAGATGCCGCGCAGGTAACGCGTGGTGAACAGCAGCGCGACGGCGGCGACGAGCACCAGCAGACCGACCAGCCCGGGCGCGTTCCAGCCCCGGTCGTCTCCGCTGATGCCGCCGCCCATGAACAGCGACACCACCAGAAGGTGCGGGATCGCCAGCAGCCACCACTTCACCAGCACCAGCCCCCGCGACAACTCCTCGGGGTAGTCGATGTCCAGGCGAGCGGGATGGCCGGGGACGTCCTTGAGCGTGAACGGCGGGTACTGGTCGGTCGCCAGCGCGGCGTACCCGTAGAAGGCCACCCGCCACGCCCAGCGCAGCACCCCGAGGTTGAACTCGAAGATCGGCCGGGGGTAGCGGCCCGTGACCAGGATCGCGAAGAACGCGACCACGGTGAGCACCGCGAACGCGATCCCGAGGAAGAACAGCGCGATGTAATGCGGGATCAGCAGCAGCCATTTCACCAGCCACAGCCACCGCGACAGGGGCTCGTCCAGCCGGCCGTCCACCCGGACCGGCATCTGCCGACCGTCCATGTCAGCCTCCCAGCGATCGATCGCCCCGGCGGCCCGAGTGGCGGCGGGGCATCACCTCCACCCACCGTCACCGTCACGGACCGCCGGGGTGTAGAGGGATACGTCCGCACCCCCCGGGACCTACGTCCCGCCACTTCGCAGGAAGGGACGTTGGTCCCCGGCCCGGCCGGACCAACGGGGATGGAGACAGGTCCCGGCGGCGGAGACATTGGAGTCGGAGGACATCCGTCCAGCAGAACCGGAACGGCGGACACGCGATGAGAGCGGACCATGACACCAGACCCTGGAACGAGCCCGGCCTGCTCGTCGGCTACGACGACTCCGACGACGCCCGTTTCGCGCTCGGCTGGGCGCTCGCCGAGGCCCGGCTGCGGCACTGCCCCGTCACCGTCTGCCACGTGTGGAGCCCCCCATGGGACGCGGGCATCGACGAGCTGACCGCCGACCTGTTCCACAGCCGGGCGAACCGCATGCTCCGGGACGCCGTCGCCGTGGCCCGCCGCCGGCACCACGGAGTCCCGGTGCGCACTCTGCTCATCCGGGGATTCCCGGTGACCGAGCTGAGACACGCGAGCGCACAGGCGGACCTGCTCGTCGCCGGCTCACGCGGGCTCGGCACGATCGGGCACCTGCTGGGCTCGGTGAGCGCCGGTGTCGCCGCGCACGCGCTGTCCCCGGTCGTGATCGCACGACCTCCCCTCGCACACCGGCCGGCGAGACCCATCGTGGCCGGGTTCGACGGATCCGATCTGGCGCACGAGGCGCTCAGGGTCGCCTACCTGGAGGCCGAACTGCACGGCGCCCCGCTCATCGTCCTACGCGCCCTCGCACCGGACGCCGGCCCGGACGACGCGCAAGCATCCCGGCTCGACCGGGAGACCGGCCGGCTCGGCGCCGCTCACCCTTCGGTCCGGTGCCGGGTGGAGACGAGTTTCGACAAACCCCGCGGCGCACTGCTGAACGCCGCCCAGGACGCCGGCATTCTGGTCGTCGGGTCGCGCGGCGCAGGCGGTGTCCGCGGCCTGGTGCTGGGCTCCGTCAGCCAGTACCTCGTCCGCCATGCGCCCTGCACAACGATCATCGCCCACCGCACCGGCGCGCACTAGCGGCGCGGCTCGGCTCTCTTCCCCGCATCCCACACCCGTTGATGTACGACTCCACCTACGGCAGGCTCGGCCGGTCGGTGGAGCACGACGAAGCGGCAGCAGCGATTCAACGGCGACGTCGACAAGCTCACCGCCGACTCCGACACGGCTGTGGTCCGGGTTCGCCGCCATCGCCGCGGATAGTGAGCGGAGCGGCAGGCCGCCCGCTTGCGGACGATTCAAGGGATGCGCGTATACCTGAACGGAGCGATGTGCCAGGATGCGCGGCATGAGCTTTGCTGACCGGTATCTGGCCGAGGACGAGTCCCTGGTCCATGCCACGCGCCAGCACTGGACCGAGCTGATCGGCGAGTTCGTGATCCTCTGCCTGGTCTGGATCGTCGCCGGCGCGCTGCTGTGGGTCGTCCCGTCCGGTGAGGATTGGGGACGGATCGCCGACTACGTGGTCCTGGGCGTCGCCGCGATCCTGTCGCTGTGGTTCTGGCTGATCCCGCTGCTGCGGTGGCGCGGCACCATCTACATCGTCACCACAAGGCGCATCTACAAGCGCAGCGGGTTCTTGACCAAGACCGGGCACAGCATCCCCCTGATCCGCGTCAACGACGTGTCGTTCCGGGTGACGTTGTGGGAGCGGATCTGGCGGTACGGGACGCTTGACATCCAGTCCGCCTCCGAGCACGGCATGCTCCGGCTCAAGCGCGTCCCCGACCCCGAGGGCCTGAAGTCCAAGATCTACCGGGCCGTGGACGAAGAGCAGCGCCGCCATCAGACGGGCTCGGGCGCCGCCGACCATGGATGACCACGTCCGACAGGAGTCCGACGCCGCTGCGTGGTCCGCAGGTCGGCCATCCAGCCGGGGGCGGTCCTGCCGACGACCAGCAACCCGGCGGCGGTCAGCGGCGCCGCGGAGACCCCCGCCAAGCCCGGGACCGGCCTTGCCGTCTCCGAACAGCCGGCCGAGCACCGTGCCCAAGGCCACGCGCCGCCACCACGCGGAAACCGATGGCGGCCGGTAGCGCCGGATCGGTGACCGAGGACGGCCATCGGAACAAGAGGTCGTGCGCGGCCACTGCGCGTCCAAGACGCATGAACAAGTCACGGACCCAGGCCGTCGGCTGCATGTTCGCTGCCGTCTTCTTCGGCTTCATCGCACTGGGCTTCCTCATCGCCGAGATCGACCGCATGCGTGCAGGCGAGGAGACATCCGCGCAGGTCGTCAAGGTATATGAGGGCTACAAAAGCGGCTACCTGGTGGTGAGGTTCACCACCGCCGACGGCCAGAGCGTTCAGGTCAGGATCGACCAGAACGATTGGGGGAAGCTGCCGGAACCGGGGGACAGGGTCAAGGTCCGGTACATCCCAGGCGACCACGACAACGCTGCGAAAGCCGACCGGAACGTCGTCGATCGATTCTGGAAGCCGGTCATGCTCGGCACGTTCGCACTCGGGTTCACCTATCTCAGTGTCTGCCGCCTGACCGGCCACACCAACAAGGTGATCCGTTTCCTGCTCCCATAGGGGCCCGGTCCAACTTTTGCGCGCGTCAAACGACACACCTCCGCACGCTGGGCGGGTCATTGCAATGGTCGCGGAAGATACAGCGGGCATTCTTCGCCGCGGGGTTAGCGGAAGGGGGCAGGTCAGGCGGGACCCAGGGTCGGCGATACCGCGACGGCGGTGGTGTCAGGAAGAGCGCCATCGGGTTCTTGACCGAAGCCGGTCAAGGCGCGCGGGCGGTCCAGGGCCGGCTCAGCGCGGCGCGGGCGGTTGCACGATCTCGCCGGCCGCCCGGCTCCGAGGGGCCGGAGTTCCCCGCCGGTGGAGTCATATGGAAAGGGCAGGGCACGTAACGGAACGTGACCGAGTGGGAGCATGGGTGCGTCGAAGCCACCGGCCTCGCCGGTGACGGCTCGGGCGGTCCGGACGCATGACGGTCTTCCGGAGCGACGGCTACGTCCGGCTGCGCGACTACGCGGTGATCGGGGACGGGCGGAGCGCCGCGCTGGTCTCCGCCGACGGGTCGGTGGAATGGCTGGGAACGCCGGATCTGGACTCCCCGGCGGTGTTCGCCGCCGTCCTGGACCCGGCCCGGGGCGGCTGCTTCCTGCTGGAGCCGGCGGAGCCCTTCACGGTCGCGCGCCGGTACCTGCCGGGCACGAACGTAGTACCGACCCATCAGGCAGCATGCCGAAGCCGAGGGAAGCGCCGTTCCCACAGGGCTCGAACCGGACGCGCAGGAAGAATCTCGTCCCAGTGCTCCACCAGCAGCCGACCGTTGATCAGGCGCCGCTGATGCTCCGCACCGCCCTCCTCCAACACGATCTTGTAAACGGCCGACCGATCGTAGTCGTCATCGAGGTCGAACTCGGTTCGCCCACCCCAAGCCAGTTCCAGCGGAAGCACCACGACGCCATGCTCCGGCCCTTGCAGCTCACTCAGTGACCCGGCCACCTCGTACGGCCTGGTCTCGGTGTAACTGAACGGCGCTCCACTGTGCCCCTCCATACACACCAGTGTGCCCTCTCGACCACACGGAGGACCTTCTTCGTGGGAGGTGCGGGCCCAGGAGCAGACCAGCCACGGCCGAAGCGCAAGTGAGGCCGGTCTGCGGCCAACGGTCTTGCCAACCGGTGACAAGGCGATGGCCAGGACGGCATCCTGAAACTACTTTTTGTCAGACTGACAAAAAGCTAGGGTCAGCACATGGCCGAGGACCGCTGGACTCCACCCGAAGTCATGCTCGCCGTCGATCTGGTGATCTTGACGCTGCGTGAGTCTCTCCTTCATGTGCTGCTGATCGAACGCGGCATCGAGCCCTATAAGGGCGCTTTGGCGCTTCCCGGCGGCTTCCTGCAGCACGCCGAGGAGGACATCACCGCCGCTGCCCACCGCGAGCTGGCGGAGGAGGCCGACATGGACGTCGAGACGCTGCACCTTGAACACCTGGGCGTCTACGGTGCCCCTGGCCGGGACCCGCGCGGACGTGTGGTGTCGGTCGCCTTTCTGGCGATCGCACCGCGGCTCCCGGAACCGGCTGCCGGAACGGACGCCGCCGGGGCCCGGTGGCAGCGAGCGGATCAGGTGCTGTCCGGCGACCTGGAGCTCGCCTTCGACCACCGGCGGATCGTCGAGGACGGCGTCGAGAACGCCCGCGTGAAGCTCGAGCACTCCGCGCTCGCCACGGCGTTCTGCGGCCCGACGTTCACGATCACCGACCTCCAGCGCGTCTACGAGGCGGTATGGGGGATCTCTCTCGACCCCCGCAATTTCTATCGCAAGGTCCAGAAGACCAGCGGATTCATCGTCACGGCCGGCCCGGAACGCAAGGGCACGACCGGGCGGCCCGCCCGGCTGTTCAGGGCGGGTCCGCAGAAGGCCCTGAATCCGCCGATGGTCCGGCCGGCCGAACCGTCGATCATGAAGGGATCGGGACAATGAGCGGCAATCCGATCGTCGTTCTCACGGCGCTGGACGTGGAGTACGAGTCCGTCCGCGCGAAGCTGGACAGGCCGCGCCTGTATCGCCACCCGCAGGGCACCCGATTCGAGGTCGGCCGACTGGCGCACGGCCGGGCGCGCATCGCGCTGGGCCTCGTCGGGAAGGGCAACCAGTCCGCGGCGGTACTGGCCGAACGCGCCATCAACGAGTTCTCCCCGGCGGCGCTGCTGTTCGCAGGGGTCGCCGGGGCCCTGCACTCCGACATCGCCCTCGGGGACGTGGTGGTGGCAACCCACATTTACGCCTTCCACGGCGGGACGAGCGAGGACGACGGGTTCAAGAGCCGCCCCCGTCTCTGGGAGGTGTCGCACGGCGCCGACCAGATCGCCCGGCATGTGGCTCGCAACCGCGCGTGGGCGGACGATCTCGATGGCGAGGAGCCCAAGGTGCATTTCGGGCCGATCGCAGCCGGCGAAGTCGTACTGAACTCGACGACTTCGGCGCACGCGCACTGGATCCGACAGCACTACAACGACGCACGCGCCATAGAGATGGAAGGCGCCGGCGTGGCCCAGGCCGCGCACCTCAACAGGTCCCTGCCTGTGGTCGTGATCCGAGGTGTCAGCGACCACGCCGACGGCACCAAGGAGACCACCGACCGCGAGCACTGGCAGGCACGGGCGGTGGCGAACGCTGCGGCGTTCACCACCGCACTGGCCGAAACCCTGTCCGCCGAGGAACCGCAACAACGCGAACCGGCCGATCCGAAAGGGACACCGATGATGAGCGACACCATCCGCAACGTCGCCAAGGACAACGCACGGGTGGTCGTGCAGGCGGGGCACGTGCACGGAGGCATCCGGGTGTCCGGTGAGCACGGAACCCCCACCGATCCCGCCGCGGCGATCACCGAACTCGCCGTCCGGCTTCGGCAGGCGCGGACGGCGGGACACTTGGATGAGGACACCTACCGCGCGGCCGAGGCGGAACTCGCCGCCGCCCGCGAGACGCTGCAGACGACCGATCCGCAGGACGTCGGTGCGGTGACGCTGGCCCTGAAGAAGGTGCGCGGGCTGGTCGGAGACGTGGCCGCCCTTTCCGCGGAAGTGGCGAGCGTCATCGCCCTGGTCCAAGGCCTGTCATGACCGCGCAGGACACCACCGCTGCACCGAATGGCACCACGACGAACTACGCCGGAGATTCCGCCTACGTCGGGGTTCAGGCGGGAGTCGTGCACGGCGACGTATACGTCTACGAGACCCCCGCAGGCGCATCGCCTGCGGAGATGCTCGAAATCGGCGTCCGGCTGCTCGCCGGCGGAATACCGGGTAAAGCACGTGAGCTCATCGGCCGAGCCGTGGACGGCGGTCTCACCGGCAGCCGGGTCTGCTTCCACTGGCAGCTCGCCCTCGTCAGCGGCCGGACACGGCACGAGATGCCGCAGGAGCACCTCACAATGCTGCATCGGGCACCGGGAACCTGCAACGCCACCGGTGACGACGCATGGGCGGACGGAGTGCGGACCCTATGCCGGCTGCTGGAGTCCGCGCAGCAACCCGACGAGGACCTACGTCCCCTGCTCAAGGACCTCGACGGGCTTGCCGACCCGCAGCGCTCCATGATCCTTCGGCACCTGCAGCTGTTCCTGGACGGGCCACTCGAGAACCAGATGTGGCGCCGCGCCCTGGACAGCGCCCAGCAGAAACAGACGGCGAACGGCAGAGCCGACCGTGTCTGGAAGTTCTTCGAACCGAAACCAGCCCGGCCGCGGGTCCGTGAGCCGCGACCACCGGACCTCCCAACCGGCACCTGGGTTCAAGCCTTGGTGTCGACCGCTGTTCTGACCGCGGCGGCGATCCACATCGCTTACCTTCTGGTGCGAGAACTTCAGGCGGTCGCTCTGCTTGCGTACCTGCTGAGCGTCGGTGGCGGCTACTGCGCCGCACGGGGCGGCGTGGAGTGGCGCTTCCGCATCGAGCGGCGCCGGGCGAAGGATGCGCAATACGCGCCGTGGGCACGTACGCGAAGCGCCCCCTCCGGCGGCTTCGCCGACAAGGTGGGTCGGCGCTTGGACCACTACTTCGCCAGGTACGTTCCACGTGACACCGGCAGGTCCGTGTGGCTGGCCGAGACGGCGGGGATCCGCAGGTGCCTGCGCGAAGAAATCGTGGAGGTCTACCGGGAGCAGCGGATCGGCGTCGAAAGGATCTCCTGGCTGATCCGGTACCGGGTCAGCGACGTCAGGACACGGTGGGAGAACGGCACCCTGTGGAACTACCGGCAGGAACTCGCCACTCCCCCGGTGTCCATGCTGCTGACGGTCCTCGGTGTCGCCCTCCTCGTCCCCGGGGTCACGTGGACGCTGAAGGTCGCGGTACAGATCGACCCGCTGAGCGCGGTCCGCACGGCCGCCTTCGCACTGCCAGCCGGATTGATCGCCGCCCACGCCTGGCTGCGCATCGTCCTGGAACACAGACGATATGCGGCCGACCTCGCCGAGAAGGCACGGACGCTGAAGGACTGCGAAGCGGCCTTCGAGCGCTGGAAGGCGAAGCTGGCCGACAAACCCGACGACCGCCAGATGGCAGCCTGGCTGGACTGCGACCGGAGGATGCTCCTGGACGAGGCACTACGCCACTACCGGTTGACGATGAGCGGCCTGATCTCCCACGCGTTCATCGAGACGCGCGCCTTCCCCGGCAGAAGCGCACGCGTACGCAAAGGCCCCTGGCGCTACGAGCGCTACAAGCTGCTCCTCTTCCTCCTCACCACGGACGGAGTACGGCAACTCAACGCCGAACTCGACTTTGCGAAGGGCACCTTCCACGAGCGGCACCGCACCAACTACCGCTACGAGGCGGTCGCCGCCGTACGGGTACGCCAGACCGACGACGATGAACACGACTTCAGGCTCACCCTCGTCAACGGTGAGGAGATCCACGTCGAGGCAATGGCCCCGGAAGCAGAGAAACTCCAGGACGAGCCGAGTGGCGTCGTGTCAGAAGTGACGCAGGACGCCGCCAACCTCCGCCACACCCTGACCGTCATGGAAGGAATCGCCGCGGAAGGCAAACGCTGGATCCTGCGTGAACGCCAGCGACTGGGCGACTGGGCAGAGCCCGGTCCTCACCCGGCGCAGTCCAAGCGGTGGTGAAAAGGGTGGCGAGGGCGGGCGGCCACCACGGTGGCGACAGTGGGCTACGGGCATCTGCACCCCAGTCACGCCGGGCGGCCAGGCGGTCGCGCGGGCGCGGTGTTCACGGCCGCGACCGCTCTGCTGGGCGTGGTGACCGCGACGTCGGCATCCTTGTTCGTAGGCAAGTCCAACGAGGCCCAGGAAAGTGCCGCGGCCACGCACAAGCAGGTCGCCGACCTCAGAGAGGAGGTGCGCTCCCGCGAGCCGAATTGGCCACCGGAGAGCGCTCGGCCGAAGTTCAGGCGTCGTAGAGGTTCCATACGGGAATGCGTCGAGCAGTGACGTTCTCGGCAGGGTCGAGTAAATCGCGACGCCGCAGCATGAGGCGAAGATGCCGGGCAGCGTCGGTGCCTTTTGGTGGACTGGAATCCAGGATGACAGGGACCTCCTCGCCGGATGTCCGGATCATCGCATCGGCCGGGTGACCGTTGACCACGGCACCGAGTTCCACTTCGGAGCCTGGGTTCCGGCTCGAAAGGAATCTGAAGAGCCGCGCCTGAAGATCTTCCGAGTGCGGCTGGCTCTCGGCTGTGAACGCGCCGGAGGCCGCGGCTCGCAGGTCCGCCGCCAAGCCGCGCTGCCGTTCCCAGAGTTGCCCGTCGCCGACCACGATCAAGTGCGACCGGGCCCGGGTGATCGCGACGTTCCACAGGTTGAGCTGCCGCTGGATCCAGCGGATCGTTCCCGGACGCATGCCGTCTCCGGCCACCAGCGAGAAGATCATGACGTCACGTTCCCCGCCCTGGAACGTGTGCACCGTGCCGACACGAACGCGCCCGTCAGCGGTTCCCAGGCGCCGTTGCACCATCTCGGCCTGGGCCTTGAACGGCGTGACGACCCCGACGGTGGCGTCGGCGGGCAGCTTCTCCAGTAGGTAGCGGACCGAGGCGAGAACCTTGTCGATCTCTGCCGGATTAATCCAAGATCGGCCGGAGGCTTGCGCCTCCCCCTGAACATCTGACCAGAGCATCGCGGGGCGTCCGGGCAGGGTGGGGCGACCGCGGACGTCGGTCAGGACGTTCAGGTCACCTTCATAGAAGCGTTCGTTGACGAATGCGGCGATCTGAGGGTGACACCGGAAGTGCTCGTCGAGGAGGAGAGCGCCTCCAGAAGCCCCGTCGGCGGCGTGGAAGGCGGAGTGGCGCCGGAAGCCGAGGCGGTATTTCTCCAGCCACTCGGGGCGCAGGCCGTGCTCGCGCCGGAGAGCGGCGTCGCGTTCGGCGTTGAGCCGCGATACGTGCGCCAGCTGCATGACGTCGCCGATCACCAGTGCCCGGCGGGCGCGGAACAGGAGCGGCAGGACGTGCGGGATCGCGCACTGGCTCGCCTCGTCGATGATCACGAGGTCGAAGAGTGCGGGTTCGGGCGGGAAGCGCCGTGCGGACAGGCTGGTCACCGCCCAGCCGCGTACGGCCGCGAGCGCGTTCTTCAGCACGCCCCAGTCGCTGCCCGCGGTGCTTTGGGCCCGTATCAGTTCGGTGATGAGATGGCGGTGCCGCCTGGCGGTCGAACGCACCGTACTTTCCAGCAGCGCGGTCGCGGTCTCCCCGACCTCGCGTTCAGCGGTGGCGAGCCGTGTGGCGAGCGCGTCATCGTCCGGACCGTCCATAGCCTGGGGCAGCACGGCCTGCCAGGCGGCGTCGGCATGCTCGAACCGGGCGAGCGCACGGCACGTGCCGGCCGTTCCAGAGGAGTTGACCCCAACACCCAGACGGCGGAGCAGCCGCTTGCGGCGCCATTCGCCGAGCACCTTGGCCCCGGCGGCACGTTCAGCCCTGCGTGCCACGGTGTCCGGTGCGCCGTGGTCTCGAAGGAGTCCGAGAAGTTCGGCCACGGATGATCGGAGTTCAGCGGCATGCTCATCGCGGGCCTCCCCGGCCTCGCAGAGGGCCCGCTCCAGCGACGCGACCCGGTCGAGTTCCAGCCGGGCCGCACGCAGTCGATCGCGGGCGGCGTCGAGCCGGGCCTGGGCGGTCTGTGGGTTGGACGCGGGTGCCTGCACCGTTCTCAAGGCTTCGAGTGCGGCGGCCTCTGCTTCCCGGTAACGACGCGAACCCGTACGGACGATACTGCCCGGCACCAGCCGCTCACAGCGCCCGCACACCTCGTCCACCGCCTGGTTGTTGGTGGAGGCGACCAGGACATTCTCCCCGGCGGCTACGGCGGTGGCGACAAGGTTGGCGACGAGTTGACTCTTTCCCGTGCCGGGCGGGCCGGTCGCGACGGTGAGGCGCTGGGACATCGCCGAGCGCAGGATCTGCGACTGCGGCTCATTGGCCGGCAGAGGGGTGACCAGACGCACGTCCTGCGGTCGACGATCTGGTGCGGGCCGGGCCCGCTCCGCCGGTTCCGGAGAGAGCGCCGCAAGCGCCGTGACCCTGATCTCCCCGGATCTCCGCTCGATGTGCTCAAGGTCCTTGAGGAGCTTGGCCGTGGCGCCGAGATTCTGGGGAACGGCGTAGAGCACGGCGGTGTTGCGCGCCCCGTCCACCGGAGTGTCGACTTCGATCCGGTCGGTGAGCCGGTCGGGCACGATCTCCTGGACGGCGGGCAACGCGTATTCCTCGCGCAGCAGATGGGCGATGTCGACCACCATCCGGTCGTGCTGCCCTGCATGCCACGTCGGCTGGTAGGTCGCCACGAGGTCGGCGGCCTCCTCGCCGAGCCGTTCGGCGGCCAGCCCCGGGTGCGGCACTACAGGACCGCACGGCCGCAGCCGTATCTCCCCGTCCACGTGGACGGGCTCGACCGCGCGCACGAGCAGCGGCGTGAAACCGGCGCTCCTGCCGTTCCGTTCCCCCTGCGTCACCACCGCCGGATAGCCCGCCCACAGTTCGTTTTCCTGCTCGATGGCCTGCTGGACGAGCTTCGCCGCATGTGGGGGCATAGCGATGCAGTGGTCGTCGTCGAGGTCTCCGGAGAGGAGACGTTCGGTGCCAGGCAGGCAGACGTACACTTCTCCGTGGTCATCGACGGACATGGCTTCAGGGACGCTCTCGTCCGCCATGACGCAGTCTCGGTAGTAAGCCAGCAGGCCGGCCCAGGTGGGTTGTGCCGCGGCCTTGTGGCGCACCGGGTGCCCGGCCTCGATACCCGACAATGGTGTCGCCGTTTCCGCAAGAGGCCCGCGGGACAGCGGTACCAGCTGCGGTGCCGGCCCTTGCGGGCAATTGGCGATGATGATGCGGTCATCGACGCCGAGGGACGATGCCACGGGGATCTGATTCGGCCCGTCGGCCCTCATCCGCCGGTTGACGTGGTGAAAGAGGTCCACGATCGAGACCTCTCCGCTGCCGTCCTTCCCGGCCCTTCCCGTGCGTAGCGCCTCGACGATCTGCCCGGTGAAAATCGAGGGGATGGCGTCATCGCCGTCCCCTATCGGTGCGTAGGAATCCTGGCCCGCCCTGGACGATGACAGCACGTACACACCACGGCTGGTGAGGAGTGCCTCCTCGCCGGATTTGGCCGCACCGGGCCGCGGCCCGTCACTGGTGCGCAGGCCCACCGCGAAGCCACCGCTGCGACAACAGTCGATCATGACGACCTTCTGCGGGGCGACGCACAGTTCAAGCAACTCGTTGACGAATCCCGCGCTCACCGCCGTCTCGGCGATGTGACTGACATCGGTGTCCTTGGCGATGAAATGGAACTCACCGGACGACTGGGCGAGCCGCATGCCGTGTCCGGAGACGTACAGCAGCGCAAGTTCGTCGTCGCCGCAGTCGTCAAGGAACTCGGCGATCTCGTGGCGCATGTCGTCGGCGGTGAGATCGGCGACTGATCGCACCGGCTGGAACGCTCCGATGCTGCGGTGCTCAAGAACCTGCTGAAGTTGCCAGAGGTCGGCACGAACGGACGGAAGCGGAGCGAACCTCCCGTCGTCGTACGTCCCATTACCGATCAGCAGCGCTCTGCGGCGTTTCCATCGGCTCATTGCGCACGGTCCCCACCGTCAACCCTGTCGAGAAATTCGCCGACGAGCCGTTCCTGCGCTTGATCTGGACGGCCAGTAATGGTGATAGAGTCATCACCGTAAGAGATCTCGATCTTCCGATGACGCTCCCGCGAACTCCATTCTCGGATCAACGTGACCAGCACTTTCGTCGTCTGCGCACTTGACGCGGCGACCGTCGCCCATAGCACCAGTTCACCTGTGAGCCCGCCTTTGCTGCCGGGGAGACCCGAAGAAGGCCGATCGGCGTATCCGACATCGATTCCGTCGACTTCCAGCAGATCACTGTACAGCTCACGGGTAAGCCGTTCCTGTTGGAGCACGTCATCGCCCGCCAGTACCTTCAGGCGCCACTCCTGCTGATCCATCCAGTGCGCTCCCCTGTGCTGCTCAAACCCATCCGATCAAGGCCACCCTTCCGCAACAGCTTCTTTACATATGCGCACTTCACAACATTGACAGTGGCCACATTCGGTCAGCGCTCACTGGATGGGCAACAGGCGCAGATACGCGTCCATGACCGGTCTGTCAGCTCCCCGAATCCCGCATCGGCGATCAGATTGTCGTAAGAACAATTCTGCGGACGGACACCCGCCGGATGCGTCGTCAGTGCCCCCTCGGTCATCCTGGCTCGGCGGTGAAGCGGACGGGGTCGGTGAGGGCGGTCAGGGCGGCGTCCAGGTCGGCGAGGCGGGCGGCGAGGGTGGCGGTGGCGAGGCGGGTGGGGAGGGCCTCGTTGAACTTGAGGCCGCGCAGGGCGCGTTCGTCGATGTCGGGGAGGCAGAGCCGGTCGGCGGCGTCGGCGGTTCCGGCTTTCCACATGTCGCGGGTGAGGTCGGGGCGCAGGCGTACCCACTCGTCCTCGAACCGCTGCTTCTCGTCGGTCAGGCCGGAGAGGGTGGCGACCAGGACGGCGTTGGCCTTGTAGCCGGCCCAGTTCCACCAGCGGACGTCGTCGCCGTCGCGGGTGATGACGGTGCCGCCGGGGTGCACGGTGGAGGTGGCGGCGTCGCGGGTCTTGGCGAGGTAGCGGACGGCCCGTTCGGTCATGGTGACGGGCGGGTCGGCGCCGAGGAGGACGTCCCGGCAGGCGCGGGTGAGGGCGAAGCTGGACCCGCTGAACGCAGTGCCGTACCAGCGGGCCTTTCCGGGGCGGTCGGACGGTTCGACGTAGCAGCGGCGGCGTTTCCAGTCGACCCAGGTGACCTGCCAGCTGCGCCCGGCCAGGAGCAGGACGCGGGGTCCCTCGACGCGCTCGGTGAGGAGCATCGGGTCGGTCCGGCCGATCTCCTGGCGGCCGGACAGGACGGTGAACTCCGGCGGCGCGGTGAAGACGGCGGTCATGTCCATGAAGTGGCGGCGGCCGAACTTCTCCTCGGCGGCGGGGCCGATGAACAGGTACTCGCCGTCCTGCTCGACGTATCCGTGTTGGACGAGGTGGCGGACGATCGGTTCGGCGCTGCGGTCGAACGGCGCCAGGCCGTTCCAGTGTTCGGCCCACAGGCGGTTCCCGACCTTGTGCTCTTGCAGGCAGAGGGCGAGGAACTGCTGGGCGACGATGTGACGCGGTTCCGGGGGCGCCTGGACCGGTTCGACGTATCCGCGGCTCCACAGCAGCGTCAGGGCGGCCGCGGACAGGAGGGAGTCCTGGTCGAGGGTCAGGAAGAGGCAGTTGCGCGTGGTGCCCGGTCGTCGTCCGGTCCGGCCGAGGCGTTGCAGGAACGCGGCGACCGTGGGCGGGGCGTTGATCTGGATGACGCGGTCGAGGTCGCCGACGTCGATGCCGAGTTCGAGGGTGCTGGTCGAGACGATGACGCAGTCGCGGGCGTCGGCGAACGCCTCCTCGGCGCGGCGCCGCTCGTCGAGTGAGAGGGAGGCGTGCGACAGGAAGGTGGTGACGCCGCGGGCGTGCAGTGCGGCGCCGAGTTCCTCGACGAGCTGGCGGGAGTCGCAGAAGACGAGGCGTTTCTCGCCCCGGTGGAGGGAGGCGATGACGGTGGCGGCGTTCGGGACGGAGCCGACATAGTCCAGTTCGACGGCATTGTCCTGGACGGTCGGCGTTTCGGGTGCGACGACGCGTGCCGGTCCGCGGTTGGTGCCCTGAAGCCAGGCCAGAAGCTCGTCCGGGTTGCCGACCGTGGCCGACAGCCCGATGCGCTGGATGGGACGCCCCGCCAGGCGCGTCAGGCGTTCGAGGACGGCGAGGAGGTGCCATCCGCGGTCGTCTCCGGCGAAGGCGTGGACCTCGTCGACGACGATCGCGCGAAGGTCGGCGAAGAGCCGGTGCTGGTCGACCTTCACGCTGAGCAGCATCGCCTCCAGCGATTCGGGGGTGGTGAGCAGGATGTCCGGGGGGTCGGTGAGAATGCGGCGGCGGGCCGTCGCGGGGACGTCTCCGTGCCAGAGGGCGGCGCGGCGGCCGACCCAGCCCGCGTAGGTCTCCAGGCGCGGCAGCAGGTTGTTGAGCAGGGCCTTCAACGGGCACACGTACAGCACCGAAAGGCCGGTCCAGCCGCCTCCGTCCATCGCCGACAGCAGCGGGAACGCCGCGGCCTCGGTCTTGCCGCCCGCGGTGGGGGCGAGCAGGACGGCGTCGTCGCCGTCGAGCACCGGCCCGATGGCGCGTTCCTGCAACGGCCGCAGCGACCGCCAGCCGAGGGTGTTGACGATGTGGTGCACAAGCACCGGCGAGAGCCGGTCGGCGGGCGCGGTCACGGCAGGTCCAGGGGCACGTCCCCGGCGGCGTTGCGTTCGGTCTCGGTCAGTTCCGCCGCAGAGAGCGTGAGGGCGTAGTCGCGGCGCGGGTCGAAGTCGGGGAACTCCGCGACGCGGTCGAGGACGTCGGCGACGAGCTTGCGCAGGAAGACGCGGGGCGCCACGCCGACCTTGCCGCCGAGGCCGCCGGTGACGGCGGCGGCGAGGTCGGCGATGTAGGCGTCGTCGACGCGGGCGGTGATCTCGGTGCTCCCGGCGGCGTACAGGTCACGGACGCCGCGCCCCAGTTCCTCCAGCTTGGGCAGGTCGAAGCCGGTAAGGCGGAGCTGCACGGCACGAGGCGAGTCGAACCGGGCGTCGGTGGTGAAGTCGGTGGCGAGACGCTGGGCGAGCGGCGCGAGCCGCTGGACGCCCTGGCGGCCGTCGAAGAACGCCGGGGTGCCGGTGATGACGAGGAACAGTCCGGGGAACCGGCCGCCGTCGATCTCGTCCAGCAGTTGCCGCAGCGCGTTCAGCCCCTTCTCACGGACGTCGCTCCGCACACGCTGCAACGTCTCGATCTCGTCGAGGACGACCAGCAGCCCGGGGTGGCCGCAGTCGCGCAGCACGGTGAGAAGCCCTTGGAGGAAGCCGAGCGCGCCGTAGTGGTCGAGGTCGCCGCGGACGCCGGCGACGTGCCGCACAGCCGCGGCGGCCACCGATTTCTGCCCGCCGAGCCAGGCGATCAGCGCCTCGGCGGTGGCGGTGTCGCCGGTTTCGGACGCCTTGCGGTAGCCGCGCAACGCGGCGGCGAACGCGGGGGTGGTGCGGGCGACGGCGGCGAGGCGCTGCTCCATCAGCACGTCGACGGCGCGGGCGAGCCCTTCGGCGTCGTCCTCTGCGGCCTGACCGGCGTCGAGAACTTCCTCTTCGAGGGTGTAGAACCACAGGTCGATGACCGGACGCAGCGCCCCGGCGGGGTGGCTGGCGGTGGTGAGCCGCTCGGTGAGGCGCCGGTAGACGGTTTCGAGCCGGTGCAGCGGCGTCTCGGTCTCGGAGATCTGGATCTCGGCGACGGCCAGCCCCGCGCGTTTGGCGCGCTCCCCCAGCCAGCGGGCGAAGAACGTCTTGCCGGAGCCGTACTCGCCGCGGATGGCGCGGAACGCCGAGCCGCCCTTGCCGACGGCGGCGATGTCCTCGTCCAGCGCGCCCGCGAACCGGTCCAGGCCGACGGCGAACAGGTCGAGCCCGGCGCGCGGGACGGTGCCGCGCCGCAGGGCGTCGATGACCTCCCGGCGGCGGACGGCGCTGACCTGCGCCCGTGTGTCAGGTGCCCGTGCGTCCGTTGCCCGTGCGTCCGTCACTCGTCCACCCCGAACTGTTCGCGCAGCAGTGCCGTCTCCAGTGTGACGGTGGCGCCGGAGTCGATCAGCCCGAGGACTGGGTAGCCCTCAACGTTGAGCAGGCGTTGCAGGGCGGTGATGAACAGGTCGGCGTTGCGCGGGGCCCGTCCCCCGGCCGCGGCCGCGGCGGCCCCGACGGCGGCGGACGACAGGCGGCCCCCGGCGTCGGCGAGGGCGTCGATGATTGCGGCGACCTGCCGGCCGTCGGGGGCCTTGCGCAAGTACTTGCGCTGCCCCGCGTACACGGGTGAGCGGGTGACGCGGGTTCCGAGGGTGTCGGGCGCGGCGGGGGCCGCCGGGGCGGTAGCGGCCTCCCCCACCGTGAAGAGCGCCTCCTTCTGCGTCGGCGCGGTCCGCGTCCCCGGCCGTGGGACGGCCCGCGCGGGAGGCTCGGGCGCCGCGGTCTCGGGCTCGTCCCGCCCCGTCCACCACCGGGGGACGGTCTGCTCCGGCGGCAGGATCGACCAGCCCTTGGGCACCAGGTCGGCGGACGGGATGAAGACGAGCACGGGAACGGTCATCTCGGCGAGGCTCGCGCCGCCGTGGTAGCCGGCCTTGCGCGGGGTGTACCGGATGTCCTCGCGCCAGGGGACGACGACCCGGCCGCCGCCCTCCAGCACCCGGGGCCCGGCCAGTTCGATCTCGCCGTCGCCCGGCTCGCCGGTCCGCCAGCGCGCCGACCCGGCATCGGGCGCCGGTGCCGGTTCCCTTCCGCCGCGTTCGAGGACGTGCCCGTGGTCGGAGACGAGCACGACGGGACGCTTGTAGTCGCGGGCGGCGTTCAGCAGGTCGGTCAGGAAGGTGATGTCGGACGTCCGCCACCCCGTCCGGTCGCCTTCCCGGTCGTGGTCGAGGGCGTCGTCGATGGTGTTGAGGACGGCGCCGACGACGGCGTCGCCCGCCAGCGCGTCGAGCAGCGGCTGGGCGAGCCGCTGTCCGGGCCCGCCCGCGATGGCGGCCTTGTGGAACAGCGCGGCCTCCCTGCGGCGGCGTTTCCAGAAGTCGGCGAAGCCCGCGCTCTCGGAGGTCTGCCCACCGGACGTCGCGGCCCCGCAGAGCAGGGACGCGCGACTCACCCGCGTCACCGAGGGGATCATCGAGACGGCGCCGCGCCGCGCGCCGGGCACGGCGGTGATCTCCAGCCATCGCCCGCCGCGGGCGAGTTCCTCGCCGAGTTGCGCGGCGACGGAGGCGCTCATGCCGTCGAGGACGAGCACGAGCGGCGCCGCCTCGCGGGCCAGCGGCAGCACGATCTCCTCCAGCACCGATTCCGCGAGGAGCGCCCCGCCGGGGGCTTCGGCGGCCGCGGCGGCTGCCCAGTCTTCGAGCCGGGCGGCGAACGCCTCGTCGAGCGACGCCCGGCGCCGCACCGCGCTCTCGTAGGTGTCCCGGTAGGCGCGGCCGAGTACGGGATCGTTGCCCGGGTCGCCGCCCCACAGCACGGTGAGCGCCCGGTCGACCCATCCCCCGTCGCGCATCTGCCCGGCCACACCGCCGGCCACGGAGCCGACGACTGAAGGGCCGACGCCGGAGGAGCCGGGCGCGTCGAGCCACCGGCGCAGGCGGGCGGCCATCACCGCGACGCCGCAGCGGTCGGCGAACAGTTCGGCCAGCCGGTGGTCCAGGACGGCGTTCAGCGCCTCGCCCGCGGCCCGCGGCGATTCGGTGAGCGCGGAGGCGAAGGCGCGCAGCCGCCCGTCCAGTCCGGACGGCAGGAAGGGATGCTCCGCCGCGGCCTGCCCGAGTCCCGCGGCGCGGGCGAGGTCGTCGGCGCGGTCGAGCACCGCCATGACCCGCTCGCGCGCGGTCTCGTGCCCGCGCCGTTCGGACCCGGCTTCGCCGATCCAGCGGGCGAGGGTGCCCTGGACGGCGGACGCGAACGCCCGCAGGTCGGCGGTGTCGTGGGTGACGCCGGCGAAGAGGCCGCCGATCGCGAGCGCCGCGTCGGGCGTCCGCGCCGCGTCGGTGAGTACGGAGGCCACGACGCCGAGGGCCATCGCGTCCTCGCCCTTGCCCGACTCGACGAGCGCGAGCAGGACGGCGGCGGCGTCCCCGACGTATCGCCGCAGCCACGCAGTGATGCCCGCCCGCTCGTCGGCCGCCAGTTCGGCGAAGCGCAGGGCCGCACCCGGAACGCGGGACCAGGCGAGCAGCGAGTCGACGTCCAGGTCGCGGTACCCGGAGGCGTCCCCGCCGCCGGGCAGCGCACCGGACGGCTCAAGCCGCGCCCCGACCAGTGCGCGGACGGCGGTGTCCCGGGTCAGCACCGATCCCCCGCTGCGCCGCCATGGCTCCCCCGCGGGGTGGACGCGCCAGCCGTCGGCAGGTTCGGCGTCCAGCAGCGCGTCGATCAGCCAGGGTTCCTGGCGGATGCGCGGGTCGAGGTCGGCGGCGCCGAACCGCTGCTTGACGATCTCCGCGCGGTCGACGCTGAGCGCCCGGCGGCCGAGTGCGTGGGCCCGCAGGTCGGCGCCGAGCTGATGGTCGTCGACCCCGGTGGTGATGACGAGGATGGCGTCGGAGCCGTCGCCCGTCCCGGCCGTGTGGCGCTCCCACGCGTCGACGATGCCGAGGACGGACGTCTGGTCGCTCACCCGGACGCGGCGCTGCCGCTCCCCGAACCGGATGCCGAACTCGGCGGGCGCGCCGTCCCGGTACCGGCCGTGGACGACGACGAGCCGGGCGGTGTCTCCGGCGCCGCGCCTGGGCAGTTCGATGTCGAGCAGCGCCTCCAGCACCCGCCGGTCGATCAGGGGGGGCGTGCTCATTCGCCGGTCCCCGCGCCGGTGCCGTCGGCGGGCCGCCAGGCGATGTCGACGGGCACGCCCGGGTTGGCCTCGGCGAACGCCCGGATCTCAGCGGCGATGCCCGCGACGGCCTGTTCGAGGGTCTGTTCGAGCCGGGCCGGTTCGATGCGGCGGCGTCCGTGGTCGCGGACGCCGGCATCGGATCCGGACGAGACGGCCGGGTCGCCGTGGTCGGTCAGGCTGACCTGGCCCGCACCCCCGCCTGCGCCCGCGCCCTCGCCTGCGCCCGCACCCGGCTCGCCCGTCGGACCGGGCGGCTGGGGATCGACGATCGGCCGGCGGGTCGCCTCGGTGAGCAGTGCGACGGCCTGTTCGCTCGCCGCCTCCAGCACGGGCGGGAGGCTCTGGACGAACTCGTCGGCCCGCGCGGCCCCGGCGAGGTCCCGGACGAGCCGTTCGGCCCGCCCGCTGATGGAGTCGCCGCCTCCGGCGAATCCGGCGACGCCTTCCAGCACGTTCCACTGGACCGCGTCGAGGGCGCGGAGCACGGCCGGGGCGGAGACCAGCGCGGATCCGAGCACCTGGTCGGTGACGTCGTAGTCGGCGTCCGCGAGCGCCTGGACGAGGGGGGTGTTCTGGTCGCGGACGGCCGACAGCCGGGCCAGCAGGTCGGCGGCGTGCCGGGCGGTGCGGCGCCGCGGCGTGCCAGGGTCCGGGATGCCGAGGACCGTGGCGTGGGCCTCCAGGGCCCTGCGCACGTCGTTGACGGGCGCCTCCAGGTCCCGCGTCTGCTCCCGGATCTGCTCGGCCAGGTTGCGGACGTTGCGCCCGGACAGGGTCTCGGGGACGTGGACGCCGAAGACGGCGGCGGCACGCGACCGCGCCGCGGCGTACTGCTGCTCGGACGGTTTGGGCTGGTCCCGCAGGGCCCAGCCGCTCCCGACCGCCTCCAGGCCGGGGAACTGCTCGGGCCTGCCCCCGTTGAGCACCCAGTCGCGGTCGGCGAGGAGCGCGTAGACGGCGATGATGAGGTTGGAGACGGGCTTGTCGAGGCCGGTCCAGCCGTACTCGGCGATCCACTGGCGGATCTCCTCGACGGGGTAGTCGCCGCCGGCCCGGCCGTTGCGGACGGCGAGCTGGTCGATCCGCCGCCGCCATTCGAAGGACACGTTCAGCGGCCCGTCGTGGACCTCGCCGAGTTCCAGGGGGTGCACGATCCGCTTGAGCAGGCCGAGCTTGTCGCGGTCGACGACCGTCCGGCCGGAGCGGTCCTCCATCGCCCTGGTGATCCAGGACAGGACGGTCTTCAGCTCCCCGATGGTGACGGCCTTGCGCGTGTGCGTCAGGTCGAGGTCGGGGTGCTTGGGGTAGATGCGCGAGTACAGGCCGTCGGCCAGCGCCAGCATGTTGTACTCGAACCCGGCGCCGCCCTGGAGCCGCGGCCGGTCGTGGCCGGGCCGCACCGACAGGATGTGCTGCCCGTCGTGGACCTCGGCGGCCACGTTGCCGTCGTCGCCGCCGGAGATGCCGTAGAGCTGCTGCAGCAGGGCGGTGAGCTGCGAGGCGAGGTTGTCGGCCTGGGCCTGCAACTGGTGGCGGACGCGGATGCGCTGGTCGGAGGCCAGGTGCGAGGCGTAGTCGTCGAGCCGGTCGCGTTCCAGCAGGTACCGAATCTTCAGCAGCCGCCCGAGCTGGGCGGCCTTCTGCGTGGACAGGTGGTCGGGCAGCCAGACGAGCGTGTCGGCCTCGAAGCCGCCCCGGCGCAGCTCGTCGACCCGCCCGGCGTCGTCGCTCGGGTACTTGCCGGGCACGTCGAAGGGGTAGTCCACGACGAACCGGATGCGTCCCTCCACCGACGGCCTGAACTGGTCGTCGGGAAGGGCGGCCGGGTCGCGGACGTTCTCGAAGACGAACTCGACCGTGCGCCTGCTGCCCCGCCACACGATGTCGCGTTCGGAGACGAACGCGCCGGTGTCGGCGACGCCGAGCAGCTCCCACAGCCGGTTCTTCACCCAGATGCGGCGGGCGCCCAGGTTGTCCTGCTCGCCGACCTGCTCCAGCAGCGGCTCGACGTCCAGGTCGGACAGGTGCAGGGTGAACACCGGGTCGCGGTCGCCGTCGGCGCGGATCTCGCCGAACCCGGCGGCGATCAGTTCGCGGAGCCGGTTGCCGACGACGCTGCCGGGCGTGCTCAGCCGCGACTGGATGGAGCCCTGGTTGAGGGCGGCGAGCCGCGCTCCGGTGAGGCGGCTGAGCGCGGACACGTCGGGCGCCAGCGCGGACAGGATCAGCGTCTTGACGATCCTTTCGTCGGCGCGGAAGTCCTTGTGGTCCTCGGAGCCGTACTTCTCCCGCAGGTGCGCGCGGACCTTGGCGTGGAAGTGCCGGGCGGTGTCGGCCTCCTGCTTGAGGTGGTCGGTGAACGCCTCGCCGACGTCGTGGCCGAGGACGTCCCACAGGTCGCCGAGCGGGATGAGGTCGCCGAGCCGCAGGTCGTCGCGCCGCCGCGACAGCATCGTGTTGAGCAGTTTCAGGCCGGTGCGTTCCCGCTGCAGCGCCCCCGACAGGGCGACGAGCACGTTCAGCAGCGCCGGCGACAGGGGGTAGACGTCGCGGAAGTCGTTCCAGTCGGCCTGGGTGGCGCCGTGCGCGTCCAGCAGCGCGTCCTTGACGGCCGCGTTGTAGGACTCGACCTTCGCGAACGCCTCGTCCAGGGCGGTCTCCATGCCCGCCTTCGGACGCAGGATCCGCTTCTTGATGATCTCGGGGAGGTTGCGGTCCTCCAGGTTGACGACCTTGAACCGCCCGGCGAGGTACTGCACCGCCGCCTCGAGGTTCTTGACGTCGGCGCCGACGACGTCCTCGCCGACGAGCTGGGACAGGTTCCGCTGCCGGGAGATGAACGACACGATCGGCACCGGGCGGTCGCTGTCGCCGGACTCGATCAGCTTGACCAGCTTGCTGACCTCGTTGTTCACCTTCTCCTGGTTGGACATGTGGGCCTGCAGCCACAGGATCAGCTCGTCCAGGAAGAGGATCAGCCCGGTGTAGCCGTGCTGGCGGGCGTGCCGGCTCATCACCGCCAGGCCGTTCTCCAGCGGCAGGTAGGTCTCGGCCGCACCGCGCGCGCCGTAGGCGTAGGTGGAGAACGGGCCGTCGAGCAGCGCCGACTCCAGGGCGGTGCGCAGCGGGTCGCCGGGCGGCGCGTCGAACGCGCGGTCGAGGTCGCCGCTGCTCCATGAGGGACCGGACGCGCCGCCCAGGTCGAGGTTGGGCAGGTCGTCGTCGGGGTCCGCCGGGGCGGGCGCGGAGCCGCCGAGCCATTGGGCGAACCTGGCGTCGTCGGCGAGGAAGCCGCGCTGCCTGCGCGCGTCCCGCAGCATGGCGTCGGACCGGTGGACGGGCGGGCTGGGCAGGCCGAGCCGCCGCGCCTCAGCCGCGTAGCCGCCGAGGAGCGCCGAGTCCAGGTCGGTGACGCCCACCAGGTGGAACGGCACCATCATGAACTTCTGGTCGCGCAGCCAGTCGTCGTGCTCGGCGACGAGCTCCTGGAACTCCGCCTTGCGCCGCGCCGCCGGATGGCTCTCCAGCAGCGCGTGCAGCACGGTCATGAAGTGGCTCTTGCCGGAGCCGAACGACCCGTGCAGGTAGGCGGCGTTCGACGTGCCGGACCGCACCGACGCCTTCACCAGGTTCAGCGACTCGCCGAACGCCTGCCTGAGCTGCTCGGTGACGACGTACTCGTCGATGCGCTGCTGGGCCTCGTCGAACCCGCCGGTCAGCTCGACCTTGTAGTCACCGGCGAGAACCTCTTCGGGGATGTCCAGGACGTCCCGCAGGTACAGTTCCGCCGCCCGCTCCGCCACCCGTCGACTCCCCTCGCCACACCTGCGCGCACACCCCTGCCGCGGCCCCAAAGATAGTCCCGCGCGGGGCCCGGAGGCGCCGCCTCCACCGCATTCGCGCTTTCGCACCACTTCGCCGTCCCCATGCTCGGCGTTCCCCATGACAAGGAACACGGCGACCGCCGAGAACAGCCCGCCCGGGGGAACCACGGCCACACCGGGACCTTCGTGATCAGCGCCGTCGCTGTTCCCGTTCGGCTTCGGTCAGGGTCTTGTGAACGACGCCGACCGACACCCTGACCCCCGCCGCGATGGTGCGTATGGATTCACCACGTCGGCGGCGGGCCAGGATCATGGCCCGCATGTCGTCGTCGACCACCGGAGGCCGCCCGCCGAGTCGGCCGCGCCGGCGGGCCACCTCCAGGCCGTCACTGGTCTTGCGGACGATGTCGCGGCGTCGGTCCTCCGACAAGGCGAAGGCGAGTTCCAGGATCAGAGAACGCTCGGTGTGCTCGCCGGCGGCCATGCCCTCCAGCACCTTGACGGCGATACCTCGCTGGAACAGGTCGTTGAAGACGATCAACCCTTCGAGGAGGTTGCGGCCGAGGCGGTCGACCTCCTGGACGGTCAGCATGTCGCCGTCGCGGATGTGGGACAGCGCGTCCAGCAACGCTGGCCGGTCCTCGGCGGCGAGCTTCCCGTTGGCCTGCTCCTCGAACACCTTCAGGCAGATCGGGTCGAGGGCGCTGCGCTGCCTCTGGGTCTTCTGCTTATCGGTGCCGACTCGGACGAGACCGATGAGCGCCACAGCGACCGCCTTCTCTTTCGTACGTGAGGTGCAGGGAAGGCGAACGATAGCGGAAAATGAACGACAAAATGAACACCCGAAGCGGACACGACTACATCACCAGCGTCCACCTCACATGTGTTCACCAAAGACCCGTTAGACGAACGCCCGAATGCTTGGCGAACCACCCGACTGACCTGCTCATCGTCCTCTCGACTCAGCCAACCGGAACCAGTGTTGTCGGTTTCCGAAGTCGATTGCACAGATTTCCGAAGTGCTCTGCACCAGCACGGCGCCATCGCCCAGAACGTCGTGAGGTTCCCAGGCTCGCCTCCAGCGCCGCAGCACCGGGAACGTCGTCGATCAGGATTAGAGTGCTCGCATGAACCTGGCGGGTCCTGGTGCGTTGCACCGTGCGGGGGAACCGGTTCGAGACCCGGCGGATCGCTCGAAGATGAACAGGTCGTGTTGATCCTCAACGCCTCCCTGCGGCAGTCATGCTCCTTCGGCCTGTCGTGGCCGCAGGCCGAACGGCTGCTCGACGAGGTGGCCGAGAACCGGCCGGATATCGGGCGTCCCGCACCGGAGCCGGTCGGCGACGGCCGCGTGCCCGCCCACCTCCTGGCCGCGACCATGAGCCTCACCGCGGCGACCCTGCCCTACGGCGGTACCCAGGCGTCCTTCATGCTGAGCGCCCCGCACCGGGTTCCGCATCGGGACCGGTGGGACAGCAGCCTGGACGTCACGATCAACGCGCGCACCGGCTACGGCGCTCTGCGGTGGATGGTCTCCGCCGACACCGTGGTGCCGGTCGATCCTGAGGTCGCCGATCACCTGTGGCTGTCGGATAACCCTGATCCGCCGCGCACCGATCCCAGCGTCTTCGCCGACCCGTGGCTGCCCAGCTACCACTACCCCAACAGCACCCTGCCGGTCGCCCAGATCCGCGCCGCCGTCGAGGAGTTCTGCCGCACTCGCACCGGCCAGCGTCCCACCTGCATCGACTGGACCCCAGGTGAATGGGCTGGCCACCGCCTGGATATGCCCCGGCTCGTGCACAAGACCACTGACCGTGACCCCAGCGACGGCGAGGACCCCTGGAGCGGCTGCAAAGACCCATGGGCTGCACAACCCGAACCCGAGGCTCCATCCCCGCCCACCGGATAGCTCTCTTCGCCTCTTCAACCGTTCTCAGAAACGCTCGATTGCGAGACGGCGCTGGTCAGTGTGTGCGGCGGGGCGGTGCGAGGAAGCCGGTGACTTCTGCGACGGCTTCGCCGCCGGGGCGGGTGTAGCGCATGGCGGTGCGCGGGTTTTTGTGGCGGGTCTTGGCCATGATGAGCTGGAGCGGGACCTTCTGTTCGCCGAGGTGGGTGGCGGCCGAGTGTCGGAGCTGTTGGGGGTCGAGGCCGATCTGTTGGTCCATGAGGACGCGGACGCGGTCGTAGCCGAGGCGGGGCCGTCCGGTGTGCGGGCAGATGTGTTCGGGCCCGGGTCGGCGTGCGGGGACGGGCTTGCGGTCGGCGAGGAACAGCGGTCCTCGAGTACGGACGGGCCCGTCGGAATGACCGTCGGGCAGGCGAAGCAGGCGGGGTAGGAGCCGGGCGGTGCCGGCGTCCCAGTAGACCCATTCGGTGTCGCCGCCCTTAGAACGCAGAGGGGCGCGCCGGTTCTCCAGGTCCAGGTCTTCGACGTTGAGGGACAGGATCTCGGCGGCGCGGGCGGCGGTCTCATACAGCATCCGGTAGAGCGTCTTGTCGCGCAGCGGAAGGTCGCGGCGTGACAGCAGCCGTTCCAGGCGGGTCTTGGCGACGGCCTTGGTGTGGTCGACGTTCTCACGGCGGCGTTCGGCGTCGGCCGGCACCGACGGGGCAGTCCATCTCTTCTTGCTGGTGCACCAGGTGAGCCAGGAGGCGACCGCGGCGCGGTTGCGATTCCAGGTCGCCGGCGCGCAGCTGCCCCACAGAGTGGTGAGCGCGTCGCCGATCTCGGTGTCGGTGACGTCGGCCAGGAGCCGGTCGCGGCCGCCGACCGTGGCGATGGTGCGGTCGATCGCCGAGGCGTAGGCGCGGTGGGTGTTGGGGTTGGCGACCCGGTGCGTGCCGAGGAACTCATCCGCCGCGCTGGCGAGAGTGATATCGCTGCCCCGCAGCGCCGTGATCTTCGAATGGGAGTCCGCGCCGGTCACGATGGATCAGGTTCTCTCGATTCGGCGGTCTCTTCCGGTGTGAACCCGCACGTCGTGGGTCCGCAGTCGGCCTTGTGGTCGCGGCCCCACAGATAGGTGTCGCGCGAGGTGGCTCGGGCGAGGTGGAGAAGCCGTCGCTGCTTGCGCCGCGCGAGGGTGGAGGGCAGCGCGGTGAAGGTCTCGGGGAGAACGGCGAGCATGCTGGTGACCTGCGCTCCGTCGGACATCTGGAGCAGGGCGGTGCATTGCCACCAGCCGATCTTGCCGCCTGCGCCGTCTGAGTTGCCGGGCCAGTAGTAACTCGCCGGATCAGGGACGAGGTAGTGGGGACCGTCCTTGGCCAGGTGTGCGCGAAGCCAGGGCCCACCCGTACCAAGACCGAGCCTGAGCTGGCTGGCCTCGGCGAACAGATCCAGGACCGCCTCGCTGTCCAACTCCTTCAGGACGTGCGCTTGCCGAGGCAGGGGGGGCAGGCCGTCCGGCGGCTGAACCGGCCACCGGCCAGGCAGCGCGAGACGCTGGCTCCACGTGAGCGCCGGCGGACTCGTGGGTGCGGTAGGCAGGGGTGGTGGAGGTGTCCAGGGACGGTCGGCGCTATCGAGCCGTGCGGTGATCCAGGCGCGCCCTTCCGGGCCGGCGGTGTTCCAGGTGTAGCTCATGGGGCGTTCGAGCATCGCCCGCTCCCGAGCCTTCAGCGGTGCGTTCCGCCGTGACGGCCGGTGAACCGGAGGCTGCGTCACCCGCGGCAGGTTGTGCACGAGGTTGGCGAGGAACCGGATGCGGTCCAGGTCCTCCTCCGGTGTCGCCTCTCCGGTCTCGCGGCGCGCGGACCCGGCCAGATGCCGGATCTCCACCAGCGCCATGGACAGGAGCAGGACGGCGGCCTCGTGGTCGTCGTCTGCGGAGGTGCCGTTCGCGCTCACGCCTCGCCGCCCGACGAGACCGGTGGAGCGGCCGGGCCCGCCGCAGCCGGATCGATGATGTACCGGATAACGTGTCCGAGTCGCGCATCGGCCGGCGGCGTGGATTCCCAGCTCGCCGGGGATCGTTCAGCGCTCATGTACGTGATAATAGTCCATTATCGCGTACATCAGATCTCCCTCGACTGCGCCGGGCTTGGACGCGCCGCCAATAGGTCTTCGGCGGCAAAAGTTGCAATGAGAAGCAAAGGTGTCGATTTCTGCGGCCGGTTCGGCATGTCTGCGTCAGACTCGTCGGATGGCAGGTGAAGCGGACCTGGTGAAGCTGCGGCGAGATCTCCAAGGGCCCGCAGAGGCGTACGTGACGGGCCACACGCACGAGTATCTCGATGAAGCGTGCGAGCGCCTCGGGCTGCCGGTGCTGGCACGCGAAGAAGGCGCTACGAAACGCAAGCGGTTCGAGCAGTGCTTCGCAGCCCTGCCGAACGAGCGCCTGCCAGCCGTCGCTGAACAGATCCTCGGCCTGGAAGACCACCCGCTGGACGCGAAGACCCGCAACGCCATCCAGGACGGGCTGTGGGCGGGGCAGCAGATTCCAGAGACTCCTCTGCGCACCCGGCGGGAGATCGCACAAGCCCTGGAACCGCGGCTGCAGGACCTCATCGAGCAGGGCGACCGGTTCCGGATGCTGCTGGACCGCTTCTGGGTCCTCGATACCGCGCCTTTGAGCTTCCTGTTCAACGACGACACGAGCCTGCGGGCACAGATCGACCAGCACGTGTTCCGCAACCCCGGTGACTGGAGCGTTGTGGAGCTGTTCGAGCGGCTGGGAGCGCTGAAGGCTCCTCACCCGAGGTTCGCCCGGTTCCTGGTCGCGCTGGTCTCCGCGGACGTCACCCCCGAGGTGCACTCGCAACGACGCCTGGTCGAGATCCTCAACCCCCCGCTGGGAGACGTGGGAGCCGAGCTGCGCGAGACCGGGAACGCTGAGGGCTACCCGGTGTTCACCCTGGTGGGAACGTGCGCGAGGCGCAGCCGACCGCCACGGGCCCTGATCTTCGCCTCACTGTCCAAGCCCGACATCCGCATCGGAGACGCGCTGGACCTGGACATCGAGATCCTCAACTCGCGCGACGCTGTGCTGTTCTACGACCGACCGATCGACGGGGACGGGCTCCGCTGGCGCGACCTGCACGCCTGGTGGAAGGACACCCGCCAGATCACCGACGACACCCAGGCGAAGAAGGCGCTGTACCAGCGACTCAAGGATTGCCTGCCGGCGCGCCTAGTCGATGGGAAGAAGAAGCGGTACCCAGCGCAAGAGAACCTCTTCGATCTCTACCACGACCTGCACGCCCGGGACATCCCCGACCTGCCCGCCCTTCTGCCCGAAGCCTGGGTGCACTGGGATCCCAAGACGATCCAGTCTCGCGGCGACGCGGCGATGACGCACCACCGCATGGACTTTCTGCTCCTGCTACCCGGCGGGCACCGCGTGGTCCTGGAAGTCGACGGCATCCAGCACTACAGCTCCGCCCAGACCGCCGACGGCTGGAGAAACGCCAGAGCAGACCGCAAGGAGTACGCGCGGACGGTGCGCGGCGACCGCGACCTCAAGCTCTCCGGGTATGAGGTCTTCCGCTTCGGCAACGTGGAGCTGGACCATCGCGACGCCGCACGGGAAGTTCTCCAGGCCTTCTTCGCCGACCTCTTCCGGGAGTTCAAGGTCGCTCCGCAGTAAAACAGCGGAAGTTCGGCTTGCCAGTCGGGCAGCGGTGCAAGCAGGCCAGGGTGACGTCAGGCCATCAACCCCTGACGCGGGGCCAATGAAAGGCACAACCACGAACACCTGCACCGAAGACAGCCCGCTACGACCAAGATCCGTTCCGATCCTCACGGACCTCCCTGGACGGGGGTGGGGGTTGCCGCCTGTCACAGGGGCCCGAAGGGGCCGGGTCGGCTGAAATCCCATTCGTGGGCTTCGGGGAGGAACTTCGCCGGTATGCCACACACGTTGATCAGTTCCTCGCGTTCGCGTTCGAAGGATTTAGGGCTGCGGAGCCGCCAGGTGAGGCACTGCAGGATCCACTGCGCGGTGGCTTGGTCGGTTTTGGCGGCTTCGAAGACATCGTTGAGGGCTGCCTCCATGTCGACCTGCGGGGTGCTCGGCTGCTGGTGGAGGTCGCGGGCGGGTTGGTGGGGCGGGGTGCCGGCGTCGACCGGCTGGTAGGGCAGGGAGGTCAGCAGCGGGCCGAGCGTGCCTCGCGCGAGGATCGTCCCGGTCTGGATGAGGTTCAGCGCGCAGGCAGTGGCTTCGAGCATGGCTTCCTGGCGTTCGGGATCGAGTTTCTCGTAGGGCCGCCAGACCTTCAGGCCCGCGCGCGGAGGGAGCCCTGCGGTGGTCCAGATCAAATCGAGCGCGGCGACCGAGTGCTGGCGGACCCGGGAGGTGGAGATGCTGATCTCATCCAGCAGGGTACGCAGCAACCGGAGCCACACCCCGAGGTGCACGGTCCGGCGGGGCAGCGTGACCGTGCCGGTGGCCAGTCCCTCTTGGGTGAGGCGGTCCAGGTCGAGGACATGTTCGGGCGCCGTCCGATGCGGAAGCGGCCGGTCCAGCGCCGGGGCGAGGGCCACCGTGCTGCCGTCCTCCAGGCGGCAGCGGTGTTCTGGGCAGCTGAGCATCAGCGGGAGCGTGGCCGTCAGCGGAGTGCCGCGCGAAGGGTCGGTCGTGCAGACCGGGCAGAGGCGGCCAACGGTGCGGCGGCCGCGGTGCACCGGGATCCAGGGCCGCCACCGGTCGACGACGTTGATGCCGGCCTCGCCTTGCCGCAACAGGACCGAGTCCTGCCGGGCGTAGGTGTGGAAGGCCTCGGGGCCGTAGTCGGGGTCGAGGGTGTCGGCCAGCCAGGGCACCCAACCGGCGATGGTCATCATCCGCAGGTCACCCAAGGCCGTGCCGGTCCGTTCGGCCAGGGCGTGCAAGAGCTCGGCGGGCGGATCCCAGTCGAGGTCGTCGTCGAACGCTCTGCGCGCCAGGGCCGAGGCCGGACCGGCGGTGTTCTCCAGCAGCTGCACGACCGACATGCTGTAGAGCGCGGCGAGCCGGGACAGCCACGACGACAGCGACTCGCCCACGCCGGGCTGCGGGTGCAGCGGCCACCGGCGGCCCGGGGCGCCTGTCACAGGAGTTCGCGTTCGAACATGCGCCGGCGCTCGGTCGGTCCGGCGTAGGCCGCCATGAGCAGGGTCCGCTGGTTGATGGCTTCTTCGCCGGACTCGATCGCCGCGATCGCGGTCTCGGTCAGCAGCGAGGCGAGCTCCCCGATCGTGCCCTCGGTCCGGGTCAGCAGGTACTCGGCCATGTCGGCGGTCGCGATCGGCGACGGCCGCCGCAGCGGGTACGAGGCGGCGAAGCTGGCCAGCAGCGAGCACGCCTCCTCATCGGCCTGCCAGCGCGGCAGCACGAACGGGGCGAACCGGTTCTCCAGCTGGTCGTCGGAGCGGACCGCCAGGTAGGCCTCGCGGGTGCCGACTCCGACCAGAGGGATCTTCAGCTCGTTGCCCAGGAACCGCAGCAGGTTGAGGAACTCGCGCCGCACATCGCCCCGCCCGGCCAGGACGTTGTGGAGTTCGTCGATCACCAGAGTGCGCACCCCTGCCTCGCGGAGCAGCCGCAGCGCCAGCTGCTCCAGCACCGGCAGCTTCATCCCCGCCCGCAGCGGAGCACCCAGCGCGGTCAGCAGCGCGGTGTAGAAACGGGCGACCTGCGGGTCGGACGGCATCTGCACCACCAGCACCGGGATCTCCTCCCGATCGGCATGGGATACCACCGGGTGGGATCGCCGGAACTTCTCGATGATCATCGACTTGCCGTTGTTCGTCGACCCGATCAGCAGCAGGTTCGGCATCCGCTGCCGCTCCGGCCACGTGAACAGCTCCTCCAGCTCGGCCAAGGCCTGGGCGGCGCGGGTATAACCGATCCACCGGTCCGCCCGCACATACCTCAGCCGCTCGGGCGACGGCAGCCGCGCCACCCGCCGTGCGACCTGGTGCAGGTGCGACAGGTCCTCGGGGTCGGCGACCTCTGCCACCGTCACCACTGCTCGATCACCTCGAAGGGCACCGCCGGCACCACGGTCCCACTGTCGTGAGCGGGCGGCGGAGTCAGGGTCGGCGGCGTCGTCCGGGCCGGGATCGCCGACCGGCGCTCCACGGCGCGGCGGGACCTGCGCGAGGCGCGGGTCTTTCCGGCAGCGTCCTCGGTGATCTGCCGCATCTGCTCCACCATCGCAAACAGCGCGTTCTCATCCACCTGGTCCCGGCCCAGCTCCCGCAGCCGGGCGACCGCCGCCTTCTGCTCCCACAGGCTGATCGGCGGCCGCGACAACGTCCGGTAGGGCACCTGCAGATAGGAGGTGCCGTCGGGGTCCAGCGCCCAGATCCGCGAGATGTCGCGCGGGTCGCGCCGCAGGACGAACTTCTCCAGCTCCCCGCGGCGGGCGATCCACGGCTTGAGCGCGTCGCTGAAGTACTGGACGTGATCAAGGGTGAAGCCTGTGCGGGTCAGCGTCCGGCGCTCCACCGGCAGGAAGTCGACCAGGAACGCCGTCTCGTTCGCGACCGTCGCCGGACGCCCCGCCTCGGCGACGCCCTGCTCCCACCGTCCCGCCGGGGTCTGCTTCAGCGTGCTGTGCACCTCGCCGTGGTAGACCATTACCGCCAGCGCCAGCCACTTGTTCAGCTCCGCCAACGTCAGCACCGCGGCCGCCTGGCTGTCATAGTCGCCGCGCTCTGCGGGATGGGAGAACGTGGTGCCCGGCAGGTCATGCACCATTTCCATCATCGTCCCGATGAGCCGCTCGATGATCCCGCCGAAATGCGGCTGCCCCGGCGGCCGGTAGGACTGCTTGATCCCGTGCTGGTCGCAGCCCCGCTGCAGCGCCTCGCTCTTGAACTCGGCGGCGTTGTCGGTGAACACCTCGCGCGGCTTACCCGACATCGGCCAGGCGCCGCTCACCCCGAGCCGTTCCAACCACGGCCGCTTGTCACAAGCCATGTGCGCCAGGCACAACCCCACCGACAACGCCGACGGCGCCTCCAGCGTCACCACCAGGCCCACCACGCAACGGGACGCCACGTCGATCGCGGCCGTGACGTACGGGCGGCCGATCGGCAGCCGATGCCGCTCGTCCACGATCTCCAGATCCACGACCGTGTGGTCGACCTGCACCTGCTCCAGCAGACCCTCGATCAGCGGCGGCTCCCCGCCCGCCGACCTGAGCGTCCGTGCCGCATCCGCGCCGTGGCGGACCGTCACCGACACCACCGGATCCAACTGTCCGATCCGCCGCTCCAACGTCCCCCGCGACGGCACCTGCAGCCCCCGGGCCCGGCACTGCCGCACGACCTCCTTGTAGACCGCGCTCACCGTCCGACGCTGCCGGGACAGGTACCGGGACCGGATCACCTCCAGCAGCAGCGCCTCAACCTCCGCCGGCAGCCGCCCCCGGCCCCGCCCGCCGCTCGACCGGCGCGCAAGCAGGTCCGACGCCACCCCCGAACCCGACCGCCACCGTTTCACCAGGACATACACCTGACGCCGACCAATCCCGAGCTCGGCAGCCGCCTCATCCGCAACGGCCACCGGGATCCGCGGCTCCCGCGCCAAACGGCCGATCACCTCGGCTCGGCGGACCGCCACCGCCCAGTCCTCCGCAGAAGCCGTCAGCACACCCCGCTCAGCGACACCCGCTGATTCATCGACCACGCCGACCTCACCGCCAGTGCACAGGAGTACGAACGAAGATCGACAGTAGTGCACAGGAGTACGGGAATCAGGACTACTCGAAGTCCGCTGCAATCAGCCACAAAACCCCACGAAGCCAGTGCACACGACTACGGGAATCGACAAGTGTGACGCATATCTCCCAAGAAAGCAAAATGTGCGATCTTGCGATGGAACATCCCTTGGGAGACATTCATTCGAGCAGCATGGAGAGCCCTCGAAGGGTGATTTGGCGATAACGCTATGCAGGGCCACGGGTCCTACGTGCATCGCCTCATCTGTCCCCGCTCTCATGTAGCGATGTCAAGTATGCGTTCACCCGCATATCCCCGATCGAAGGGAGTGGAGTCGCTTGCTTCGTCCATGGATCAAGAACATGACCCGACTGACGTCCGTGGCAGTGGCTTCTGCGGCGGGCTTCACGGCCTTAGCGTCACTGGCGACTCCGGCGGAAGCTACCGGCTGGAATGTCACAGCCGGCTCTGGCGCGCAATGCAAGGGAGGAGGGACCTACTGCATCTTCTACAGCCCCAACGCATGGTTCGGAAGCAACAATGCGGTGTGGAGCTTTAACTACAGAGCACCCAACCTCGGTCAATGGACCTTCGCCCACTGCTCGCAAGGTGGGGACGGCAGTTGCGCCGGGTGGAACACCTACATCCGCAACAACGCAGCGTCGATGGCCGCCATCGACTGCAAGGGCATGACAGTCTGGGTCTACCCGAACTACACGGGCAACTTCACCTGGGTCAGCGGAGGCTCATGGGGGAACCTCAACGGCTACCTCAGGAACAACGAGGCGTCCACGTCGAGAGGCAACCTGTGCTGACAGGCCACCGCCGCCGAGCCCCATCCCCTGCGACAACAAAGGAGAAGCCTTGCCGAACATGATGTCGCGACGTGCAGTTCTGATCGCCGGAGGCGGCACCGCGGCCGCGACCGCACTAGCGGCCGCTTTCGTCGTGGCAGGGGCGGATACCCCCGCCTCAGCAGGCTCCTCCGAGCAGCCCACCACCACCACGGTCTACACACCGTCGGTCCGCAGCAGCGCGATGCCGCTGGACGTCTATCACCTCAGTGGAGCCCAGCAGGCACAGCTCCACAACCAGCGGAACATCATGAACCGCAACTGCATGAAGGCGTTCGGGCTTTCCTATCTTCCGCACTACACTGACCGGGCGGAGGTCATCGCCGCGTCGTTCGCCGTCAACAACAGCCGCCGCTACGGAATCAGCGACCCGGTCGCCGCGAGCAGATTCGGCTACCATCTGCCCCCGCAGCCGACCACAGGGTCCGCTGACAGCGGTGACGAGTCCGACAGCTCACCAATGGCGATGTCGCCGGACAAGTACCGGGTGTTCACCGGAACCCGGAAGCCGTCGGCCTCGGCTTCCGTGGGAAAGACGCCCGATACGCAGGCGCAGAAGGACTCACCCGGCGACTACCACGGCAAAGCGATTCCGCCTGGGGGATGCGCTGGCCAGACCGATCGCAAGCTGCTGTTCACCTCCCAGACACGGCAGGTGGCGAAGGCCAATCAGATCGCAGCAGAGCTGAACCAGAAGGCTTTCCTTAAGACCGTTCAGGATTCCAGGGCACTCAAGGCGAACGACGCATGGCGGCAGTGCATGACCGACAAGGGCCATGACCGCTACACCAGTCCGCTGAAGGCCGCTGCCGCCTTCGATCTCAATCAGCCCGTAGCGAAAGCAGAGATCGAGACAGCAGTCGCCGACGTCGCCTGCCAGAAACACGTGGAGTACGTTCCCACCTTGACCGCTATCGAGAAGGGCTACCAGAAGGCCGCGATTGCGAAGCACACCGCTACCCTCGCCCCCTTGAAAAAACAGGTGGCCAAGCGGACCGCGGCACTCGCGGAAGCGACCCAGACCAGCGGCGGATAACCGAGTCGCAATGACAGCGGGCTGCGGGCCCGCACCCAAACCCTCGATCTTTCGCAAGGACGGTCGGGTAGCGACGCACCCGACCGTCCTTGGTCATCGCCGCGGCGGGCGGCAGCGGCACCTCGCCGCCAGGTCGTTCCACGCCAACTCGGTGATCCGGTCCGGGAACTCCGACGGATCAACCGCACCGACCGGGCGCCCGACGACGCCGAGCGCGCTCAGGTAACGCGCCTGGATCGACTCCACTGATCCCTGGACGGCGGCGGCTACCTCACCGCTACCTCAAAGGCTGGTGGCCCTGACCTGCGGCTGACGCAACCGGGGGACGGCTCCCCCGGCCCCGGCGGGAACGGCGGGGCGCGAGAACCAGGGCCGACCAAGGGGGGACGCGAGGAATCGCCAGATGGGGCGCTCCGGGGCCGCGAACGCCCTCGATCGGTGTGCTCGTCCGTGGGCGCGACCAAAGTCCACCCCCTCGGGCGTCCTGCGGAACGCATCGACCACGCTCGCGCCATGCACTGTCCGCCGGGCCCCGTTATGGTCGGTGCGGAACTCGTTGCCGTCCAGAGCGCGGCGGATGGGAAGAAACCACCGGTACCCCTCGGGAGAGACGTTCATGCCCCTCGAACCTCGTTTCCGGCGGGTGGCCGCGCTGCACCGTCCGTTTGTGGACAGGGAGGCGGTGATAGCCGCGTTCGCCGAGCTCTTAGGAACCCGGCTGGGCTCACCGTGCGTGTTCAACGTGGTCGGGGTCGGCGGCATCGGCAAGTCCCGCCTCTTGCAGGAACTCAAGCAACGCAGCGCCGAGACGCACCGGACCGCGACGATCGACCTGCAGGTGCCCGCGATGCGGCAGCAGGAGGACGCCCTGGCGGTCCTGCGCGTCGAACTCGGCCGCCAGGGGGTGCGTTTCGACCGTTTCGACATCGCCTACGCCGTCCTGTGGCAGCGCCTCCATCCGCACCTGCGGCTGTCCAGCAAGGAACTCCCGTTCGTGGACGAGAGCGAAGCACTTTCCCAGATCCTCGACGGCGCGGCCGGCGTCCCCGTGTTCGGCACCGGCGTGGGGCTGCTGCGCCTGCTCGGCAAGGCCACGAGCGGGAGGCGGCAGCGGCAGCGGATCAAGTCCGACGACACGCTCAGGCAGCTGGACGACCTCACCAACGCCGAACTCGCCGACGCCGTCACCTACCTTTTCGCCGAGGACCTGCGGGACGGCTCCGACCGGCCCTACATCATCTTCGTGGACGCCTATGAGGCGCTCGTCCCCGCCCCGGCGCCGTCGGGCCACGCGTTGACCCAGGACGTCTGGCTCCGCGACCTTATCGCCCAGCTCGATAGGGGCTTGGTCGTCATGGCCAGCCGCGAACCACTCTCCTGGGCGGCGCACGACCCCGCCTGGAACGAGGCGATCCACCACCAGCGCGTGGACGGCCTGCCGATGCCGGCCCGGCTGGAGCTGCTGGCGGACGGCGGCATCACCGACCACGTCGCACGCCAGGCGATCGCGACCGCCAGCCAGGGCGTGCCCTTCTACCTTCACCTGGCCGTGGACACCCGCACGACGGCCAGGCAGGCGGCGGCGGTCTCCTCCGAGGAGATCCTGCAACGCTTCCTGGCCCACGTAGCCCCCGACGAGATCCGCACGCTCGAACTGCTGAGCGTCGCCCGGATCTTCGACTATGAGATCTTCCAGGCCGTGGCGGACGCCTTCGACCTGCCCCGGCACCGGGTGGCCTGGGAGTCGCTGACCGCCTACTCGTTCGTCTACCCGGCCGGCGCCCATGGCCGCCGACTTCACCAGCTCATGCGCGCCGCACTGCATGCCAGGCTGTCCCGGGACACCGTCCGGGACGTCCATGCCTCGCTCCGGCACGTCTGGGACTCCCGCGCCGACGGCGACCACACGGCCGAGGACGGCGTCGCCACCCGCGCCCGGGCCGTCCGCGAGGCCGCCTACTGCGGTCTGCACGCGGGCGACCTCGACGGCGCGGGCATCATGGCGTATGCGGACCAGGCCATGTCACACGGCGCCAGCAAGGCGTCGACGGGGTGACACAGGACCTGCGCGACTTCATGGACGCGGGTTCCGGCGACCCGGACCTCGCCCAGACGGCACTCTGCCTGGAGGCCGAGTCGGCCGTCCTTCTCGGGGACGCAGAGGCCGCCATACGGCTCACCCCGTCCATCGACTGGCCGCTGGACGGCACGCCGGGCGCACGCCTCGCCCTGGCGGGCGCGCACGGCCGCCGCATCGCCGGTGCGACCGGTGAAGCGCAGCGCCTCTTCCGTCAGGTGTGGGATCACCACTCCGGTCCTGTCCGCCTGCGGGCGGGTTTCTGCATGGCGGACCTCGACATGTGCCAGGGCCGGTTCGGGGACGCGCTGTCCATCACCCAGCAGATACTCGCCGACGCCCCGGACGACGACCTGGTGCTGCGCGGCGACGTGGTCCGCCTCCAGCATCTCGGATACCGGTTCGGGTTCGACCTCGACGCGTCCGCCCGGTCCCTGGAGGCGGCCGCCGAGCTCTACGCGCGGGCGGGCGCCATCATCGGCCAGGCCGACATCAAGACCAACCGGGCCGAGCTGCTCGCCTGGACCGACCCGTCCCGCGCTCTCGATGCCGCCGCCGACGCCATCGACGCGCAGACCGAACTCGGCGCCCACCACGAGATAGGCAAGGCGTTCACCGCTCTGGCCATCGCGCAACTCCGGCTCGGGCAGCACGTCCCGGCGGCCGTGTCCTTCCAGGCAGCCGTCGAGGCCCTGGAACGGGCGCACTACCGGTCCGGCCGGGCCCGCGCGGAACTGTTCCGCGCCTTCCTCCACGCCCGCACAGGTGACACCGCCGGCGCCGTGGCGTCCGCCCGCTGGGCCATCGCCGAGCTGGTCGCGGCGGAGGTCTACCCCACCCTGCTCATGGTCGCCGGGCACCTGCTGGACGTCCTCGGCGCGGCCGACGAGCACACCGCGACGGTCACCGACCGGGCCCGCGCCCAGATCAGCCCGCCTAACCTGCTGCGGCACCTGGACGAGCAGGCGCACGCGCTCGTAACGGCCATGCTGGAGGACGGGTGAACTGGCGGGACCTGTACGAGCGCGCACGGGCGCACGGCGACTCCGCGGCCGGGTACTACAACGACAACATCCGGGTCGACACCCCCGAGGGGCCGGTCATCGTCCGGATACCGATCCACGGCGCCGACACGATGGACCTGCGGCCATGGCGCGAAGACCGCGTCCTCGCCGCCATCGCCCCGCACGTGCGGGCCGCCCCGCGGCTGCTCCACACCTCCGCCGACCCGCCTTTCCAGGTCCACGAGTTCATCGCGGGTGACGTCCTCAACGACGTGGCGCCGCGCGGCGTCCCCGTCCCACCCCACGTCCTGGACGACGTCGTGGGGCTGTTCACCCAGCTCACTCGCGTTCCCCGGCTCCCGGACATGCCCGCCTCCTGGCCGGCCGACCAGGACACCACCGCCTTCGCGCGACGCCTGTCCGACCTGACGCAGCGCGTCTACGACACCTTCAGCACCGACTACGCCGACCTGTTCACCGCCCTGGCGATCCCCACCGACCCGCTCGCACCGGTGGACGACCTGTGGCGCGGCCTCACCCCGCGCCCCTTCACCTGCGTCCACGCCGACGTCCACCGCCGCAACATGATCGTCGGCGACGGCACGACCACGTTCCTCGACTGGGAACTCGCCCTCTGGGGCGACCCCGTCTACGACCTGGCCGTCCACATCCACAAGATGGGCTACCTGCCGGAGGAGACGGACGCACTCATCACCCGCTGGCAGGCGGCCATGCCGTCCGACCACACCACCAGCTGGCGGCGGGACCTGGCCGCCTACCTGACCCACGAACGCATCAAGTCGGCGATCGTCGACTCCGTTCGCTACTTCCAGCTCTTCGCCCGCAACGGCCCCTACCCCTACCCGGAACACCAGCTCGTCGAGTCGCTGGCCGCCAAACTGAACGCGGCCCGCCCCTACTGGCACATCCCCGAACCCATCGACGACCGCACCGTCGAAAAGGCCCTGCGCCCCCGATGAACGTTGGTCGGGGCCACGGGAAGGAATCGCGCACCGGTCAGTGTCTCCGTCCCAGGCCGCTGACGGTGAGGGGACCGCTCCGCACAGGCCCGGGTTTGTCGTGGGCGGACGGTGACTCGCCCAGGAGTAGCCATCATTCGACGTCTCGGGCCGCCGAGGCTCCCCGTCAGGCCCTGATAGACCATGTCAGCAGCGCGCCACGGGCGGCTCCAGGTTCCGCGGCCTGACATGAGCGCGGAGAGCCCCGGCCATCAACATGGACGGCCGAGGACTCTCGATTGCTTCGGTCTCAGCTCAAGTCGAGTTGCCCGCCCTTGACGCGGCCCGCGAACGCCTGCCACGCATCGGGCCCGAAGACCAGCTTCGGCCCGTCCGGGTCCTTCGAATCCCGCACCGCCACCGCCGCCACCAAGTCCGCCACCTCGACGCACGCACCACCGGTGTCCGTGCTACGACGACTCTTGCGCCACTCCGCCTCAGACATGGGGACCACGGACGCTACCTTCGCGCACCGATCACCTGTGTCACCACTATGACTAAACCTGCGCCCCTGCGATGACACCGAGCCGAGTTCGATCCAGGCGCCTCCTGGAGATTCACTGCGGCTGTCCTCTCGCCATTGCACAGCGGACGCGTGCTGCGTGTTCATAGGTTCTCCAAGATCGTCCGGAGCAGGTCCAGGGAGTCGTCAGCAGACATCGCTGCGCCCCTAATCAAATCGAAACGTACCGCATACTTCCGGACAGCGTCAGGATGATCGATGAGCTGAGCACCTATGTGCCCTTCCACGTGGACGACATCCAACTCCTCCCGGAACTTCAGAACCATGAACGCCCCAGGCAGCCCTGCGTAAGCACCCTTGGGAGTTGGAACGATTTGGAGTGTGACGTGATGTAGACCAGCCAAGTCGATGAGGTGTTGGACCTGCCCCCTCAGCACATCGGGGTTTCCGATCGGACGACGAATCGCGCCCTCGTCAAAGATCGCAACCACGTGCGGCGGGCTCTCTCGCTTGAGGATGTCCTGTCGCTCCATCCGGGTAGCGACGAGTTGGTCCACTGCTTCAGCGCTTTTGTCTGACTTGAGCACCTCGTAGGCATACTCCGGGGTCTGGAACAGGCCAGTGATTACCATACTTTCGAAGATGTGCACCACCTCGGCCTCTCGCTCGCGCTCAATGAAGTCGGGGAAGCCCGGTGGGAGGACCGAGAGCCGCCCGAAGCGCTGGATCCACCTCCAGAGACGGTAGAACGTCCCGTTCGTCTTGAAGCACGTGTCGCAATCCCTGGCGAAATCCTCCGAAGGTCCATACTTGCCCGATTCAACCTGACCTATCCACTGGGGGGTGTACCCGAGCCTCTCAGCGAGCTGAGGACGGGACATACCGACTGCTTCCCGATATGCACGCAATTCGACACCGAAGTACTCGACCGGCGATGACGGAACGTCAGGATCGCGAGGACGACGGGGCACGGGAGCCTCCAAGATCCGAAAGCGGAGCGGTTTTCTAACCGCACGCGGGGGGTTTCTTTCCTTGGGCTTCTTACTCTTCCAGAAGATAACGCGATTACAGGAAGCTGGGAAGCGGTAACGGAGAGAAATCAACTGGAGGCGCAGACTGATCATGGACACGCCCGTCAACCCCGCTGACCAGGCGTTGGCGCAGCTCCGCCAGGACTTCCAAGGACATCGCATCTGGCGTGCGACGCGCTACGACGGAAAGCTCGGCGACTGGGTCGCCACTCTGCACGACCCCAAGGCCGGCGTAGAGCCGACCGTTATACGCAACAGCGCAGAAGAGCTACGTAAGGCGCTGACCATCGAACTCAGTCGCGTAACCAAGCGCACTACGGGGCAGCGCAGTAGGTGGGACCGATGGTAAAGCGATGGAACGGATCGCAAAGCCATACTGGGTCGTCCCCCACTTCTTCTGTAACGACCCATCTCGACAGGCTCTCAACGGAAGTCATCCGCGAAGGCTGGCAAACGCTTCGCCGCTACGACGGGCCGCACCCGCTTCTTCGGGTATTCGATCCCGCTGTGCCCCATTTCGGGGAAAGCGTCAGCCTCGTCCACGAATCAGCGTCCCGCACGTGGTGGTACCAGTCGAGCACGGGCGAGAACCTCGCCCCGTACCACCGGCCGGGGATGGCCGCCGCGAGGATAACCCGAATCCTCATCCCGTTCGTCACGGCCATCCTCGCCGCCCGCACTCACCAGACGAAGGCGATCGACGCGACATGCCCCGACATCCCGAGCGCTCCGGACCCGGCTCAGGCGGTGACCGTTGCCAAGCTGCAAGAGCGTTTCGCTGGCGTCATCTGCTGGTGGGGTCTCTCCACCAAGGAGTGGTGGGCACTGATCCCCGGCGGGACGCAATGGCAGATCGTCAACGCAGCCGACCCTGACGACCTCGTCCAGGCCGTCCTCAAGGCCCGCCCGGAAAGGTGACCGCAAGCCGCCGCGCGGCCGGGAGACGCCCCCGGCTCCCCGCCGCGCGGCTTCCACCCATCACGGACGCCTCATGCCTTCTTACGTCCTCGCGCCTTCGCGGCCGGACGCCACTTGTTGAGATCCTGCTCCGACAGTTCGTATCGAGCGAGCTGCTCGTTGAGGAACGCCTCGAACTCCTCGGCCGGAACGCCGCCCCACTCGGGGTCCTCCTCACCGTGCCACTGCTTCACCCACGGCAGCACCTCAAGCAACCCGGCCAGCAACGGCGTGAGCTTCTCCACACCCCAGGCCCCAACCTCGGCCCGGTCGTTGACGAGATTGGCGAGGGCCTGTGCCTGGTCCTTGTGATCCCAGCCTGCCCACCCGAGGAGCAAGGTGTCATCCGCGTCCGGGCTCGCCCCCGGATACGAGATAAACCGCTCCTTCGGCACGTCCAACCGACCTCGCTGCGACCAGTAAGAGAAGGTTTGAAAGTCTCCGGTGACGTACTTCGGCGGTGTTGGAATCTCGAGGCGCTTCCCGATCTCGTCTTCCTGCCGCTGCTTCTTCCAGACCTGCTCCCACTCCGCTCGCTTCCGCAAGCCAGGGGCCTTGTACCGCAGGACAGCAAGATACGGAACGTGCTCCTCCGCAATAATCTCGGCCAGCACCTTCGCCAAAGGAAGATCACGCATCTTCAAGTGGTCGGACGCGTACAAGGCTGCCACACCCTGCATGTCCGCATCGCCCTTGAACTGATCCGCAAGCTGGCTCACCGTCAACGTGCGCGGCTGCCTGAATCCGTCGCGCAGCCCAAACCAAATATCACCACGCTCACACCGATCGAGAATCCAGCTACAAAGGGCGGCCTTCTCCTTCTTCTCCCAAGGCTCGGTCGCCCACCGCCGCTTGTACTCTGGCCGCTCGATCAACCCTACACCCTTGGGCAGTTTCTCGATAAGGTCAATTCGTGCCCGGACGACGCGCTTATATGCTTCAGGCCAGTGCTTGGGAATCTCAGTCACCGGCCGCGCCCCATTGCGCGAGAACCAAACGGTATCTGTCTTTCCGGCTAGAACTTGACGTGCGAGAACGATTTCAAATGCCCGCTCACCAGGACGCACGTCTGGTACCGACGAATTATCGTCCGCACATACTGCTGCAGCGATAGCCTCATCAAGGAGGCCATAAAGAGCATAGACCTGCCAATCAAGCTCCTCCTGAATAGCGACCATACGTCCACGAATGCCTGCCCATTTAAGCAGTGCAGCGTCGAGTGCATCTCGAAATGGTATAGAGGAACCAACGATAGCGCTTGGCTCTAGGGCAGCGACTTGATTAGCCAACCCCTGCAGGTGGCGGCCAAGCTCTAGGGGACTTACAGGGGGAATAGGGAATTTCTGAAGAATTTTTGCAGTAAATTCATAAAATCGCTCCCACTCGTCATGCATGAATCCACCCGTGCCCGACTGACTTCCTTTGTCATGACACACCTGCTTCAACCAGAAGCAAGCAGTGGACGAGTTGAGTAGCCCGAGGAGGGCATAATGATCTTCCTCAGTGGAGCCCTTCGGGAGCTTGATCACGGGTGCAGTACGATTAAACAAGTGTCCCGACGTATCCAGCGTGAAATGGTTATGGGTGGCCACAAAGGCAAACGCAATACCAAGATCGACTTCCAACTTGCTTGAGTAGTTCTCGAGGTGCACGAACCAAGGGAAATTGTTTTCCTGGAGCGTCTTACCGAAGATCACACGCTTGCTCAGTATTGTACGCAGTGGCCACAGGCTCTTACGAATCAGAGCATGATCCTCAGTTATGACTTCCCTATTAAGCCGATCACCATAAGGGTTCCGCACCCAAACGGTTGAAGTAAACCTGAAATCTCGGACGGCTTCGCCGACAATAAGCTCCCGAGTCTGCCGCAGTTCCCCTAGACGATCGACTGTCCGCCGATTAGGGAGGAAATAGGCATCGTCTGCCCCTGTTGCCGTCGTGCGTCCGATGCTAGTGACCTGCGCACCCAGTCGACCGCAATCCTTCTCAATAAGGGCGGATAGTTCTGCCGTTCCTCCCCCGCTCATTGACCACGGGTGCGTTGCAAGTGCCGAGCGGTTGAGCTCCGCCACACTGACCCACTCCGACTCGCTTCCCGGCTGGTCGTGTTGCTCAACTATCGCTGTCCAAACAAACCCATCCGCGGGTTCTTGGGGCTGCGAGGGCTCACCACGCACACCCAGAATGGCCCGGATGGATGTCTCTTTGTAGGCTGTCCGATTGCGCCCAATCAAGATTACCGTCGGCGTACCATGACCTGGAATATAGGCTCCCGATGTGTCGATTACGTGAGAGATATCCACGTTCTCATGAAACCAAGGTATAAGCTTCCGACCAAACTCCCGCTTCATGAACGAATTTGCAGTTATCTGGCCGGTGAATCCGGCTGTACGATTGGATCCACCTGTCCGGACAGCCAACTCGAAAATCCGCTGTGCAAAGGGTACAGAAAGAGCATACTGGCCGGAGGTAGCTTCGTAAGCGCGATAGTTCTCGTTCTCCTTATTATCCTTCACCGTGATGTAAGGCGGGTTGGCAACGACCACATGATAAGAGTTCACACCGAGCAGGTCGCAGCGTTCGGCGAACGCTCGCACGTCTTCCGTTGCATACATAAATTGTTTAAATCCGAATAGTCCTTCGGTAGGTGTCCGCGCGCCTCGGCCATGGAGGAGGGAGTCGCCTACCGCCACGTTGATCGGGAAAGCGGGGGCGGTGTCGAGGCGGGTTTCGCCTGCGGCGTGGAGGGCGGCGACCAGGAGCCGGAACCGGGCGATCTCGGCGGCGAAGGGGTTCTTGTCGCAGCCGTGCACGGACTCCAGAACCCGGCGGATGCGCGTCCAGCGGTCGAGGCCCGGGGCGTGGGCCTCCCACTTGTCCAGGAGGCGCCGGAAGATACCGAGAAGGAAGTGGCCGGAGCCGCAGGCCGGGTCGATGGTGCGGAGACCGTGAACCACCGGCTCGTCGCCGGGCCATCCGGCGGGCTTGTGCTTCCAGGGCGGTTCGAGACCGAACTCCTCGACCGCCGGTTCGAGGGTGAGGTCGAGGATGAACTCCTCAACGAACTCGGGGGTCTGGAGCAGCGCGTACGTCTTCTTCGCGTGGTCGGAGAGGTCCTGGTAAAGGTCGCCTAGGAAGCGGGTGTCCAGGTTCTCTTTATCCGTGAAGTCGTGGACGATCCGGCCGTCCGGGTCGAGGCGGCGCCAGAACTTCAACAGCTCGGCAGCCTGCTCGTAGGACGGCTCCATCTCCCACAGCGGGTTGTGGTCGCGGTCGAACAGGCCCGCGACGGTCTCGTTCGTGGCGGCGAGGTGGTCGAAGGCGGCGATGAGCCAGTCCCGGTCGTTCTTGTCCGGGTGTTCGCGGAAGAACTGCTGGTGACGCTCATCGGCCTCGGCGAGGCGGTCGCCGGGGCCGGCGATCCACGGCTCGGCGATGAGGTCGTTGTCCTCGCAGAACCGCACGAACACGGTCGCGAGGATCCAGGCGACGGCGGCCTGGGTGACGCGGTCGTCCCGCCACTGACCGAACCCCAGCGCGGTGCGCTGGGCGTCGCGGGCACGGTCGTACTCGCCCTTGAGCTTGGCGTGGAACCGCTGCCCCGGCTCGGTGTAGGCGCGCAGGTCGTCCTCAAGTGCGGTGACCTGCTTGCGGAGGTCCTTTAGCAGGGCCGCCTTGTCCACGCTCACTCGTTACCGTCCCCTTCGCTCGGTCGTGCGGTCTTGTGTACGGGTCGTGCTGTCGGCCGGTCAAGCGGCCTGGCCGCCGCGCAGGCGGGCGAGAAAAGCCTTGTCCAGAACGGTCCACTCGTTGGCGCCGATCGCCTCGACCGTCCGGCCGTCGAGGTTCGGGGTGGTGCGCGGTGCCTCCGACGGGCACAGCAGCCACAGGCCGTGCGGGACGTCCGACGCGCGGCGCGCCGCGTTCTGCAGGCCCGTCAGCAGGTCGTGCCCGCCGATGTCGTAGTACCGGGCGAGCAGGCCCGCGTTGTGGACGAACAGCACCGTGCGGGGCGGGGCGGCGCGGTCGAGGAGCCGCTGCCCGGTGCGGTCCAGGACGCGGACGACGAACGAGCGGAGCCCGCCCGGCACCTGTCCGGTGCGGGTGAAACGCTCGTCCGCGCGGAGCACCTGCCCCCAGTCGGCGCCGTGCTCCTCGGCCAGCGCGCGGAACTCGGCGAGGAACACGTCCGCGAAGTTCACCGCAACGACCGGGTACGCGGCGGCGATCGCGTCCGCGACGCCCGCGGCCCGCTTCAGGTGGACCGTCAGCGCGAGGAACCCGCCCTGGCGGGCGGCCTCGGCGAGCCTGGCGTCCGCGATGTCGGCCGGGCCCTCGCCGGGGGCGCCGAGCCCGGCGCCGAGGCGGGTCGCGGTGGTGCTGCTGGACGGCGTCCGGGGCCGCACCGGCGCCGGAGGGAAGAACCGCTCGGCGGCCTGGTCGTACACCAGCGGGAACCCCGCCTCCGCCAGCGCGTCCTCAACGTCCACGTACGTGGGCGGGGGCGTGTAGGCGTCCAGGTCGGGGAACCGGGCGCTGACCTTCGTCATCAGGTCGCGCAGCGCGACGCCCTGCGGGTGGCGGACGCCCGCGCCGGCCTGCGACAGCCGCAGCGCCCGCGCCAGGTCCAGGCCGCGCGGGTAGAGCTGGAGCGTCGGGGAGGCCAGCGCGTCCTCGGCGACACCGGAGGCGAGGCGGACCAGGCGGGTGTCCGACAGCGGCGCCATGCCGTCCGGCGGGTCGACGTCGCGCAGGGCGCGGATCACCTCGGCGCCGCCGGGCAGCGGGTCCTGCCGCGCCAGCTCGTCCGCGCGGGCGCCGAGCACGGCGGCGTAGTCGGACAGCTCGGCGGGCGTCGGGTCCTCGGTGCCCGGCAGCGACTCCAGCGCGACCAGGACGTGCCGCCCCCGCCGGACCCGGTCCAGGCGGGGTTCGCGGCCGTCGTCGCCGTCCCCGCCGGTGAACGCCTCCGCCTCCACGGCGGCGCGGACGACGGCCAGTGACCGGGCCGCGGTCACCTCCGGCGGCGCTTCCGCCGCACCGTGCCGGACGCGCAGCAGGTCCGCCAGCTCGGCGGCGGTCGCGACGCCGCCGAGGTTGCGCACCAGGTTCACCACCTCGTCGCGGACGGGCGCCAGCCGCTCGGCCGCCGCCCACCGCTCGATGGCCTCCTTGTGGTGCCGCGACACCGTCGCCTGCGTGATGCCCGCCGCCTTCGCGACGGTGCTCTGCGTCGGCCACGGCTCGTCCGGGACGGAACCGTCCGCGCCGGGGAGGCCGAGCAGCAGCCGCAGCGTCTCCCCCTTGCGGGAGCCGCGGCGCTCGTCGGCGGGGACGAGCATCGCCGCGAGGTCGTCCACGCGCGTCCCGGCGCGCTGCTCCCCCGCCGGTGCCGCGGCCGACGGGCCGGCGACCGCCTCGTCCCCCGGTTCCCGCCCCGGACGGGAGTGCGGGCGCAGCGCGGCGGTCCATTGCCGGTGCCGCCGGTTCAGCTCCTTCTTCGCGATCGCGCCCGCGCCGCGCGCCTTGGCGATCTGGTACTGCGGGACGTCCAGGAGCTGCCCGACCGTCGTGGCGTTGAAGCCCGCCGCGACCGCCACCGCGCGCGGCGACAGCCCCGCCGCGATCAGCGGGGTCTCGGTGGTCGCCGCGTCCGCCGCGATGTCCCGGGCGGCCTTCAGCTCCTCCGGCCCGAGCCCCGGCTCGACGTCGCCGCCGGCGAGGGTCTCCTGCGTCGTCGCCGGGGCCGTCGCGTCCGCCCTGCGGAAGACGTCCTGCCAGGCGGCCTCCATCTGCGCGAACGTGTCGAACCGCTCCGACACGTCCCGGTGCAGGGCGCGCCGGAAGAACGCGGTGAGCCCGTCGCGCAGCGCCGGCTCGAACAGCTCCGCCGACAGGTACGGGTACGGGTCGTCGCCCGTGCGGGGGTCGGAGCGCTCGTCGCCCCACCTCGGCCGCTCCCCCGACGCCATCTCGTGCAGCGTCACCGCCGCCGCGTACCGCTCGGCGTGGTCGTCGAAGTCGGGGCGGCTCGGCGTGCCGAGGAACGGGTCGAGGTAGCCGCGGGTACCCGCCGTCGGGTCGCGGTCCGACACGTCGGTGAGGGAGAAGTCGAGCAGCTTCAGCTCCCACGTGCGGTCCGCGCGCCGCAGCACCCCGAAGTTCTCCGGCTTCAGGTCGCGGTGCCGCACCCCCTTGGCGACGAGCTGGTCCAGCGCGCGGAACAGATCCCGGCCGAAGCGTTCGAGCTGGTGGTAGGTGAGCTTGCCGTCGTCGTGCAGGACGGCGGCCAGGGTGCGGTCACCGGCGAACTCCAGGTCCAGGACGGTGCGTCCGGCGAGCTGCCGGGGGCCGCCCAGCAGCCGGACGATCGCGCCGCCGCCGACCTTGGCGAGGGCCTCCGCCTCCGCGGCCAGCCGGCCCGCCTTCGCCTCGTCCAGGGCCACCTTGAGGACCCGCTCCGGGGCCTGGCCGTGACCGTTCTGGGCGCCGTCCTCGTCGTCGGTGTCGCGGCGCACCAGCAGCGCCCGTGACGTCGCGCCGGAGCCGAGGACCCGCTCGGCGCGCCACAGCCCCTCGGGGTCACCGTCCACGATCTGGCCCGGCATCGCGGTCAGCGGGTCGGTGCCCTCCCAGCCGCCGGTGAGGGCGTCCTCGGGGACCGCGGCGTCCTGCTCGGCGGCGTCCAGCTCCGCCAGGAAGCGGTCCGCCGACTCCAGCCGGTTCGCCGGGACGCCCTGCGTGGCCTCGAAGACGAGGCGGTCGAGCCGGTCGCCGAGACCGTCCGCGACCCCGTACGGATGCATCCCGCCCGCGTCGCGGAGCGAATCGATCAGGGTGGCGCGGTCGGGGGCGGGCGGCCGCCCGGTGAGGATCAGGTAGGCGATGGCGCCGACGCCGAATACGTCCAGGTCCACCGGGTCGGGGTAGGGCTGGTCGAACTCGGGCGCCAGGTAGACCAGCGCCGCCTCGTCGACCAGTTCGGCGTCCAGGGTGGACTGGCCGATCGTCATCGGGGTGGCGGTGTCGAAGTCGCGCGCCGCCGTCTGCCAGTCGATGATGCGCAGCACCGGGCGGGACCCGTCGTCGCGCGCCGACACGTACACCGACCGCGCCGACAGCGCCCGGTGGTACAGCGACCGGTTGTGCGCGTACCGGACCGCCTCGGCGAGCTGCCGCACCAGCGCCAGCCGCGTCTCCGGCGTGAGCGACGCCCCGTGCACGTCCAGATAGGAGTCCAGGCGCAGGTCGCGATGGTCGTGGCGGAACAGGATCGCCGAGCCGCCCTGGTGCTCTCGGATCTGCACGGCCTGCGCGATGCCCGGATGGTTGATGCCCTGCAGCACCTGGTACTCGCGGCGCGCCGCCCGGTCGACCGTCCGTCGCGCCTCGTCGGTCGCCTGCCGGTTCACCAGGTAGATCCGGACGCGGCCCTCCTCGTGCACCATGTCGTGCCGCTCGGCCAGCCGGTCCTCCCACCTCGGCCCGGCCTCCAGCACGCTCGGCTGCATGCGCCACTCGTCCCCGAACCGCAGATGCGCCGTGGAGTGGGTGATGCCGATCCGGTCCAGCATCTGCGGCAGCCGCTTGGAGAAGTCCTCGGCGACCCTCCGGTGCTCCCGCTCCGGCGGGCGTCCCAGCAGGTCGGTCCAGATGCGGGCGAGGCCCGTCTCCCGGTCGTCGCGTCCGTACACCCGCGTGCGCTGGACCTCGTCGAGCTCCGACACGAGGTCGGGGGCGGACAGGAACACCGCGGGCTCGATCCGCGGGACCCGGACGCTGAAGAACCCCAGGTCCTTGGCGGCCCAGATCAGCCGCTCCTTCAGCTCCTTGGACTTCCAGTCGGTCAGCGGGAGCGGGTTGCGGAGCGTCCTCGGCCGGTCGGGGCCCTGGAACCTCCACGTCGCCCCGTTGTTGGCGACACGTCCCGGATGCCCCTTCAGCTCGACGAGGTACAGCCCGCCGGGCGCCGCCACGAACAGGTCGCACTCGTGCACCCGGCCCGACGGGGCGACGAACGAGAACAGCGCCCACGCCCGGTACGGCTCCACGTTCGGCAACAGCGCCTTGACGTGGTCGAGCCCCTCCTGCTCCCAGGCGTAGTCGGAGGGCCGCTCCTGGAACCACCGCTGGACGGGCCTCGGCGGCCTCGGAACCGGCCTGGAGGACCCCGCCATCACCCCTCCGTTCCCCGCACTGCCCACGCCCGCCCGCCGTGCCTGGGCGAGCCTAGATCCTACCGACGCCCCACCCCTGCCCTGGGGCGTTTTCGGCCCGCGCCCGTGTCAGATACCGGCCACCCACGCCCCGTAATCCCCCACGCGCCCCCAGACGTCCGCCTGCACCGGAGCCTTGGACCGACACCGGACCGGCGCGGAACCCTGAGTCGACCAGCCATTCAGTCAAGGGCATTCGGGCGGCGCCGGGCTAGAGTTCGCTGTCTTTGAGCACACCTGGCCAGCGCAGATCACCCGCCGCTGCGACCGAAAGAGCGAGGCTGGATTCACGGGTTAGCTGTTTCCTGACTCGGAGTCTCTGCCCGACAGCGTGGCGAGCCGACCGCCGGTACCGCACTGGTTCTGAGCGCAGGGCAAGAAATGGGAATCCTAAGGATTTCGTCGCAGCAACAATGCGGTCGCGGTCAGAAGCCGGATCGGGCGCGATCCAGAATCCGGGGGCGTAGTGCCCGATGCAGCAGCGGTGGCGCGGGATGCCTTGGCGGGCAGTGTCACGCCCCAGCCCGGCTTCCGGCCCACGAGCGGTTCCAGTCCGACCGGCAGGCGACTCGGGTCCGCAGGTAACCTCCTCGACCGGGCGGCACCGCCCCCGTCTCGTGCCCGTGAGAGCAGTTGTTCCCCGTCGCCGTGCAGGCCCACGGGGCACCCCCTGTTGGACGGCGCCGTCCGCCGCCGCGGCGGACGGTCGTCCACATGGCCGCACGCTCCGTCCGCACCGGCGCGGACCGTCCACGCAGCGGACGTGGCGCAGGGTAGTCCCGCCTTTCCGGCCACATCGGTGCCAGATGTCGAAAGCATGCGGCCTCTCGGACGTCGGCGCTCCAAGGTCCACCATGCCGCCGTCCGATCCGCCGAGGCCGTCCGCCACATAGCCGGTCCTTGAGGCGGCAGGCGGCACATGTATCGGAGGCATCGCTGGGCAAGGTCGTCAAACTCTCGTGAAAGGGCGCTGTCCGGCCCACGAAGAGAGCTGAACGGGCGAGCCTGCATGGCGGTGCGTCCGGCGGCACGTTGACGAGGCGAGGTATGCCCTTGCGAAACGCAACAAGTGGCGGGTCCGGTAGGTGCGGCCGGACGGGAGCACCGCGTCGCAGTCGGGCTTCGACACCAAGCAGGCCGCCCTGCACTGGGGAGAAGAACAGGAAGCCGGTATCCGGCGACATAGGTGGAACGATCCCCGTGATGGAGCGGCGTTACTGGCCGACTGGGTCGAGTTGTGGTGGGCCGGGCAGGACCTGGAGGCCACCACTGAAGCCAAGTACCGGTACCTGATCGACCACCACATCGTCCCCGCCTTCGGTAACCGGCCCGTCAGCACCTTCACCAGCCCCGAGGAGATCGTCGCCTGGGAGAAGCGCACCCGGCGGACCATCGCTCTGCGCGGGCCGGAGAAGGTGTGGGCCACGTCCCTGCAGACACTGCTGCTCGCCGAGCGGTGCGCGTTGCTGTCGGGGCGCGATGACGACGTCGTCATGATCGTCCTCACCGCCTACACCGGCATGCGATGGGGCGAGGTCCATGGGCTGGAGCGGCCTGCGTGCCGACTGGACCGCATCCAGATCGACTGGCAGTTGCGCGAGCTGGCCGGGCGGCTGGAGATGGTGTCGCCCAAGGACGACTCTCACCGGCCCGTTGACCTGCCGCCTTTCCTGGCGGCCCTGGTGTCCGACCAGAGCACGCGGACACGAGGCCGCTGCGCCTGTCCGGGACGGACACCCGAGTGCGGGGGTCGCCGGGGCGTGTACTCCCACGTCTCCGACACCATGCGGGACGAACTCAAGACCAAGCTCCAGCGGCGGTGGGAGGAATCGCTGGCGCAGCGGCTCCACTTCGGAGCGGCCTCGCCGGTGCCGTTACTGAACCGGCTACTGGAAGCCGCCCGGACGAAGGGCACTGCCCGCGGGCACCTCGCCAGCGCATAGAAGGGAAGCATCGACACGGGGGTGGGCGTCGCCGTCCATCCCCGTCCGCGACTACGGACTGTAATGACGAACGGGAGGCTTTCTGGTGACCTCGTTCGGGTGGGAGGGAGATGATCTCCCAGAAACCTCCCAGTTGATCACTCAGGCCCTGCCGCCGATGTGCGGGAGGGCCTGTGGTGTAAGGGTGGGCGATACTGGGTTCGAACCAGTGGCCTCTTCGGTGTGAACGAAGCGCTCTCCCACTGAGCTAATCGCCCTTGCGGACCTGGGTCCGACGTCGGAAACTCTAGCGCATGTTGGGGCCGCCTCGCGCAGGCCTCAGGTCCAGAAGGTGGGGTCCTCGATGTTCCAGGGGAGCTCGAGGCCGTAGAGGGCGAGGTAGGCGCCCAGGCCTGCGGCCACGAGGATGGTGGTCGCGGCGCCGAGGATGACGTTGCGGCGGCGCTTGCGGGGGTCGAAGGCCTTTTCCTTGGCGCGGTCGGCGGCGGTCTTGGCGCGGTGGAGGGCCCGCTGGGCCCAGGCGAACTCGGTGGCGAGGATGGCGAGGCCGACGACGATGCCGACCAGGCCGGGGCCGGGGGTGACCATCATGATCAGGCCGCCGATGAGGACGGTCGAGCCGATGGCGAAGACGCCCGCCCGCCAGGCGGTGTTCAGGAGCGGGTTGCGCCGGACGCGCTCGCGGAAGCGGTGGCGACGGCCCGGCCCCTCCGGACGGGCTTCTGTTTCCTGTTTGATCGTCACGGTTTTACCCCAAGCCAGTAGATCGGCCGCCCGAGACGGTAGATTACCGCGCCGATCCCCCCACATGGGGGGCACTGGGGCCCGATAGATCCGCTTTTGCGCAGGTCAGACGCTCGTTTTGCTACGGTGAGATGGATCACAAACGCCGGGGACGCCGGAATGTTCGGCCGAGATCAGGCAGTTAGGCGTCATAGATCGCGGGGATGTCCGGGTAGAGGGAACCACTCACCGGCCGCCCGCGAGCCAGCGGGACCGACGTTAGAGGGAATGGCCATGAACAGCAGCACCACCGTCTCAGCAGAGCTGGGCCTTCGTCTCGTCGTCCCCGACCGCACGACCGTGCCCCTGCTCGCCGGGCTGGAGTACGCGGCCGACGACCCGTACGCGATCCGGATGGCGTTCTATGTGGGCGACGACGAGCCGGTGGAGTGGATCTTCGCTCGTGAGCTCCTGACGGTCGGCATCGTGCGCAAGGTCGGGGACGGGGACGTGGAGGTCTGGCCGGGCGCCGACGACGGCACTCTCCACATCTCGCTGTCGTCCCCGTTCGGTGACGCGCTGTTCGAGGTGCCGCTGTCGCCGCTGGCCGACTTCCTGCACCGCACCTACCAGGCGGTGCCCGCGGGTGAGGAGAGCGAGTTCATCGACATCGACGCGGAGCTCGAGAATCTTCTCTGGCCGTCGTAGGTCATTCGGAGAGGCGGGCGATGTGGCGCATCTTGTTCATCGCGTCCAGGGCGGCGACCTTGTAGGACTCGGCCAGCGTGGGGTAGTTGAAGACCGCGTTGACCAGGTAGTCGACGGTGCCGCCGCAGCCCATGACGGTCTGGCCGATGTGGACGAGTTCGGTGGCGCCGGTGCCGAAGACGTGGACGCCGAGAAGGCGGCGGTCGTCGGGGGAGACTAGGAGTTTCAGCATCCCGTAGGAGTCGCCGATGATCTGGCCGCGGGCCAGTTCGCGGTACCGGGACACTCCCACTTCGAAGGGGACCTTGGCCTCGGTGAGGGCGTCCTCGGTGCGGCCGACGAAGCTGATCTCGGGGATCGTGTAGATGCCGATGGGCTGGGTCTCGTGGATCTCGGAGACGGGCTCGCCGCAGGCGTCGTGGGCGGCCAGCCGGCCCTGTTCCATGGACGTGGCGGCGAGGGACGGGAAGCCGATCACGTCGCCGACGGCGTAGATGTGCGGGACCTCGGTGCGGTAGGCGTCATCCACCTTGATGCGGCCGCGGTTGTCGGCGGACAGGCCGGCGGCGTCCAGGCAGAGGTCGTCGGTCATGCCGTACCGGCCGGCGGAGTACATGACGGTGTCGGCGGGGATGCGCTTGCCGCTCTCCAGGACGGTGATCGCGCCGTTCTGCATCCGCTCGACGGACGCGACGGTCTCGCGGAACCGGAACGTGACGGCCAGGTCGCGCAGGTGGTATTTGAGCGCCTCGATGATCTCCAGGTCGCAGAAGTCCAGCATCCGCTCGCGGCGTTCGACGACGGTGACCTTGGTGCCGAGGGCGGCGAACATCGAGGCGTACTCGATGCCGATGACGCCGGCGCCGACGACGACCATGGTCTCGGGAATGCGGTCCATGTTGATGATGCCGTCGGAGTCGATGATCGTCCGGTCGTCGAAGTCGACGGTGTCGGGGCGCGCGGGGCGGGTGCCGGTCGCGATCACGATGCGGTCGGCGGTGACCTTCTGCTCGCGGTCGCCGACGCTGGAGATCCCGATGGTGTTGGGCTCCAGGAACCGGCCTCTGCCGGGCAGCACGGTGACGCGGTTGCGGGCGAGCTGGCTGCGGACGACGTCGGTTTCGCGGCCGATGACGTGCCGAGTCCGCATGCCGAGGTCGGTGACCGTGATGTCGTCCTTGACCCGGTAGCTCTGGCCGTACAGCTCGCGCTGGTTGAGGCCGGTGAGGTAGAGGACGGCCTCGCGGAGCGTCTTGGACGGGATCGTCCCGGTGTTGATGCAGACGCCGCCGATCATGTCGCGGCGGTCCACGATGGCGACCTTGCGGCCCAGCTTGGCGGCGGCGATGGCCGCGCGCTGCCCACCGGGGCCGGAGCCGAGGACGAGAAGATCGTAGTCAGTCACGTCCCCCAGTCTGACGGCACGGCCGTGGTCGGGATAAGGGATTCAGCTGGATGAATCACTATTCATCCGGGCGGACGGATGAGCAGGCCTTCGGTGAGCGTGTCCGGGCCCGCACATCTGGCGGGCCCCGGCGGCGCCTTCGTGACCGGTGCGTCGATCGCGATGGACGGGGGGTACACGGCGTGATGGCCTGGGTGTTCCTGCTGATCGCCTCGATGATGGAGCTGGTGTGGGCGGTCGCGCTCAAGCAGCCGGACGGGTTCACGAGATTCTGGCCCACCTTCATCGGCCTGTCGGTGGCGCTGTTCTTCAACGAGGGCACGTCGCCGGCCCGGCTGCTCTGCCTGGCGCTCATCGTCATCGGCGTGATCGGCCTGCAGGCCGTGGAGAGCTGACGCGAGGAGAGCCGGCACGAGGAGGGACGGCCGAGGGTGGCGTCTGAGGGCCGCCGGGTTGGGGCAGAGTGGGGTCATGACCAAGGAGATGCTGGGGATCGACATCGGCGGCTCGGGGATCAAGGGGGCGCCGGTCGACCTTTCGGACGGTTCGTTCACCCGCGACCGGTTCCGGGTCGGCACGCCGCGGCCGTCGAAGCCGAAGGCGGTCGCGAAGGTCGTCGCCGAGGTCGTGGAGCACTTCGGCTGGGACGGCCCGGTCGGCGTCACCTACCCCGGTGTGGTCATCGACGGCGTGGCCATGTCGGCGGCGAACGTGTCCAAGCGCTGGCTCGGGACGGACGCGGCGTCCCTGCTCGCGGACGTGACCGGACGGGAGATCACGCTGCTCAACGACGCCGACGCCGCGGGGGTCGCGGAGATGCGGCTCGGCGCGGGACGCGGCCGCCGCGGCACCGTCGTCCTGCTCACGCTGGGGACGGGCATCGGCAGCGCCCTGTTCACCGACGGGGTCCTCGTCCCGAACACCGAGTTCGGGCACATCCAGATCGGCGGCAAGGACGCCGAGGTGCGGGCGTCGGCGAAGGCGCGCGACGAGGAGGGGCTCAGCTGGGAGAAGTGGGCCAGGCGGCTCAGCGAGTACATGGCGCACCTGGAGGCGCTGATCTCCCCGTCGCTGATCATCGTGGGCGGCGGGGTGAGCAAGCGGTCCGAGCACTTCGTCCCGCTGATCAAGGGGGTGCGGGCGGAGATCGTCCCGGCGCGGCTGGTGAACAACGCGGGCATCGTGGGCGCGGCGATGGCGGCGGCCGGCGCGCATCCGGTGGAGACCGCCGAGGCCGCGCGCTGACGGGTTCAGGACCTTCTGAGCCGGACGGTCGCGATCTCCCCGGGTCGTAGCGCCAGCGTGGCCGTCCCGTCGTGGACGTCCAGGGGTATGCCTGGACGTCCGCGCAGGTCGACGCGGGTGGCCTCGGTGAACGGGCCGTGCAGGACGGCCGTGGCCGGTTCGGCGCACTGGGCGGCCATCCGGGTCTCGATCCAGCCGTCGCGGGTGCGCAGCGAGGTCATGGCCACGCCGTCGCCCGTGATCGCGACGCCCTCCCGGGACGGCGGGGCGGGCACGGTGGCGTGACCGTATCCGGCGCCGGTGAGGAAGTCGTGCCGGTACGCCTCGGCGGCCTGCAGGACGTCGGTGCCGGGACGCCCGCCGTCACAGGGCATGACCGCCAGTTCGGCGGTCCGCTCGCCGCGGCACTGGGCCTGCGGGGTCGGGATCTGCGGCCCGGCGGGCTGGTCGCGGTAGGCGTTGCGGTCCCGCGACAGGTAGCCGATGGAGCGCAGCAGGGTGAGCGCCATCTCCCGCCCGCCGTCGACGATCTCGTACTCGGTGACGTGGTCGAGCAGGACGGCGAGCCCGCCGGCGGCGACGAACCCGGACGCGGGGAACGTGGGGACGGGGCGCTCCCCGAATCCGCCCTCGGCCGTCAGGCCCCGCTCGGTGACCGCGAACTGCCCTTCGGCGAACGACGCGCCGGCCCGGCGCGGCAGCGGCATGTGCAGCCGGACGCGGTGGTCCTCGCAGCGGTTGTCGAACGTGACGCGCAACCGCAGGAACGGCTCGCCCGCGCGCAGTTCGGCGCGGGTGGTGACGGTCACGTCCTCCTCGGCGGCCGAGCGGGCGTCGCCGGGCACGTCTCCCGAGGCGGGCCACCGGTACGTCCGGACGATGTCGTAGGCGGCGAGGAGCGGCCCCCTCCAGACGGGTTCGACGTCCACGGACAGGGGGTCCCCGACGAGCCGGTCGGCGGCGGGCGGGGCGTGGTTGTAGGAGTCGCCGAGGTCGCCGCCGTCGACGATCCGGCCGACGCCCTCGACGACGTGGCCGGACGGTGTGCGCAGCCCGAGCGTGCCGTCGTCGTGCACCTGCGCGCGCAGCAGGCCGTTGTCGAGGACGTTCCCCTCGGCCCTGACCGGGGCGGAGTCCGGTGCACCGCCGGGCGCCTGCACGGGCTGGACGGTGGTCAGGCCCAGTGCGGGCACGTCCACGAGCGCGGCGACGGTGCGGCGCGGGTCGGCCAGGATGCGGACGCGCCAGTCCCCGTCCGCATCGCGCAGGGCCTCCCGCACGTCGCCGATGTCGAACGGGACGCCGGCGCGGGACGTCACGTGGAAGGTGAGCGTGCGGTCCTCCCGCGACACCGACCAGTCGCGGATCTCCTGCCCGAACAGGACCCGGCCGTACACCCGCTCCAGCACGATCGGGAGCCGGGAGGCCGGGTGGACGGCGTCGTCCAGGACGGTCGGCGCGATCTCCAGGGTCTGGGCGGGCACCGGCCGCCCGTCGCCCGTCACCAGGCCGGGTTCGCCGTCGGACGGGACGTCCAGCGTGACCAGGCCGGTGCGGGGCGCCGGGGTCGGGTTGAACACCAGGTGGGAGCCGAGCGGCACGGAGGCGGCGCGTTCGGCGGTGACGAGGTCGCAGACGGCGCGGCCGAGCTGCTCGGCCTCCGCCATGCGCGCCGCGACCTGCTCGGCGGTCTCGTCGCTGCCGCAGCCGGTGACCGAGTCGTGGCAGCTCACCTCGATCAGCCGCCGCCACGCAAGGTCGAGGAACATCTGCGCGTCGCCCGCGTACCACAGGGCGGTCAGCGGCTCGGCGTACCGTTCGACGAGCCGCTCGGCGCGTCCCATCATCTGCTTGAGCCGGACGCGGGCGGAGAGCACGCCGGGCAGGATGTTGGCGCGGGCGTGCGACCGCAGCTCGCCGCGGACGCGCGGCAGGCCGTCCACGGACGGGTCCTGTTCCGCGAAGTAGCCGGCGAGGGTGTCCAGGCGCATGCCGAGCCCGGCTTCGGCGACCCGGTCGGCGAGGTCGGGGGCGGGCGCGGTGTGGTCGGCGCCGTACATGGCCAGCAGCGGGCCGCCGCGCGGATACCAGCGGCCCATCGACTCGGCGAACCCGGCGGCGCGGCCCGGCAGCAGCGACGCGCCGTCCGCGAACTCCTCGAACATCGACGCCGCGTTGCCGTAGCCGCCCTCGGGAAGGTACTGCGTGCGGATCGCCGTCCCGTCCGGCGCCTCCCACGCGAACGCACTGGCGCGGACCTCGCCGGGGACGCCGCGCCATACGCACGCGTGCTCGATCCCCGCGAGCTTCAGGATCTGCGGCGTCTGCGCGCAATGCCCGAACTGGTCGGGCAGGTAGCCGACCATCATCGTGGCGCCCAGCTCCTCGGCGCGCCGCATCCCGAGCTCCAGGTTCCGGACGATGTTCTCCCCCGAGCACAGGAACTCGTCGTGGAGGATCTGCCAGGGCCCGACGGCGAGGCGGCCCTCCCGGACGAGCGCGGCGACCCGTTCGCGCCGTTCGGGCCGGATCTCCAGATAGTCGTCGACGGCGGCCATCTGCCCGTCCAGCGTGAAGTGCCAGCGCGGGTCGGCCTCCATGCCGCCGATGACGCCGTCGAGCAGCGACACCAGCCGGAGCCGGAAACGCTGGAACGGCAGGTACCACTCACGGTCCCAGTGGGTGTGGGGGACGACGACGATCCGGCCGGGCTCCTCCGCCCGGCCCGTGTTCCCCCGGCCCGTGTTCACCCGGCCCGTGTTCCCCCGGCCCGTGTTCACCCGCACAGTGCGATCACCTCGTTCTCGTGGGTCTCCAGGCGGTGCATTCCCGTACCGTCCGCCGCCATCCGGACATGGTCCCCCCGGACGGCGGTGCGTCTCCCGCCGGGGCGGACGAGAACGGCTCCGTCCGCGCCGATCGCGATCAGCTCGTCCCCGGCGCGGAGCAGGACGGGCGCGCCGGGGGCGGCGGAGACCGATGTCCGGCCTGCCGCGAGCGCGCCGAGCACGTCGTCCCCCTCCGCGAGGACCCAGGTGACGGGCTCGCCGAGGCCCCGGTGCTGCGCCGGGTCGTGGAAGTCGCTGCCGCCGAGCGGGACGACGCCGCCGGGCCGCCACAGGTCCGCCCAGGCCAGCGGGGCACCCCAGCGCCGGTCCCACCAGGACGGATGCCAGATCTCGGCGAACCGGGGCCGGTGCACTTCCGGCAGGGGGTGGCGCCAGGCGCAGTCGCCGCTCAGCGGATGGTTGATCGACATCAGCCCGCCGCGGGCGCCGGCGAACGCGGCCCAGTCGGCGCTCGGACGCCGGAAGTCGACCCAGCCGGTGTCGCCGAACACGTTGGCGTGCCCGAGGTCGGTGGTGACCTCCTGGCCGGGCAGCAGGACGACCCCGGCGTGCGCGGCGGCGGCGGGGAGTTCGGGGTGGTGGCTGACGGTGTTGTGATCGGTCACGGCGAGGAAGTCCAGCCCGGACGACGCGGCGAGGCACGCCAGTTCGTGAACGGTGAGCGTCCCGTCGCTGTGGACGGTGTGGGAGTGCAGGTCGCCGGCGAGCCACCGCATCCCGTCCGGGGCGGGGAGGTCCCGGCGCGGCGGGCGTTCCGGGCGGGGTGGGAGCGGGCCGGCGGGAGGGGCCGCGGGCGTTCCCGACGTGGTGACCGTCACCTCGTACGGGACGCCGTCCGGTGGTATCCGGTGCAGGCCGAGCCAGACGTGCCAGGTGCCCGGTTCGAGTTCCCCCGGCAGGTACCCGGGCGTCGCCCACTCGGCGCTCACCGTGTACCGGCTGCGCGCCCCTCCGGACCAGCCGCGGAACCCGTCCGGGCCGTGGCAGCCCAGGTCGATGACACCTCCGTCGTAGGCCAGTTCCACCGTGACCGACGCCGTTCCGGGCGGGACGTCGAAGGGCAGTTCGCGGAGCCCCTGTTCCAGGCGGTCCTCCAGGCTCCACCGGCCCCGATGCACCGTCATGCGGGTTCCCCGTCCTTGGTCAGCGGCGCGCTCGTCCGCTCCGATCCCGTCACCAGCTCGCCGTCACGGTAGAGGAGTACCCGTTCAGGACGGGGCAGCGCCCATCCCTCGGCGCCGTGCGGGACGTCGAAGTCCTCCCCCACCACGACGGACACCGGCTCCCCTTCCACGTCCAGCGTCACCAGCGACGACCCGCCCAGGTGCTCCACGACCGACACGGTCCCGCGGAACGCCCCGTCCACCGGTTCCTGCCCATAGTTCATGTACTCGGGGCGCACGCCGCACACGACGGGCTCGCCATCGGCGACCCGGCCCCGCGCCTCCTCCGGGACGGGCAGTTCGGCCCCCGCGACCGCGACGCACCCGCCCTGGACGGTCCCGGGCAGGAGGTTCATCGGCGTCGAGCCGATGAACGACGCCACGAACAGGTTCGCCGGACGCCGGAACACCTCGACCGGCGTGCCGATCTGGCGGATGCGCCCGTCCTCCATGACCGCGATCCGGTCGGCCAGGGCGAGCGCCTCCGCTTGGTCGTGAGTGACGAACACCGTGGTGACGCCTAGACGGAACTGGAACCGTTTGAGGAACGTCCGGGCCTCCAGCCTGAGCCGCGCGTCGAGATTGGACAGCGGCTCGTCCAGCAGAAGGATCTCCGGCCCGGCAAGCAGGGCGCGGGCCAGGGCGACACGCTGCTGCTGCCCGCCCGACAGCTCCCCCGGGCGGCGCCGCTCCAGCCCTTCGAGCCCCAACTGCCGGGCGGCCTCGGATGCGTCCCGGTTCCTGAAGGCGCGGGGCCGCCTCTTGATGCGCAGCGGGTAGGCGATGTTGTCCAGGACGGTCATGTGCGGGAAGAGCGCGTAGTCCTGGAAGACCATGCCGACGTCGCGCCGCCCCGGCGCAAGGCGCGTCACGTCCCTGCGTCCGAGACCGATCGTGCCGCCGGTCGCCGTCTCCAGGCCCGCGACGGTGCGCAGCAGCGTCGTCTTCCCGCAGCCGGACGGGCCGAGCAGCGCGAAGAACTCGCCGTCCGCCACGTCGAGGTCGAGGGCGTCCAGGGCGCGCACACCGCCCGGATAGACCTTCGTCAGCTCCCGGATCGTGATGGCCGCCATCAGCGCTTGATCCCTCCGTGGAAGCGGAAGCCGTACCGGCGGCTCACGAACAGGTACATGAGCACGACCGGCAGGGCGTACAGCAGCGAGAACGTGGAGATCAGGGCCAGGTCCGGCTGGCCGCCCTCGGTGTAGAACGTGTACATGATCACCGAGGCGGGGGCCTTGTCCGGGTCGCGCAGCAGGAGGAACGGCATCAGGAAGTCGCCCCACACCTGCGCGACCGTCCACACCGTGACGGTGGCGAGGCCCGGCCGGATGACGGGGACGACGACGTGCCGCAGGATCTGCAGCGGCGACGCCCCGAACACCCGCGCCGCCTCCTCGTAGGACGTGGGCGTGGCGTCGGTGAAGTCCTTCAGCAGGAAGATCGCCGCCGGGAGCAGCCCGCCGGTCAGCACCAGGATCACGCCGAGCCGCGAGTCGATCAGGTTCAGGTTGAAGGCCAGCAGGAAGATCGGCACCATCGCGGCCGTCCCGGTGATGATGGACGACAGCAGGAGCAGGACGTAGAGGAGCGCGTCCCGTCCGGGCACGCGGACGCGGCTCAGCGCGTACGCCGCGAGCGCCGCGGCCGTCACCACGAACGCGGCCGTCCCGGCGGCGAGCAGCACCGAGTTGCGGAGCGACGCGAGCGCGTACGGGTTGTCCATCAGGACCCTGAAGTTGTCCAGGGTGAACTCGGGCAGCGACGCCGAGATGCCCGGGTTCGCGTCGAACGGCGCGAAGGCCAGCCAGAGCAGCGGCAGCGCGAAGAAGCCGAGGACGGCCGAGACGAACGTGGCCAGCCCGATCCTGCGCAGCACCTCCCGCACGGTCTCGTTCACGCGGCCGCCTCCTCGGGCGGGCGGTTGCGGGCGCGCAGCGCGCGCAGGTAGAGCAGCGCGATCGCCAGGTTGATCAGGATCATGATCAGGGAGATCGCGGCGCCGAACCCGAGCCGGCCGTCGCCGAGCGCCGCCCGGTACACGTACACCGACATGATCTCCGAGCGTCCGTCCGGGCCGCCCGCCGTGATCAGGAACGGGGTGAAGTCGTTGAACGTCCACAGGCTGATCAGCAGGAGGCTCGTCAGGACATGCCCGCGGATGCGCGGGAACACCGCGTCCCGCAGCGTCTGCAACGTCGAGGCGCCGGCGAGGCGCGCGGTCTCCAGATGGGACGGTGGAACGTTTCCGAGCGCGGCGCCGTAGAGCATCATCGAGAACGCCGTCCCGCGCCAGACGTTGAACACGATGATGCACGCCATGGGATGGTCGAGCAGCCATGCCGTGCCGGGCGTGCCGAGGAGCGCGTTGAGCGTGCCGCCGTCACGGTCGAGCAGGGCGATCCACAGGAACGCGATGACCGAGGACGGCAGGATCCACGCGAGCAGGACCAGCCCCTCGACCAGGCGCCGCACCGGCCCCGACCGGTCGCGCAGCACCCACGCGATCGTGAACCCCAGGACGGTCTGCCCGATCACCGCCGACCCGACGACGAACTGCAGCGTCAGCCACAGCGACCGGTGGAAGTCCTCGTCGGTGAGCACGCCGGCGTAGTTGTCCACGCCGACGAACCGCGGATCGCTCGCCGCGATGCCCGTGAGCCGGTAGTCGGTCGCGCCCAGGTACAGCGTCCAGAGCGCGGGGAACACGAGGAACACCGCGACGAGCACCAGCGCCGGCGCGACGAACGCGGCGGCACGCCCCCGTCCCAGCCCTGCCGCGTCGTCCGGGGCGGACGGCGTGGACGGGCCGGCGCGGCGTGGCGGGACGTCAGCGCGGGGCGACGTTGGCGGCGCCACCGACGACCCCTTCGAGCTTCCCCGTGTACTCGGCGGCGGCCTCCGCCGGTCTCCTGCCCGACACCACGGCGGCCGTGGCCTCCTGCAGCGCCGTCGACACCTGCGGATACACCGCGAGGCCCGGACGGTAGGACGTGACGGGCAGCACCTTCTCCGACACGAACGTCAGGAACGGGTCGCCGGCGAGGATCTCCTTGTTCACGTCCGCGCGGGACGTGATCTCGGGCGTCCCGGCCGTCCGCGCCTTGATCATCTCAGGGGAGTTCATGAAGGCCAGCAGCTCGAACGCCTGCTGCGGATAGTCGGTGTTCGGGTTCAGCACGGTCACCGAGCCGCCCGACATGCTCACGAACGACTGCCCGCGCACGCCCCTGCCCGGGGCGATCGCGGGAATCAGCGCGTAGCCGACGTCCTGGTCGCGGGTCTTCATCTTCGCGACGCCGGTCTCGGGATTGATGACGTCGCGCCAGAAGTAGTCGCCCTCCGCCAGGATCCCGATCTTCCCGGCGGCGAACTCCTCGAACGACTTGTCGCGCCCCTTGGCCTCCTGCTGGAGCTTCGGGTCGCCGAGGCCGTCGCCGCCGTAGATCTGCGCGTACAGGTCGAGGACCTTCGTGAGGGCCGGGCCGCCGCCCGTCCACTTGCCGTCCGCGTAGATCTCGGCGCCCGCGCCGGCCAGCATCGGCAGCACGCCCTGCATGGTGGTCGCCTCGCCCATCGCGGTGCCCGCGTTCAGCTGGATCGGCGTCACGCCCGGGAGCCTCTTGAGCGCCTGCGCCGCCGCGATGATGTTCGGCCAGCTCTCGGGCTGCCAGTCGGCGGGGAGACCGGCCCGCTCGAACAGCCTCTTGTTGTAGAACAGGAGCCGGCCGTCGGTCGCGGGCGGGATCCCGTACCGCCGGTCCTCGAACGTCGCCAGCTTCTGGACCGCTCCAGGAATCTGCGTCCAGCCGTCCCAGGCGGTGGCCGGGGAGCCCACGACCTCCGGCAGCGGCCTGATGTAGCCGGCCTGCGCGAACTCGCCGACCCAGATGCCGTCGACGTCCATGATGTCGGCGCCCGACTTCGACTTCAGGTCGAGCGCCAGCTTCGTCTTGTACGCCTCGTCGTCCACGCCCTGGCCGCGGAACGTCACCTTCGCGGTGACGCCCTTCGCCTTCTGCGCGGCGACGAACCCCGGGATCACCGTCTTGGTGATCCACTCCGCCTCTTCGGTGTTCTTGCCGCCCTCGATCGCGTTCCGGGTGATCGTCAGGGAGAAGCTCTCGGCGTCCTTGTTCCGGTCGGGATCCGCCGGGGACCCGCCGCCGCCGCACCCGGCGAGCATCGCGCCCGCCGACACGAGCGCGACGGCCGCGCCGATCCGCCTCCTGGAGAAGTCCCTACTGGATGAGCCCATGGGGTGACCTCCTACAAGCGTCACCCTCAACGTGAACGAAGAATTCGATCACGTAAAGACCCCGGAGATCATTTTCTGTCAGGGGTCCATCAGCTCGGCGGAACGGGCCGCGAACGCCTCCATCGCCTTCGCCGTGATCGGGCCCGGCGCGGCCGGGAGGACCGTCCCGTCCACGGCGCGGATCGGCTGGACGTCCCGCGTCGTGGACGTCAGGAACGCCTCGTCCGCCCGGTACAGGTCGTCCAGCGCGAGGTCCTCCTCCTCGCCGCCGCACCACTCCAGCGTCAGCGCGCGCGTCACCCCGGCCAGGCAGCCGGACGACAGCGGCGGCGTGACGAGCCGGCCGCCCAGGACGACGAAGATGTTGCTCCCCGTCCCCTCGCACAGGTTCCCGGCGGTGTTGCCGAAGACGGCCTCGCCGCCGCCGCGCTCCTTGGCGTAGGCGAGGGCGAGGGCGTTCTCCGCGTACGACGTGGTCTTGAGGCCGGACAGCGCGCCCCGCTCGTTGCGCGGCCACGGCACGACCGTCACGTCCGCCGTCGCCGGGAACGGGTCCTGCGGCCCCACGATGATCGACACGGTCGGCCCGGCGTCGCCGCGGGCCGAGCCGAGCGGGCCAGGGCCGCTGGTGTAGGTGATGCGGATGCGCGCCAGCGGCCACTTCGGCGCCGCGGCCAGCACCTCCAGCGTCCCCTGGGCGAGGACGTCGTGATCGGGTTCGGGCAGGCCGAGACCCGCCGCCGAGCGGGCCAGCCGCCGCAGATGGCGGGTCAGCGCGAACGGCTCCCCGTTCGCCGCCTTCACCGTCTCGAAGATCCCGTCACCGACGAGCATGCCGTGGTCGAAGACCGACACCATCGCCCGCTCAGGGTCGAGCAGTTCCCCGTTCAGCCAGATCCTGGCCTGCTCCGTCACCGGAAGCCACCTCCAAAAGCCGAGCCGCCTTCAGCTCGGTCTCACGCCACTCGCGGAGCGGATCGGACGCCCAGGTGATGCCTGCGCCGGTGCCGAACCGGAGCAGGCCGCCCTCCGCCCAGAAACTCCGGATGCCCACCGCGAGGGAGCCGCGCCGGGAGTCCGCGTCCACCCAGCCGATGGCCCCACAGTACGGCCCCCGGGGGACGGGTTCGAGTTCTTCCAGCAGCTTCAGCGCACTCGACTTCGGGGCGCCGGTGACCGAACCGGGAGGAAACGTCGCGGTGAGCAACTCGGGCCACCCTCCCCGGCCGACCCGCGCCCGGACGGTCGACACCAGGTGGACGAGCCCGGGATGCTCCTCCACCTCGCACAGGCCCGGTACCTCCACCGACCCGACCTGGGCGACCCGCCCCAGATCGTTCCGCACGAGGTCGACGATCATCACGTTCTCGGCCTCGTCCTTGGGCAGCAGGTCGGCCGCCGTCCGCCCGGTCCCCTTGATCGGACGCGACTCGACCACGTCCCCGTCCCGGGCCAGGTACAGCTCGGGCGAGGCGCACGCGACCTCCAGCCCGGGAAGTCGGATCGTCATCGCATACGGCGCGGGATTCCCCGTGGCGAGCCTTTCACCCAAGCCGGCGATGCTCGCGCCGCCGGGAAGCCTCGCCGACAAGATCCTGCACAGGTTGGCCTGGTAGACGACACCGTCCGCGATCTCGCTCCGGATCCGCTCCACACCGGCCACATAGGCGGCCTCGTCCAGCGACGTGCTCCACTCCCCTGTCCCGGCCCACACACCCCCCGGATGCGGTGCCGGTCTCACACTCTCGAACCGGGCACACGTGACCTTCCCCTCATAGGTCACCACCACGGCCCACCAGCCCCGTGAATCCAGCGCCCCCGGGTCACTGGTCACGTCCAGGAGACCGGTGGCCAGCAGACCACCGGCGTATGCGAAGTTCACGCCAGCACGCATCCGAACGAATCCGCGAGGCCCGCGTACCCCGCCTCGGTCACCAGGAGGGCCCGCCGCGTCGTCCCCCGCTCGAACCAGCCCAGTTCGATCATCCGATCCGTCAGCGCCGCCGCGAGCGCACCGTTCAGATGCGGGCGCCGCTCCGTCCAGTCGAGGCACTGCCAGGCGAACCGGCGCCGCGCCCTCCGCAGGTCCGCGACATCCAGGCCGAGCGCCTCCAGCCGCTCCTCACCCTTCGCGGTCACCTCGTAGGCGTCCTGCCCGCCGGACTCGATGAGCCCCCCGCCGACCAGCGCCGCGAACAGGGCCACCCCGGCCTCGCCGGCCAGATGGTCGTAACACGTCCGCGCCTCGTGCAGCCGGCGGGCGTCCCTCGACTGCCTCAGGCTGCGCACCTCGACCGGCGGGCTGATCCGCGACAACGCCTCGATGACCTGCGCGATCTCACTCCCCCGCAGGCGGTAGTACCGGTGCCGCCCCTGCTTGACGACCGTGACGAGGCCGCCGTCCAGGAGCCGGCCCAGATGCGCGCTCGCCGTCTGCGCGCTCACGCCCGCCGTCCGCGCCAGCTCCCCCGCCGCGAGCGGCCGCCCGTCCAGCAGCGCGGTCAGCATCGCCGCCCGCGCCCGATCCGCCAGCAGCGCCGCGACCGGTACAAAGTCCACATCCAGGACATACTCCGCGCCCATGCACCCGACTCTAAGCGCCCCGCACTTCGACCGCCGCCGAAGCGTCCCGCCGCGCCGCCGCGGAAACCCGGTTTGGGTAACCGCCCCGGACGCGCTAAGGTTTCCCCGTCGCCGCAGGGCGCACGCGGAAGTGGCTCAGGGGTAGAGCATCACCTTGCCAAGGTGAGGGTCGCGGGTTCAAATCCCGTCTTCCGCTCTGAGGGGCCTTTCGGCTATGACCCAGAAGGTCTCCTTCTGGTGGAGTGGCCGAGAGGCGAGGCAACGGCCTGCAAAGCCGTGTACACGGGTTCAAATCCCGTCTCCACCTCAACACCGCACCTCCCCCGGAGGCCGCGGACGGGCGATTAGCTCAGTGGGAGAGCGCTACCTTGACACGGTAGAGGCCACTGGTTCAATCCCAGTATCGCCCACCACATGACCTCGGGTCAGGCCGGTCAGGGCTTGGCGTCCAGGCTCCTGTCCTGCCGCGTCGTCACGACGAGGCCGGGATTCCGGCGGGCCAGCCACCGGGCGAACGGCACCGAGGTCCGGTCCATCACGACGACGCGGGTGAGCCTGGCCGGGTCGATGTCGCGCAGGACGCGCCGCCGCGCGATACGGGCCAGCAGGAGCGGCCGGACATGCCGGTAGAACGGCACGAAGAGCCACCGGTGGACGCGGCGGGAGGCCGTGGTCCGCGCGCGGTCCAGCCGCGCGACCGGCCGCACGACGATCCGCGGCATCCTCACGACCAGTGCGTGCTCCAGCCAGGGCAGCGGATGCCTGGCCTCGGCGCGGTCGAGCCGGTGCAGGCGGACCCGGTCGTCCAGCTCGTCCCAGTCGTCCGATCCGGCGGTCAGCAGCTCGACCCGCGCTCCCTCCTCGGCCGCGAAGTGCCCGGCCAGCCCGATGATCCGCCGGTACTGGCGGAGGGGCTTCACGTTCGGCTTGGGGTCCATGGTCAGGCCGGGGTCCATCGCCACGACCAGCACCCGCGGGGCCTGCGCACCGTTCACGTCGTCTCCCGGCGTGAGCAGCCGTCCGCGGAGCGCCCGCGATCGGCCAGTTCGGCCAGCCGCCGCACCAGCGGCTCCAGCGTGCGGTTCCGTTCGAAGCGGTCCGCGTAGGCGCGGGCCTCCCCGACCTGCCGTTCGGTCAGGCCGGCCGCGGCCTTCGCGGCCTCGACCATCGAGACGGCGATGTCCGCGGGGTCGAGCCCGCCCGGGTTGAACCACAGCGGATGGTCCCGCAGCAGCTCCTCGGCCGCCGACCCGGGCGCGTGGACCGACACGATGGGCCGTCCCGCCGCCATGTACTCGAAGATCTTCCCGGACGTGACGTAGCGGCCACCGCCGTTCAGGAACACCAGGACGTCGGAGTCCCGGTAGACGTCGACGAGGTCGGTCTTCGACACCGGCCCGCGATAGCGCACCCCGGGAGCGAGCACCCGGCCATCGCCGTCCCCGGTTCCGGTTCCGGTTCCGGTTCCGGGTCCGGGTCCGGGTCCGGCGGCGAAACGTCGCCGGAGCACGGTCTCGGCGCCCTTGAAGAACCCGAAGTATCCGTGGAAGCCGAGTTCGGCACGCACCAGGTCGGAGTGCTCGCGGGCGCGGGCGAACCCCTCGACCAGCTCCTCGATGGGCTGCTGGTCGGTGATCGTGCCGACGAAGGAGAACCGGGGCGCGTGCCCGCCCGTCCCCGCGCGGGCGGCCGGCGGCGGCTCGGTGGTCTCGGGGAGGGTGTCGGCGTCCCACCCGTTCAGGACCGTCATCATGCGGCCGGCCGCCCGCGGGTAGCGATCGGCGTGCCAGGACCGCTGGGCGTCGTTGACGAAAAGCGCGTTCGCCGCGGACTCCAGCACGCGGCGCTCCCAGCGCCAGGCGGGATGCCCGTCCTCGAACCTCGGCTCCTCGCTGAACTGGTCGAGAGTCCAGGAGTCCCGGTAGTCGAGGACGTAGGGGGTGCGGGTCAGCTTGTGGAAGAGCCACGCGGCGGCGAACGAGGCGAACGGGTTCCCCGTCGCGAGGACCACGTCGAACTTGCTTCGCGCCTGCATCCGCACCGCCCGCCGGACTGCGGCACGCGCCCAGGACGCGTACTGCTCGGGGAAGACGTGCTTCTGCCCCCACGTGTACAGCGATTGGGCGAGCTGCGGGAACGCCGCCCGGAACGGGCTGTACTCGCGCAGATCCGTCTGCCAGACGAACCGGTTCAGGTGGGGCCGCACCAGGGTGATCCGCGGGTCGATCGTCTCCATCAGCTTGTCGTCGACCGAGCCGAGCGTGCCGTACAGGAACGGCAGCGGCGCCGCGAAGACCGTGACGTCCCAGCCCAGTTCGGCCAGCCGGTTGGCGGTCGCCCGGGGACGGAACACCCCGCTGGCGCGGGACGGCGGAAAGTAGAAGGCGAGGTACAGCAGGCGCGGGCGGCGCTCGGTCATCAGGATCATCCTCCGGTGTGGCCGGCCGGTGCGGGCAGCAGGCGGCTGTAGACACCGTCCAGAACCTCGGCCTGCGCCTCCCACGACCACTCGCGCAGCAGGTCGGGCCGGTCGTCGTACACGGCGCGGTAGCGCTGCGGGTCGCCCCGCACCGCCTCGACCGCCCGCACGTAGTCGTCGAGGTCCTCCGCGCGGAAGACCTCGCCCTGCCCGGTGGCCTTCACCATGGCGCCCATCGCCTGCACGTCGCTGACGACGATCGGCAGCCGCGCGTGCGAGTACTCGAAGAACTTGGTGATCAGCGCGATCTCGTGGTTGGGCCAGTGGTGGATCGGGATGACGCCGATGTCGGCCGCCGCCAGGAAGGGGACGACCTGGTTGTACGGCACGTACGGCAGCATGTGGACCCGGTCGGCGACGCCGAGTTCGATCGCGCGGGCGCGCAGGCCACGCAGGTACTCGGACCGGACCGTGGAGACGACGAGGGCGACGTGCAGCCGAGGCAGCCGCGGAAGCGCCTCGATCATGACGTCCAGGCCGCGCTGCACGGAGGCCCTGCCGCTGTAGACGGCGATCTGCGCGTCCGGGCCGGCCTCGCACAGCTCCCGCAGGTCCGGGACGGGTTCGGTGCGGCCCGTCCCGCCCCTCGTGAGCGGGGCGTTGAGCACGACGGCCGGCCGGCGCCGCAGGCCGTGGCGCTCGACGAGCCGGTCGGCGAGGGCGTCCGAGACGGTCACCACCGCGTCGGCCGCGCCGGCGTACTCGCGCTCGTGCGCGCACATGGCGGGCAGCCAGCCCGGCCCGGCGCCGCCCCACGGCATGATCCCCGGCAGGAATTCGTGCACGTCCCACACGAGTTTCGTCTCCCGCCCCCGGGCGTGCGCCCGCCGCGCGGCGCGCGCCCCGACCCCGAGCATCCGGAAGTCGTTGGCGTGGATGATGTCGGGCTCGAGCTCGTCGACGACGTGCCGGTACGCGCCGTCCCAGTCCCACAGGTTGCGGTCGAGGACGCGCCAGGCGCGGTCGCCGAGGAGCGCCTGCCAGAACCTGATCGCGCACCGCTCCAGGGGCGAGAGCGGGTCGTTGCGGGCCGCCGCGAGCGACTCCGTCCGGTGCACGCGCACCGCGACCCAGCGGACCTGGACCCTCGCCGCGGCCCGGCGCGCCAGCAGCCACGCCTTGCGCACCGGGCCGCCCCCGGGCGCGATCCGGCTCGCGGCGAGGTCGGACCGCCTGGACTGGACGAGCCGGCGCCGGTAGGCCGCCACGCTCGGGTGCGCGTACGCGAGCGGACGGCGCAGTGTGGCGCGGACGATGCCGTGCCTGTTCCGGCGGAGCGTGTGCCGCAGCGGAAGGAGACGCACACGGGCACCGCTCAGCATCCAGGATCGGCCCCTCCTGGCCAGGACGCAGCCGAGGAGGTGCACCTCCCAGCCGGCGGCGGCTGCGGACGCCGCCGCCTTCTGCACCCGGGAGTCGCGCTCGACGTCGTTGTCGACGAGCATGACGATGCGGCCGCGCGACCCGACGGGGACCGGCTCCCCGTCGGCCGGCTTGCCTTCGGTGCGCTTGCCTTCGGTCGGCTTGCCTTCGGTCAGCATGCGGCCCTCCGGTCGTGGTCGGCCGGGACCGCCCGCGTCCCGGACGTGGAATGCGCGGCCGACCGCGGCGCTGCGGCCGTCCGGCCCGAGTGGATCAGCGGGGTGCGGGCGCCGCTCATCCGGATGTGCGGTCATCACCCCTCCCCGTCCGGGGCGCCGATGACGACGTGTTCCACGCCGGTCCAGCGGGCCGGGTCGGTGATGCGGCGGCCGTCGACGAGGGCCTTGACGCCGGGCAGGTCGTCGGGTGCCAGGTCGCGGTAGGCGGCGTGGTCGGCTTGGACGATCGCGGCGGTCACCGGTTCGCCCCGGTGTGGCGGCAGGCCGAGGGCTTCCAGTTCCTGCGCGGTGTACATCGGGTCGGAGACGTAGGGGACGGCTCCGCGTGCGCGCAGCGCTTGGACGGTGGGGAAGACGCCGGAGAAGGCGGTCTCCTTGACGCCGCCCCGGTAGGCCGCGCCCAGGATGAGCACGGGTGCGCCCGTGAGGTCGCCGTAGGCGCCGGTGAGGAGGCCGACGGCGTAGTCGGGCATCGCGGTGTTGGCGTCGCGGGCGGCGCGGACGACGGTCGCGTCCGGGTCGTTCCACAGGTACATCCGCGGATACACCGGGATGCAGTGTCCGCCGACGGCGATGCCGGGCCGGTGGATGTGGCTGTAGGGCTGGGTGTTGCACGCCTCGATCACCTTGGTGACGTCCACTCCGACGGTGTCGGCGTAGCGGGCGAACTGGTTGGCCAGGCCGATGTTGACGTCGCGGTAGGTGGTCTCGGCGAGCTTGGCGAGTTCGGCGGCCTCCGCGGAGCCGAGGTCCCAGACGCCGTTGGGCCGGTCCAGGTCCGGGCGGTCGTCGAAGTCGAGGACCTGTTCGTAGAACTCCACGCCGCGCGCGGCGGACGCGTCGTCGATGCCGCCGACGAGCTTGGGGTAGCGGCGCAGGTCGGCGAACACCCGGCCGGTCAGCACCCGTTCGGGGCTGAACACCAGGTGGAAGCCGGTGCCGGCGGTCAGGCCGGAGCCCTCCGCCAGCATCGGGGCCCAGCGGTCGCGGGTGGTGCCGACCGGGAGTGTCGTCTCGTAGCTGACCAGCGTCCCGGGGCGCAGTCCCGCCGCGATCGACCGGGTGGCGGCGTCCATCCAGCCGAAGTCGGGTGTGCCGTCCCCGTCCACGAACAGCGGGACGACCACGACGACGGCGTCGGACTCGGCGACGGCCGCCGCCGTGTCGGTCGTGGCCGTCAGCAGCCCCGCGCGGACCGCCTCGCCGAGGTGGAGGCCGAGGTCGGCCTCGCCGGGGAACGGCTCGCGGGCGGCGTTGACGTCGGCGACGACGCGTTCGTCCACGTCGGCGCCGATCACGCGGTGGCCCTTGCGGGCGAACTGGACCGCCAGCGGAAGACCGATCTTCCCGAGCGCGACCACGCAGATCCGCATGTGCTACTTACCTCCAAGGGACGTCGCGCGCCGGACCCGCTGGACGACGGCCCGGCCCGGACGCACCGGACGTGTCTCGATCACCGGCGGCACTCCTCCGCGGAGCCGCCGGCAGGACGGTTCGCGGTCAGCCGGCACTCAGCACCTCCCCGTCCTGCAGCGAGACCGTCCCGCCGACCTTCGCCGACTCCAGTACGGCCGCCGAAACCTGCACGGTGCGCAGCCCCTGCCGCAGTGTCACGATGTCCCCGGCGGGACCGCCCGCGATGCCGCCCGCCGCTCCGGTGCCCGCGCGGACGGCGTCCCTGAACCGCTCGTGCTCGGTCAGCAGCGGCTCCGGCTTCGGGATCGCGTACCGGATCATGTCGCCCTGCGAGACGCCGACGAACGTCCGCAGCGCCTCCCACTGGGTGCCGAACTCGCCGTTCGCGTAGAACGTCAGGTCGGCGGTGAGGGTGTCGGCCACGCAGCAGCCGCGCTCCCCGGTGACGACCGTGGTGCGCTCCTTGAGCGGGCTCAGCCAGTTCACCAGGTGGCTCACCATCGAGTCGTCCGCGAGACGGCCGACGGCGGCGACCATGTCCTCGTGCGGGCGCCCACTGCGCGCCACCGTGTGCGCGGAGATCGACACGTAGTCCTGGCCGGTGACCCACGCGGTCAGGTCGATGTCGTGCGTGGCGAGATCCTTGACGACCCCGACGTCGGCGATCCGGTGCGGGAACGGGCCCTGCCGGCGCGTGACCACCTGGAAAACCTCGCCCAGCTCCCCCGCCTCCAGCCGGGCCCGCAGGCTCTGCAACGCCGGGTTGTACCGCTCGATGTGCCCGACGCCCGCGACCAGGCCCCGCGATTCGAACGCCGTCGTCAGCCGCTCCGCCGCCGCCACCGAGTCCGCCAGCGGCTTCTCGATCAGCGCGGCCACACCGGCCTCGGCCAGCCGCAGCCCGACCTCCTGGTGCGACGCCGTCGGGCACGCCACCACCGCGTAGTCGATGCCGAGCGCGAGCAGCTCGTCCAGCGAGCCCAGCAGCGGCACCCCGTGCGGGGCGAACTCCGGCCGCCCGGCCGGGTCCGTGACCCCGGCCAGCTCCACGCCGTCCAGCTCGGACAGCACCCGGGCGTGGTTGCGGCCCATCGCCCCCAGCCCGACCAGGCCCGCGCGCAGCGCGGTCACGGAACCGCTCCGCACTCGTTCACCGCGTCCACCACCCGGATCAGCTCCTGCCCGGTGAGGCCGGGATGCACCGGCAGCGACAGCACCTCCGCCGCCGCGCGATCGGTCTCGGGCAGGTCCCAGCGCGGATCCGGCCGCCCGTCCCGCAGGAACGGCGCGAGCCGGTGAACGGGCGCCGGATAGTAGACGGCGGTGCCCACACCCCGCTCGTCCAGATGCCGCCGCACCCCGTCCCGGCCGCTTACCCGGACCGTGTACTGGTGGTAGATGTGCCGCGTACCGGCCGCGACCGGCGGCGGCACCGCACCGGTGATCTTCGCGTCCAGGAACGCGGCGTTGGCGCGCCGCCGCTCCGTCCAATCCGCGAGCCGCTTCAACTGCTCGCGTCCGACGGCCGCGGCCACGTCCGTCAGCCGGGCGTTCAGGCCGACGACCTCGTTCGCGTACCGCTGCTCCATGCCCTGGTTGCGCAGCAGCCGCACCTTCCGCGCGGTCTCCGCGTCCGCCGTGGTGACCATGCCGCCCTCCAGGGCGTGCATGTTCTTGGTCGGGTAGAAGCTGAAGCAGCCGGCCGTGCCCAGGGCGCCCGCCGGGGTGCCGTGCAGCGCGGCGGCATGCGCCTGCGCCGCGTCCTCCACGACCGCGAGACCGTGCCTGCCGGCGAGGGGGACGAGCCGGTCCATCGCCGCCGGATGCCCGTACAGATGGACGGGCATGATCGCCGCCGTACGCGGCCCTACCGCCGCCGCGGCGGCGTCCGGATCGAGGCAGAACGAACCCGCCTCGATGTCGGCGAACACGGGCTCGGCGCCCACCAGCCGCACGACGTTGGCGGTGGCCGCGAACGTGAACGACGGCACGATCACCTCGTCCCCCGGGCCGACGCCCAGCGCCAGCAGCGCCAGATGCAGCGCGGACGTCCCCGAGTTGACCGCTACGCAGTGCCGCCCGGCGACCAGCCCGGCGAACTCCTCCTCGAACGCGGCGACCTCCGGCCCCTGCACGACCCGTCCGCCGCGCAGCACGCGCACCGCCGCCTCGATCTCCGCATCGCCGATCACGGGACTCGCCGCGGGGATCGGCTCTTCGGCTTCCACGGGCATGAGCAGACTCCTATCGGCCGCGACCGTGCACGACGTCCCTGCACATCCGGCAGACCGCGCGTCCGCACACAGCGGACCCGACCTCGCACCACATCGACACGGTCACCGAACGTCGCCGGGGGCATACCCTCTGCATACGCATTAATCCTCACGCCCCGACCGCACCGCCCCGGCGAGACGGCTCCGGCGGGACGGCTCCGGTGACGCGCGCCGCGACCGGCCCGCGTCCACGCACCGGCGGTGTGGTTGGCTTGCCCGGGTGGGCGATGATCGCGTGTCCGGCCTTTCGGCGCTGCAGGAGCGGATCTCGCTCTCCATCGTCTCCGCCCTCGACCCGATGCTCGGGGCCAGAGCGGCCGAGCGGCTCTACGTCGTCGCTCTCACCACCGACGGCGACGTGATGACCGTCCGCCTCACCGCCCACACCGAGGAAGCCCTGGCCGTTCTGCTCGCCGACTCCGGCGAAGGGGACGACCTCGACTGGACCGAGTACTGCCGGTGGTGGCCGGACGAGTGGCGGACCGGCGACGGCGGCGTCCCGGCGGGCGATGCCGGTTCGCTGGTCACGCGCAGCCGGGAACTGGCGGACGCCAAGGACGCCGCGCACGACCATGCGCAGTGGAGGACGCACGCACGCGCCATGCTCGTCCGCGCCCTGGGAGACGTTCGGGTCGCCGCCGCCATCACCGCGATCAACCCCGGGTGGCGGCCCGTGCTGTTCGTCACCGACACCGACGGCGACATGCGGCCCACCGTGCACAGCATCGACGTGCTCAACGCCGGCCATGCGAGCCCGGCCCTTGTCACGGCGGCACGGGCGTTCTTCTCCGGCCAGGACTGACCACGCCTCGCGGACGCCCGCCGGTGGAGCCGGGCTGCGCCGGCCTGTGCGTTCAGTCGAAGTAGTGGCCCGGCGTGGTGCCGACGGTGCGGCGGAAGGCGGCGACGAAGGCCGAGGGTGTGGAGTAGCCGACCTCGGACGCGACCTGGTGGATCGGTGCTCCCGCGGCCAGGCGGGACAGGGAGGCGGCGATGCGCAGATGGGTGCGCCACGTCGCGAACGTCATGTCGGTGTCGTGCTTGAAGGCGCGGGCGAGGGTACGGCCGCTCGCCCCGACCGTCCGGCCCCACTGGACGAGTGTGCGCTGGTCGGCTGGGTCGCGGGCGAGCAGGCCGGCGACGCGGCGGGCGCGGTCGTCGACGGGGGCGGGCACGTGGACGGTGGCGGCGGGCAGTGGCGACACCAGGTCGAACATGACGGCTTCGGCGCGGGCCCGGGCATCCGGACGCAGATCGGTGGCGAGGTACTCGATGAGCTGCCCGAGCAGCCCGGAGGTGTCGATGACGGTCGGCTCGCAGAACCCGATCGGGCACGTGCCCGGATCGAGGTAGAGGCTGACCATGTTGACCGGCGCGCTGGCAAGGACATCGTGGTCGACCCCGGCGGGAATCCACAGACCACGGGCGCGCGGCAGCACCCACGTCCGTCCGGCCGCTCCCAGCGTCAGGACGCCACGGGATGCCCAGGCGAATTGGTGGAAGGGGTGCGTGTGGGTGGGGAAGCGCGCCCCGTCGCGCAGCATATTCGCTCGGACGGCCACGACGGCAGACTGTCTTGTTCGCGACATGAGTCGTCATGCTACGCCGTTGTGGACACCACCGGCCGGACCTACCGTGGTGCCGGTGAACAAGAATCACCTCGCCCTCCTGGCGACCGATGACTGGCGCAACGTCCTGCGAGACCTGATCTTCCCCTTCGCGTTCAAGGGCGCCGAGCCGAGTGATCTCGGTGACGACGCCATCGAAGTCGGCCCGGGTCCGGGGCTGACGACCGATCTGCTCCTTGCGCGGATTCAACGGCTGACGGCGATCGAACTCGATGCAGACCTGGCGGACGCCCTGTCGGCACGTACCGACCCTGCTCGCGTGACGGTCGTGCACGGCGACGCCACCGCGATGCCGTTCGAGGCCGGGCGCTTCAGCGGCGCCGCGTGCTTCACGATGCTGCACCACGTCCCCGACGCGGCCGGTCAGGACCGGTTGTTCACCGAGGTGTGCCGTGTGCTGCGGCCGGGCGGGGTGTTCATCGCCAGCGACAGCGTCGCCAACGATGAGCTGGCTGCCTTCCACGAGGACGACATCTACAACCCGGTCGACCCGGCGACGTTGGAGGCGCGCTTGTACCGGGCCGGTTTCGACCGCGTCGGGGTACGCGTCGTCCCCGACCGCGCGTGGGCGGTCCGGGCCTTCAAGCCGGCCTGACCGGCCGGCGGCGGGGCCGGGCGGTGGGCGGTGGGCGGCGCCGGCGGAGCCGGTCGAGGACAGGAACCGGTGACACCACGGTGACCGGTGCCGCCCCGCCGCCACACCGGCGGGGCGGCACCGTCCGGCCGCTCCGGTTATCGGGCGAAGGCCTGGAGTTCGGCGGCGCGGACTATGCCGGCCCGGGGAGAGGCCGTGGTGCAGTCGGTGCCGGAGCGCGGGTCGTTGTCCTGCTCGCCCGCGTACGCCGGGGAGCCGGTGCACTGGCTGGAGACCACCTGGAACCGCAGGTGCGTCGCGGTGAAGTCCCGTGTGTCGAAGGAGCGCAGGGCGATGTCGGGTGCCGTGGGTCGCGGCCGGTCGGCGGGGAAGGCGTCGTCCGGGCTGGTGTAGACGGTGCGGTACGAGGTGTTCTGCGAGCAGTCGGCCTTCGTGGCGTTACAGGCCAGCAGCCGGAAGGCGCGCAGGGCGGTGAAACGGTTCTGTGACGTGTCGGGGCCCTCCGGGTCTTCGGCCACCGTGGGGCGCAGCATCGCGCTCACCTGGACCCGGCCGATCCTGACCGGGCGGTCGCCGGCCAGGTCGACGGTCACCTGGCGACCGGCGACCGGGGCCTCGACCGACTGCCAGTTGGTCGCCTCGGTCTCGTCCAGCAGCGCCCGGTGCGACAGGCCGTCGCCGGTGGCGGTGGCTCCGTTGGCGCTCGCGGCCTGGTTGCGGTGCATCGCGACCGGCAGGGTGCGCCGTGATCCTCTGATCGTTGCGGTGAACTTCTTGTGGCCGACGCCCTCGCCCACCGCGACGAAGGAGTAGCGGCCGGGTGTGATGGCGAAGGTGGCACCGAGCGGGGTCGCCGGGTCGGTGTCGGCCACCGGGACCGCGCGGGCCTCGTAGTCGCCCACGTACAGCCGGACCTTCGCGTCCTCGGCGTCGCCGCGGGGTTCGAGCGTGACGCCGGCGTTGCGCGAGAGCGGAGAGGCGAAGCTCGGCGTGGGGTCGGCGTCGGCGGGGCCGTCGCTGGCGGCGGTCGCGCCCAGGCCGTGCTGGGCGAAGACCTTCCACATCAGCGCCTGGTTCTTGCCGCCGAAGCGGATGGCGTCGGCGGCCAGGAGGGCGTTGCGGTGGTCGACGTAGCTGACCGCTCCGGTGGCCATGAGAAGGAGCGCGTCGAACGACAGCTGCATCCACCGCCTGTTCCCCGGGCACCTGTCCACCGGCACCTTCCCGTCGGCGCACTTGCGCTGCAGTGCCGTGTTGCCGTCGCCGTACCGCCGGACGAAAGCCCGGCGCAGGTCGAACTGGGTGGCGGTCCAGATCTCACCGTCGGCGTGGACCTGGGCGCCGGTCAGGTCATAGCCGAGATCGCCGTAGTTGAGGGGGCTCCGGCTCATGTCATAGTTGCGGATTCCTGCGCGCGGTTCTCCGGTGACGTATCCGCCGATGACGTACGGCGTCCGGCCGGGAGAGCGCAGCCCGTACTCGCTGAGGTACTCCATGGCCAGCAGGTCGGACGTGCTCTCGTTCATGGCCCCCGCCTGCGGCCCGTTCCATCCGGCGTCCGGCCCGGCGACCATGCGGCCGGAGATGGCGTGGCCGTACTCGTGGCCGATGACGGTCATGTCGAAGTCGCCGTCGACGCACGGCGGGTAGAACGCGCCCGCGATCGGCTGCCACAGGTACATGTTGGTGATGGCGGCGACGCCGTCGGGCGGCGTGATCTGGTTCGCGTTGTCGCGGATGGCGGGGAACCTGGCGCCGGCCTGGGCGTTGCCCTGCTCCGGGTCGCCGCCCAGGCCGCCGCGGTCGCCGTTGTCGACCTGCATGTTCCAGGCCGACTCGGTGAACCCGAGCCGGTAGGACCAGTCGTGCATGCGGTTGTGCTGGACGAACAGGTTGGACATGGCCGCTTCGACATCGGCCTCCTGCGGGCTGTCCAGCGTCGCCGGGTCGCACTTGCTCGTGTGCCACTGGTTGGCCCAGGGGTAGGTGTAGTTGCGGTCCGGCTTGGACGCGCTGGTGCGGGTGCCGACGCTGAACGGGTCGTCGCTCGCGCGGTTCTCGTACGTCCGGGCCGCGTTGCCCAGGCTGGTGGTCGTGGACGCGCCGGTCGCGGGATCGGCGTCCCACGGCAGCCCGCCGGAGGGGTCGCCGCCCACGACCATGCGGCATCCCGCCGCGGGGACGAAGCACCAGGTCTGGCGGGTGTCACGGGACGAGTAATCGCCGGGCGGGGTGGCCGGGAAGACCGACCAGCGCGGGTCGTCGCTGTCGTGATCGACGAGGTTCTCGCGCACGAGCACCGCACCGGAGCGGGCGTCGACGTGGGACGTGACCGCCTTGGGCTCGCCGCCGGAGGAGTCCATGAGGACGACCTGGTAGGCGCTGCGGACACCCCCGGCGGTGGGGACCGCGACGAGCCGCACCCTGCGGATGTCGCCGGCGGAGACGGCGATGCCCGCGTCGCGCCCGGCGGCGGCCACCGCGTCCTCCTCGGAGAGCGTGGCGGGCGCCGGGGGCCCGTCGTCACGGGACAGGGTCGAGGTGACCGAGACGACCTTGCCGCCGGTCACGCCGACCGCCACCAGTCCGTCGTGGCCGGCGGGCAGGTCACCGAAGCGCTGGCGCAGCAGCACGGCGGCGCCCTCGCCGATGGGGTTGACGGCGACCTTCTCAAGGCCGGCCACGGCGTCGGCGTCCAGGCCGAACAGTTCCCGATGGCCGGTCAGGTAGGCGCGTGCGGCCTTCTCGGGGTCGCCGGCGAGACCTGCGGCCAGGGGGCCGCTTGCGGTCACCGATGCGGGGGTGCCGAGCTTGTTCCAGCGCACGGTCACGCCGCGGGCCGCGCCCCGCTGCCGGGTGGTGGGCGCCAGGCGGCCGGTGCGGGCGTCCTTGTCGGGCAGTTCGACGTGTTCGCCCGGGGGCTGGGAGCGGGGAGTTCGTGTCTCGGCTTGCCCGGGGACCGTGAGTCCCGATGTGAGGAGTGTTCCGGTGACCGCGAGCGCGGTCGCGGCGATCCAGCGTGTCCTGGGCACCTTTGCCTCCTGGAGGCGGGCGGACGACCCGTGGGGGGACGGCCGGATGATCACCCGGCCGCTTCACGAGACAAGCACCACACCAGGACCGCAACTATGGCGATATGAGACACGAAGGACGCATGAGCGGGAGGCGATCCTCGCCGTTGACAGTGACCGCTTCACATGGATGCGGTGACCACACGGCTGGAAGGGCGAGAAGTCAGCCGGGCGGCCGCCGCGGCGGTGCCGGTGCCGGCAGGCCTTCATGGGCCGCCTCAGGGGCTCCGGAGGATGCGATCCAGGAGGTCGGCGGGGAGGGCCGTGGGGCGGGTGGCGAGGAGGGACCTGGCCTCGGATGCGGGGAGGCCCGCGTCGGTGAGGATCGCCGCGGCGTGGTCGCCGGGAAGGATGTTCAGGAAACGGGCGGTCGCGGCGGCGCGGCTTTCGGGGGTCAGGGTGCCGTGTACGCGCAGGCGGGCTATGCCGCCGTCCGGGTAGACGTCCAGGCGGACGTGGGTCACCGGGGCCGTGGTCGCCGAGCGGAGGTGATGGCGGGTGTCGGGCTGCAGGCGGGTCTTCGGGAGGAGGTCCACGCGGGCGTCGGTCCGGGCGTCGATGCCCGTGAGGGAGGCCCAGCCGGGGGCGTTGCCCACGTAGTAGGACGTGTCGATTTCGACGCGGTGGACGTGGGCGCGGCCGGCCAGCGCGACGGTGACGTGGTCGTTTCCGTCGTCGCGGCGGCGGGCGTTCTCCCAGCCGTCGCCCATGAGCCGTGACCGTCCCGGCAGGAGGATGTTGCGCGGTGAGCTGTAGAACATGTCGGAGCAGTCCACGACGTCGCCGCCGGACTCCAGGGCCGCCAGGTCGACCGTGCCGTCCATGAGGCGGGGGTCGGGTACCGGCTCGCCGTGGACGCGGAATCGCGCCACGCCGCCGTCGGGGTAGATGGTGAGCCGGACGTGGGTGAAGCGGTGGGGGTCGGTGACCGGGAACGGGTTCTCCGCGTCGCCCTTGATCGGTGATCTGTCAACGAGTGTCACCCATGTCGCCTGATGCAACTCGTCGGGTGAGGGGTAGCCCTCGACGCCGGTCGCCTCCACGGAGGCCAGCGGCGGGTAGTTGCCCTTGAACCAGGCGGTGTCGATGACGACGCCCCTGACCACGCCGGGTACGCCGAGGCGCACGATCGCGTGGTCGCCGCCCGTGCCCGGTTCCCGGCGGCGGCGCGTCTCCCAGCCGTCGTAGGTCTTGCCCTTGTGCCCGAAGTCCTCGGCGGAGAAGGCGGCGGGTCCCGGTTTGATGAGGTTCTCGCGCTCGGCGAAGAACTCGTCGCTGGCGAAGACGACGCCGGCGGCGAGGTCCCGGCAGGCGAGGTCGGGCAGGGCGGTGAAGCCGGTGGCGCCGGACGTCATGCCTCTCCTCTCGTCAGGAGCCGGCCGCGCGGCTCCCCGGCGATGTCGACCTGCGCGCCGCGCAGCCAGGTGGCGCGCACGGTGCCGGTCAGCGGGCGGCCGTCATAGGGGGAGATCCGGTTCCGATGGTGCAGGCGCCGGACGTCCACGGTGAAGGCGTCGTCGGGGGCGAAGACGCAGAAGTCGGCCTGGTGGCCCAGGGCGATCCGTCCCTTGCGGCGGAGGCCGGTCTGCCGCGCGGGATGCTCGGCCGTCCAGCGCACGACGTCGGCGAGCGAGTGGCCGCGGCGGCGGGCCTCGGTCCACACGGCGGGCAGGACGACCTGGAGGGAGGCGATGCCGCCCCAGGCCTCACCGAAGTCGCCGGTGTCGAGACGTTTCAGCTCGGGTGTGCAGGGTGAGTGGTCGGAGACGACCATGTCGATCGTCGCGTCGGCGAGGCCCTGCCACAGCAGTTCGCGGTTGCGGGCCTCCCGGATGGGCGGGCAGCACTTGAACTGGGTGGCGCCGTCGGCGATCTGCTCCGCCGCGAACGTCAGGTAGTGGGGGCAGGTCTCCACGGTGATCCGGACGCCGTCCCGCTTGGCCGAGCGGATCATCGGGAGGGCGTCCGAACTGGACAGGTGCAGGATGTGCGCACGCGCGCCGGTCGACCGTGCCAGCCCGATGACCTGGGCGATCGCGAGGTTCTCCGCGCCTCGGGGGCGGGACGCCAGGAAGTCGCGGTAGCCGGCGCCGTGCGCGGCGGGCGCCCGGTCAATGGCGCGGGAGTCCTCGGCGTGGACGATCATCAGCGCGTCGAAGTCGCGCAGTGCCCGCATCGCCCGGCGAAGTTCGTCGCCGGTGAGGGGCGGGAACTCCTCGACGCCCGAGTGCAGCAGGAAGGCCTTGAAGCCGAACACGCCCGCGTCGTGCAGTTTCCGCAGGTCCGGCAGGTTGCCGGGGACGGCGCCGCCCCAGAATCCGACGTCCACCCAGGCCTGTGTCGCGGCCGTCTCGCGCTTGATGCCGAGCGCGCCGGCGTTCACCGTCGGCGGGATGCTGTTCAGCGGCATGTCGACGATCGTGGTGATGCCGCCGGCGGCCGCCGCGCGGGTCGCGGTGGCGAACCCCTCCCATTCGGTGCGGCCGGGGTCGTTGACGTGGACGTGGGTGTCGACCAGGCCCGGCAGCAGGACCTCGTCGTCGCGGAGTTCCACGACGCGGGACGCCCGGAGCGCCGAGCCCGGCGGCTCGATCGCGGCGATCGCCCCGTCCCTCACCCCGACGCAGCGGGGCGCCTCGCCGGAGCCGGTGATCACGCGCGGGGCGCGGATGAGGAGGTCGAGTTCCGTCATGTGCCGCCTCCGGGGCGGGCGAGGCCGAGGTCCGCGGCGAGCCGCGCGGCCAGCCGTTCCAGCAGCGGGCCGGCCTCGGCCATGCTGCGCCGCACGTCGGGTTCGAGGTCGGTGAGGGTGTAGACGCGGGAGATCCCCGCCGTGGCGAGGTCGGGCGCGGTCAGGGTCGCGCGCCCGGCGACGGCGGCCACGGGGACACCGGCCCGCGCGGCGGCCGCGGCGACGCCGGCGGGGGCCTTGCCGCTGAGGGTCTGCTCGTCCAGCGAGCCCTCACCGGTGATCACGAGCCTGGCTCCGGGGAGCCGTTCCGCGTAGCCGACGAGTTCGAGGACGATGTCGATGCCGGGCCGCGGTGTTGCGTTCAGCAGGGCCAGCGCCGCGAACCCCGCCCCTCCCGCGGCGCCCGCCCCCGGGGTCGCCGAGTGGTCGGTGCCGGTGGCGCGGGCCACCTGCGCGGCCCAGCGGGCCAGCGCGCGGTCGAGGACGGCGACGTCGCCGGGGCCGGCCCCTTTCTGCGGGCCGTAGACCGCCGCCGCGCCCCGCGGGCCCAGCAGGGGGTTGTCGACGTCGCAGGCCACGATGAACTCGGTCTCGGCGATTCTCGGGTGCAGGCCGCGCAGATCGACCTCCGCGACGTCGAGCAGGCCCGCTCCGCCGCGTTCGACGTCGCGGCCGTCGCCGCGCCGGACGCCGGCGCCGAGAGCCTGCGCGAGGCCGGCGCCGCCGTCGGTGGACGCGCTGCCGCCGAGGCCGAGGACGACCGTGTGCGCTCCGGCGTCCAGCGCCGCCCGCACGACCTGCCCGGTGCCGTGGCTGCCGGCGCCGAGGGGGTCGAGCCGGCCGCCGGGCAGCAGGGAAAGGCCGGAGACGCCCGCCATCTCGACGACGGCGACGCCGCCGCGCAGCGCGAACGCGGTGGTGACCGGTTCGCCGGTGGGGCCTTCGGCGGTCACCGGCACGCTCCGGAAACCCGCGGACAGCGCGGCGTCGACGGTCCCGTCGCCGCCGTCGGCCACGGGCAGTTCGACGACGTCCAGGCCGGGGGCGGCCCGGCGCAGGCCGGCCGCGACGTGCCCGGCGACCCGCCGGGCGGACAGGCTGCCCTTGAACTTGTCAGGGGCGACGACGACATGGCTCATGGCGGTTCCTCAGCAGAATCCGGGGACGCCGAGCCAGGCCTGGCCGGCGTCCGGCGCGTCGTCGCGGGTCACGGTGGCCTCGATGAGGCCGTACGGCCGGTCGGCCGCGATGAACACCTCGCCCGCATTGTCCAGGCCGAACGGTGACAGGTCGACCTCGAAATGATGTCTGTTCGGCGCGGAGAAGCGGATCTCGGCGACCTCCGGGCGCCGTTCGAGCACGGCGCTGCCCATGGCGTACAGCGACTGCTGCAGGGCGAGGCTGTGCACCTCGGCGAACCGCTCCAGCAGCACCGAGCGGATCGCGGAGTGGCTTTCGTCGAAGTCGGCGTCCGTGCCGGCGTAGCGCCACCGGGCCACCAGCGACGTGGCGAGGACGCGGTCGGTGGTCTCGGCGAGGGTGGTGTACTCGTCTTTCAGGAAACCGGAGAACTCCGAGCCGGTGGTCTTGGCGATGACGAGGTCCCGGAGGCCGGACACGACCCAGGCCCGCCGGGCGGCGCCCTGGCCCGCGACCGTGACGACCGTGGTGCGGGTCTCCCCGCCGCGCCGGACGAACGAGTGGTCATGGCCCCCGCTCCCGGCCGGGATGCGGTCCCAGGCGTACTCCTCGATCTCGATGCGGGCGCCGTCGGCGGCGGGGACCTGCGCGACGAAGTGGTCGGCGAGGGTCAGGCCGAACTCCTCGATCGCGCCGATGCCCCGCTTGGCGAAGGAGAACACGGTGTTCTTCTGGGTGTCGGTCGGCAGCACGCCGGACTGGTCGCCGGTGTCGTGCGCCGCGGTGAAGTCGCCGCGCAGCAAGGTCGACACGTTGAGGTCGCGTATCTCGTGCCGGGCGGTCTCGCGGTGGACGCGGAAGACCCGGTTCTGCGCCTTGCCGTACTGGTTGGGGCCCAGGACGATGCCCATGGATCAGCTCCCTCGGTAGGTGGCGTGGGCGAAGGGGCTCATGAGCCGACGGCCTTCCGCAGGCGCAGCAGGGCGATCTTGCGGAGTTCCCCGGCGACGACCCGCCGCTCGGTCTCGTCGTCGTTGCCGAGACGGGCGCGGGCGGCGTCGAGGACCTGCCCGGCGTCCAGGCCGGTGGCGCAGATGAGGAACACGCGGCCGAAGCGTTCCTCGTAGCGGCGGTTGGCCTCGGCGAGGTCGGCGAGGACACCGGCGTCGTCGCCCACCCCGGACTGCTCACCGCGTGACCAGCGGGCCCGGGTCCCGGTTCCGGCGGGCCGTTCCCCGATCCGCGGGTGCGCCGCCAGAGCCCGGTCGATCTCGCGGGGGGCGAGCTTCCGGGCGGCCATGTCGGCGCGTTCGAGAAGCGCGTCCAGATCGGTGTAGGGACGGGCCGACAGCAGGGCGTCCGCCCACGCGGGTACATCGAGGCAGGCCAGGAGCGACTCGCGTGCCTGCGCGTCCGGCAGCGTGTTGAACCGGCGGAGGCCGGTGGCCTCCTCGGGGAGCTCCGCCCGGGATGTCATGCAGGCAGGCTAGCCGCCGTCGCGGCCGTCGTCGCCGGTCAGAGGTCGTTGCCGGCGTAGGAGAGGTTGAAGCTCTTGTTGACGAGGGGGAAGTCGGGAACGATCGTGCCGGTCAGGGCGACGGGCAGGGCCGGCCAGTTGAAGAAGGACGGGTCGACGATCTTGGTGCGGGTGATCGAGCCGTCCCGGGCCAGCTCGACGCGGTGGACGATGGTGCCGCGCCAGCCCTCGACGACGCCGACGCCGGACACGGGGCCGTCCAGCGGGGCCAGCGGCGGCCAGTAGGTGACGACGCCCGGGGACATTCCGTACGCCAGGTCCTTCACGATCGCGGCGGAGACGGCGATCTCCTGGACGCGGACCTGGAAGCGGGCCAGTACGTCGCCGGTGGCCCGGGTGGCGACGCTGAAGGCGGGCCGCAGGTCGGTGAACGGGTGGTCGCGGCGGGCGTCGGCGCCGATGCCGCTCGCGCGGGCGACGTAGCCGAGGGCGCCCAGATCGCGGGCGGCCTGGGCGGGCAGCTCCGCGGTGCCGGTGAAGCGGTCGGCGACCACGGTGTGGGAGAGGGCCAGGGCGGCGAGTTCGGCGGCGTCCTCGGCGATGGCGGCCAGCCGGGCGGGGGCGGGGACGGCGCGCAGGGCTGCGCCGCCCAGCACGACTCCGCCGCGCAGGAGGCGGTGGCCGGTGACCTCGCGGTTGAGGCGCAGCAGGTGCTCGCGGATGCGGCCGAACTGGGAGTTGAGGATGGAGTGGCCCACGTCGTTGCACAGGGCGCCCAGGTCGGTGACGTGGTTGTAGAGGCGTTCGAGTTCCAGGAGCAGCGCCCGCATCCGCCGCGCGCCCGGGGAGACCTCGACGCCGGTGGCCTCCTCGACGGCCATGCAGAACGCGAGGGTGTGCCCGACGGTGGTGTCGCCGCTGACGCGTTCCGCGAGCGGCACCGCGTCGGCGGCGGCGCGGCCGTGGAACAGCTTCTCCAGGCCCTTGTGCACGAACCACAGCCGTGCCTTCAGCTTGAGAATGCTCTCGCCGACGACCGAGAACCGGAAGTGACCGGGTTCGATCATCCCCGCGTGAACGGGCCCGACCGGGATCTCGTACACGCCGGGGCCCTCGACGCTGACGAACGGGTAGGGCCCCTCCGGGTCGCCGAACTCCGGCGCGGGACCGGCGTCGGCGCGCATCGGGTACCAGCCGCGGGGCCAGTGGTGGTGCCGGACGAGGCGGCGCGGCAGCGGATGGTTCTCGGGGACGATCCCGTAAAGGTCGCGCATCTCCCGCTCGAACCGTCCGGCGGGGAAGCTGGTCGCGGCCAGGCTCGGGACGGCCGGGGCGTCCGGGTCCAGCCGGACGTGCAGTTCGGTGCGGCGGTCCGGGGACGCGGCGGTGAACAGGTACACGATCCGGAGCGCGTCGGGGTCGTGGTGGGCGGCGGCCAGCGCGAGCCGGTGTCCGCCGTCCAGGAGCGCGGCCGCCCGTGCCGGGAGCGCACCGGCGTCGATGTCGGTGATCGTGCGGTGCGGGCCGGCGGGCCGGTCGCCCGCGGGCCGGTCTTCGGTACTCATCGGGACACCCCCTTCAGAAGGCCGTGAGGATTTCGGCGGCGGCGTCCAGCAGCGTCCGCAGCGGCCATGCGGTGACGCCGATGACGGCGCAGGCGGCGAGGCCGGCGATCAGCGCCGCGGTGAGCGCGGCCGGCGGCCGCAGGCCGGCCTGGATGGTGGCCGCTCCGGGTCCGTCCGGGCGGGAGCCGAGCAGCATCCCGGCCATCCGCGCGGAGACGGCGGCCACGATGAGGAGCGTCAGGACCAGGGCGATCGTCACCGCCCAGCCGAGCCCGGCGGAGAACCCCGCGCGCACCATGGCGATCTCACCGGCGAACAGGGTGAACGGCGGGAACCCGAGCAGGGCCAGCAGCCCGGCGCCCAGGGCGGCGGCGAGCACCGGGGCCCGGCCGCCCAGTGCGCGGACGGCGTCGATGCGGCTGGTGCCCAGGGCCTGGTGGATGCGTCCGGCGGCGAGGAACGAGACCGACTTGGCCAGCCCGTGACCGAGGATGTGCAGCAGCACCGCGCCCATGGCCAGGCGGGTGCCGATCGCGGTGCCGAGGGCCAGCAGGCCCATGTGCTCGATGCTGGAGTAGGCGAGCATCCGTTTGAGGTCGCGCTGGCCGAGCAGCATCGCGGCGGCCACCGCGATCGAGGCCAGCGCGACGATCAGGAGCAGCGTCCGGGCGAAGCCGGTGCCGAGCGCGATGTCGGCGATCACCTTCACGCGCAGGACGGCGTAGAGGGCCACCGACAGCAGCACGCCCGACATCAGCGCGGAGACCGGTGCGGGCGCCTGGCTGTGCGCGTCGGGCAGCCAGGCGTGCAGCGGCGCGAGCCCGGCCTTGGCGCCGAACCCGATGATCAGCAGCGCCACCGCGATCCGGGTGACGCCGGGGTCCAGGTCGGCGGCGTGCTCGGCCAGCCGGACCCAGTCCAGCGCGCCCGACGACGGGACGTGCGCGTGCCGGGCCGCGAAGTGCAGCAGGACGATGCCGAGCAGCGCCAGCCCGATCCCGGCCGAGCAGATCACCACGTACTTCCAGGCCGCCTCGGTGGCGTTGCGGGTGCGGCGGTGCCCGACCAGGAACGCCGTCACGATCGTGGTGGCCTCGACCGCGACCCACAGCACGCCGAGGCTGGCGGCCAGCACGGCCAGCGCCATCGCGGCCACGAACCCCTGCGTCAGGACGCCGTACCGGCGCGTGTCGGCGGAGGTGGCGTGGCCCGCCGCGCGCTCGGCGGCCAGATACGACGGGCTCGCGAGCATCGCCAGCAGCGCCACGGCGCCGATCACGATCAGCATGTAGGCGGTGAGGGCGTCGGCGCGCAGGAGCCCGCCGAGGCCGGTCCGGGGACGGCCGGCGGCCGGCACCGCCAGCAACACCGCGGCGGCGAGCACGCCCGCGGCCGCGGCGGGGGCCAGCCATGCCGTGCCGCGCCGCCAGCCGAACACGGCGTAGCCGCAGGCGGCCAGGGCGGGCACGGCGACGGGGGCGATCAACAGGGTCGTCGTCATCAGTCGTGCAGCTCCCGCAGGTCGTCCAGGTCGCTGTCGCCGAACGCGGCGCGGATGCGGGCGGTGAGGATCTGCAGCACCAGGACCGCGAGCAGCACGTCCAGGGACACTCCGAGCTCCACGATGAGCGGCACGCCCGAGGTGGTGAGGAACGCGACGGCGGTGATGCCGTTGTCCATCATCAGGAAACCCGCCACCTGGGACAGCGCGCGGCGCCGGGTGACCAGGACGAAGAAGCCGAGCAGCACCACCGTGAGCGCCACCGGGACGGCGCGGGTGGCCGGGGACGGCGACAGCGCGACCACCGGGCGCATCACGGCGAACGACAGCAGCGCCAGCAGCGCGGCGGCGACCAGCGAGGACGCCACGTTCACCAGCGGCTCGGTCTCCCGGAACGCGCCGCCGGCCCGCATCGCCCGGCGCAGCATCAGCGGCAGGACGGCGCCGCGCAGGACGGCGATCCCCGCGGCCAGCGCGATCGTCCCCGCGTGGCCCTCGTGCAGCCCGAGCACGGCGACCAGCGCGGCCAGGGCCGCCCCCTGGACGGCGAACAGCCGCACGATGGCCGCCAGGTCGCGCCGCCACAGCGCCAGGACGCCCGCCAGCAGCAGCGCGCTGCAGGACACGTCGAGGAGCTGGACGTAGAGGGTCTCGCTCATGGGGCCGCCAGGAAGAAGGACGCGGCGACGGCCAGCAGCGCCAGCAGGAACGACCCGGCCAGCAGCTCGGGAACGCGGAACATCCGCAGTTTCGCCATGAACACCTCACCGGCGGCGAGCAGGCCGCCCAGGACGACGACCTTCGCGCTGAACGCCGCCACCGCGACGGGCAGCATCGCCATCGACGTCCCGGCGATCCCCCACGGCGCGAAGAGGTTGGCGAACAGGCCGAGCAGGACCGTCAGCCGCATCGCCGACGCCCATTCGACCAGGGCCAGGTCCGGCCCGGAGTACTCCAGCACCATCGCCTCGTGGATCATCGTCAGCTCAAGGTGGGTGGACGGGTTGTCCACCGGGATCCGGCCGGTCTCGGCGATGGTGACCACGGCCAGCGCGACCGCCGCGAGCAGGCTCACCGGGGAGATCACGAGTTGCGGCTCGTGCAGGGTGGTGGTGACGATCGACCCGAGGTTGGTCGAGCCGACCCGCGCCGACAGCGCGAACACCGACAGCAGGATCGTCGGCTCCACCAGCGCCAGCACGACCATCTCGCGGCTGGCGCCCATGCCGCCGAACGCGGTGGCGGTGTCCAGGCCCGCGAGCGCGAGGAACACGGTGCCGAGCGCCAGCAGCGCGGTCACCGCGAACAGGTCGGCCGTCCCGTCCAGCGGCGAGGCCGTGGTCACGATCGGGACCACCGCGCTCACGACCAGTGCCGTGCCCGCCAGCACCAGCGGCGCCGCGCGGAACAGCACGCCGGTCCCGTCCGGGGTGATCGGCTCCTTGCGCAGCAGCTTGCGCAGGTCCCGCCACGGCTGCGCGACGCCCGCGCCGGCCCGCCCCTCAAGGCGGGCCCGGACCTGCCGCATCACCCCGACCAGCAGCGGTGCGCCGAACGCCACCAGCGCCACCTGGATGACCGCCCCGGCGGCTCCGGCCGCGCTCATCTCGTCACCGCCAGCAGGATCAGCATGCCGGTGAAGGCGTAGAAGCCGTACCCGACGTAGCGGTGGACGCTGCCGTTGGCCAGGGGCCGGGCCGCCCGCCCGATCCAGTCGACCGCCGCCAGCACCGGCCGGTACAGCCGGTGCTCGATCCGGTCGCCGACCCGCGTCCGGTAGCGGACGCTGTCGACCAGGTACGCCGACTCCTCGACCGGTGTGACGTCCAGGTCGGTCTCGGGGGCGAGCACGTCGTCGAACACCCGCACCAGCGGCTCGGCGAACGACGTCGCGGTGTACTCCATCCGCGCCGAGGCCGGCCCGGCCCCGCAGTCCCACAGCCGGGCCCGGCGGCGGGCGCGGCGGGCCGTGACCGCCCGCAGCACCGCCATCAGCACGACGACCGCCGCCAGCAGCGCCACGGTGATCAGCAGGGGGGACATGGTGCTCGGCATCCCGGCCGGGCGGAGCGTCACCGGGCCCGTGACGGTACCGCCGGCCGGTCCGGCCACGGCCGCCGCGACGCCGACGGCCCGTGCGAGGCCGCCGGCGACCAGTCCCGGCGCCAGCGCGGCGGCGACGCAGCCCAGCGCGGCGAGGACCATCCCGGCGATCATCGCCGGGGGGCTCTCGTGGGCGCGCTCGGCGGCGGCGCTGCGGGGACGCGCCAGGAACCCGACACCGAACGCCTTGACGAACGCGGCGATCGCCAGCCCCGCCGACAGCGCCACCACGGCCACCGCGACGGGCATGGTGACGGCGGCGACCGTCCCGCCCTCGGGCAGTGCGTGGACGAGGCTCTGCAGCAGCAGCCATTCGCTGACGAAGGCGCTGCCCGGCGGCAGGGCCGACGCCATCAGCGCCCCGATCCCGAACAGCGCGGTCGTGGCCGGCATCGGCGAGCGCAGGCCGCCCAGCGCGTCCAGGTCCCGGGTGCCGGTGGCGTGCAGCACGGACCCGGCCGCGAGGAACAGCAGCGTCTTGAAGCCCGCGTGGTTGACCACGTGCAGCAGCGCGGCGGTGAGCGCGAGCGCCGCCATGGTGCGGGCGCCGGACACCGACAGCAGGCCCGCGGCGCCCACGCCGATCAGGATGAGACCCATGTTCTCGCAGGTCGAATACGCCAGCAGACGTTTCATGTCGGTGGCGACCACCGCCTGCAGGACCCCGTACAGGGCCGACACGGCGCCGGCGGCCAGCACCGCCAGCCACCACCACGCGGGTCCGCCGCCGAGCAGGTCCAGCCCCACCCGGACGATCCCGTACACGCCCATGTTCACCATCGCCGCGCTCATCAGCGCGGACACGTGGCTGGGCGCCTCGGGATGGGCGCGCGGCAGCCAGACGTGCAGCGGCACGACGCCCGCCTTCGAGGCGAACCCGGCCAGCGTCGCCACGAACACCGCGCTCCGCACGGCCGGGGACAGTCCGTCCGCCGCCGCCCGCATGCCCTCGAAGGACTCGTCGTGCGACGCGGCGGCGAACCCGGCGAGGCCCGCCATGATCGTGACCAGTCCCAGGTGGGTCATCACCGCGTACCACAGCCCGGCCTCGCCCACCGACGCACGGCGCCGGTGCTCGGCCACCACGAGCAGCAGCGACGTGACCGCCATGAGCTCCCACGCCAGCAGGAACGTGCTCACGCTGGCCGCGGCGGGCACCAGCAGCATCGCCACCACGAACAGCGGCAGCATGGCCTGCACCGCCCGGCCGTCCAGGCCCGGCACGTCACCCGCCCCGGCGCGGGCCGGACGGGTGTAGCCGATCGCGTACACGGCGGCGCACACGGCCACGGCGCCGGTGACGGCGATGAAGAGCCCGCTCAGCGCGTCGACCGCCAGGCGTACGCCGGCCAGGGGCAGCAGGTCCGGCAGCCACACCGCCCAGGGGTGCCCCGCCATCGCCGCGAGGCCCGCCACGACCGCGGCGGCGCCCGCGGCGGCCGTCCCGCCCCCGGCGGCGGCCGGGCGCACCCGGCGCGGCAGCAGCGACCCCGCGGCGGCGAGCAGTCCAAGACCCAGGGCCGCGGTGAACGCGGCACCGGTCACAGTCGTCATCGGCCGGTGAGCCCCCGCAGCGCGGCCACGATCGCCTCCGGCTCCGGCGGGCAGCCCGGCACCTCGACGTCGACGGGGACCACGTCGTTCACGGCACCGGCCACCCCGTACGCACCCGCGAACACCCCGCAGCCGCGGGCGCAGTCGCCCAGCGCCACCACGACCTTCGGCTCCGGCACCGCCTCGTGGGTGCGGCGGAGCGCCACCTTCATGTTGCGCGTCACCGGCCCGGTCACCAGCAGCGCGTCGGCGTGCCGGGGCGAGGCCACCAGCCGCGCCCCGTACCGCTCGGCGTCGTGGACGGGCCCGAACGCCGAGGCGATCTCGACCTCGCAGCCGTTGCACGACCCGGCGTCCACATGGCGGAGCTGGACCGATCCCCGCAGTTCGGCCGCGCGCTCGGGCACGGCGCCCTCGGGACGGGCGGGCGCGTCCTCGGCGACCCGCCCGGTCCTCATGATCTTGCGGAGTAGATCCTTCACCCGGTTCCCCGACCTTGCGACGGCAGAGCTGTGACCCGCGCCGGAAAGCTAGTGTCCTGCGCAATTGCCAATATTAGCAATCAATGAGGTGTGGGTCGGACAGGGTGGCCGGAGGGGTGGCGGCCGTCCCGTGAGGGGGATGGAGTCCCAGGCGGGACGGCCGCGGCTCGATGCCGGGCGCGCTACCCGGGCGGGCGCTCCCCGCCCGCCGGCGCACCTCCGGAGCGCAGGTCGTCCAGCAGCTCCGCCTGCCCGGTCAGCACCCCGGTGAGGATCGACCTCGCGACGGCGAGAAGGTCCGCGACCTGGGGGCTGGTCAGCGAGTAGATGACCGTCGCTCCCTCCTTGCGGGAGACGACCAGCCCGGCGCGGCGCAGCACGGCGAGCTGCTGGGACAGGTGTGCCGGCCCGATCCCGACCTCCGGCAGCATCTCGGCGACCGCGTGGTCGCGTCCGCTCAGGAGTTCCAGTACCCGGATCCGGGCCGGGTGCCCCAGCGTCTTGAAGAACTCGGCCTTGAGCTGGTACAGCGGAGTGCTCACGGCGGGCGGCCCCTCACAGGGTTTCCGCAGCGGCCGGCCCGTGGCACTGAACGAACCACACCCGGCGCCCTGCTGGACGATCATCGGTTTACTACATTGGCAATTGCCAATTCTAGCAACACCGCCGGACGTCCGCGGGCGATCCATGACACTATGGAAACGCTGTTTCCCCATGGAGGTCGCGCGTGCGGTATCTGATCATCGGCTGCGGCCACATCGGCACGGAGCTGGCCCGGCGCTGGACGTCCGCCGGTCACCACGTCGTCGGCACCACCACCTCGCCCGGCCGGGTCGCCGAACTCGGCCAGATCTGCTCCGGCGTGGCCGTCCTGCGCGGCGCCGACCGGGAGGCCGTCGCCCGCGCCGCCGACGGCGCCGACGCGGTCGTCCTGACCGTGAGCCCGCGGCTGCAGCGCTCCTTCGACGCCGCCCAGCGCGTCGCCGAATACGCCGACACGCTCACCGCGAGCGCCCGGACGGCCGTCGCCGCGCACCCTCGCGTGGTGTTCACCAGCTCGTCCTCGGTGTACGGGGCGGGCGACGGCGCCCTGCTCGACGAGGAGGCCCCGACCACCGCCGACACCGACGCCTCCCCGCGCAACTTCGTCGCCGCGGAGCAGGCCGTGCTGTCCTCACCGCGCGGCGCCGTGGTGCGCATCCCCGACGTCTACGGCCACCCGGACGACATCGACTACCCGACCCGGGTGAAGTTCGCGCACGACGTCCTGGGCGGCAGCGTCCCCTTCTCCGCGGACGCCCTGCTGTACCGCATCGACTACCGGGACGCGGCCGCCGCACTCGACTTCGTCGTGACCCGCGAGCTGACCGGCGTGTACAACGCCGTCCCGGACGAGACCGTCCCGCCGACGAACGCGGCGGCCTTCGGCGAGATCTGCGAGACCGCGAACCTGCCCGCGCTCACCTACCGCGGCGAGATCAAGACCCCGTCCGTCCCCGTCACCTCCGCGAAACTGCGCGCCGCGGGCTTCACCTTCACCCACCGGGACGACGGCGCCGCGCGAGGGTGATGGCCGCCCGGCCCCTCAGGTGGGAGCGTTGAACCGGTGGGCGCCCCATCCACGTGCAGTGGGTGTCGCGTCTGCGGCGGGGGGACCGAGCCTGGGAGGACGTGCTGACCACCGATAGCCGCCTTGAGCGGGTGAAAGACGATGACGGCGCCGCGGAGACCGCCGCGGGGACCGCCCCGGGACCGGGCGGCCGGCGGAGATGGCGGCGGGCCGCGGGCCGGGCGGTCACCGTCGCGGCCTTCCTGTTCGTGGCGGCCGCGCTCGTCGCACCGGCCGAGTCCTCCAAGCTGACCCCGGCGGCGTTCGCGCGGGTGCCGCTGGAGGGGATCGCGGGCGTCGCTCTGATCCTCGCCGTGCCGGCGAGGGCGAGACGGTACGTGGCCGGGGCGGCGGGGGCGGTCCTGGGGCTCCTGTTCGTCCTGAAGGTCCTGGACCTCGGTTTCGAGGCCGTGATGTTCCGGCCCTTCGACCTCGTCCTCGACTGGCCGCTGCTCAGCCCCGCCATCGAGTTCGTCGAAGGGTCGGCCGGGCGGGCCGGGGCGGTCGGCGCCGTGATCCTGGCGGTCGTGCTGGCCGTCGCCGCGGTCACGCTCATGTCGCTGTCGGCGCTGCGGCTCGGCCGCGTCGCCGCCCGCCACACCAGGACGGCGGCCGGCTCGGCCGCCGTGCTGGGCGCCGTCTGGCTCCTGTGCGCCGCAATGGGCGCCCAGTTCGTCGACGGGGTGCCGGTCGCGTCGCGGAGCACCGCCGTCCTCGCCTACGACCACACCGTGCAGGTGCGGTCCAGCCTGAACGACGGGGAGGAGTTCGCCGAGGCCGCCGCCGTCGACGCCTTCCGCGACACGCCCCCCGGCAAGCTGCTGACCGGACTGCGGGGCAAAGACGTCGTCCTGGCGTTCGTGGAGAGCTACGGGCGTTCGGCGGTCGAGCACCCCGAGTACGCGCGGCAGGTCGGCGCGGTGCTGGACGCCGGGACACGGCACCTGGACGAGGCCGGGTTCTCCGCGCGCAGCGGCTGGCTCACCTCCCCCACGGCCGGCGGCGGCAGCTGGCTGGCGCACGCGACCCTGCTGTCGGGCCTGCGGGTCGACAACCAGCAGCGCTACCGCACCCTCGTCAACAGCGACCGCTTCACCCTCAACCACGCGTTCCACCGCGCCGGCTCGCGGACGGTCGCTCTCATGCCGGCCATCACCCGGGCCTGGCCGGAGGGCGAGTTCTACGGCTACGACAAGGTGTACGACAACCGCAACCTCGGGTACCGGGGGCCGCGCTTCGCGTTCGCCACCATGCCCGACCAGTACACGCTGTCGGTCCTGCAGCGCAGCGAACTCGCGGCGGACGACCACGCCCCGGTGATGGCGGAGACGGCCCTCGTGTCGAGCCACGCGCCGTGGGCGTCGATCCCCCGCATGGTCCCGTGGGACAAGGTCGGCGACGGCTCGGTCTTCCAGGGCATGGGCAAGGGCTACGACGCGCCGTGGCCGCCGCCCGACGAAATCCGCGGCGAGTACCGCAAGTCCGTCGAGTACACGCTGAACGCCCTCGTCTCGTTCATGGAGACCTTCGGCGACGAGGACACCGTGCTCGTCTTCCTCGGCGACCACCAGCCCGCGCCGGTCCTCACCGGCCAGGGCGCGAGCCGCGACGTGCCGATCACGGTCGTGGCCAAGGACGACGCCGTCCTGGAACGGATCTCCGGCTGGGGCTGGCAGGACGGTCTCAAGCCCGCGAAGAACGGTCCGGTATGGCCGATGAAGGACTTCCGCGACCGGTTCCTCACGGCTTTCGGCGGCTGACCGGATTGGCGGGAAGGCATCCCGGGAATGGTCAGTGTTGATCAGAATTGATCAGCATCCGCAGGTGCCGACCCACCTCCCCGCCAACTCCTGTGGAAAGGCCATCATGCCGTACCCACCCCGACGGCCGCATTCCCGCACGCCCTGGAAGTCCCGTCCCGGAAAGGCATTCCGCCCGCTCGCCGCGGTCATTGCGAGCCTCCTCGTCCTCGCCCCGTTCTCGCCGGTGCGCGCCGCCGTGCGAGACGTGCTGCCGCTGCACGTCGCCAACGAATCCGGGCGCACCGGCCAGGTGCATCTTTACATCGTCGGAACGGACATCGACACGGGCAGGCTCGGATACGTCGACGAGTCCGGAACGTTCACGCCGTGGCCGGCGGGTTCCATCCCGCCGAGCCCCGCCCCCGACGTCTCGATCAGCGGCCCGGCCGGCGGCGCGACCAGGACGCTCCGCGTCCCGCGCGGACTCTCCGGGCGCGTCTACTTCTCGTTCGGGGAGAAGATCAGGTTCTTCCTCACGCCGACCGGGCTCGTGCAGCCGGCACCGTGGAATCCGGGCGACCCCAACCACGACGTCCTCTTCGACTGGAGCGAATTCACCTACAATGACGACGGGCTGTGGCTCAACAGTTCCCAGGTCGACATGTTCAGCATCCCGCATTCCGTCGCGGTGACGAACGGCGCGGGCTCGACGACGCGAACCGGCGTGCTCGTCACGAATGGACGTGAACGAATCTTCAATGCCGTACAAGGCCAGGCCGGAGACTGGACCAGTCTGATCACGACGCGTTCGGACGGCCTTCGGCTCCGCGTCCTTTCTCCGGCGAAGGGCATCGACGCCGGTGTTTTCAGTCCCGCGTATCTCGACGGCTATATCAGCAGCGCATGGAACACCTACAGGACTCGCGCGCTGACCGTCGTGCCATTCCAGCACGAGCCGCAGAAGCGGTTCACCGGCCGGACCGGCGCGGACGACGTCATGCGCTTCACCGACGGCACGGGCGCCACCGTGGCCTCCTTCGAGAAGCCCGGCACGAAGGACGTGCTCGGCTGCGACGGCAGGCTCCACGCGCCCAACGACGCCGTGGTGGGCCCGATCGCGCGGACGCTGTGCGCGGCGTTCCACCGCTCGACGCTCGGCCACCTGCACACCCAGCCCACCTACGACTCCGGGCAGTTCTACACGCGGGACGTCACCGACCACTATTCGCGGATCGTCCACGAGAACATGGTCGACGGCAGGGCCTACGGGTTCGCGTTCGACGATGTCGGCGGGTTCGAGTCCCTCGTCCACGACGGCTCCCCCTCCTCCGCAGCGATCGGCCTGACCCCGTGGTGAGGACCCCGTGGTGAAGGCGCCGTGGTGAAGACCCCGTGGTGAAGGCGCCGTGGTGAAGGCGCCGTGGTGAGGGCGTCCTCGTGAAACGCCGTGGTGGGAGCCGTGATGAGAAGCCACAGCATGCGAGGGTGATGCGGTGACCTCACTGTCCGCCGAGCCCGGACGGCCGCCGGCGTCTCCCCGCGAGACGCCGGCGGGCCGTTTCGGGGCGCTGCGCCGGCACCGGCGGTGGCTGCTCGTGCTCGTCGTGGCGGCGCTGCTGGCCGAGATGGCCGTCGCGATGGCCGCCACGGCCGTGCGGCAGTCGCCGACCTCCGACGAACCCGTCTACGTGGTGGCCGGCGTCGAGTACCTCCTCGAACACGACCTGCGCCACAACCCGGAGCATCCGCCGCTCGGCAAGCTGCTCATCGGCGCCGGAGCGGTGCTCGCCGGCCCGCATTTCGACGCCGCCTACACGGGCTCGCAGACGCAGGCCGGGCGGCACCTCCTCTACGGGTCGGGCAATGACGCACAGCGGCTGCTGCTGGCCGCGCGGATCCCGGTCATCCTCGTGACGCTGCTGTTCGGGCTGGTCGTGTTCGCCTTCGCCCGTGACCTCGCCGGCCCGGCCGCCGGGGTGACGGCGCTCGCCCTGTACGCGTTCTCGCCCGGCGTCATCGCGCACGGCTCCCTGGCGACGCTGGACGTGCCCACGGCCGGCCTTCTGGTCACATCGGCGTGGCTGGCGTGGCGTGCGCGCGGGCGGCCCCGGCTCCATGTGCCGTTGGCCGGGCTGGCACTCGGCGCGGCCCTCGCCACCAAGATGTCCACGCTTCCCGCCGTGCCGGTCCTGATGGCACTGGTGGCGGGGTCGGTGTGGTCGTCGCGCCGTTCCGTGCGCGCCGCCGCGGCGTCGGCGGCCGGTGTGGCCGCGCTGGCGGTCGCCGTCGTGTGGGCGTCCTACCTGGCCGTCGATCCGCGGCTGCACTGGACGACGCCCCCCGGCGTCCCCGCCGTGGACGGGCTGCGGGGACTCGCCGTCGCCCTCATGCCGTTCCCTGAGCCTTTCCGGGACGGGATGCGCCTCCAGTTCGGCTTCGAGGACCTGCAATGGGGCGGATTCCTGTTCGGAGACGCCTACCGGGGCACTCGCTGGTACTACCTTCCGGCCGCGCTGCTGGTGAAGACACCGCTCGGGACGCTCGCCCTGTGGGCGGCGGGGATCGCGGCGATGACGGCGCTGCCGCGGCTGCGGCCCGCCGCGCCGTACGTGCTGGGCACCACGGCCGTCCTGCTGGCGGCGGCGATGACGGGCACCCGCGACTTCGGCATCCGGTACGTCATCTTCATGCCGATGTTCCTGGCGGTGGCGGCAGCCGGAGTGACGCTCGTGCGATGGCGCTGGGCCAGGGCCGCCGCCGGTGGACTCGTGTTGTTCGTGGCGGTCAGTTCGCTGCGGACGTTCCCGTACTACCTGCCCTATTCGAACGAGGCGTTCGGCGGCCCCGCCAAGACCCGCCTGCACCTGCACGACTCCAACGTCGACTGGGGGCAGGATCTCTGGCGGCTCGCCGACCGGCTCCACGAGCGCCACCCGGGCGAGAGGGTCTGGCTCGTCTACAAGGGCGGCGGCGTCCCGGCCTACTACGGCGTCCACGCGTCCGATCCGCGCACCGCGCGCCCGGACGAGGTGCACGGGCTTCTGGTGGTGTCCAACAGCTGGATCTCCAAGCAGGACCCGCGGCTGGTGCCGCTGATCCGCTCCAGCGAGCGGATCGGCGAGGTCGGCCACTCCATCACCATCTTCCGCCGCCCCTAGGCGCGGCTCAGCGGCGGTGACCGTGGGCACGGGCCCACAGCGCCGTCCATCCGCCGGAGGCGAGCCAGGACGCGGGGACGCGCAGCCCGTGTCCGGCGATCCCGTCCCAGAAGGCGGCGGTGTCGGCGCCGAGTTCGCGGGCGGCGGGCAGGGCGCGCTGCCACGGGCCGTCCCCGTCCTTGAGCGTGGTGGCCGGGTAGCCGGGGACCCTGACCCTCCGCGGCGCCGTCACGGGCACCGGCTCGATCCCGGAGGCGTCGCAGTTGACGGTGACGATGAGCGCGCAGAGCAGCGGCTCGGTCGCACGCCGCGCGAGGGCGCGGGCGATGACCGGGTCGTCCTGGACGGCCAGCCGCCCGATCGCCCGGCGCGTCCGGCGTCCCGCCAGGTCGAGGTTGTAGGCGTCGGCGATGGCGGGGACCTTGATGAGCCTGCGCAGCGTCTTGGGGAGCGGCGGCTCGCCCAGCAGGAGCGGGAGCTGGTCGAAGCGGTCGCGGAGCGACGGGTCCAGGCCGTCCAGCGCGGTTTCGAGGGGACGGTTCCCGGTCGCCGCCCAGAGTTCGATCAGGTCGGCCCGCTCCGTGGCGAGCGCTCGCCGGACGGCGGAGGCCAGCTGGGCGGCGCCCAGGCGGCGCAGCCGGACGAGAGCGGCGTCCGGCGGCGTCGCGGCGACGGCGGCGAAGACGCCGAGGACCCCGGGGGCCGTCTCCTCCCAGGCCCGGCGCGCGAGCGTCCCGAGCGCCGGGCCCGCGTCCTCGACGAGGCGGGGCGCGGCACGGCGCCGGGCGGGCCGCGCGGGCGGAAGCTCGTCGGGAGGAGGAGTGGGCTCCTCTTCGAGGGTGCCGGGGATCGCGGCGACCCAGTCGCGAATCCGCCGCTCCAGCTCCTCGTCCGGGTCGTCGTTGAACCTCGCCGCGATCTCGCTGATCCGCCATCCCCGCGAGGCGGGCCGCAGCGGGGCCAGTTCGGCGTTGACGACGAGCAGCCCGTGCTTGCCGTAGAAGCCGAGGAGGCCGGTGCGGCCCTTGCGGGCGTCGTCGAGATAGGCCGGGCCGGCGATGCAGTTGCCCATGTAGTCGGCCCATTCCGCCAGATCGCGTGCGCCGCGCGCGACCTTCACCCTGACCCCGGCGCCCGGGACGGCCTTGCCGTCCCATGCGAGCAGCGGCGCGGGGACGGCGAAGCCGCCGGTCAGCGCCTCGGCGATGGCGGTGCCCGACATCAGCCCGCCGGTGAGGGCGGACCAGGTCCGGGCGCCGCGCGGCGGGACGCCGCCGAGCGCGGCGAGCTGGGCGGCGCCCGAGACCGCCAGCGTGATCGAGTCGAGGCGGGGCGCCAGCGGTTCGACGACCGGTTCCGGGTCGTGGTCGAGCCAGGGCGCCCCGAAGCCGGGCACGCCCTGCGCCCGGTCGTGCCCGTGCAGGCGTGCGAGCGCGTCGAGCAGATCCGCGTACCACAGCAGGTCGCCGACCTTTTCCACAGCGGCCGGTTCTTCGGTGGCGGTGAGGCGCTCGTGGAGCGGCGCGGTGTCGCCCAGCAGGGGGCCCGACCAGGGCGGAATGCCGGCCCACTCGCCCGGAGGGCGCTCGTATCCCACGGCCTCGCGCCAGTCCCGCAGCCCGGTCGCCCCCCACTCGCGAAGCATCTCGTCACGGACGCCGCGCATCTCGTCCAGCAGCCGCTCGACGTCCTCGATGATCACGAGGGCGTAGTCGCGGGCGGACGTCAGTCGGGGCCTGAGGTGGGCGGCGAACCTGGCGTCCCTCGGGGCGCCGCCGGAGAGCCTGCGGTGGATGTCGCGGACGTGGGCGGCCGGGCGCGCCGGGATGCCGGTGAGCCCCGGCACGCGGCGCGCCGATTGCGCCGCGGTCATGTCGTTCACCTGCGCCGCCGCGGCGCCGATGAGGGCCGCCGAACGGTCCAGGCCGTCCTGCAGCCCGTGGTCGGCGACCGCCGTCGCGGTCCGCAGCAGCGCCGTCGCGCCGAGCGCGTCCTGGACGATCACCTGAAGCCGGTCGCTCCAGTACCGCTCGTCCGGCTTCCAGCGCGCGGCCTCCGCGAGCGACGGGTCCCTCACGATGCCCAGGGACGTCCGCAGCAGGTTGAGGATCCATTCGTCCTCGTAGTGACGGCGCCGCTCACGCAGATCGGCGACCCGGTCCCGGCGGCCCTGCGTCCCCAGCCGCCGCTTCCGCCGCGCCACCCCCGCATGGTGTTCCAGGACCCGTTCCCACAGGTCCAGGATCAGGTCGAGCCTCCGGGGCCGCGGGACCGGCTCGAACACCTGCCGCAGATGCTCCCCGAGCACCGAGGGCAGGCCGCCGGGGACGATGTCGACGCCCTCGGGCGCCTCCAGCGCGAGGACCCGCTCCAGCTGCTCGGGCCCCAGGACGTCGCTGGCCGCCACCGCCAGATGCAGCGCCGCCCACCGTCCGTCCTCCACGGCCCGCCCGGCCGCCGCGCCCACCCGTCGTGTGACCGCGGGCCCGAACAGAGCCACCAGGAATCCCGCCCGGTCCCCCAGCCGGCCCGCCTCGCGCAGGCCCACGGCCCGCAGTGCCGCCAGGACCGCGTCCCGCTGGTCCCCGCGCGCCCCGTCCAGCCGCGCGGACCGGAACCCCGCCCCGAGATCGACGCCCGCTCCCGCCGCGACCACTCCCCCGGCCCCGACGAGCCGGCCCAGTTCCGCGACGGCGTGCGCGACGTCCTCCCCGGAGGCCTCCTCGGGCCCCAGGGCGACGGCCTCCCCGGGACGGGCGTCCGCCTCATCCGGCAGCCGGGCCGGACCCGGCGGCCGGGCGGCCCAGGCGCACAGGCCCGAGGCCACCACACCCCACGCAAGCCGGATCTTCACCCGCCCCATGATCCCCGCCGGACCGCCCCGGGCCAACGGGGTTTCGGCGATCACCCCGGCCCGCATGCGCTCCCGTACCCGTAAGCGGCGATCCGTTTTCCCCGTCCTGTCGTCATCGCAGGCGGTGGTCCTGACGGGCTAGGGGCGGCCGCAGGCGCGGTCGAGGGCGTCGGTCAGCGTCGCGGGGTCGCAGGACGGGAGGACGGCGGCGAGATGGCCGTCCGGGCGGACGACGTGAACGGTGTCCGGGCCGGCCTGCAGGGCGGTCCGCAGGACCCCGTCCACGTCGATGTCGTCCAAGGCGCGTATCTCATGGGGGACGTCGGTCTCCGGTTCCAGCGCGCGGCGTCGCGCCGTCAGGACGACGAAGCCGGTTCCGAACAGGCGGCGCAGGCGGGTGGTCTCGCCGGAGACGGCGCACGGGCCGTCCGGGCAGAGGGTTCCGGGCACGGGCGGGCGGGCGGCCCCCGGTTCGAGCGGGAAGTCGTCCACCGGGCCGGACGGGGTGGTCAGCGGCGAGTCCAGGTACCAGAACGGTTCGGCGAGCTTGCCCGAGTCGATGATCGTGCGGGGTTCCGGATGCGTCCGCGCCCGCTCCAGGGACTCCAGCCGGTGGGTGCGCTGCGCGGGCGTCTGCGGGACGAGGAACTCCATCGTCCGCGTGGTGACGCGGAGGTTCTCCCCCGCCGCGGCGCGGCGCTCGGTGTCGTAGGACGCGAGCAGCCCCTCGGGCGCCAGGCCGTGCCGGACGAACGCGAGCTTCCACGCGAGGTTCTCCGCGTCCTGGAGGCCCGAGTTGAGCCCGCGGGCGCCGAACGGGGCGTACAGGTGGGCGGCGTCCCCGGCGAGGAACGCGCGGCCGGAGGCGAACGTCGCCGCGCGCCGCTCGTGGAACCGGTACACGGTCGCCCACACGATCTCGTACGGGACGTCCCCGACGATCTTCCGGATCCGCGCGTCCAGGGCCCCGGAGGCGCGTTCGGTGTCGAGGTCGTGGTCGGCGGGGACCTGCCAGTCGATCCGCCAGATGCCGTCCGGGCACTGGTGGACGAGGACCTGCCGGCCGGGATTCCACTCGGGGTCGAAGTGGAACCGCCGCTCGCTCGGGAACGGCAGCTCGGCCCGGATGTCGCAGATGAGGAACCTGTCGGCGAACGTGCGCCCGGGGAAGCCGATGCCGAGCAGCCGCCGGACGGCGCTGTGCCCGCCGTCCGCGCCCACCAGATGGCTGCCCCGGACGGTGACGCCCGCGTCGGCCTCGACACCTCGCCCGTCCTGGTGGAGCCCGCTGACGGGATGCCCGTACCGCAGATCGACCAGCGGCTCGGCGAGGGCGAGTTCGCGCAGGTGCCGCTCCACCTCCGCCTGGGAGATGTTGATCCAGGGCGGGACGGCGCCGCGCCCGGCGCCGGGGAAGGTGACCGAGAACAGCTCATCCCCGCGGTAGTAGGTCCGGCCGGTCGTCCACGTCACGCCGCGGGCGATCAGCTGCTCGGCGCAGCCGGCCCGGTCGAGGACGTCCAGGACGTCGCGCTGGAAGCAGATGGCCCTGGACCCGGACGGATCACGCCGGGCGGCGGCCTCCAGCACCACGCTGGGCACGCCGTGCCGCGCCAGCAGCAGCGCCGTGACCAGACCGACCGGCCCGGCGCCGACGATGACGACCGGCTCCATCACGCTCCGGGAGCTCACCTGAAAATGGTGCGCCTCCCGGCCGCCGCCGTAAAGGCGGCCACGCCGGGCGCGGCCGTGGCCGCGGTCAGGGCGTCGTCTTGGTCCGTGCCCGTTCGGCGGCCTGGGAGATGGTCTGGTCGGCGATCTGGCGGTCCTGCCAGCCGCGCACGTCGGAGCTCTTGTTCGGCTCCAGGTTCTTGTAGATGTCGAAGAAATGGGCGATCTCGTTGCGGATGTGCTCGTGCACGTCGTCCAGGTCGCGGAGTTCGGCGTAGCGGACGTCCTTGGACGGGACGCAGAGGATCTTCGCGTCGGGGCCGCCCTCGTCGTGCATCCAGAACACCCCGAGGCTGCGGACGGTGATCTGGCAGCCGGGAAAGGTGGGTTCGTCCAGCAGCACCATCGCGTCCAGCGGGTCGCCGTCCTCGGCGACCGTGTCCGGGATGTAGCCGTAGTCGACCGGGTACTGGGTCGAGGTGAACAGCATCCGGTCCAGCCGGATGCGGCCGAGCCGGTGGTCCATCTCGTACTTGTTGCGCGATCCCCTGGGGATCTCGACGATCATCTCGATCTCCATGCATGCCTCCCCGTGCATCTTCATATCCGCTGTCGGGTGGTTCATCGGGCGGCGGTTCAGTGGGCGGCGGCGTTCCAGTCGGGGCCGGCGCCGATGGCGACCTCCAGTCCGACGGAGAGCGGGTACGCGGTCGTCATGTGGGTGCGGACGATGTCCTCCACCCTGTCACGTTCGCCCGGAGCGACCTCCAGGACGATCTCGTCGTGGACCTGGAGCAGCAGGCGGCTGGCGAGCCCGGCGCCGGTCAGCGCCTCGTCCACCCGCAGCATCGCGATCTTGACGATGTCGGCGGCGGAGCCCTGCACGGGGGCGTTCAGCGCCATCCGCTCGGCGGTCTCGCGGCGCTGCCGGTTGTCGCTGGTCAGGTGCGGCAGGTAGCGGCGGCGGCCGAGGACCGTGCGGGTGTAGCCGGTGACGCGGGCCTCGGCGACGACGTGGTCGAGGTAGTCGCGGACGCCGCCGAGCCGCTCGAAGTAGGCGTCCATCAGCGGACGCGCCTCCGCCATCGGGACGCCGAGCTGCTTGGCCAGGCCGAACGCCGACAGGCCGTACGCCAGCCCGTACGACATCGCCTTGATCTTGCGGCGCATGTCGGGGGTGACGGCCTCCGGGGCGACCCCGAACACCTGTGCGGCCATCGTGGTGTGCAGGTCCTCGCCGGATTCGAACGCGGCGACGAGCGTGGGGTCCTGCGACAGGTGCGCCATGACGCGCAGTTCGAGCTGGCCGTAGTCGGCCGTCATCAGCGACTCGAAGCCGCCGCCGGGCAGGAACGCGCGGCGGATGCGCCGCCCCTCCTCGGTCCGGACGGGGATGACCTGGAGGTTCGGCTCGGTGGAGGTGAGGCGGCCGGTGGCGGCGACGGTCTGCTGGAACGTGGTGTGGATCCGGCCGTCCGCGCCGATCTCCCTGATCAGCCCGGCCACGGTGGCGCGCAGCCGCGCCTGGTCGCGGTGATGGAGCAGGACCTGCGGCAGGCCGTTGTCGGTCTGGGTGGCGAGCCAGGTCAGCGCGTCGAGGTCGGTGGAGTACCCGGACTTGATCTTCTTGGTCCTGGGCAGGCCCAGCTCGCCGAACAGGACTTCCTGGAGCTGCTTGGTCGAGCCAGGGTTGAAGCGGCGCCCGGCGATGTCGGCGGCCTCGCCGGCCGCGCGTTCCATCGCGTCGGCGAAGTGGCGTTCCAGCTCGTGCAGGAGGCCGGCGTCGACATGGACTCCGGCACGTTCCGCTCTGGCGAGCAGGCCCGACAGCGGCAGCTCGACGTCGCGGAGGACCTCGTCCATGCCCGTGGAGGCGAGGTCGGCGGCGAACCTGCCCGCCAGGTCGAGGACGGCGCGCGCGCTCAGCATCAGCCCGGCCGCCCCGTCGGCGGGCGGACGGCGCCCGAGGTGACGCCCCGCCAGGTCGGCGATGCCGTAGGCGGCCAGGCCGGGCAGCAGGAGGTAGGCGGCCATCGCGGTGTCGGCGGCGATCCCGGCGAGCCGCCAGCCGCGCTCACCGAACACGCGCAGCAGCGACTTCACGTCGTGCAGCGCCTTGGGACGGCCGGGGTCGGCCAGCCATTCCGTGAAGGCGCGCTCGTCGTCCTCGGTGAGGCCGGACGGTTCGAACGAGGCCGCATGCCTCTCGCCGGTGGCCAGCGCGATCCGGGTGACGTCGCCCGCGCCGCGGACCCAGGTGTGGTCGGCGGCCAGCCCGACCGTGCCGGCCGCGTGGGACCGGAGCCAGCCCGCCAGCTCGTCCGGCCCCAGCTCACGGCCCCTGATCGGCTCGGGCCCGGCCGACCCGGCCGGCCCGGTGTCCGGCGCGCGGCCGCCGCCCGGGTCGGCGGCGAACAGGCGCTGCCGGAGGCTGGCGTTGCGGAACTCCAGCTCGTCCAGCAGGGACGTGAACGCGGACAGGTCGTAGGGCCGCCGCCGCAGGTCCCCGATCTCCACCGGCAGGTCCAGGTCGCGGACGAGTTCGGTCAGCCGCCGGTTGAGCCGCACCGAGTCGAGCGCGGCGCGCAGCTTCTCGCCCGCCTTCCCCTTCACCTCGCCGGACCGGTCCAGCAGAGCGTCGAGGGAGCCGAACTCGCGGACCCACTTCGCGGCGGTCTTCTCCCCGATGCCCGGGATGCTCGGCAGGTTGTCGGACGGGTCGCCGCGCAGCGCCGCGAAGTCGGGGTACTGCGCCGGGGTCAGGCCGTACTTCTCCCGCACCGCATCAGGCGTGTACCGGATCATCTCCGAGGCCGTCCGGTAGAAGTACAGGACGGTGACGTCGTCGCTGACGAGCTGGAGGACGTCCCGGTCGCCGGTGATGATGAGCACCTGGAGGCCGTCCGCCTCGGCCCTGGCGGTGAGGGACGCGATGACGTCGTCGGCCTCGTAGCCGGGCGCCCGCAGCACCGGCATGTTCATCGCGGCGAGGAGCTCGTCCAGGATCCTCAGCTGGCTGCCGAACTCGTCCGGCGACCGTGACCGGGTGGCCTTGTACTCGGGGAACGCCTCCGTCCGGAACGTCCGCCGCGACACGTCGAACGCGACCGCGGCGTGCGTCGGGCGCTCGTCGCGCAGCGCGTTGGCCAGCATGTTCGCGAACCCGTACACGGCGTTGGTGGGCTGCCCGGCGGTGGTGCTGAAGTTCTCGACCGGCAGCGCGTAGAACGCCCGGTAGGCCAGCGAGTGGCCGTCCAGGAGAAGAAGGCGGGGCCGGTCGGTCATGCATCCCATCCTGGCACCGGGGGAAGGTGGCATGAAACAGCCGGACGACGTGTTGGGGGCGACATGACGAAGATCGATCTGGGCAGGCTGGGGATCTGGCGCCCGTGGAGCGAACTCGGCCCCGAGCTGGCCAAGGACGTCGAGGACCTCGGCTACGGCACCATCTGGATCGGCGGTTCGCCGCGCGGGGACCTGAAGGTCGCCGAGCGGCTCCTCGCCGCCACCGACCGCATCGTGATCGCGACCGGCATCGTGAACATGTGGACCACGCCCGCCGATGAGGTCGCGGCGTCGTACCACCGGCTCGACGACGCGTACGGCGGCCGGTTCCTGCTCGGCGTCGGCATCGGCCATCCGGAGGCGACGCAGGAGTACCGCAGCCCGTACGAGACGATCCTGGCGTATCTGGACCGGCTCGACGCGGCGGACGTTCCGGTGGGCAGGCGGGTGCTGGCCGCGCTGGGGCCGAAGGTGCTGCGGCTGTCGGCGGAACGCGCCGGGGGTGCGCACCCGTACCTGACCACGCCCGAGCACACGCGCCGGGCACGGGAGACGCTCGGCGACGGCCCGATCCTCGCTCCGGACCAGAAGGTGGTGCTCGACACCGACCCCGAGCGCGCCCGCGCGCTGGCCAGGGAGAAGATCGGCTTCTACTTCCGGCTGACGAACTACGTCGCCAGTTTCAAGCGGCTCGGCTTCACCGACGAGGACGTCGCCGGGGACGGCAGCGACGCGCTCCTGGACGCGCTGGTCGCGCACGGGGATCCGGCGGCGGTGGCGGCGCGGCTGAGCGGCCACCTGGACGCCGGTGCCGACCACGTCGCCGTCCAGGTGCTGACCGAGCAGGGCGCAGACCCTCGTCCCGCGCTGCGGACGATCACCGAGACGCTCTCCCCGCGCTGACCCCGCAACGGGGGGAGGCGCGGGGAAACGGCGGGGGACGCGCCCGGTCGCGGACGCGTCCCCCGGTCGAACGGCTGGGACCGCTACTTCGTCGCGAAGTGGCCGATCATGTCCGGCACGGCGCGCTTGCCGGCCGGCGCCTGCCTTCTGGCGAGTTCGTTGCCGTTGACGGTCAGGGTGCTGTAGGCGAACTTCTGGGTGACCGCCGCCGCGCCGTCGGTCATCTGGTCGAGGCCGCGGGGGTCGACGTTGCCGTAGCGGTCGCAGACCGCGTGATAGCACGGGTCGTACGCCTCGCCCGCGGTTCCGCCGTACACCTGCGCCTGCTCGGGCGTCTTGATGCCCTCGGCGCCGGTGAACAGCCCGCCGGCGGGGATGCCCGCGTCGATGAAGGCGCTGTAGTCCGACCGCCCGTTGAACGGCGACGGGTCGGTGGCGAGCCCGCGCTTGGCGAAGTAGTCGTTGAACGCCTTCTCGATCGCGCCGGACCCTGCGGGTGACTCGACGGGGTTCTGGCCCTCGCTGTTGTCGCCGTCGTAGACGAACCGGACGAAGTTCGGAGAGCCGATCATGTCGAAGTTGAGGTTCAGCGCGATCTTGTCCCGCTCCTCCTCCGGGAGGTTGGCCACGTAGTGGTTGGAGCCGAGCAGGCCCTCCTCCTCGGCGCCCCAGAACGCGAACCGCACCGTGTTGCGGAGCTTGGGCCCGAGCTTGTGGATCTGCTTGGCCATCTCCAGCAGCGCCGCCGTGCCCGAGCCGTTGTCGTTGATGCCGGGCCCGTCGATGACGCTGTCGTTGTGCGCGCCGACGACCACGACGTTGTCGGTCTTGCCGCGGCGGGTGTCGGCGATGACGTTGGCCGCCCCGCGCTCCTCGGTGAAGGTGTCGGTCTTGACGCGCAGCGTCACTCCGCCGTCCTGCGCCTGCTGGACGAGCGCCGTCCCGACGGCGCTGGTCGGGCCGATGACCGGGATGCCGTACGGCTTGGTCAGCGTGCCGGCGACCGGTCCCGGCTGGTCGGGGAGCTGGTAGATGGCGACGGCGGCGGCGCCGGCGGCGATGGCGTGGTCGGTCTTGAGGGAGAAGAAGCAGCCGCCGCGCTGGATCAGCGCGATGTGCCCCGCGGGGAAGCCGGCGAAGTCGTCGGCCTCGCAGCCGCTGCCGACCCCGGTGGCGCCCGGGTCGACGGGGGTCGCGGCGGCGGTGACGTCGCCGGCGCCGGAGTACTGCATGGTCGCGAAGTCGGTGCCGGGCTGGAACGTCTTCTGCCCGGGTGCGGTCTGCTCGAAGACCGGCTCCGACATTTCCTGCCAGAAGTCGAACGTGAACTTCTGGACGGTCGGGTCGTATCCGGCCCGTTCGAGCTGGTTCGCGATGTACTTGACGGTGATCTCGTTGCCCGGGAGCCCGGCGGCCCGGTTGCCGCCGTTGGCGTCGGCGATCTTCTGCAGGTTCAGCTGGTGGTGGCGGACGTTCTTGAGCTTGACCAGGCGGGCCAGTTGGGAGTGCGCCGGTGCGGCGGCCTGGGCCGGTACCGCGGCCAGGGTGGTGGCGGCGAGTGACAGCCCGGTGAGGGCTGCTAGCGCGGTTCTGCGCATGACTTGGTCTCCGTTTTGTGGGGGGGACGAAGCAACCCGAAGCCTGACACGCGTCAATTCACGCAACAAGACACGACTCGGCATCAAAACGGCCAATATTGGTCTCATTCGGAACCCGTATTTACAAGATCAGCATCCGTATCGCGATCACCGTCCGTTCCCTTCGCCACCACCGTTAGTGTCGATCATGACGGCACCACGGAAACGCGTTCTCCAAGGTCAGCGCCGGAATGGCCGCCCCTGCGGACGCCGTGACCTGCGGGAACGGCGAGAAGGGGCACGCGGGCACACGGCACCCGCCGGCCAGGGCGCCGAGAGCCGCGGCACACCCGGCGCGCCCGAGTTCCAGCAGGTGAGACCACTGGCCCCGGACAAAACGGCCTGAGTATGCTTCGTGACCCCTACCAGGTGGCCGCCGACGATCAGGAGTGGGCTGTTGTCGAGTCCCGAACAGGTGCATCGATCCCGGAGACGCCCCCGGACGAGCCCGATCGGACGAAGGATCGCACTGCTCCTGGCGATCCCGCTGGTGTCGCTCGTGTCCCTGTGGTCGTTCTCGGCCGTCCCGGCGCTGAGCGACGCGCTGGAGCGGATCCAGTACGCCGGGAACCACGACCGGGTCGGCCAGCCGTCCAACCTCGCCATGCAGGCGCTGCAGGAGGAACGTGCCGCCGGGATCGCCGCGCTGACGGCGCCGTCCCCCGCGAACACGCAGAAGTTCCAGGCGCAGGCCGCCAAGACCGACCGTGCGGTGGCCCTCTTCCGCAAGTCGGCGTTCTCCCCCGAGGCCGCGGAGAACAGAACCGCCGAGGCGATGCAGCGCACCCGGAACGTCGGCAACCAGTTCGACCAGCTGGCCAGCATCCGGTCCCAGATCACCTCCCGGAACGTCTCGGCGCTGGAGACCATCAACACCTACAGCGAGGTCTTCGACAACGTCGTCCGGCTGCTCAGCACGCTGGTGAGCATCGGCGACATCGAGGTCTACCAGCAGACCAGCGGCATCCTGTACATGTACTGGTCGCGCGACTTCATGCTGCGCGAGGATTTGCTGCTGACGAGCCTGCGCGGCAACCGGCTGAAGTCCGGCGGCCGGGCCGCGTTCGCCCAGTGGGCGGGCACCCGCGCGGAGCTGTTCGACCTCGGCCAGACCGGGATCGGCGGCGAGGTCGCGCGGACCATGAGCGGCCTGGTGAACTCCCCCGCCCTCGCCTCCTACGTCGCCCTGGAGAACGGCGTCGTGCAGCAGGGCAGGACCCCCGACCCGCAGCGGTGGCAGGCCGCCGTCAAGGCGGCCGGGCAGATATGGCTCGGCACGACCTACAAGGCCGGCGAAGTCATCCAGCACGACGAGGTCGAGCCCGCCGCCCAGCGGATCATGCTGCGGGTCTACCTGGCGGGCGGCCTCGGGCTGCTGGCCGTGATCGCGTCCATCGCGCTGTCGCTGCTGTTCGCCCGCAGGCACGCCCACGAGCTCAGGAGCCTGCAGCGGTCGGCGCAGGAGCTGGCGAACGACCGGCTGCCCCGCGTCGTCGAGCGGCTGCGGCGCGGCGAGCGCGTGGACCTGGAGGCGGAGACGCCCGGCCCGGCGGCCGGAAGGACCCGCGAGGTGGCCCTGGTCAGCGAGGCGTTCGACACCGTCCAGCGGACGGCCATCAGCACCGCGATCGGTGAGGCGGACCTGCGCGCGAGCATCAACCGGGTCTTCGTCAACCTGTCGTGGCGCAGCCAGTCGCTCCTGCACCGGCAGCTGCGGCTGCTGGACCAGATGGAGCGGCGCGCCTCCAGCCCCGAGGAGCTCGACGACCTGTTCCGCCTCGACCACCTGACCACCCGCATGCGGCGGCACGCCGAGGGCCTGGTCATCCTGTCCGGCTCGCCGACCGTCCGGGCCTGGGACCATCCGGTCGCGGCCGAGGACGTGGTGCGCGCGGCGATCGCGGAGGTGGAGGACTACACCCGGGTGGAGCTGACCGGGGAGTCGTCGGCCGCGGTCTCCGGCGGCGTGGTCGCCGACGTCATCCATCTGCTGGCCGAGCTGATCGAGAACGCGACGATGTTCTCGCCGCCCGCCACCGAGGTCACCGTCAAGGTCGAGACCGTCGCCAACGGACTGGCCGTGGAGGTGGTCGACCGGGGCCTCGGGCTCAACACGCAGGAACGGGACGAGCTGAACCGGCGGCTGGCCAGCGCGGTGGAGTTCGACCTGGTCGACACCGAACGTCTCGGCCTGTTCGTCGTCGCGCGGCTGGCCGCCCGGCACGACATCAAGGTCTCGCTGCAGCCGTCGCCGTACGGCGGCACCACCGCGATCGTCCTCGTCCCGCACTCCCTGGTCGTCCTGAGCGACGACTGGCATTCCTCCCGCGGCCTCGGCGCCGGCACGCAGCAGCCGGTCGGGGCGGCGGCCGCGGCCGGATCCCCGCCGCCGCTCGGCCGCCCGGCCCGCCCGGCCCGCCCGGCGCTCCCGGCCGCCGACCAGCCGCCCGCACCGTCCGGCGAGCCGCCGCCGGGACCCGTTCTCGACCCGGGCCGCGTTTTCGACCCGGGCCCTGTTCTGGACCCGGGCCCTGTTCTCAGCCCCGGCCCCGCCTACGACCCGGCGCAGCCGGGCGATGCGCTCGCCGGCGGCCGCGGCCGCCGGTCCGGCGAGGATCCGGAGGCGGGCGGCATCGAGGACAGCGAGATCACCGGCAGGCTCCCGCGCCGGGTACGCCGTGCCCACCTGGCACCTCAGCTGCGCAAGCGTCCCGCACGGCGGAACGCCGAATCATCCCGGGGGGCCGACGACGACTTCGACGAGCCCAGTCCGGAGTTCAGCCGCGACCTGATGGCCTCACTACAGTCGGGTTGGCTGCGCGGCAGGAACGCCGACGACGAACCGGGCGATCTCGATCCACGCGACGAATGGGGGGACTCATGATGGGGCAGAGCCACGCCACGGGCGAGCTCGACTGGCTGCTCGACGACCTGGTGGAACGGGTCGGCGAGGTCCACCAGGCCGTCCTGCTGTCCCGGGACGGGCTGGTCATGGGCGCGTCGAAGGGCGTCACCCGCAAGGACTCGGAGTTCCTGGCGGCACTGTCGTCCGGCTTCCACAGCCTGGCCAACGGGGCGCGCGAGCACTTCGAGGCCAAGCAGGTGCGGCAGACCGTCGTCGAACTGGACGGCATGCTGTTCTTCATCATCCCCGCCGGCAGCGGCAGCTGCCTGGCGGTGCTGAGCGACGCCGGAGGCAACGCCGGGCTGGTCGCCTACGAGACCACCATGCTGATCAAGCGGGTGCGCCGGCAGCTCAGCGCGTCGCCCCGGACCCCGGACGACGCGCAGGACCCCTCGCTGCATTCGGGTGCCTCGGGCTGAGCCGACGGTGGAGACTCCGAGAGAGCGCTGGATCGGGCGGGACGCCGGCCCGGTCGTCCGGCCGTACGCGGTCACCCGCGGGCGCACTCGCGCCCGCGGTCCCGTCGTCGACCTGGTGGCGATCCTCGTCGCGACCGGGCGGACCCCGGGCGACCGGGTGTGGCTGTCCCGTGAGCACCGGATGCTCCTTGAGATGTGCGGGCGGCCGTCCACCCCCGCCGACCTGGCCTCGAAGGCCGACCTGCCGTTCCGGGTGGTGCAGATCCTGCTGGCGGATCTGCGCGAATACGGCCTGATCGAGGAGTCGGACCAGGACCGGCCGTCCGAACGCCCCGACCCCCGCATACTGATGAGAGTGCTCGATGAACTTCGCCGCCTCTAAGACCGTCCCGCCGCGAGACGCGGACGACGACATCCCTCTGCACACGCTGAAGGTCCTGGTGGCCGGCGGCTTCGGCGTCGGCAAGACGACGCTGGTCGGCACGGTGAGCGAGGTCCACCCGCTGCGCACGGAGGAGACGCTCACCGACGCCTCCGTCGGCGTGGACGACCTCGGCGGCGTGGAAGGCAAGACGACCACGACCGTCGCCATGGACTTCGGCCGGCTGACGTTCTCCGGCGGTGTCCGGCTGTACCTGTTCGGGACGCCCGGACAGGAGCGGTTCTGGTTCATGTGGGACCAGATCGCCTACGGCGCGATCGGCGCGATCGTCCTGGTCGACACCCGCCGGCTCACCACGAGCTTCGCGTCCATCGACTTCTTCGAGCAGCGGGAGATCCCGTTCGTCATCGCCGCGAACAGGTTCGACGGCGCCCGCGCCTACACCGTCGAGGAGATCCGCGACGCCCTCGACGTCGACCCCGAGGTCCCCGTCATGCTCTGCGACGTGCGCGACCCCGTCATGGCGAAGGGCGCGCTCGTCGCGCTCGTCGAGCACGCGCTGCAGGCGTCGAAGGTCTAGCCCGGCGCGGTCTGGCCGGCGGCCATCCGGGCGACGATCAGGGACGCGAGCGCGGCGTAGGCGGCGGAGTCGTCCAGGCCGGTCTGCGCCTTGATCTCGCCGCGGTGGATGGACTCCATGACCTGGCCCGCGACGGCGCCGACGAACGCGGCGTCGGTCCCGGCGCCGGTGCCGGGCGCCGCCTCGCGGACGAGTCCCTGCACGCGCCGGACGGCGAACCCGGTGTTCCGCTTGTAGATCTCGCGGGCGGGGGCGAAGGCGTCCAGGTCGGCGAAGAAGGCGGGCGACGCGGGCGCCAGTTCGCCGGAGATCGCACGCAGGTAGGCGCCGACGCGGTCGCGCGGGTCGGCGCCCGCCCGCGTGACCGCGTCGAGGGCGGCCTCCACCCGCTCGGTGGCGCGGCGGAAGAACGCGCGGACGACGGTCACGATGATCTGCTCCCGGCTCGCCGCGACGGAGTAGAGGGTGCTCTTCGAGCAGCGCAGGGCGGCGGCCAGCTCCGCGACGCTCAGCTCGGCGAAGCCGCGGTCGAGGAAGACGTCGATGAGGCGGCCGACGAGTACGTCGCGCCGCCGCATGGCGCGGGAGGCCCGTGCGGCGGGCGTGGCGCGGGCGCCGTCCAGCGAGGTCATGCCCGAGACGGTACCAAAACGCAGTACCAGAATCGGTTCGCCAGTACTGCCGTTGGTACGGTGAGCGTGCCGAAAGGAGTCCGCCCATGCCCGCCACCCGGCACCTGCCCACACCCGAGTCCGAGGACCTCATCGCACTCACCCGCGAGATCGCGGCGAAGGAGCTGGAGCCGCGGGCCGCCGGCGCCGAGCGCACCGGGACGTTCCCCCGCGAGGTGTTCGCGACGCTGGGCCGGGCGGGGCTGCTCACGCTGCCGTACCCGGAGGAGTTCGGCGGCGGCGGCCAGCCGTATGAGATCTACCTCCAGGTCCTTGAGGAGATCGGCGCGGCGTGGGCGAGCGTCGGCGTCGGCGTCAGCGTCCACGCGCTGTCGTGCTTCCCGCTGTTCGCCTACGGGACGGACGGGCAGCGCGCCCGGTGGCTCCCGGACATGCTGTCCGGCGAGCGCCTCGGCGCGTACTGCCTGTCGGAGGCGCACGCCGGGTCCGATCCGGCGGCGATGCGGGCCAGGGCCGTCCGGGACGGCGACTCCTACGTCCTGAACGGCGCCAAGGCGTGGACGACCCACGGCGGCAAGGCCGACTTCTACACCGTCATGGCCCGCACGTCCGACGACGGCGCCCGCGGCATCTCGTGCTTCCACGTCCCCGCGGGCACGGCCGGGCTGGAGTTCGACGAGCCCGAGGACAAGATGGGCCTGATGGGGTCGACGACCGCGACCGTCCGCTTCGAGGACGCGCGCGTCCCGGCCGGCAACCTGATCGGCGGCGAGGGCCAGGGCCTGTCGATCGCGCTCGCGGGTCTCGACGCCGGCCGCCTCGGCATCGCCGCGGTCGCCACCGGGCTCTCCCAGGGCGCGCTCGACACCGCCGTCGCCTACGCCAAGGAGCGCGAGGCGTTCGGCAAGGCGATCATCGACCACCAGGGCCTGGCGTTCGTGCTGGCCGACATGGCCGCCGCCGTCGAGTCGGCCCGCGCGACGTACCTGTCGGCGGCGCGCCTGAAGGACGCGGGCCGCCCCTACGGCCGGGAGGCGTCGATCGCCAAGCTGGTCGCCACCGACAACGCGATGAAGGTGACCACGGACGCCGTCCAGGTCCTCGGCGGCGCCGGCTACACCCGCGACTTCCCCGCCGAGCGGTTCATGCGCGAGGCGAAGGTGATGCAGATCTTCGAGGGCACCAACCAGATCCAGCGGCTGGTGATCTCGCGCCATCTGGCCCGCTGACCGGCCGCGAGTCCCCCTCAGCCTTCGGGCGGGGTGAGCTTCAGCAGGTTGACCGTGCCCTCGGCGACCACGCGGCCCTTCTCGTCGGTGATCGTCGACTGCCAGGTCACATGGTCGTCCACCCGGTCGACCGGACGGGCGCGGGCGGTCAGCCGGCCCTCGCGCACGGCCCGGATGAACCGGGTGTGGTTGCTGACGCCGACGACCTGGCTGCCGAGCCCGACCGTGAGCGCGGCACCCATGCTGCACACCGTCTCGGTGATCGCGCAGTACACACCGCCGTGGACGATGCCGTACGCCTGCATGAGCTTGTCGGTGACCTCCAGTTCGGCCACGACCTCCTGTTCGGACGCCTCGACCACCAGGAGACCGAGCGTCTTGTCCAGCGGACCCGCGTAACCGACCCGTTCAACCGTCATCCCCAGAAGCTATCCAGCCCCCGAAATCGGCGTCAACGAGGGTGTAGAGCCCGGCTGCCCGGGAAGGTGGCCAGCGCCCCGGGATATGGAGGTCGCGGAATGAGCAGCCTGGTCGGACGGAACCTGCTGGCGGGGGCGGAGCCCGATGTCGCGGCGAACGCGGGCTACACCGACCCGCCCCCCAGGATGGGCTTCTTCACCGACACGTCCGTCTGCATCGGCTGCAAGGCGTGCGAGGTGGCCTGCAAGGAATGGAACGCCATTCCCGAGGACGGCCTGGAGTTCACCGGCATGTCCTACGACAACACGCAGGGCCTCGGCGCCGACACCTGGCGGCACGTCGCGTTCATCGAGCAGGACAAGCCCATGGGGAACGCCGAGGCCGGCGTCGACCACGGCGGCGCCACGGGCGGCGGTGCCACGGACATGCGCTGGCTGATGGCGTCCGACGTGTGCAAGCACTGCACGCACGCCGCCTGCCTGGACGTCTGCCCGACCGGTTCGCTGTTCCGCACGGAGTTCGGCACCGTCGTCGTCCAGGAGGACATCTGCAACGGGTGCGGCTACTGCATTCCCGCCTGCCCCTACGGCGTCATCGACCAGCGCAAGGACGACGGCCGGGCCTGGAAGTGCACGATGTGCTACGACCGGATCGGCGTGGGGCAGGAACCGGCGTGCGCCAAGGCGTGCCCGACGGACTCCATCCAGTACGGGCCGCTCGACGAGTTGCGCGAGCGCGCCGCCCTGCGCGTCGAGCAGCTCCACGACATCGGCGTGGAGGACGCGCGCCTGTACGGGCACGACCCGGACGACGGCGTCGGCGGCGACGGCGCGTTCTTCCTCCTCCTGGACGAGCCGGAGGTGTACGGGCTGCCGCCGGACCCCGTCGTCACCACCCGCGACCTGCCGTCCATCTGGAAGCACGCGGGCGTGGCGGCCGCCACGCTGCTCGGCGGTCTCGCCGCCGTCTTCACCGTCCACGGCCGCAACGGAGGCGGGCGATGAGCGACCCTCGCGACGAAAGCGGTGTCGGCAAGGAGGGCATGCGCGGGCAGCGGCCGGGCCGCGAGGCGGAGATCGGCAAGGGCCTGCCCGGCCGGGACGGGAGGCGCCGCAAGCGCCGGGGCGAGAAGGCGATGGTGCCGGAGGCGGAGTTCACCTCCTACTACGGCCTGCCCATCCTGAACCCGCCCGTCTGGAAGGCCTACGACATCGCCGGGTACTTCTTCCTCGGCGGGCTGGCCGGCGCCGGTTCGGTGCTGGCCGCCGGCGCGCAGCTCACCGGGCGTCCCGGCGCCGCACGGGCGCTGAAGGTCTCGTCGCTGCTGGCCATCGGCGGGTCCACGGCCGCGCTGATCCACGATCTCGGGCGGCCCGCCCGGTTCGCCAACATGCTGCGCGTCATGAAGCCCACCTCGCCGATGAGCATGGGCTCCTGGCTGCTGGCGGCCTACGGGCCGGCCGCGGGCGCGGCGGCCGTCCTGGACGTGACCGGGCTGTTCCCGCGCCTCGGCGGGACCGCGACGGCGGGCGCCGCCGCACTGGGACCGGCCGTCGCCGCCTACACCGCGGCACTGGCCGCCGACACGGCCGTGCCCGCCTGGCACGACGTCCACCGCGAGCTGCCGATGGTGTTCGTGGGCTCGTCCGCGGCCGCCGCGTCCGGGATGGCGCTGATCACCTCCCCGGTCCGCGAGACGGCGCCGATGCGCAGTGCGGCGGTGCTCGGCACGGCCCTCGAACTGGCTGCGGCGAAGGTGATGGAGCGTCGAGCCGGCGTGGTCGCCGAGCCGTACAAGGAGGGCAGGGCCGGCAGGTTGGTGCGCGCGGGAGAGATCCTGTCGGCCGCGGGCGCCGCCGGGGGCGCCCTGCTCGGCGGGCGCAGCCGCGCGGTGGCGGCGCTCAGCGGGGCGGCGCTCCTGGCGGGCTCGGCCTGTACGCGTTTCGGTGTCTTCCACGCCGGGATCCAGTCGGCCCGGGACCCCAAGTACACGGTCGTTCCCCAGCGGGAACGTCTCGCCACACCCGTGTCGGACCGCGACTGACTCGATTGCCGACTTTCTGAAACTCCATTGAAATTTTGCGCAAGCTCTTGACCTTGCTGCAAGAAGAGAGCATTCTCACGGTGCATCGCGGACGGCCGTCCCCCACCCCTCAGGCGCCCACACCGCCGGCACCCGGGCGCCCTGTGACAGGAGTTCGCCCCCATGCAACGCGCCAGAGTCCCCCGCCGCCTGTCCCTGCTCGCCGCAGGAGCCCTCGTCCTCGGCGGGCCGGCATCCGCCGCCCTGCTCCCCGGCGACGCCGGCGCCACCCCTTCCTCCGCCGCATCGCTCAACACCGGTGACGTGACCGCCAACCTCTGGGAATGGAACTGGCCGTCGGTCGCGGAGGCGTGCACCGGCCATCTCGGGCCGGCCGGGTACGCGGCCGTCCAGGTCGCACCGCCCGCCGAGTCGGTCAGCCTCGCGAGCACCGGCGACGGCGCCCACCCGTGGTGGGAGGTCTACCAGCCCGTCTCCTACGGCCTGACCAGCCGGCTCGGCACGCGCGCCGAGTTCTCCGCCATGGTCGCCGCCTGCCACGACGCCGGCGTCCGCGTCTACGTCGACGCCGTCATCAACCACATGGCCGGCCACAACAACACGGTGAACACCACCTACGGCGGCTCGGCGTTCGACCCGGCCGGATTCTCCTACCCGGCCGTCCCCTACGGCCACGGCGACTTCCACCACGCGAACGACGGGTACTGCCACGACGACGACGCGGGCATCGACGACTGGAACGACAAGTCCGAGGTGCAGAACTGCGAACTGGTGTCGCTGTCGGACCTGAAGACGCAGTCCGGCCACGTCCGCGGGAAGATCGCCGGGTACCTCAACGACCTGATCGGGCTCGGCGTGGACGGGTTCCGCATCGACGCCGCCAAGCACATCGACCAGGACGACTTCGCCGCCGTCAAGGGCGCGCTGAACACCACGACCGCCGAGGGCAGGCCGCCCTACATCGCACAGGAGATCTTCCCGGGGGCGTCCAACCCCGATCTGAAGGCGGCCGCGTTCACCCGGAACGGCGACGTGCTCGGCTTCGCCTACGCGATGGGCCTCAAGACCCAGTTCCAGGACGGCACGCTGGCGAACCTGTCTGGCATCCCCTCCTGGTCGCTGGACGCCGACGGCTCGCAGACCTACGCCATGATCACCAACCACGACACGGAGCGGGACGGCTCGACGCTCAGCTACAAGAACGGCTCCGACTACACCCTGGCCAACTACTTCCTGCTGGCCTACCCGTACGGGAAACCGGCCATCTTCGACGGGTTCGCCTGGTCGTCCCGGGGGCAGTCACCGCCCGCCGACTCGCGCGGCTTCGTCACCGGCACGGACTGCTCAAGCGGCTGGCAGTGCATCACCCAGTCGATCGGGATCAAGGGCATGGTCGGCTGGCGCAACGCGACCGCGTCCGCCACGACCGTGTCCGACTTCACGGCGACGGCGAGCGGCGTCATCGGGTTCCGCCGCGGGTCGAGGGGCTGGATCGGCCTCAACGACTCGTCCGGGCCGTCCACCGCGTCCTACCCGACCGGGCTCGCGGACGGCGTCTACTGCGACGTCATCACCGGCGGGGCCGGGCCGGGCGGCTGCGCGGGCACGGCCGTCACCGTGTCCGGCGGCACCGCGACCGTGACCATCCCGGCGCGCGGCGCGGTCGCCGTCCACGCGGACGCCATGTCCGGCGCGACCCCGACGGCCTCCTCAGGCGCGAACCGCGGCTCCACCACCGGCACGTCGTTCCGTACCGGGAACGACACCTGGAGTTAGCCCCTCCCGGGCAGGCACCGCCCCGCGCCGCCCCGATTATCGGGCGCGGCGTGGGGCAGATCACAAAGGTCGGTCTCCGGATCACGTCACGTTCGGGGACTTCGATCCATCTTTCTGTGTGGGTGCCCGGTCCGGCGGCACCGGCGGAGAGCTTGGAGGCGCCATGGGCTGCGAACCAAGGCGGTTCGACCTGACGATGCTGCACGCCGCGTACGACGCGTTCCGCCGCGACGCGGCCCGGATCGAGGCCGCGGCCGACCTGGGCGGCACGCCGGCGGCCCCGGCGGTCGCGAACACCTGGTCCCTGTTCCGGTTCCACTGGCGCGTCCAGGACATCACGGAGAAGAGCGCCCTCTGGTCGGTGATGTACGCCAAGGACGCCGGCGCCCCGGGGCGGCTCGGGATCGTCCTCGACTCCATGGCGTTCCAGGCGATACGGGTCGTCTCGCTGATCGACGCCCTGGACGCCGCGCTGGAGCACCGTGACCGGCTCATGTTCGCCCGGTACGCGCAGGAGCTTCACACGTCCGTGGATACGCTCCTGGCCTTCAAGGAGTCGGAGGTCCTCCCGCTGATCTCCGGGACCCTGACCGCGTTCGAGTGGGGCACGTTCGACGTCGAGTTCCGCCGCGAGCTCGGCATCCGGGGACTCGGCGTCTTCCTGCCGTGGCTGCTGGACGACGCCCCGGAGGCCACCCGCCGCGCGGTGCTGCACCTCCTGCCGCCGCCGATCCGGCTCTTCTACCGGACGAGCTGGCGTCCCCGCTATCGGCGCCGCAGCCGCCTGGCCGTCCCGGCCTGCTGAACCCGGCCTGCTGAACCGCGCCTTCTGAACCCCCGGCCTTCTGAACCCCCGCCTGCTGAACCCCGCCTTCTGGATCCCGCCCGCCGGACTCCCGGGTGTGACGGGGTCCACATCCGCGTGATGTCACATCTCGCCGCACTGGATCGGTCTTATGCGCACAAGCGCGACATGCGCGGTCGTTCGGCATGTGCAGTCGCGCGGCGACGACGTGCGACGAGAGGACGTTGACGATGGCGGGGAGTCGGACGGCCGGCGGAGGACGGCCGGGCGAGCGCAGGGCGCCGAAGTCCGTGGACGCGACGGCGCGGGCCCTCGACGAGCGGTTCGGCTCGACCGGATTCGCCCGCAGGGCCATGCGCAAGGCGTTCCCGGACCAGTGGAGCTTCCTGGTCGGCGAGATCGCGATGTACTCGTTCGTGATCATTCTGCTGACCGGGGTGTTCCTCACGCTGTTCTACAAGCCGAGCATGCAGGAGGTCATCTACGACGGCTCCTACACCAGGCTGCAGGGCGTGGAGATGAGCGAGGCGTACGCCTCCACCCTCAAGATCAGCTTCGATGTGCGGGGCGGGCTGCTCGTCCGGCAGCTGCACCACTGGTCGACGCTCATCTTCATGGCGGCGATCCTCGTCCACCTGCTGCGCCACTTCTTCACCGGCTCGTTCCGCAAGCCGCGGGAGCTGAACTGGCTGATCGGCATCGCCATGTTCATGCTCGTCATGCTGAACGGCCTGTTCGGCTACTCCCTGCCGGACGACCTGCTGTCGGGCACGGGCCTCCGCATCCTGGAGGGCGTCCTCGCGTCGATCCCGCTGGTCGGCTCGTACGCGGTGATGTTCGTGTTCGGCGGGGAGTTCCCCGGGACCGACATCGTCCCGCGGCTGTACGTCGTCCACGTACTGCTGATCCCCGGCATCCTGGCGGCGCTGATCCCGCTGCACGCGATCGTGCTGACGTGGCGGCAGACGCACACCCAGTTCCCCGGGAAGGGCAGCTCCAACAAGGCGCAGTACGGCTACCCGTTCTTCCCCGTCTTCATCGCCAAGACCACGGCGCTGTTCCTGTGGGTGCTGGGGGTGTCGACGCTCCTCGCGGCGTTCATACAGATCAACCCCGTATGGCTGTTCGGCCCGTACGACCCGGGCGCGATCAGCTCCGGATCGCAGCCCGACTGGTACATGGGCTGGCTGGAGGGCGCGCTGCGGATCATGCCGGCCTGGGAGATCAGCGCGTGGGGCCACACGGTCACGATGAGCGTCGTCGTCCCGGCGCTGGTGGTCCCGGGCGTGCTGTTCACCGGTCTCGCCCTCTACCCGTTCATCGAACGCTGGGTGACCGGCGACGACCAGATCCACCACCTGCTCGACCGTCCCCGCGACGTCCCCGCCCGCACCGGCATCGGGGTCGGCGGCGTGATCTTCTACGGGACGCTCTGGCTCGCGGGCGGCAACGACATCCTCGCCGAGCGGTTCGACATCCCGCTGTTCTGGACGACCTGGTTCTTCCGCGGCCTGATCATCCTCGGGCCGGTGCTGGGCTACGTCGTCGCCTACCGCATCTGCCTCGGCCTGCAGCGCCGCGACCTCGGCCTCGTCCGGCACGGGCTGGAGACCGGCATCATCCGCCAGTCCCCGGACGGCGGGTTCAGCGAGGTCGAGCGGCCCCTGCCCGATGAGGCGATCGCCGCGATCACCGATCCGCGCCCGGCGGCCGCCGCCGACCTGGACGTCCCGCCGCCGGTCGACGGCATCGAGAGCCCGCGCGCCCGCAGCGCCTTGCGCCGGGTGCGCGCCTCCCTGAACCGCCGGTTCAGGGCGGACCTGGCCGTCGTCCCCGTGCGTCCCCCGGCCGAGGGCGACGGGGACCGGCGCGAGATCACCGGCTCCGAGTCGGAGTCCGTGCCGTCACGCTGACCCGGGCCGGACGCCGGGCCGGGTCAGCGGTCGAAGAGGTGGCGGATGACCGGGCGGGCGGCGGCCACGGGGTCGTCGCCGAGTTCGGCGGGCAGGGCGCCGCTCAGCCAGAGGTGCGCGAAGCCGTGGACGATCGACCAGGCGGCGATCGGGGCCGTCCGGTCGTCGTCCGGGCGGCCCGGTGCGGCGCCGCGGACGCCCGCGGTGAGGACCCGGCCGGCGCGGTCGCGGGCGGCGGCCACCTCGGGGTCGTCCGGCCGGTACAGCTCCGGCCTGAAGATCACCTCGAAGTAGGGCCGGTGGTCGACGGCGAAGCGGATGTAGGCGAGGCCCACCTCGTGCAGGTCGTCGCCGGCGGCTTCGAGAGCGTCCGCGAACCGGGTGTAGCCCTCGGCGGCGACGGCGGTCAGCACTCCCGCCCGGTCGCCGAAGTGGTGGGCGGGCGCGGCGTGCGAGACCCCGGCGCGGCGCGCCAGCTCGCGCAGGCTCCAGGCGGCCGGGCCGGATTCGGCGATCGCCCCGACGGCCGCATCGATGATCGCCCGCCGCAGATTGCCGTGATGGTAGGTGTCGCCGCTCATGACCGCGATCCTATCTTGCCATTGACAAGTTCATGGCCGGGTCGCGGAGAATTGATGTACTGCGGTGTCGGATCGGCGAAGCCGCCGATCGTCTCAAGGGCAGGAGGTGACGCACATGAGGTATGTGCTGATGTTCGTGGAGAACGAGGAGTACGCCAAGGACTGGGAGGCCAGGCCCGAGGACGAGCGGCAGGAGCTTTTCGGCAAGGTCGAGAAGTGGCTGGCCGACCACTCGGCGCAGATCGTGCACAGGACGAGGCTTCAGAGCCGCGAGACCGCGACCACGGTCCGGCTCGGCGGAGGCGACCCGGTCGTGACCGACGGGCCGTTCGTGGAGGGCAAGGAGGTCGTCAGCGGCTACGTCGAGGTCGAGGTCGCGGATTTGGACGAGGCGCTCGCCATCGCGAAGGCCTGGCCGTCCTGCCCGATCGTCGAGATCCGTCCCGCGCTGTGACCATGCGCGGCGAGCGGAGCGTCCCGGAGAAGGAGGCCGCGGCCGAACTGGCCCGCGTGGTGCGCGAGCACTCGGGCCGGCTCGCCGGGGCCCTGGTCCGGGTCCTCGGCGACTTCTCCCTGGCGGAGGACGTCGTCCAGGACGCGGTGTGCGTCGCGCTCGAACGCTGGCCGGCCGAGGGCATCCCCGACCGTCCGGACGCCTGGCTGTTCACCGTCGCCCGCAGGCGGGGCCTCGACGTGCTCCGCCGCCAGGCGCGCTACCGCGACAAGCTGGCGATGCTGGACTGGTCCCCGCCGCACGAACCCGACGACCGGCTCCGGCTGATCTTCACCTGCTGCCATCCGGCGCTGCCGCGCACCGCCCAGATCGCGCTCACCCTGCGGGTCGTGTGCGGGCTCACCACCGCGCAGATCGCCGCCGCGTTCCTCGTCCCGGAGCCGACGGTGGCCCGGCGCATCACCCGGGCCAAACGCAAGATCTCCGACGCGGGGATCCCCTACCGGATCCCCCGCGACGCCGAGATGCCCGAGCGGCTCGCCGAGGTCCTCACGGTCATCTACCTGCTGTTCAACGAGGGCTACCTGTCGAGCACCCCCGACCAGGAACGCCACCTCGCCGACGACGCCGAATGGCTGGCCGCACTGCTGGCGTGGCTGGTCCCCGCCGACCCGGAGGCCACCGGCCTGCTGGCGCTGATCCGGCTCCACCAGGCACGCGCCGCGGCGCGTTTCGACGCCGCCGGCCGCCTCGTCCTGCTGCGCGACCAGGACCGGTCACGCTGGGACCACGCCGCCATCGACGACGCCACCGCCCTGCTGGCCCGCGCCGCCCGCAAGGGCAGGCCCGGCCCCTACCAGCTTCAGGCCGCCATCGTCGCCTGCCACGCCGACGCCCCCACCTGGGACGACACCGACTGGCACCAGATCGTCGTGCTGTACGACATGCTGCTGCGGCTCGCCCCGTCCCCGGTGACGCGGCTGCACCGGGCCGTCGCGCTGCACCACCACGCGGGGCCGTCCGCCGCCATGTCCGAGCTCGACGCGCTCGCCGGCGACCTGGACTGCCATCACCTCTACCACGCCGCCCGGGCCGAGCTGCTGCGCGACCTCGGCCGTCCCGGCGAGGCCCGCGAGTCCGACGCGCGCGCCCTGCGCCTGACCGCCAACCGCGCCCAGCAGGCCCTCCTGGAAGAACGCCTCACCTGGGGCTAGCCGCGGCTGATCGCGGCTAGTCGTTCTCCTTGGCGTACTCGCGCAGGCCTGGCAGGTCCATGACGGTGATCTTGCGCCAGCCGGTGCGGATCAGGCCCTCGCGGCGCAGGCCGTTCAGGGCGCGCGCGACCGTCTCGCGGGACGCGTCCATCCAGCTGCCCAGCTCCTCCTGCGACAGCGGCGGCCCGATCTCGATCGACCCGTCCGGCGCGGGCGGAGCGTAGTGGACGGACCGTTCCGCGAGTTCGGCGAGCAGCATCGCAAGGCGCCGGGTGCCCCGGCTGGTCACGTGGGCCTTCAGGCGCCGGTCCATGGCGTCGATGCGCTGGACGAAGGTCCCGGTCACCAGCATCCACACGTTCGGATGGTCGTCCAGGAAGCCGGTGAAGCGGGCGGCGGGCACCACCAGGGCGCGGATCGGCGACAGCGCGGTGACCGTCGCCGACCGGGTCCGGCCGCCGAGCACCGCGCTCTCGGCGAGCAGGTCGCCGGGGCCCCGGACCGCCAGCACCACGTTGTGGCCGTCCTCGGTCGACGAGGTCACCTTCGCCCAGCCCCGCTCGATGATGATCACGTGGTCGGACTCGTCGCCCTGGTACACCAGGGGCGATTTCACCGGGAACTGGCGGGGACGCCCGGCGGCGCGCAGCGCGGACTGCTGCGCGGCGTCGAGCGCGGCCCAGAATTCCGGGCGCGGAGAGGTCGCCGCGTAGGGTGCCACCAGCCTCCTCCTTGCCTCCGGCGTGCTCACTGAATCCTTGACATGCCCGCAGTCACCTGAACAGTAAACCGGAAGTCATGTGCCCGGCGGCGGCTCGGTCTCGATCGTGAGGGCCTCATGGTCGAAGCACAGGTGGCCGCCGACCTTGACGGTGGCCTCCAGCGGATCCTCGTAGGACCACGCGGCGTCCTCCGCGCCGTCCAGCGACCAGTACGTCGCCTCGCCCTTGTACGGGCAGACGGTCCGCTTCGTGCTCTCGCTGAGCAGGCCGAGGCGGACGTCGCCGGCGGGGATGTAGAAGCGGTTGGGCAGCCCGGTCTCCGACAGCACCTTCGGCCGCTCGGTCTCGGCGACGACCTCCCCGTCCAGCAGCACCCGGACACGGCGGGACGAGGCGCGGGCGTCGACGCGGTGGAACGGGTCGCGCAGATGCCCGCGGACCTCCTCGTCCTCGTCGAACCAGGCGTCCATCCGGCCCCAGTAGAACGCCATGAGCCCGCGCAGCCACTCCGACTCCGGCTTCGGCTCCGGATAGGCCCACACCGCGTTCTCCGCCGCCCGGCCGCCGACTCGGACCGTCCAGTACGCGGCGTCGCCTTTGAACGGGCAATAGGTCGAGTGGGCGGTCTGCTCCAGCAGATCGGTCCGCACGTCCTCCTCCGGGACGTACAGGACGGGCAGCAGCCCCGTCTCGTGCAGGAGCCGTCCGCGCTCGGTGTCCAGGACGGTCTCGCCCGCGAACCGGGCACGGACCCGGCGCGGGAAGCCGTGCATGAACAATCTGTGCTTCGGCCCGTCGAGGCTGAAATTGACCTCGTCTCCCGGCGAACCGGCGAGCGGTCCCGGCCGCATGGTCAGCGACATGCCGTGCTCCTAACGCTCCCGTTGGCTCCTCGTGCCCCGCCGGCTCATACTCCCGTCGGCAGCGTCTCAAGCTCACCACGGCGCGCCGCCTCACGGTGCAGCGGCTCCAGAGCGGACGTCATCCGGAACCAGCACAGGGCGTCGTACCGGTCGGCGAGCCTCGTCGGGACGTACTGGCGCCGGTCGCGGTCCGGGTCGTACACCACGCCGATCGCACGGTGCCCGAGCGTCCGGGTGAGGAAGTCGGGCTTGTCCGGCTCGGGCGGCACGATGAACATCCCGCGGTGCAGCTCCGACTCCGCAAGCACCGCCTCCAGCGACCCGTGCACCGGCGGCGGGACGTGCATGTTCTCCATCTGGGCACCCCAGCGCGGGGCCGCGATCACCTCGCCGTGACCGCCGGCGAACCCGATCAGCACGACCCCCTCCCGGCCCGGCCGATCGGCGTGCCGCTCTCTGGCGAGCTGGCCGAGGCTGACCATCCCGGCGGCGGCCATGTCGGTCGCCCGCGCGTCGCCGATGTGCGAGTTGTGCGCCCACACCACCGCCTTGCCGGTCCCGTCCCCGGGGAGCGCCCCGCCCCCGTGGAACTCCATGAGCCGGTCGAGGGTGTCGGCCATGTGGACGTCCCGGATGTTCCACGACTCCGGGCCGCCATTGATCATGGCGCGGTAGTACCGCTCGGCCCCGGCCGTGACCTCGGCGTTCTGCCGGGCGTCGAACTCCTCCACGGGGTCACGGGTGTCGCCGTGGGTCACGGGCCGGCGCAGCCTGGTCAGCAGGGCCAGGATCTCGTCCTGGCACCCGTCCGGGACGAGCGCGGTGTTCCACCCGTACGCCTCCGGGTCCTCCCCGTACGGCTCGAAGCAGCGGTAGGCCTCCAGCGCCGCCTCCAGATACTCCGGACGTTGCTCCGCCAGGTAGTCGACGACCGCCCGGAGCGACTCCCACAGGCTGTAGACGTCCAGCCCGTAGAAGCCGGCGCGTCGGCCCGGCGGCAGACCCGCGTTGTGGTCGCGCAGCCAGCGGCAGAACTTGACGGTCTCCTGGTTGGCCCACATCCAGGTCGGCCACCGCTCGTAGGCGTCCAGGGCGTCCCGCGGATCCTCGGGCGAACCCGGCGCCAGCGTCACGCTGCGCCCGACCCTGCGGCAGTCCGGCCAGTCCCCCTCGACCGCGACGAACGAGAACCCGCGCTCGGCGATCAGCCGCCTGGTCAGCGCCGCCCGCCACCCGTAGTACTCGTGCGTTCCGTGGCTGGCCTCGCCGATCAGCACGCAGCGGGCGTCCCCGATCCGGTCCAGAAGCGGGCCGAGGTCCTCCTCGTACTCCAGCGGCAGCGCCGCCCCGTGCACGTCCTCGGCGTCGCTCGGGGCCGGGCCCGCTCCAGAGCCTGCGCCAGGGCCCGCTCCAGGGACGGCTCCAGGGACGGCTCCAGGGCTCACTGCGATCCCCTCCGCTCGCCCTCCGGGCCTTCGCCCCGTCCGCTCTTCGCGCGTTTGATGTCGTACTTGTGACTTTCTGGGCGCGGCATATCGACGATCCCCCTTTGTCGTCTTCCTCCCCACGCCCTTCCCAGGTTCCGGGCATCGATGCGACCGGCCTTCCCTCCGGCACCCGACCGGCGCGGCGCACAGCGCCGCCGGCCATATGTCGTCCGAAAAGCGTAATTCGCACCATTTATTGGCACGCCGTCCCATCCGGCCTCCCACGGGAATGGGACCGAGACGTGATGCGAATCCCCTACGAAACGCCAAAGGAATGGATAGTCTCCCCCCGATAACTTTCAGTTGGTAAGCAAATCTGGAGCACACCCCGCATGAGCGTTGCCAACCGGGCACAGGTCATCACACGGTGGGGGGCCATCGCATTCATGGCGGCAGCGGTCCTGACCGCCACCGCCGGTGGCTTCGCCCAGTCCTACGCCGGCCTCTACCACTGGGCGATGGAACACGGCCTGCGGGGCTGGAAGGCCGAATCGTTCCCGCTCCTGGTCGACCTGTTCATCATCGTGGGAGAACTCGGCCTCTTCCTGCTGGCCATCGACGCCTTCGTGCTGCGCCGCCGGGCCCTGATGAGCTGGCTGGACTTCTTCCTGCCGCTGACCATCGCCCTCGCCGGCTGGACGGCCAGCCTCGTCTTCAACGTGGGCCACGTCGGGCAGAAGACGTTCTCGTACCAGGCGACGGCCGCCGTCCCGCCGATCGTGTCGATGCTCGGCCTGTTCGTCCTGCTGCGGACGCTGCACCGGTACGTGGCGCAGCAGGAGGACGAGGAGGAGCCGCCCAAGCAGCCGGAGCCGCAGACGCGCGCCATCGCCGGGCCCGTCACCCTGAACCAGATCACGCTGATGCCCCTGCGGAACACCGGCCCGTTCCCGCAGATCCAGGTTCCCGGCCACTCCGGGAAGGCGATCGAGCCCGGCCGCTCGGCCACCGCGACGGAGACCGCGGCCAAGACGGACGCCGGAGCCGAAACGGCCTCGGAGACCCTGCCCGCTCAACCCGCCGCGCCCGCCCGACCGGCCCGCGCCCAGGCCCCGGCGCCCGCCCCCGCGCCTGAGCCCGAGCCGGAACTGGCCGTCGTCAGCGCCGCCGCGCGCGGGAGCCTCAACGGCCGCAGCGGCTACGGCACGGCCACCGAGGAGCCCGCACCCGCCGTGGTCCCCGCACCCGACCCGGACGGCCTGCGCGCCCTCGTCATCGACGTCCTGGAGCGCCGCCACGGGGATGTCGCCGGAACGCTCGCCGAGGTCAGGGCCGAGGGCCACACCTGCGACGAGGCCGAGATCCAGCGGATCAGCGACAACCACTGGTTCCCGTACGCGGTGTACCGGCTGCTGGCCAAGCACCACGGCGACGGCGAACTGGTCGCCGGGGAGCTCCGGGCGCAGGGCATCATCTACGACCCGACCATGCTGGACGAACTCGTCCGTTCCTGGCGCGTCTGATCCACCCGAGCCGCGAGGCCGCCGAACCGGTCCCGCCCCGCACATGCCGGGGCGGGACCGTACGTCCTACGCGTCGCGCTGCTGCTCCTGGGACGGGTCGGTGCGCAGCCGGGCGTGCAGGCCGCCGTCCACCCGCAGGACATGCCCGTTGAGCTGCGCCGCCGCCGGTGACGCCAGGAAGAGCGTCGCGTCGGCGACCTCCTCGGGGGCGGTCGTGCGGCCCGCCGGGAGATCGGTCGCGGGCCGTACCTCCCCGACGACGCTGGCCGGCGCGACGCAGTTGGCGCGGATGCCGAGCCCGCCGAGCTCCACGGCGATCGCGCGGCTGAGGGCCTCGATGCCCGCCTTGGTCACGTCGTAGGCACTCTGGTCATCGTGCGCGCGGGAGGCTCCCGGCGACGACATGCTGACGATCGCCCCGCCGCGCCCGCCGTCACGCCAGTACCGGACGGCGCGCACCGACAGCAGATACGCCGAGCGCAGGTTCGCGGCGATCACCGCGTCCCAGACGGGGGCGTCGATGTCGATGAACGGGGTGCGCACCTCCGTCATCGCCGCGTTGTTCACGAGGACGTCCAGGCCGCCGTCTCGGCGGAGCCTGTCGAAGACGGCGTCGGCGACGTCCTCGCGGGCCAGGTCGCCGGCCATCGTGGCGACCCGGGGCATCGCGTCGAAGACCTTCAGCCCCTCGGCGTCCACGTCCACGGCGAGCACGGCGGCGCCCGCGTCCGCGAACCGGTGCACCAGCGCGCGCCCGATCAGGCCCGCGGCACCGGTGACCAGCGCCCGCTCCCCCGAGAAGTCGAACCGTACCGCGCTCATAGGGTCATGCTCACTCGGCCGGGCCCTGCCTGACCGTGCATGTGCCTCACATACCTGAGGTTCATTCGCTGGGAGCCTCCCTCACCTGGGCGACGATCTGTGTTGGATTGACGAACATCAACGCGATGATCAACAGCAGCGCCGACAACGCCATGTAGATCACGGCCATCGCGTCGATGGCCTGCGCGGCGCGGATGCCCGGCGTGAACGCGGCGCTGTACAGCGCGACGATCAGGGTCTGGCTGTCGGCGTCGGCGACCAGGAAGGTCAGCTCGAACATCGCGACGGTCCGGACCAGTACCAGGATCCCCGCGGCGAGAATGCCGGGCAGCAGCAGCGGCACCAGCACCCGCGTGAACACCTGCCGGGTGCGGGCGCCGCACATCCGCGCCGCCGACTCCACGTTGGTGTCGATCTGCTCGACGAACGGCGTCATCACGAGGATGACGAACGGCAGCGCCGGGACGAGGTTCGCCGCGATGACGCCCGTCATCGTCCCCGCCAGGTGCACCTTGTACAGGACGGTGGCGAGCGGGATGCCGTAGGTGATCGGCGGCAGCAGCACCGGGAGCAGCAGCAGGAACATCACGATCCGCTTGCCCGGGAAGTCGCGCCGCGCGAGCGCGTACCCGGCGGGCACGCCGATCAGCAGCGACAGCGCCACCACGATGAGCGTGATCTCCAGCGTGACGGTCAGCACGTCGCCGAGCGCGAACTCCGACCAGGCGTTGGAGTACCACGCGGTGGTGAAGCCCTGCGGCAGCCAGCCGGCGAACCATTTCGTACCAAAAGAGTTGACGATCACCGAGAGGATCAGCCCGGCCAGGTTGACCAGGAAGAACGCGACGCAGGCCCAGACGAACCAGCCGCTCAGCCGGCCCTTCGGCAGCCGCCTCCTGCGCATCGGGGCGTTGCCCGCCACGGCAGCGGTCATGATCCCTTACCTCCCATCGCGGGCCCGGTGTACAGGCGGCCGCGCAGCAGCAGCGTCACCGAGATGACGAGCAGCTCGAACACGCCCATCAGCACGGCGATGGTCGAGGCCATCGAGTAGTCGTACTTCTCGAACGCCGCCTGGTAGGCCGCGATCGCCATCACCCGCGTCTCCCCCGCCGGTTCACCGACGAGGCTCGCGGACGGGAACACCGAGAACGCCAGCACGAACGCGAGCACGAACGTGGTGGCCAGGCCCGGCGCCAGCAGCGGCAGGATGATCCGCCGCATCCGCTGCCAGGGCCCGGCGCCGAGCGTGGCCGCGGCCCGCTCCAGCGTCGGGTCGATGCCCGACATGTAGGCGAGCACCAGCAGGAACGCGAACGGGAACCCGGTGATGAGCAGCGAGAACAGCACGCCCCAGTAGTTGTAGATCAGCCGGACGGGCTCGTCGACGAGGCCGATGTCCATCAGGACCCGGTTGAACCAGCCCTTGGGGCCGAGGTAGCGCAGGAGCCCGTCCGCGACGAGGACGGTGCCGAGCGTCACCGGAAGGACGAGCGCCGCCGTCAGCAGCCGGCGTCCCCGGAACCTGCCGCGCAGCCGGTACGCGATCGGCACCGACGCGCCGACGTTGATCAGCGCGGCGGGGAGGGCGAGCCGCAGCGTCTTCCAGACGGTGCTGCGCTCGTAGGAGTCGCGGAAGAAGTCGGCGTAGTTGCCGAGCGGGCCGCCGCCGTTCTTCGGCTGCAGCGACAGCCCCACCCCGTACGCCATCGGGTAGATGAACAGCAGCCCGACGACCAGCACCGCGGGCAGCAGCAGGAGCAGCACCCGGTCGACGCCGCGTTCGGCGAGCCGGTGCCGCAGACCGCTGCGCCGCGGCACCGGCGTCTTCGGTGGACGGGCGGGAGCCTCAACCGCCATCTTGGACCCCGATCTCCGCGGGGTCGTCGAACGCGTCCGCGGCGTCCCCGGCGCCGTCCCCGAACACGAGCACACGTTCGGGCGGGACGGTCAGCGTGACCCGCTCCCCCGGCGCGATCCGCTCCGGCGACCTGAAGTGGACGACGCGGCCGTCGTCCATCACGCCCTCGGCGGCGACCTCGCGTCCGTGGAACTCCGACACCTCCACCCGGACCGTCACGAGGTTCTCCCCCGTCGCCGAACCGTCCGGCTCGGCGACGCGGAAGTCCTCGGGGCGGACGGCGGCGACCGCGCGCGCCCCGGTGACCGGCCGGCGGCTCAGCCCGGTCAGCGTGAGTCCGCCCTTCTCACCGAGCGACACCCTGCCGCCGGCACCGCCGTTCACCGAGCCGCCGCCCGCCAGGACGGGCAGCTCCAGCAGGTTCCGGTACCCCATGAAACCGGCGATGTAGGCGCTGGCCGGGTGGGTGTAGACCTCCTCCGGCGTCCCGATCTGCTCGATCTGGCCGGACCGCAGCACCACGACCCGGTCGGCGAGCGCGAGCGCCTCCTCCTGGTCGTGCGTGACGTACACGGTGGTCAGGCCGAGGTCCTGGTGGATCCGCCGGATCTCGGTGCGCATCTGCACGCGCAGCTTGGCGTCCAGGTTGGACAGCGGCTCGTCCATCAGCACCAGCTTCGGCCGCAGCACGATCGCGCGGGCGATCGCCACCCGCTGCTGCTGCCCGCCCGACAGCTGGCCGGGCAGTTTGCCCGCGTGCTCGGTCAGCTCGACCGTCGCGAGCGCCTCGTCGACCCGGCGGGCCGTCTCGGCCTTGCCGACCCGCCGGACCGACAGCCCGAACGCGACGTTCTTGCGGACGGACAGGTGCGGGAACAGCGCGTAGTTCTGGAACACCATCCCGAACCCGCGGCGCTCCGGCGGCAGCGTGTCGATGCGCTCCTCGTCCAGCCAGATCGCGCCGTCCGACAGGGGCAGCAGCCCGGCCAGGCAGTTCAGCGCGGTCGACTTGCCGCATCCGGACGGCCCGAGCAGGGCGATGAACTCGCCGCCCTCGATCCGCAGGTCGAAACCGTCCAGCGCGGTCGCCTTGCCGAAATGCCGGGTCACACCGTCCAGGCGCAGATGCCCGAACCCGGCGCGCGCGTCTTTTTCCAGCACGGTCTCCGCCTTCATGACGCACCTCCCGAGGACGCCGGCTCTTCTCGCGTCCGGCTGATCTCGTGCGTCCGGTCGCCTTGGTGCGCGGGCATGACCGTTCGGCGGGTCACGCCGTCCTCACCTGTCATTGCTTCTTGACCTTCTGCCCGCCGATCTCGCGGTCCCAGCGGTCGAACGCGGCGACGAGGGCCTTGGCGTCCAGCGGCGGGGCCTTCGGGTTGTCGGCGATGAGCTTGTCGTACTCGGGACGTCCGAACTCCTCGATGGCCTGCCGGCTCTCCGCCGGCGCCATGTCCAGCGTCACGCCCTTGACCGCCGGGCCGGGGTAGAAGTAGCCCTTGTCGAACGTGACCGCCTGCTGCTTGGGCTGGAGCGCGAACTTCATCACGTCGAGCAGGACGGCCAGCTTCTCGCCCGAGACGCCCTTGGGAACGACCATGTAGTGCGCGTCGGTGACCCAGGTGAAGCCCTCCAGCGGCTGGATCTTGACGTCCTTCGGCACCTGGCCGAGGACGCGCGGGTTGATGTCCCAGCCGGTGGTGCTGAGGACGATGTCGCGGGTTCCCTCGCCCAGCTCCTTCATCGTCTGGGTGGTGCCGGTCGGGTAGTACTCGGTGTACTTGTCCAGCTCCTTGAGGTACTTCCAGGTCTTGGCCCAGCCGTTCGCCGGGTCCATGGGGTCCTTGTCCCCGAGGATGTAGGGCAGGCCCATCAGCCACGTCCGCCCGGGCCCCGAGTTGGACGGGCGCGCGTACATCAGCTTGTTCGGGTTCGCCTTGGCCCAGTCCAGCAGCTCGTCCGCCGTCGTGGGCGGGTCGGAGACGTTCTTCGGGTTGTACTCCAGCAGCGGCCCGGACGGGTAGTACGTCACGACGACGCCCTTGCCCTGCGCCAGGTCCTGCATCTTGGACGCCGGCTCCAGGTACAGCGACTTCAGGTCCGGGAGCTTGCCGGAGTACTTGCCGAGCACGTCAACCCACAGGTTCTGCTCCAGGCCCGCGGCGAGCCCGTCGGTGCCGGTCAGCACCAGGTCGATGTCGATCTGCCCGGCGTCCTGCTGGGCCTTGACCTTGCCGGCCAGCTCCGGCGAGGTCGCCTTCGTGTAGGTGATCTTGCTGATGAGCTCCGGGTGCTCCTTCTTGTAGTTCTCGAAGATCTCCTGGGTGAGCTGGAGGTTCCCGGCGACGTCGATGACGTTCAGGGTGACGGGGTCGGACGGCATCGTGACGTCCGCCGCGGACGGCTCGGACGCGGTGCCGCCGTCCGAGCCCGGCGCTCCGCAGCCGGCCAGCAGCAGTCCGGCGGCGGTCGCGAGGGTGAGGAGGGCGGATCGAGGAGTTCTCATGGGGTGGGCCTCCTGGCAGGACGTCCGGTCTCAGACGTCTGTTCCTTATGGCCGGGCCGGGCTCACACCGGCCCGGTGGTGCCTCGGATGAGGAGTCGGGTCGCCAGCTCCGCGGCCGGCGGCAGGGGAGGCGCCTTCGGCGCCCCGGGGTCGAGCATCGAGTGCATGGTGGCGGCCGCCGCCCGCGACAGCGCGTTCACGGGCATGGCCACCGTCGTGAGAGGTGGGTTGGTCATGGACGCCATCGGCACGTCGTCGAACCCGACGATGCTGATCCCTTCGGATCCATCGGGCTCACCGGGCACGCGTTTGCCGGGCACGGGGACGCCGCGCGCGGTGAGCCGTGACAGCACCCCGAGCGCGACCAGGTCGTTGTAGGCGAACACCGCGGTCACGCCGGCGGCGAGGACCTCGTCGGCGGCCCGGAAGCCGCCGGTGAAGCGCGGCTCGTACGGGCCGAGATCGACCAGTTCGATGCCGCGTTCCGCGCAGGCGGCGCCGATGAACTTGCGCCGCTGCCGGTTCGACCACGAGTTGGCCGGGCCGGACAGGTACGCGCACCGCCGGTGGCCGAGCGCGTGGACGTGCGCCGCCGCCTGATCCATGCCGGACTGGAAGTCCGACACGATCGACGGCGCCGACCGGCTCGTCCGGTAGGCGAGAACCACGGTCGTCTTGGACGCGACGGCCCGCAGCCGCGTCCCCGACATGCGCGGCGCGCACAGGATCAGCCCGTCCACCCGCTCGACCATGGCCTCGGCCAGCCTGACCTCCGTCGCCGTGTCCTCGTCGGTGTCGGCCAGGAACACCGCGAACTCGGTGTCCCTGAAGTAGGCCTCCACGCCCTTGATGAACGGCGCGAAGAACGGGTTGGCGATGTCGGGGACGATCAGCCCGACGTTGCGGGTCCGCCCGAGGACCAGCGACTGCGCCGCACGGTTCGGCTGGTAGCCCAGCCGTTCGGCGCACTCGAGCACGCGCCGCCGGGTCTCGGCGTTCACGAGCTCCGGGGAGTTCAGCGCACGCGAGACCGTCGAAGGCGATACCCCTGCGAGGCTCGCCACGGCCCGGATCGAGGCCCGGGTGCTGTCCGCGCTCATGCCGACGATTATGAAAACGTTTGCGGAACAGTGTCAATGGCCGGCGCCAAGAACCCTTGCCCGTGACCGACCCGTTACCCGGGCGCGCCTGGCCTGCGCAGCGGCTCGGGTGCGCATCGCGAGGGAGCCGGAGCGCGAGAAGGCCCCGCCGGATGTCGGCGGGGCCTTGCGAGCTGGTCGACGGCTTGGTGGTCGACGGCTTGGTGGTCGACGGCTTGGTGGTCGATGGCTTGGTGGTTATGGCGTCCGATTCAGTCGCCGTGTCCGGCGTCCTGCCGGTCCTGGCGGCAGGGCTCGCCGGTCACCCCCACTGGCCGGGCCGGTAGGCGCCGGCGGGCTGCCGGGTGATGACGTTCATGCGGTTCCAGGTGTTGATGAGGGCGATGCCGGACACCAGCGCGGCAAGCTGGTCGTCGTCGTAGTGCTTGGCGGCGTTCGCCCACGCTTCGTCGGTGACACCGCCGGCGGCGTCCGCGATGCGGGTGCCCTGTTCGGTCAGTTCCAAGGCGGCGCGCTCGGCTTCGGTGAAGACAGTCGCCTCCCGCCACGCCGCGACCAGGTTGAGCCGCACCGAGGTCTCCCCTGCGTGCGCGGCATCCTTGGTGTGCATGTCGACGCAGACGCCGCAGCCGTTGATCTGGCTGGCGCGGAGCCTCACCAGCTCCTGTGTGGCGGCGGGCAGCGTCGAGTCCGCGAGCGCCTTGCCCGCCGACTGGAGGTACTTCATGTACTTGGCCGCGACAGAGGTGCCGTAGTAGTCGAATCGAGCGTCCATGTCGATCTCCTTGCCGTGTCGGTTGTGACACCTCGATGACGGAACAGGCGGGCGAGATGTGACCCGGCTGGTCTCGTCATCTCGTCCGCCTTTAATAGGCGTAGGTCGATCCGCAGGTCAGGCGGCTACTGGAGATCATCAGAAATTCGCCGTCGACCGCTCTGCCGAAGGCGTCGATACCGCCCAGGCAGGCGTAGCGGGGTTCGTCCTCGCTGGAGAAGGAGAACAGCATCACGGTGTTCGGCTTGGACGCGATCGTGTCGGTGACGCGCATCGGCTCGTCCTCGGCGAAGGTGAAAATGATGGTGGCCGGCGGCCGTCCCTTCTTCATCACCCCGTAGCCGGTGCGGCCGTCCGGGGCCATCACCGCGGAGGTGATCCATCCGGAGTCGTCCGGTTGACGGAACAGGCGGCGGGCCGCGCGCAGGTCGGTGCCCTGCTCATCGGTGTCGAGAGCGTGGACGGCGACGTTCACGACTCTGCCCGCGTCCGGAAAGCCCGGGTTGACGGGGCCGTCGGCGGACGGCGCATTTCGGCGGACGTCTCCGAGCGTGTAGCCGAGGGTGTCGTTGTCGCTCGCCCAGACGATCTCGCCGATGACGGAAGGCCCGGTCGTTCTCCATGTGCGGCGGCTGCCCGAGTCGATGTCCAGAACGGTCAAGGCGGCGCGCGACGGCTGGGGGACGTCCATGCACGGAGTTGTCGCGAAGGCGATCCGGTCGCCGTCCGGGCTCATCGCCAGGCCCGCGACACGGGACGGGATGACGCCTTCGTGCAATGGCGCGATATCGGTCGCATGGCCGTCGCCGGCGAGCCGGAACCGGTGGATGCGCGACTCGCACGGCTTGTCGCGGGACGAGGCCACCAAGAATGTCCCCTCGGGGCCTGCGAGGAGTTCTCGTGCTTTACCAGCGGAAGGCGAAGGCGGCTGGACGGAGTCGGTCAGACGTTTCCGTCCGCTCTGCAGCGAATGCACCTGGAACCATGGTTCAGGTCCGTTGTCCTGTAAGGGACCTCCGGTTGGCCCAATGGTGACGATAAAGCGCGGTTTCCGGTGGTCACCGTAGGGCGTCGTGGACAAAGCGTGTTCGTCGGCCAGCAGTTGCACGGCGCCGATGGAGGCTGCGACGGACAACGCCATCGCGACCGGTGCCGCCCATCGTCGTATCCGCCATGACAGCGGGTCGCGGTCGTGTGGCTCGTCCCATTCGTCCGGCATCTGATGATCATGCCGTGCCGCGGCCCCGCCGCGGGCTCGTTCAGGACGATCGGGCCGTGGCCACGGCGGCCTGCCCGAGGCTGATACCGCCGTCGTTGGGCGGGACGCGGTGGTGGGTCAGCACGTCGAAGCCAGCGTCAGCAAGGCCGGACACGGCGCGGTCCAGCAGGAACATGTTCTGGAACACGCCGCCGGACAGCGCGACCGTGCCGAGCCCTGTCGTGGCCCGGATGCGGGTCGCGCCGTCCACGATCAGGGAGGCCACGCCGTTGTGGAATCTCGCGGCGATCAGCGGGACGGGGACGCCGGCCTGGACGTCGGCCACCACCGCGTCGAGCAGGTCACCGCCCCGCACCGTGAAACCTTCCGCTCCGTCGATGGACGCCGGGTATGCGGCGAGCTCCGAGGGGTCGGCGCGCTGTTCCAGTTCGATGGCGGCCTGTCCCTCGTAGTTGACCACGTCGCGGACGCCGACGACCGCTGCGACCGCGTCGAACAGGCGTCCCATGCTGGATGTGAGCGGTGCGTTGACACGGCGGCGCGCCATCGCGTCGACCGCGGCCCAGCCGGGCCGGCGGGCGACCGGCAGGTCGTCCGGGACTCCGTAGGCGGCCGCCATCCGCCACGGCTCGCGGATCGCCGCCGCGCCGCCCGGCATCGGTACCGGGTCCAGATGTCCGGCCCGTTCGAAGCCGCGCAGGTCGGCGACGAGGAACTCGCCGCCCCACAGCGTGCCGTCCGTGCCGAAGCCGGTGCCGTCGAAGGCGACGCCGATCACCGGGCCGGCCGCACCGTTGTCGGCCAGGCAGGACGCGATGTGCGCGTGGTGGTGCTGGACGGCGATCAGCGGCAGGTCCCCGTCGCGGGCGTACCGGTCGTGGGCGTACTTGGTCGACAGGTACTCGGGGTGCGGGTCGCAGGCGACCATTTCGGGGGTGATGTCGAACAGCCGCCGGAAATGCCCGATGCCCTCCTCGAAGGCGCGGAGCGTCTCGTAGTTCTCCAGGTCGCCGATGTGGTGGGAGATGAAGGCCCGGCCGTCGCGGGTCAGGCAGAACGTGTTCTTCAGCTCGGCCCCGCACGCCAGGACGGACCGTCCCCGCGCGATCGGCACGGGTTCCGGGGTGTACCCGCGCGAGCGCCGCACCGGCAGCGGACGGCCTCGGAAGGCCCGCACCACCGAGTCGTCGGTGCGCGTGTGGATCGGACGGTCGTGGAACAGGAACGCGTCGGCGATGCCGCTGAGCCGTTCGAAGGCGTCGTCGTCCCGGTAGGCGATCGGCTCATCGGAGACGTTCGCACTGGTCAGGACGAGTGGTTCGGTCACCAGCAGGTGGTGCAGCGGGGTGTAGGGCAGCATGAGGCCGACGAAGTCGTTGCCCGGCGCGACGGCGGCCGCCAGCCGTGCCCCGCGGCACGGCACGCCGGGGCGCCGGCGGGCCAGGACGATCGGACGCCGGGGCCCGGTGAGCAGTCCCTCCTCGGTGTCGTCGAGCAGGCAGATCGCGCGGGCGGCCGGCAGGCCGGGCACCATGACGGCGAACGGCCTGTCCGCACGGTGCTTGCGTGCGCGCAGTGCGGCCACCGCGTCCTCGTCCGCGGCCCGCGCCGCCAGGTGGTAGCCGCCCAGTCCTTTGACGGCGAGGACGGCCCCGTCCGCGAGCAGTGCCCGAGCGGCCGCGATCGGGTCCGCCGCAGCGTGGCCCGCAGGAGGGCGCGCCGGGCCGGCGATCCCTGCGCACTCCGACGTGGGTGCGGATGCGAGTAGCGACAGGGAGGGACCGCAGTCAGGGCAGCACACCGGCTGGGCATGGAACCGGCGGTCCGCCGGGTCGCCGTACTCGGCGGCACACGGGCCGCACATCGCGAAACCCGCCATGGTCGTGTTGGGGCGGTCGTACGGGACGTCCGTCACGATCGTAAAGCGCGGCCCGCAGCCGGTGCAGTTGATGAACGGGTACCCGTGGCGCCGGTCGGCCGGGTCGCGGAGTTCGCGGAGGCAGTCGTCGCAGGTCGCGGAGTCCCAGGACACCAGTGCGCGCTGGTCCCCCGACGCTTCGCTGCGCACGATCGCGAAGCCGCCGCGTCCCTGTGCGTCGAGGTTCCGCGTGGTGACGCGTTCGACGACGGCCAGCCGCGGCGGGCGGGTGCGCAGGCCGTCCAGGAACCGCCCGACCACGTCGGGTGCGCCCTCGACCTCGATGAACACGCCGCCCGCGTCGTTGCCGACCAGCCCGGACAGTCCGAGGCCGATCGCGAGCCCGTGCACGAACGGACGGAACCCGACGCCCTGCACGACCCCCTCGACGCGGACGCCGACCCTGACGTCCATCCCGCCATTCTGCCTGGTCGACGTCCCCTGAACGGGAAGGCCCGCGCGGAGGGCGTGTCCGGGCCGCGGTGTGCCGCGGGGCCGGCGCGAGTCGGTCGCGGCCGGGCCCCGCAGCGGGGTCACGCGGCGGAGGTCACTCCGATCCGGTGTAGGCGGCGATGGTGCGGTCCGCGCAGGCCCGGGCGAGGGACGCGTCGGTGCCGGACGCGATGTGCGCCTCGCGCCACGCCTCGCCGCTCTGCCGCGTGAACTCCTTGCCCTCGTCCGTCATGGCCCACTCCGGGCCCATCCCCTCGGGGACGCCCTCGCCGGACCCCAGGTGCAGGGCGAGGCCGAGGAGTCCCTGGTCCCAGCCGATGCCGACGGCGCCGGGTCCGAACTGGTTCCACATGTCGTCGTCGACGTGGGCGATGTGCTCCAGTTCGAGGCGGGCCCGGTCGTCCGCCTCGGGGGTCAGCCGCACCTCGATCCAGCTGGTCTGGCCGCCGTACTCCCACGTCGCGAAGAATTCCTTGGGCGGGTCGCAGCGCTCGATCGTCCCGCTCGCGTTGCCCTCCAGCTCGTAGCGGCCGCCGAGCCGCAGGTCGCCGGAGACGGGCAGGAACCAGCGCGAGATGCGCTCGGGGGTGGTGACGGCGTCCCACAGGTCCTCGACGCCGGTGTCGTAGATCTGGCTGACCGTCGTGGTCCGCGCGGCTCCGGCCTCCAGCACCCGCTCGCCGACCCGGCGCCGCACCGCGTTGATCTGACCGGTCACTTCGATCATGGCTGGCTCCCTGCTTCCCGTCCTGGTGGCTGTTCGTCCCTTGGCGCCTGCTCGTCCGGTGTCCGGCGGTCCAGGCGGCGTGCGCGCTTACCACGGGCGATCTCCGTCGCCAGGGAGTCCAGGTGCGGCGTCCAGAACCGGCGGAAGCGGTCGAGCCACGCGTCGACCTCCCGCAGCGGCCCGGAGTCGACGGCGTAGAGGCGCCGTGTGCCCTCCGCGCGCACGACCGCGAACCCGGTGTCCCGCAGCACCTTCAGATGCTGCGACACCGCGGGCTGCGAGATCCCGAACTCTTCCCGGATGACACCCGACACCTCCCCGGAGGACCGTTCGCCGTCGGCGAGCAGCTCCAGGATCCTGCGTCGGACCGGATCACCCAGCACATCGAATGCGTGCACGCGACCAAGCTACAGCCTCAACTTTTATAAGCCAAGTCTTAAATACTTACCGGCTGGCCGCGGACAGGAGATCCTCGAACGGAACAGGGGTGTCGTACGGGTCGGGCTTCGCCGGCGCGGGGCGGGCGTTCATCAGCGCCGCGAGCTCCACGCCGGCACGGGCGACCCGCTCCGCGAGGGGGCCGGCATCGCCGGCCGCGCCGCCTTCGGACCCTCCGGCACCGCCCCAGTCCTCGGACGCCGCGTACACGGCGGTCGGGACGACCGCGGCGCGCAGGTAGGCGAACAGCGGGCGCATGGCGTAGTCGATGGCGAGGGAGTGCCGCTCGGTCCCGCCGGTCGCGCCGAGCAGCACCGGCTTGCCGTCCAGGGAATCGCGTCCGACGACGTCGAAGAAGGTCTTGAACAGGCCGCTGTAGGACGCGTTGAAGACGGGCGTCACGGCGATCAGCCCGTCGGCGGTCGCGACCGCCTCGACGGCGGCGCGGAACGCCCCGGCCGGGAAGCCGGTCAGGGCCGCGTCCACCAACGCGTGCGCGTGGTCGCGCAGCTCGATCACCTCGATGGCGGCGTCGCGCCCGGAGGCGTCCGGGCGCAGGGCGGCGGCGGCCGCCCTGGCGAGCCGGTCGGCGAGGAGCCGGGTGGACGACGGCTGCCCGAGCCCGGCGGAGACCACGGCGAGCGTGCTCATCGAACCTCCTCGGCGTTCCGCCGCGCCTCGGCGCGGGACGCGTGGGTGGGGGCCGTCGCGGGGACGTGCGCCGGGCGCAGCGCCTCGAACTCCCTGCGCAGGATCGGGACGACCTCCTCCCCCAGCATGTCGATCTGCTCCAGGACGGTCTTCAGCGGCAGCCCGGCGTGGTCCATCAGGAACAGCTGGCGCTGGTAGTCGCCGAAGTTGTCGCGGAACGTCAGGGTCTTGTCGATGACCTGCTGCGGGCTGCCGACGGTGAGGGGCGTCTCGGCGGTGAACTCCTCCAGCGAGGGGCCGTGCCCGTACACCGGGGCGTTGTCGAAGTAGGGACGGAACTCGCGGACGGCGTCCTGGGAGTTCTTCCGCATGAAGACCTGCCCGCCGAGGCCGACGATCGCCTGGTCGGCGGAGCCGTGACCGTAGTGCTCGTAGCGCTGCCGGTAGAGGCCGATCAGCCGCTGGAAGTGCTCCTTGGGCCAGAAGATGTGATTGGCGAAGAAGCCGTCGCCGTAGTAGGCGGCCTGCTCGGCGATCTCGGGGCTGCGGATGGAGCCGTGCCACACGAACGGCGGGACGCCGTCCAGCGGGCGCGGCGTCGAGGTGAACGACTGCAGCGGAGTGCGGAACCTGCCCTCCCAGTCGACGACGTCCTCGCGCCAGAGCCGGTGCAGGAGGTGGTAGTTCTCGATGGCGAGCGGGATGCCGTCGCGGATGTCCTTGCCGAACCACGGGTAGACGGGCGCCATGTTGCCGCGTCCCATCATCAGGTCCACCCGGCCGCCGGCCAGGTGCTGGAGCATCGCGAAGTCCTCGGCGATCTTCACCGGGTCGTTGGTGGTGATCAGCGTCGTCGCGGTGGACAGGATCAGCCGCTCGGTGCGGGCCGCGATGTAGCCGAGCATCGTCGTCGGGGACGACGGGACGAACGGCGGATTGTGGTGCTCGCCGGTGGCGAAGACGTCGAGCCCGGCCTCTTCGGCCTTCGCCGCGATGGCGACCATCGCCTGGATCCGCTCGGCCTCGGACGGGACGCGTCCGGTGGTGGGGTCCGGGGTCACGTCACCGACGGTGAAGATTCCGAACTGCATGCCGGGCTCCAAAAATAGTAGAACTTTCAATCACCTTATCGAACGCCGCAGGCGGAGATCATATTCCTGGCCGTCCCGCAGGTCCCGGACGGCCGAGCCGGGTACCCTGAAGCCCCTTGGTCTGATCGGCCGCCTCGGGGGAATGCTGGTCCCATGATCGGAGCGCGGATCACATGATCGGGGATCACGTCCTGGCGGGATACGTCAACGACGGCGGCGGCAGGGAGGCGGTCGACCTGGCGTCCGCGATCGTCGCACTGACCGGCGGGCGGCTGAGCGTGGCGACGGTCCATCCCCCGGACCTCCCGGCGGCCGCAGGCGAGGCCCGCGCGCTGCTGGACCAGGTTCCCGACCTGCTGGACGGCCAGCCCGCCGACCTCCTCACCCAGGAGGGGCGCAGCGTCGCCCGCGGGCTCACCGTCCTCGCCAGCCGGATCGGCGCCGACCTGATCGTCGTCGGCTCCCCCGAGGGCGGCGCGCGCGGACGCATCGGCGTCGGCGCCGCCGCCGACCACCTGCTGCACTCGGCGACCGAGGCCGTGATGCTCACCCCGGCCGGCTACACACCGCCCGAGGACCTCGGCCGCATCACGGTCATGTACGTCCGGCGGCCGCAGTGCGACGACGCGGTCATCCGCACGGCGCAGGCCGCCGAGCGCCTGGACGTCCCCCTGCGCCTGGTCACGCTCGCCGTCGGCGACGTCGGCGGAGACGACGGCGCCGAACGGCTCCGCGACGACCTGGCCCTCGCCATCCGCCTCGCCGTGGACTCCGCCGACCTGCCCCCCGAGGACGTCTCCGCGGAACTCGCCGAGGGCGACGACGTCGCCGACGCCCTGGACGACGTCGACTGGCCCGAGGACGAGATCCTCGTCCTCGCGTCCAGCGAGGACGCCGCCGCCCACCGCGTGTTCCTGGGCGAGGTCGCTCTCAAGGTTCTGCGCGCCGCATCGTGCCCCGTGACCGTCCTGCCCAGGGGCTACTTCTGAGTAGCCCGATTTGACCGGTTTCACGGAACAGGTTGCCGCCCAGGGTTTACCTCGGCTACATTCCGTCGAGATCAGAACGTGACCTTGGAACGTGCCCGTGCGGCACGGCATGGTCCGTCCCCCCCGGTCGGGCACCACCCTGCCCGGACGAGCGAGGCGGCAGGGAGCGCAATGGACCCGATCGGCAAGAAGCTGCTCGACATCGCCGAGAACGAACTCGGATACACCGAGAAGGGCGACGGCTACACCAAGTTCGGCAACTGGTGGACCGAGAACGTCGACGGCGACCACGACGACTACTTCACGACGGCCCCCTGGTGCGACATGTTCCTCGCCTGGGCCGCCGACAAGGCCGACGTCACCGAGCAGGTCGGGCAGTTCGCCGCCACCGTCGACCACGCCAAGTGGTTCGAGAAGCACGACGCCTGGGGCAGCGAGCCCGAACCGGGCGCCATCGTCTTCTACGACTGGAACGGCTCCAAGGACATCGACCGGATCGACCACGTCGGCATCGTCGAGAAGGTCGACGGGCACACCCTCCACACCATCGAGGGCAACGCCGACGGCTACAAGCTCATGCGCAAGACCCGCGACATGGGCACCGTCGTGGGCTTCGGCTACCCCTCCAAGGTCAAGGTCGAGGCCAAGTACACCCCGAAACACGCCGCCGCTGCCCCCACCGTCGACAAGGTCGGCACCCGCACCACCTCGACCAACACCCACGAGCAGGAGCACGCCGCCCCCGAGCAGCTCCCCACCCAGGAGGTCGTCCTCGGCGGCATCCTCGCCTTCGTGCTGTGCGGCAGCGTCGCCCTCGCCGCCGGGCGTGCCGCCGCCGCCAAGACCCCCACCACACCGCCCATCCGCGTCCGCAAGCGCGGCAAGCACCACCGTCCCTCCACCCCCGTCGCCCTGCCCGCCGACCTCACCCCCGCCGACCTCGAGTCCGCGGACGCCGGCACCGCCGTCATGCCCGTCCTCTCCCTCGCCGCCGCCCACGAGGCGGAGGACCGCGAGTTCTGGGGCCGCATCGCCCACCTCGAAGAGGACAGCGAACTCGCCTTCTGGAACTCCCTGCACGACGAAGTCAGCGAGACCACACCCGCCCTGTACGCAAGCACCCCTGGATTCCGCTAGAGTTGTCCGTGCAAGCCCGGAGGGCGACCTCCGGTCGGCACGCGGACGTGGCTCAGTTGGTAGAGCATCACCTTGCCAAGGTGAGGGTCGCGGGTTCGAATCCCGTCGTCCGCTCTGAGGCCCCCGGTCAGGCCTCGCTCTGGTGGAGTGGCCGAGAGGCGAGGCAACGGCCTGCAAAGCCGTGTACACGGGTTCAAATCCCGTCTCCACCTCGCAGCACACAAGGGCGATTAGCTCAGTGGGAGAGCGCTACCTTGACACGGTAGAGGCCACTGGTTCAATCCCAGTATCGCCCACCACACCAGCCCAGGTCAGGCACACACAAGCCGACCTGGGCTTCGTCGTTTCGACCCGGTAGGACGCGAAACCGGAGCACGCTGCTCCGCCTACACCCGTCGCGCTTGTCCCTCTGCTCTGCGTGCCCTGCGGTCGATGGGACGTCCCGCGCGCGCCGCGTCGCCGGACCGCTCACGGCCCGTGCCGGTTCCGCGCCCCCCGCTGCCCGACTCGGTCGTCCTGTGGACGCGGCTGGCACCGGAACCGCTGGCATCGCTCGGCGGCATGGAGCCGCATCGCGTCCCCGTCCGCTGGCAGGTCGCCGAGGACACGCGGTTCCGCCGGATCGTCCGGGAAGGGACGGCGACCGCGAGGCCGGAGTACGCGCACTCGGTGCACGTCGACGTGCGCGGCCTGCAGCCCGGACGGGAGTACTTCTACCGGTTCCAGGCGGGCAACGAGATCTCACCGGCGGGCCGGACCAAGACCGCCCCCGCCCCCGGGGCGACGGCGAACGCGTTCACCTTCGGGATGGTGTCGTGCCAGGCATGGTTCGACGGCTACTACACCGCGTACGGCCACCTGGCCGAGGAGGACCTCGACCTGGTCGTTCATCTCGGCGACTACCTGTACGAATACGGCGGGCAGACCAACGGCGGCAGACCGGACACACCGGTGCCGGACAAGTTCCACACCCCCACCGTGCACCTGTCGGAGTATCGCGACCGGTATGCGCTCTACAAGCTCGACCCGGAGCTGCAGGCCGCGCACGCCATGGCACCGTGGCTCGTCACGTGGGACGACCACGAGGTCGTCGGCAACTACGCCGACCTCGCCCACCCGTCGGCGCCGCCGGAGGACTTCCTGGTCCGCCGCGCCAACGCCTACCGGGCGTACTGGGAGCACATGCCGCTGCGGGCGCTGGAGCCGGCCGGCCAGAACATGTCGCTGTACCGCCGGTTCACCTTCGGCCGGCTGCTGGAGTTCAGCGTCCTGGACACCCGCCAGTACCGCAGTGGCCAGGCGTGCGGCGACGGCCTGGAGACCGACTGCGCCCAGCGGCTGGACCCGTCCCGGACGATGCTCGGCGACGCCCAGGAGGCGTGGCTGCTGGACGGCCTCGGACGCTCGCAGGCGACGTGGAACGTTCTGGCGCAGCAGATCATGGTGTCGCAGGTCGACTTCAACACCGATCCCGGGCAGGCGTTCGGGATGGACCTGTGGGACGGGTACAAGCCGTCCCGGGACCGGCTGCTGAACGGGATCGTCGAGCGGAACGTGAGCAACCCGATCGTGCTGTCGGGCGACTTCCACCGCAGCATGGCCGCGAACGTCAAGCAGGACTTCGACGACCCCGCGTCCCCCACGATCGCGACGGAGTTCCTCGGTTCGTCCATCTCGTCCGGCATGGACGGGGCGGACATGGACGAGTACGGCTCGCAGTTCCTCGCGGCCAACGACCACATCCGCTTCTACAACGGGCAGCGCGGATACATGACGTTCAACGTCACGCCCGGCACATGGAACGCGTCCTACCGTGTCGTGCCGTACGTCCGGGAGCGCGGCGCGCCCGTGTTCACCCGCGCGAGCTTCTCCGTCGAGGACGGCAGGCCCGGCCTGCAGGCCGACTCGCAGAGCGCGGCACGCGGCACGAGCTACCTGCCCGCCTCCGAGGTCGATCCTCCCGAGCCGCTGAAGGGGAACCGCAAGTGAGCGTTCGCAAGATCATCGCCCTGCCGGCCGTGTCGCTCACGGCGGTCGCCGGCGTCGTCCTGCACGCCGGCGCGGCCTCCGCCGCCGAACAGGGGCGCGGGTCGGTCACGATGACGCTGCAGTCCGGGCCGCTGGACGTGCTCGCCGCCCCGTGCGGAGGCGAGCCGCTGGTGGTCGCCCTCACCAACTCCGGCCCCGAGGGCGCCTACGCCGACGTGTTCATCACGCCGGAGCGTCCCCTCGTCACCTCGCATGACGTCATATCGACCTACGTGCCGCCTGACGGCGACGTCGTCGTCCGGGTACAGGTCTCCGCGCCGCTCGGCTCCGCCGGAGGGACCCACGACGTGTCGCTGCGGCTGGGTCCGCACGGGCCTCGGCAGGACGCTTCCGTCACGGTCACGCCGAAGCCGTCCGGGCCGGGCGCCAACCTCGCCCTCGGCGGTCCCGTCAACGCCTCGTCCACGCACGGCAACTTCCACGTGTGCGGCGCTGTGGACGGCAACACCGACTCCGAGGCCTGGTCCACGCGCACCGGCTGGAACGACGGCACGCGCACGGTGTTCCCGGACACCTACACGGTCGAGTTCGGCGCCCCGCAGCCGATCGACCGGATCGTCCTGTACACCCTGGACTCCGCGCGCTATCCCGCCGCTCGCTACGGCCTGCGGGACTTCGACGTGCAGGTGCTCGGCGGCGGCGAGTGGACGACGGTGTCGAGCGTCCGCGGCAACGCCACGGGCCGGCTGGAGATCTCGCCCGATCCGGTCGTCTCCGCCACGTCGGTACGCGTCGTCGCGCTCGCGTCCAACAGCGGCGACTACTCCCGCATCGTCGAGCTGGAGGTCTATCAGGACTCGTAATGGCCGCCGTTCGCCCACGTGATGCCGGCCGTCGCGGGGTCGGCGATCGTCGACCCCGCCACGGCCTGCGAAGAGTCTTCCGCGACGGGTCTTGTAAAGGTACTACCTTTGCGGCAAGGTGTGCGTACTCGCCCGAGACCGGCCGGGCCGGAACGTATCGGAGTCGCCCGTGGAAGCGATCGAACCCCAATTCGGGACCGTCACGCTGCTGCTGATAGCGGCCGGCGCTGTGGCGGTACTGCTGTTCCTGATCATGAAGGTGAAGCTGCACGCCTTCATATCCCTCGTCCTGGTGAGCGTGCTGACGGCCATCGCCGTCGGATTCGAGCCCGGTGACATCCCCGACGTGCTGATGTTCGGGTTCGCCGACACCATCGGCTCGGTGGCCCTGCTGGTCGCGTTCGGCGTCATGCTCGGCCGACTGCTGGAGGTGACCGGCGGCGCGCAGACGCTGGCGGACACCCTCATCGGCCGGTTCGGTGAGAAACGGGCCCCCTTGGCGCTGGGCATCGCGTCCCTGCTGTTCGGGTTCCCGATCTTCTTCGATGCCGGGCTCGTCGTCTTCGTCCCGATCATCCTCACCGTGGCGCGGCGCTTCGGCGGGTCGGTCCTCTACTACGCGCTGCCCGCGGCGGGCGCGTTCGCCGCGATGCACGCGGTCGTCCCGCCGCACCCCGGGCCCGTCGCCGCGGCGAACCTGATCGGCGCCAACGTCGGGCTCACGCTGCTCGTCGGCATCCCGATCGCGGTGGTGGCGTGGTATGTCGGCGTCATGCTGGTCTCCCGCTTCCTCGCCGCCAGGTTCGACGTGTCCGTGTCGGACGTGATCTTCGGCGAGGTGCAGGACGGCAAGGACGCGGAGGAGCCCGACTGGCGCGCGCCGTCCTTCGGCACGGTCCTCATGCTGCTGCTCATCCCGCTGGTGCTGATCTCCTTCAACACGGTGCTCTCGACGCTGGTCGAGAGCGGCGTGCTCGAAGAGGGGCAGGACTGGGTCGGCTTCCTGAGCCTGATCGGCATCACACCGGTCGCCCTGATGATCACGGTCATCGTCGCGATCCTGGTGCTCGGCCGGCCCAACGCGTCGATGGCCACCGTCAGCAGGATCGTCGATCAGGCCCTCGGGCCGGTGTGCGCCATCATCCTGATCACCGGCGCGGGCGGCATGTTCGGCGGGGTGCTGGAGCTCAGCGGCATCGGCGACGCGCTGAGCGGGAGCCTGTCCGATCTCGGCATCTCCCTGATCCTGCAAGCGTTCATCATCGCGACCCTGCTGCGGGTCGCGCAGGGCTCCGCCACCGTCGCGCTCACCACGACCGGCGGGCTGATCGCGGGGGCGGTCGGCGACGCGGGCCTGAGCGACTTCAAGCTGGCTCTCCTCGTGGTCGCCATCGCGGCGGGCGCCACCGTGCTCTCGCACGTGAACGACTCCGGCTTCTGGCTGGTGAGCCGGTTGTTCGGGATGGACGAGAAGACCACGCTGAAGACCTGGACCGTCATGGAGACGACGCTCGGGCTGTCGGTGTTCGTGATCGCCTACCTTCTGTGGCTGGTCACCTGAGTCCGGCCGGGTCAGGAGGCCGGGGCACCGTCCCCGGCCACCTGGCCCATCTCGTCGGCGACCTCGACGCAGATCGCCGTCATCGCGGCCCTGGCGACCTCGGACTCGCGGCCGGCGACGGCCTCCGCGACCACGAGATGGAGCCGGCGCGCCTCGGGCTTGGGCTGCGGCGGCATCAGGTGGTGGAGCGTGCGCCCGCGCAGTACCTCCTCCACGACGTAGGCGAGGCCGGCGAACATCACGTTTCCCGAAGCTTCGAGCAGCAACCGGTGGTAGGCGATGTCGTGTTCGAGGAACGTGGTCAGGTCGCCGGCCGCGCCCGCCGACTCCATCGCCGCGCCGAGCTCGACGATCCGGTCCCGCTGGCGGCCGTCCGCGTACCGGGCGGCCAGCGCGGCGGCGGGCGGTTCGATCGCGGTACGCAGCTGCGAGAGCTGGTGCAACTGCGTGCCCCGCTCCGGCCCGTCGAGCCGCCACCTGATCACGGCACGGTCGTAGGAGTCCCACTCGTCCTTCGGCAGCACGGTGACGCCGGTCCGCCGGCGACTGGTGACCAGCCGCATCGACGCGAGCACCTGAACCGCCTCCCGGGCGACCGTCCGGGACACGCCGAACTCCTGCTGCACCCACTCCAAGTTGACCTTCGAACCCGGCACGAGGGACCCCGAGATGATCAATGGCCCGAGCTTGGCGAGGACCTCCTCGTGCAGAGTCGACATGGCCGCCAGCGTACCCGCGGACGGAGCAATCCCTTGATCGCAGGCTTCCACGTCGTGGTGATGGGAGTGGCCGGCTGCGGCAAGAGCACGATCGCACGGCACCTCCGGGACGAGTTCGGGCTGCGGATGGCCGAGGCCGACGACTTCCATCCGCCCGCGAACATCGCGAAGATGTCCGGCGGCGACCCGCTGACCGACGACGACCGGTGGCCGTGGCTTGAGGCACTCGCCCGGTGGACGGCCGATCGGCAGGCCACCGGGACGTCCACGGTCCTCGCCTGCTCGGCCCTCAAGCGGTCCTACCGCGACGTGCTCCGACACCCCGTGCCGGACACCTTCTTCCTCCACCTGCACGGTGCCGAGGACCTGTTACACCAGCGGATGCGAAACCGCGACCACTTCATGCCGCCCGCGTTGCTCCGCTCCCAGTTCGAGACCCTGGAGGCCCTCCAGCCGGACGAGCACGGCGCCGCACTGGACGTCGCGCCGGCCGTCGATGAGCTGGCCCGGCAGGCGGTGCGGCTCATCAGGCCGCTCATCCCCGCCGGGCCCGGCACGACACGGGCCTGACCGGCGGAACCGGCGCTGACCAGAGCCGACGTCCGCTCTGATCAGCCTGGGCGGTCCCGGCTCGACGCGTCGGTTCCGCCGCGGCCCTAGGCGCTCTCCGGCAGGAGCCGGTCCGGAACCCTGAGCATCGCCAGCGGGACGTGGTGCTGCCCGGCGTGAACGTCGCGGTCGCGCAGGCCGGCCTGGGGAACCGGCCGCGGGAACGAGATCTTCACGACGTTGAGCGACGGGATCCGGAATATCTGAACGGTCGCGGGGTCCACGTTGTACATCTCACCGATCACGTCCTCGTTCAGGAAGCTCCGGTCAGAGGCGATGCGATAGCAGAGCTCATCCTTCATGAACGTCTCAAAGGTGATCCAGAAGGGGCCCGCGTTCTTCGAACGGATCTCGATCGCGAAGTCCCCGAGTTTCGGCTGCGTTGAATCAGGCACTCGATGCCTCCAGTTGCGTGACGCGGAACATTCCCGTCGGCGAATCGACGTCGACGACGTGGTTCAGCGCGAACTCGTACACGGGACCACGCTCGACCTCCGCCGGCGACGTGGCGAACGAGAAGCTCGGAAGGTACTTCATGTCCGGCAGCGGCAGATGCAGAAGAAGCGGATTGGCGAATTTCGCGATCGACGTCGCCGTCGCCTGCTCCCCGGCGCGCACCAGCAACATGACTCCGATCTCGCGGCAGGGAACGTCGGCCGGCTCGATGTCGTCCAGGATCGCGCTGTGTCCGTACAGGCGAAGGTCGTACTCGTACTCCGACGGTTCGAGTCCGAGTGTGTGCGCGACCCGTTCGGTGAGGATCTTGTTCATGAAGGCGACCCACTCGTCGATACGACCGATGATGTGCGGGTCGCGGATCGCGGCGAAGGACATCGTCTCGTAGCCCACGACCTTGGCGCCTTCGAGCTTGATGGTGTGCTGGTCCGCGTCGATGAATCGCGAACCGCCGACCCTCACGCGACGCGAGTCGAGCGCCGTGTAGGTGGCATCGGTGACGTCGATCGTGCCGGCGGGCTCCCTCATGACGAACGGGTCGACCGTCTCGTAGAGCATGTGGGCCGCGACCGAGATCGGCGTGCACGAGGTGTCCGGGTCGAGCGGCTCGATCTCGAACCCGTTCCGGTCGATCGTGGCGAACACCCCGCCGGACTTCGGATCGGTGGTGCACTGCCCCCCGCACTCCACGATCTTCGCGGCATGCCAGGTGGGTCCGGCCGGCATGCCCAGCATCAGGGGAACGGCGGCCGCCACCGCGGTGTCCGTCGCCCGCCCCGCGAGGACGACGTCGGCGCCGGCTCGCAGCGCTTCGACGAACGGCTCGTGGCCCATCATCCCGACGATGTGCGCGCATTCGTCGAGCGTTGACGCGTCAAGCTCCCCCATGGGCGCCAGGGGGTGGATCTTCCCCGCGGCCAGTTGCTTTTTGAGGAAGCCGGCCTTCTGCTCGCTGTAGATGCGGGCGACCTTCAGGTCCAGCCCTTCTTCGCGCATGATCGCGTCCACCATTCCGCCGACCCAGTCGACGCCCGAATCGGTGCCGGACGTGCCGCATGAGCCGATGACGAGCGGGATTCCCGCCGTCGCGCAGGCCGTCAGCAGGATGCGCAGATCCCTGGAGACCGCCGCCGCGGCGGTCTTCGCTCGTCCGGCGCCCAGGTAGAAGGGGCCTGAGTCGGTCGAGCCGCCGTCCACCGTGATGACGTCCGCCCCAAGGGACAGACCCCGCTCGACGGTGGCCGGGTCGAAGCCCGCGCCGAGCATGCCGAGCGGTGTCAGGACACCGACTCGCTCAATGGTTCCGGCTGACTTGTTCACGTACGTCTCCCCTACAGAACTCGGTCGATGGTGGATACGGGGTAGAAGAGCCGAAGATCTTCGGACGGCAACCGAATGGTCAGTTCGGAGTCGTCGGCCGGGCGTGTCGTCGTCACCACGACCCGCTCGTCTCCGATGAGGACGACGTACCGGTAGTGGTCGCCCAGATAGGACACGGACTCGACCTTTGCCGCGATGGCGCTTTCCGGGGTTCCCTTGGAGACATCCCGAACGATCTGGATCGCCTCGGGGCGAATGGAAAGGAAAGCCTTTCCGACGTCGGAACCGTCGTGCGGGACCGAGAGGACTCCGGGGGCTCCGGGCAGCCTCACGACGGCTCGGGCTCCGTCCACCTCGACTATCTCTGCCGGCAGGACGTTGGCCGTCCCGACGAAGTCGGCGACGAACAGGTCGGCGGGGTTCTGGTACACCTCGGTCGGAGTCCCGGTCTGCCGGATGACGCCCTTGTCCATCACCGCGACCCGGTCACTGATGGAAAGCGCCTCGTCCTGATCGTGGGTGACGAACACGGTGGTGATGCCGACCTGCTGCTGGAGCGCCTTGAGCCATTCACGTGACCGCTCGCGCAGCTTGGCGTCGAGGTTGGAGAACGGCTCGTCCAGGAGAAGCATGTCGGGCGGGTGGGCGAGCGCCCGGGCGAGCGCCACACGCTGCTGCTGGCCACCCGAGAGCTGGTGGGGGTAACGGTCGGCGTGATCGCCGAGTTCGACCAGGTCGAGCACCTCCCGCACTCGCGCCCGGCGCCTGTCGCCCTTGACCTTCCGGCGCTTCAGCGGATACGCGACGTTGTCGAACACCGACATGTGCGGCCAGATCGCGTAGGACTGGAACACCACCCCGCAGTTGCGGCGCTCCGGCGCCACATCGATCTTGTCGTCCTCGTACACGACCCGGTCGCCGAAGGCGATCCGCCCGCCGTCGGGCCGGTGCAGACCCGCGACCGACCACAGCGTCGTGGACTTGCCGCATCCGCTGGGACCGAGCAGGGCGAGCACCTCGCCGTCCCGCACCGTGAGCGACAGGTCGCGCAGCACGACGTTGTCGCCGAACTTCTTCGTCAGCCCCGTGATGTTCAGGTCAGGCACGCGGACGCACCCCGAACAGGCCTCGGCCGATGCCGAGCACGGCAAGGGTGATGATCATTTGAATGACTCCCAGTGCGGCGACCGAGCCGCCGATGGACGTTGCCGCGAGCTGCAGCATGGTGAGCCCGAGGACGGGCGTGTTCTCCGTGACGAGGAAGACCGCGGGTTCCGCGTCGTTCATCATGGCCACGAAAAGGAGGATGAACGAGGCGGCCATCGCCGGCGTGACCAACCTGAGGACGACCGTCCGCATCGCCTGCCACCAGGTGGCTCCGGAGGTCCGGGCGGCGTTGTCGAGCGACTCCCCGATGCTCGCGAGGGCCGGGTAGAAGGCGCTGTAGCCCAGCGCGAGGTTCCGCACCGCGAACGCCAGTCCCATTCCCCAGAGCGATCCGCGCACGGCCCCCGACGGATCGAGCATCACGAACGACCAGAAGAAGGCCATGCCCGTGATCAGGCCCGGGATCATCCGGGGCCAGAGCATGCTCTGCTGCAGGGAGCCCCGGAACCGGAACCGCGATCGATGGGCGACGACCGAGAGCATCGCGATCGCCGCGGTCGTCAGAGCGCCGCCCACGCCGGCGATCAGCAGGCTGTTGACGATCGACTTGGTATAGAGCGGGTTGTCCAGGATCGAGGAGAAGTTGTCCAGCGTCAGGACGCTCCACGGGCTGATGAACGGGGTCAGCACGGTGGTGAACGCGGCGAGAACGACGCCCGCCAGCGGGACGAGCACGAAGACGACCAGGACCAGCGCGACGACGGCGCTCAGGGCCCACCGGACCGGCCCGAGCTGCACCACCCGGTCACCGGCGGGCTTTCCGCCCACGGTGTGGTACCGGCTCACGTTGCCGACCACGCGGTTCCGCAGGATCAGCAGCACCGTGACCATGAGCAGAAGCATCATGGCCCCCGACGACACGAGTCCGGTCCGCGGCGGCGCCTCGTTCGTCCAGTTGTTGTAGAGGTACGTGGAGACCGTGTCGATGTTCTTCGAGAAGCCCAGCACGAGCGGCAGGCCGAGCACCTCCATCAGCAGCGCGAAGATCAGGATCGCCGAATTGATGACGGCCGGCCGCAGCAGCGGAACGCTGACCGATACCAGGGCGAAGACCGGCGACGCGCCCGAACTCCTCGCCGCGTCCTCCAGCGACGGATCGATCGACAGAAGGGTGCCCCGGGACAACAGGAACACGACGGGTGCGGCGACGCTCACGCCGACGAGCGCCATTCCAGGCACGCTGTGGAGGTCCAGTGGCATCCCGAGGAACGTGTTCTCTTCCAGCCATGACGCGGCGAAGCCCGACGGGGCCCACATCAGGGTCCACCCGAGGACCAGGACGATTCCGGGAAGCAGGACGGGAAGGACGAACATCCCGGCGAGGGTCCGCCGGCCCGGCAGGTTCGTCCGTGTGAACAGCAGCGCGAAGAAGACGCCGATCACCAGGGATCCGGCGGTCGTGAGCGACGCGAACAGCAGGCTGTTGCCCACCGCGGTCCACCAGGAAGAGTCGGACAGCAGGTCACGATAGTTCTGGAGGGTGAAGTGGCCACCGGACTCGTACAGGGGAGTCGACCACAGCGAGGCGACGGCGACCGGGACGAGCGACCCCACCGTCACGATGAGCAGGAGAGCCCACAACACGTAGTGACTGGCCGTCTCCCCCAGTCTCTGCCTTCTCCGCGTGCGAAGTATCCCGAGATACCGCTCGCCGCGGGTCTTCTCCAACATTCTCATTGACTCCTGATTTCGGGCGGGCAACCCGCCGGCGCACCGCGAGACGTGGTCGGTGTGTGTGCGGCCGCCGGCACCGGCGCTCTTCTCGCCTGGTCTATCGGCCGAACGCCGCGTTCCAGCGCGACACGGTCGCCTTCTTCTTGCCGGAGAAGTCCGAGGCCCAGCCGGCGACCTTCAGGCTCTCCTCATCCGCGCGGACCGCGGAAAGCGCGTACTCGCACTTCACACCGCTGCGGTAGGGCGTGAAGCCGCCGGCGCACCCGGCTTCCTGGCCCTTGACCGACAGGGCGTAGTTGACGAACAACTTCGCCGCATTCGGCGCCGGGGCGTCCGCCGTGATTCCCATGCCACGCGGGATCACCATCGCGACATCGGAGAAGTAGGTGTAGTTGAGAACCTTCGCGACGTCGCCGGTGATGTGCGGTCGCAGGGTCCCGGACAGGAAGAAGCCCGCCGTGTAGGCGCCCTTCAGGAGTTTCTGCGTCACGGCGGCGTTGCCGGACTCGACGCCGGCGTTCGAGCCCAGCTTCCCGAGGGTCTCCCAGCCTTTGTCGCCGGTGGCGTCGATGTAGCCGGACGTCGCCGCCAGCTGGACGGGGTTGCTGATATCGGTCGTCCCGATCTTCCCCTTCATGGACGGTGCCATCTCGGCGAACTCCGCCAGGCTCTTGGGCTGCTTCTCGACGGGCAGGAGGGCCTTGTTGAACATGGCGATCATGGGGTCCATCGACAACGCGACGACTCCCGGGGCCAGCTCGGCATCGTCGCGGAGGTGCACGAGGTTGGGGTCCTCGTAGTCGAGGATCTTGCCGTCCTCCGTGAGGGCCCGCATGGCGACGCCGTCGGTGGAGATGAGGACGCCCGCGGACGGCGTGCCGGTCGCGCGTTCGGTGCGATACCTCTGCACGACCTCCGCGCTGCCGAGGCTGATCACGCTGACCTTGATTCCGGGGAACGCGGTCTCGAACCCGTCGACGAGCGGCTTCATGCTCTCCTCGTCCCCGTTGGTGTAGATCAGCAGGGCGCCTTCGTCCTTCGCGGCCTTGATGATCTCGTCGCTGAGGGGAGTGGGGGGCGCGGCCTCTCCGGGGTCGAACTTCACCGTCGGCTCGCCGGCCCCCTCGACGTCCGCCGATGATCCGCAGCCTGCGAGGGCGGCGGCGCAGACGACCGCGACCATGGCCGCACGTACTGTGAAGGCTCCCATCATGTGCTCCTTACCAGCGGGTCAGGCTGCGCTGGTGCGCAGGCCAGGTTGCTTCCAGGAGTATGGGCTACACCACACGGTGGATGCAATAGCAAAAGAGCTAAAGAGTGCAGATGATGTTGTGCTATGGATAGTTGGACACCCGTCCGGGCGCGATGGCGAGGCCCTCGCGCTGGACGGGTTCGATGCTCGGACGGGCCACCCGCATGCGGTGGCGGGGCGCCGGGTGTGCGCCGTGATCAGTTCGCTGCGCCGGGGGTGCGCGCGGACCGCCCGCGTTCCACGACCCGCTCGGCGATCGCCCGCCCCAGTTCCACGGTGGTGCCCCGGCCCTGGAGGTCCGGAGTCAGTGGCGCCTCATCGGGGCCTGCCTTGAGGACGTCCTCGATCGCTCCCAGCAGATGGGCGCCGGCGTCCGGGTGCCCGAGGTGGTCGAGCATCATCGAGGCGCACCAGATCTGCCCGATCGGGTTGGCGATGCCGCGGCCGGCGATGTCCGGTGCGGAGCCGTGGACAGGTTCGAAGAGGCTCGGATGGGTCCGGTCCGGGTTGATGTTCGCGCTCGGGGCGATCCCGATCGTGCCGGTGCAGGCCGGCCCCAGATCGGAGAGGATGTCGCCGAAGAGGTTGCTGGCCACCACGACGTCGAACCGGTCCGGGTGCAGCACGAAGTCGGCCACCAGCGCGTCGATGTGCCGCTTGTCATGGGCGACGCCTGGGAACCGCTTCCCCATCTCCTCGACGCGTTCGTCCCAGTAGGGCATCGATATGGAGATGCCGTTGCTCTTCGTGGCCGAGGTCAGGTGCCCGGCCGGGCGCTGCCGGGCGAGTTCGAAGGCGTACCGCAGCACCCGGTCGACGCCCACGCGGGTCATCACCGTTTCCTGCAGGACGGTCTCACGCTCGGTGCCCTCGAAGATCCGGCCGCCGACGCTGGAGTACTCGCCTTCGGTGTTCTCCCGGACGACGAGGAAGTCGATGTCGCCGGGCGCGCGGCCTGCGAGGGGGCTCCGGACCCCCGGCATGAGCCGGCACGGCCGCAGGTTGACGTACTGGTCGAACGTGCGCCTGAACTGAAGGAGACTGCCCCACAGCGAGATGTGGTCGGGGACGATCGACGGCCAGCCCACGGCGCCGAAGAAGAGGGCGTCGTAGGAGCGGAGGATCTCCTGCCAGTCGGGCGGCAGCATCGCCCCATGGCGCTGCCAGTAGGCGGCGCAGGCGAAGTCGAAGTGGTCGAACCGCAGGTCGAGACCGAACGATCCGGCGGTCGCCTCCAGCGCCCGGAGTCCTTCGGGGACGACCTCGGCGCCGATCCCGTCGCCGGGGATGACGGCGATCCGGTACGAGGGCGCCGTCATCGCGTCCTCCTGCGGGAGCGTTCCCTCAGCGCCGCCAGGCCGCCCTGGGCGTCCTCGATGACGAGCCGTTCCGCGGTCGCCGAGTCGCCCTCCCGGAGGGCGCGCACCAGGGCGCGGTGAATGGAGTAGCGGTCCAGTCCGAAGCGGTCGTCCTCAGCGATCGTCTCGAGGCGCAGGGCCCGGCGCTCGGGCTGGGAGAAGACCCGGGACTGTTCGAGGAGCCGGATCAGCACCGGGTTGGCCGCACACGCGTTCACCGCCTCGTTGAACTCCCGCATCCGGTCGAGGAGCGCGGTGATGTGCCGTTCGGTGTCCTCGCCGTTCCGGTGCCGGGCGGTGATGACGATCAGGAGGTCGTCGGCGTCGTCGAGGATCGCGTCGAGGGCGTCGAGCTGTTCGGGCGTGGCGTGCCGGGCCGCGAACCGGGCCACCAGGCCCCGCAGGCCGATCTCGACCTCGGCGAGGTCGTCGATGGCGCGCTCGGCGATGTCGGCGACCACGACGGTCCGGGGCCCCGTGCGCTGGATGAGGCCGTCCTGCTCAAGCCTGCGCAGCGCCTCGCGCACGGGGGTGGGGCTGACCTCGAGCTGTTCGGCCAGGCCCCGCTCGGTCACCTTCTGGCCGGGCTGCAGGGTGCCGGACCCGATCGCCTCCCTGAGGCTCTGATATGCGAGATCCGCTCGGGTCTCGCCGTTTGCACCGGACCGGTCCGTCGTCGACTTGGCCATCATGGGTTGCATGATAACAGAGGCAATGGCAAGGGAGGATGGTGTATGTTGCTATCTTTGCTATGGCAAAACGGGAAGGGCCCCTCTGTGAGCACGTCGCCCATCGTCCTCATCACCACCGACTACCTGCTCCCCGGCGACGAGGTCGACGGCCACCTCCACGACGCCGGATTCACGACCCGGCACCGGCCGCTGCGGGGAACCCGGGACATCGACGAGCTCATCGCGATCCTGGACGGCGCCGTGGGCGCGCTGATCGCCAATGAGCCGATGACCGCCGACGTGTTCGCGCAGGCTCCGGCCCTGCGCGCGGTGGTGCGCACCGGCGTCGGCCACGACTCCGTCGACGTCGCGGCGGCGACCCGCGCGGGTGTCTCGGTCAGCAATCTGCCGGGGGTCAACGCCAACGCCGTGGCCGAGTACACGATGGCCCTGCTGCTGGCCCAGGCCCGCCGGCTGGTGCCCGTCGCCGCCGGAGTCGCGGCCGGCCGCTGGCCGCGCGAGGACGGTCATGAGCTGCGCGGCAAGACGCTCGGGGTCGTGGGATACGGTGCGGCGGCCCGGGCCGTGGTGCCTCTCGCCCGGGCCTTCGGACTGTCGGTTCTCTGCACGACCGGTGTGCCGGCGAGCGAGCGGCGTGACGCCTCCGTACAGTTCGTGGCTCTTCCCGAACTGCTGGCCGGCGCCGACTTCGTCTCCCTGCACACGGCGCTCACTCCGGCCACCCGGCACCTGATCGACGCGTCCGCGCTCGCGCGGATGAAACCGACGGCGCATCTGATCAACACCGCGCGCGGCGCCATCGTCGACGAGCCGGCACTGGCCGCCGCGGTGCGCACCGGCCGGATCGCCGGCGCCGCCCTCGACGTCACCGGCACCGAGCCGCTGCCGGACGGCAGCCCGCTGCGCGACGTCCCGGGCATCACGGTCTACTCCCACCTGGCGGGGCAGACCGCCGACGCCCGTCGGGCCGCCGGGCTCGACGGCGTCCGTGAACTGGTGGCCGCCCTGCGGGGACGCCCCCGATCCTCGCTCAACGCGCACCTGCTGTCCCCGGCATCGCGCCGGTGATCGCGAACCGGCACGTCGTCCGCCGGTGCGTCATCCGCCACTCCGTCGGCCCGGTTCAGGCGTCCCTCACGGCTTCGTCGGGGTCGCGTCGGCGGCGGGCGCCGGCCGCGCGGGGGCGGGTTTCTTCCTGCTCGGGAGCAGGAACAGGGTCAGGACGGGGACGACGTACAGCGTCCACGCGACCACCTGCAGCACCGTGGGGTCGGGCTGGAAGTTGATCGTGCCCTTGAGCAGCGTGCCGTACCAGCTGCCCGGCGGGATCGCGTCGCTGACGTCGAACGCCTTGGTGCCGAGGCCCGGCAGGAAACGCGCCTCCTGGAGGTCGTGGAACCCGTAGGCGAGCACCCCGGCGGCCACGACCACCAGCATCGCGCCCGTCCACGTGAAGAACCGGGCCAGGTTGATCTTCAGGGCGCCGCGGTAGAACAGCCAGCCCAGCAGCACCGCCGTGGCCAGCCCGAGGGTCGCGCCGGCCAGAGGGCGCACGCCGTCGCCGGTGGCCTGCACCGCCGACCAGATGAACAGCGCGGTCTCCAGCCCTTCCCGGCCCACCGCCAGGAACGCCGTCATCACCAGCGCGGCGGTGCCCATCACCAGCGCCTGGTCCAGCTTGCCGTGCAGTTCGGCCTTCAGGTGCCGGGCGGTGCGCCGCATCCAGAACACCATCCAGGTCACCAGACCCACCGCGATGATCGACAGGGTGCCGCCGAGGAGTTCCTGCGCCTCGAACGTCAGCGTCGTCGTCCCGTACTGCAGGATCGCGCCGAAGGCGAGGCTGATGCCGACCGCGATGGCCACGCCCGCCCAGATGGGACGCAGCGCGTCCCGCCGCCCGGTCTTGACCAGGTACGCGACCAGGATGCACACGATGAGGCTGGCCTCCAGGCCCTCCCGCAGTCCGATCAGGTAGTTGGCGAACATCAGGAGAACAGCTCCTTGCCCCACCAGCCGGCCGCGTCCCGGACCCCGGGCGGGACCGCGAAGACCGCCGAGCCGACATGCTGGATGTACTCGTTGAGGGCGTCGATCCGCGCGAGCCTGGTCTGCACCGGCAGGAACCCGCGGCGGATGTCGCGCTGGTAGGCCAGGAAGAACAGCCCGGCGTCGAGGCGTCCCAGACCGTCGGTGCCGTCGGTGTAGGAGTAGCCGCGGCGCAGGAGCCGCGCCCCGTTGTTGGCGTCGGGGTGCGCCAGCCGCACGTGCGCGTCGGGCAGCATCGCGTTCAGGTTCGGCTCGTCGTGTTCGCGCTTCCCGCCGATCGGCGCGCCCTCGCCCTTGGTGCGGCCGAAGATGTCCTCCTGCTCCCTGAGGGAGGTGCGGTCCCAGGTCTCGATGCGCATCGCGATCCGGCGCGCGACCAGGTAGGAGCCCCCGGCCATCCAGGACGGGCCGTCCTCCGGCGACACCCACACGTGGTCGTTCAGCGCGGCGGTGTCGGTTCCGGAGACGTTGCGCGTGCCGTCCTTGAAGCCCAGCAGGTTGCGCGGGGTCTGCGCTTCGGGGGTGGTCGACGAGGTCTTGCCGAACCCGAGCTGCGACCAGCGCACCGTCACCTCGCCGAAGCCGATGCGCGCCAGGTTGCGCACGGCGTGCACGGCGACCTGCGGATCGTCGGCGCACGCCTGGACGCACAGGTCGCCGCCGCTGCGCGCCGGGTCGAGGTTGTCGCCGGCGAACGCCGGCAGGTCGATCAGCGCGGGCGGGCGGCGGGAGGCGATCCCGAACCGGTCCTTGCCGTCCTTGGTGAACAGGGTGGGCCCGAAGCCGACGGTGAGGGTCAGCCGGGACGGTTTGAGCCCCAGCGCCTCGCCGGTGTCGTCGGGCGGGGCCTCGGGCGGCCCGCCGACCGCGCCGTCGCCGGCCGCCCGCCCGGCCGTCATCTGCTCCGCGGCCCGCGTCCACTTCCTGAGCAGGGCGATCAGCTCGTCGCGGTCGTCGGTGGTGACGTCGAACGCGGCGAAGTGCATCCGGTCCTGGACGGGTGTGGCGATCCCCGCCTGGTGCGAGCCGTGGAACGGGACGGCCTCCCCGGCCGGAGCGTCGCCGGTGATGCCGATCGCGGCCGCGGCGGCACCGCCGGAGGCGGTCACGCCGATGGCCAGGCCGGCCCCGCCCCAGCCGAGCAGGGCCCGGCGCGAGAACGTCTTCGACTCGCCCTTGTCCTCGGGGCTCATCGGGCCTCCCTCACTTCGCGACGGCGGCGGCCAGCTTCGACAGCGGCTCGGCCAGGGCGTTGACCCCGTCCGACAGCTTCTTGCGGTCGTCGTCGCCGACGGTGTCGTAGGCGACGAAGCCGGCGGGACGGTCCTCATCGCGGTACTTGTCGAGCAGCCCGAACAGCGCCGCGAACTGCTCGTCCAGCTCCTTGGCGAGCGCCGGGTCCTTTTCGGTCACCACCGGCTTGAGCAGGTCGTAGGCCTTCTTGGCGCCCTCCACGTTGGCGTGGAAGTCGACCAGGTCGGTGTGGCTGTAGCGCTCTTCCTCGCCGGTGACCTTGCCGGTGGCGACCTCGTCCAGCAGCTCCTTGGCGCCGTTGCCCATGCCGGTGGCGGTGATCTCGGCGGTGCCGACGCGCTTCTGCCAGTCCCGCAGGTCGGTGACGAGCTGGTCGGCGAGATTCTTCTCCTCGTCACCGATCTCGCCGTCCTGCCACAGCGCCTTCTCCAGGCGGTGCCAGCCGGTCCACTTCTGGCCCTGTTCGAGGCCGTCCTCGCGGACGTCGACCTTGGGGTCGATGTCGCCGAACGACTCCGCGACCGGCTCGGTACGCTCCCAGCCGATGCGGGACAGCGCGTAGGTCTTCTTGGCGCCCTCGATGTCGCCCGCCTTGACGGCGGCGGCGAACTTCTCCGCCTTGGGGAGGGTCTCGTCGGCCTGCGCCTGCGCGTACTTGCGGTACTCGGCGACGGCGTGGTCCAGGCGCGGGTCCTGCGGCTTGACCGAGCCCTGGCCGGTGGCCGTCACCTTCTGGCGGATGCCGTCGCCCTTCATGCCGGGCTTGCAGGCGATCTCGTACGACCCGGCCTTGACCTCGGCGGTGATGTCGGCCGTGGTGCCCGGCCCGATGTTCTCCCGCTCGGTGACGATCCGGTCGCCGGGCGCGTAGATGTAGACCTCGGTGACCTTGGAGCCCTTGTTCTCCACGTGCAGCCGGACGTTCCCGGCAGGGAACTCCGTGCGCGACACCTCGCACTCGGTATCGCCGGCGGTGACCTGGATCGCGTCCGATCCGCCGCCGTCCTTCTCCGCACAGCCGGGGACGCTCACGAGCGCCACGAGAGCGGCCACCGCGGCCGCGCAGCTTCGGAGATGACGGACGGCTTTCATGCTCGGCTCCAGGACGGTCGGGCGAGGAACACCTCGCCGAGAAATTAGGCAGGCCTAATTTAGCTTAGCTTTGCCTAAGTCATCTAGGTACCCCCGCCGAACCCGGCGTTCCGGCTCCATGACCACACGGTCGGGGTTCCTCCCGGCTGCGGCGTCCGCTGCCGGAGGTACTCGGGCATACGCCCGGGGGCGTACTCCCGGCCCCGGTGGCGCGGCGGCCATCCGGCCGATACCGCCGCCACCCTTGTCCACCTGGCCGGCGTTACGTCGCGCACCGTATGGGCGGGCGGCGGCGTGCACCACGTGGCGTACCCGAAGTGTCGACGCGCAACGGACGGCATCCGGGCGGCGAAGCGGGATCGTCTTCGTGTGAACGGACCGGGCTCGTGCGGATCCCGGACCATGACCGTCCTCTCACCTCAGGGGGAATCATGACCACCGCACCGACCAGATCGTCGTCCGCGACCCGGCGGCAGGAGGGCCTGTTCCGGCTCGGCAAGAAGTGGCGCAAGGCGACGCTCATCGTCCATATCGTCTCCGCCGGCGCCTGGATCGGGATCGACGTCATGGTGGCGGTCCTGGTCCTCACGGGACGGTTCGGGACGACCGACGCGGTACGCGGCCTGGCGTACGAGGCGCTGGCGACCTTCGTCGTCTGGCCGATGCTGACCTCGGGGCTGGTCTGCCTGGTCACCGGGATCGTCCTGGGGCTCGGCACACGCTGGGGGCTGCTGCGCTACTGGTGGGTCGCCGTCAAGCTCGCCCTCAACCTCACTCTGTGCGTCCTCATCCTGGTGGCGCTGCGACCGGGGATGGACGAGGTCGGCGAGTACGGCCGCAGCCTCGGCACCGGCGTGCCCGAGCCACTGGACGTCTCGGGCCTGTTCTTCCCGCCGGCGGTGTCGCTGACGACGCTGACGCTCGCGACCGTGCTCGCCGTGGCCAAGCCATGGGGCCGGATCCGTGGCGCCCGCAAGGGAGGCGGACCCCGATGACGACGGCGCTGACCACCAGCGGGCTGACCAAGCGGTACGGCTCCCTCGTCGCCGTGGACGGCCTGGACCTGCACGTGCGGACCGGCGAGGTCTACGGGTTCCTCGGCCCGAACGGCGCCGGGAAGACCACGACGCTGCGCATGCTGCTCGGGCTCGTCCGCCCCACCGCGGGCTCGCTCAGCGTCCTTGGGGGCCGGCCGCGCCGCTGCTGGACTGGGTGGACGCACTCCAGGCGTGGCTGCCCGGCGGCGCGGCGGGGTCGCCCGCCGCGGGCTTCTTCCTCCGCCGCCGCGACCTGTGAGCTCCACCGGCGTCCCGGCAGGCGAACGGACGGCTTCCGAGGCGGCCGTGACGCCGCGGCCGGGATTGTCACCGGTCCCATTGGGTATGGGGTTGATCCTGCCGGACGCATCGGCCGTAGGGGGAGGCCATGAGGCGGCTGAGATCATGAAGAGGCACCGTTCCGAGCCCCGGGGGCCGGAGAACGAGGCCGACCTGGTGGGCCAGTACCTCAACCAGATCGGCCGGACGCCGCTGCTGACCGCCGACGAGGAGGTCGAGATGGCCCGGCGGATCGAGGCGGGGGTGTACGCCCGTCACCTGCTGGACGGCGAGGAGACACGAGCCGGGCGTGCGGATCTGGAGGCGATCGCCCGGGACGGGACGCTGGCCAAGGATCACATGATCCGGGCGAATCTGCGGCTGGTCGTGGCGGCCGCACGCAAGTTCCCCCATCGCGGGCTGTCGTTCCTCGACCTCGTCCAGGAGGGCAATATCGGGCTGATCCACGCGGTCGAGAAGTTCGACTACGCCAGGGGTTACAAGTTCTCCACCTACGCGATGTGGTGGATCCGGCAGGCCATCGGACGCGGCCTCGCCGAGAAGGCCCGTATCGTGCGGCTGCCCGCGCACGTCGTCGAGGATCTGTCCAAGCTCGCCCGGATCGAACGCGGGCTGGAGCTGGCGGGCACGGAGGCGACCGACGAGCGGGTCGCGGCCGAGGCCGGAGAGTCCGTCGAGAAGATCGTCGCGCTGCGGCGGGTGGGCCGCGACGCCATCAGCCTGGACACGGTGGTCGGCGAGGACGAGGACACCAGGGTCGGCGACCTGATCGCCGATACCAGCGCCGTCGCGGCGCCGGACCTGGTGGAGTTCCAGCAGCTGGCCGTGGAGGTGCGGTCGATGGTCGACCGGCTGCCGCCCCGGGAGGCGATGATCCTCACCCTGCGGTACGGCCTCGGCGACGGCCGCCCGCACACCCTCCAGGACATCGCCGACCGCATCGGTCTCACCCGCGAACGGGTCCGCCAGCTCGAGAAGCAGGCTTTGGCGCAGTTGCGCGACCCGCGCCACGGTGAGCCGCTGCTCACCTGGGTCAGCTGACTTCGCACGCCTTCCCCGGCTCCCTTCCTGAACGAAACGCAGGGCAGCGGAGTACTCACTAGGGAGAGAAGAGCGTGAGGAGCCTCATGAGCTATCCACCGCAGGCGGATTCCCGGTACGGCATGGGGCGGGACACTGCCCAGTACGGTCTCCGCGACGACGTCCGGTACGGTCTGGGCGATGCGCACGGGACCGGCTTCCTGTCGCCTCCGCCCCCTCGTACGCGGCCGCATGACGATCCGTTCAGGCGGCCGGCGCCGGCCGACCCCTGGGCGCCGCCCGGCTACGACGAGCCGCGCCGCGACCGCAGGGGCGGTCCCGGCCGGGCGGTCGTCGCGGCCGTGCTCGCGGCGCTACTGGCCGGCGGCCTGGCCGGGGCCGTCGCCGGCCGGGTGACCGCCGGCGGCCCGCTCACGGGCCCGGCGCAGTCCACCGCCGGGCCGGTGAACGCCGGGTCCGGCGACCTCAGCGACGTGGCGGCGCGGGTGCAGGCGAGCGTGGTGTCGATCGAGGTGGAGGCGGGGAACGCGAGCGGCACCGGGTCCGGGTTCGTGATCGACCGGCAGGGGCACGTGCTGACCAACGCGCACGTCGTCGAGGACGGCGGCCGCGTCACCGTGGTGCTGGCCGACCGGCGCCGGGTCGCGGCGCGCGTGGTCGGCTCCGACAGCGCCCTCGACCTGGCCGTGGTCGCGATCCCCGCCGGGCGGGGCCCGGAGCCGCTGGCGTTCGGCCGCTTCTCGGACGTGCGGGTCGGCGACCCGGTCATCGCGCTCGGCTCCCCGCTGGGCCTGCAGGGCACCGTCACCGGCGGCATCGTCAGCGCGCTGAACCGCCAGGTGCGGCTGGGCGAGGGCCGCGGCGCGGGCACCGCCGTGCAGACCGACGCGTCCATCAACCCCGGCAACTCGGGCGGGCCGCTCGTCAACGCGCGCGGCGAGGTCATCGGCGTGAACACGGCGATCGCGACGCTGATGCGCGGCGGGGGCGGCGGTTCGATCGGCATCGGTTTCGCGATCCCCGCGGACCGGGCGCGGGAGGGGGCCCGGCGGCTCCTGCGCTGACTCGTCCGCCGGGTCAGAGGCCGAGGCGCCCGGCGTGACGTCCGAGGAAGGCGACGACCTCGTCCTCGGGCTTGTCCGGGAGGCCCCAGATGATCTCGGTGACGCCCGCCCGCTCCCAGGCCGCCATGTCCTCGGCCGACGGGCGCGCGGCGGCCAGGACGGAGATCTCCGGCCGTCCGGCGCGGCCCGCCTCCTCCCAGGCGGACTGGAGGGCGGTGGCCTTGGGCAGGATGTCCTGCTCGATGGGGGTGGTCATCCAGCCGTCGGCGTTGGCGGCGATCCACGCGAACGTCTTCGGGCCCCCGCCGGCGCCGATCAGCAGCGGGATGTGCGGCTGGGCCGGCTTGGGCCAGGCCCAGGACGGGCCGAAGGACACGAACTCACCGGCGTAGGACGCCTGCTCCTCCGTCCACAGCGCCCGCATCGCCTCCACGTACTCGCGCAGCACCGTGCGGCGCTTGCCGGCCGGGACGTGGTGGTCGGCGAGTTCGTCGGTGTTCCAGCCGAACCCGGCACCGATCGTGACGCGGCCGCCCGACAGGTGGTCGAGCGTGGCGATGGCCTTGGCGAGGGTGATCGGGTCCGACTCCACGGGGAGCGCCACGGCCGTCGCGAGCCGGATGGACGACGTGACGGTGGCCGCGGACGCCAGCGATACCCAGGGGTCCAGCGTGCGCATGTAGCGGTCATCCGGGAGGGATTCGTCGCCTGTACCGGGATGCGCGGCATCGCGCTTGACCGGGATGTGGGTGTGCTCAGGCACGTAGAACGCGTGGAACCCGTTCTCTTCTGCGGCCTTCGCGGCGGCGGCGGGCGTGATGCCCCTGTCACTGGTGAAGAGCACGATGCCATGGCGCATGGCCTCGATACTAGAACGTGTTCTAGGGGGCGGGCCAGGAGCCTCCCCGCGGACGGTGAACGCTCACCCGGGGGAGAACGAACGCACTCTTCGCGGCCAGTGGCGCCCGGCGTCCCGGCCTGCCAGTATTCTGGTTACTGGCTAGTCAACAATATGACTATCAAGGTGAGCGCATGCATCCGTTCCGAGCTGCCGCCGAGGCCGGCGAGCATGATGCGATCGAGGCCCTGCTGTCCGACGACGTCGTCTTCACCAGCCCGGTCGTCTTCAAGCCGTACTCAGGCAAGCCCGTCACGGCGGCGATCCTGCGCGCCGTCCTGCGGGTCTTCACCGACGTCCGCTATGTCCGGGAGATCAACGACGTGGACGGCCGCGACCACGCGCTGCTCTTCGAGGCCAGGGTCGGCGACCTGACGATCAGCGGCTGCGACTTCCTGAGGACGAACGACGACGGCCTGATCGAGGACCTGACGGTCATGGTCCGGCCGCTGTCGGCGGCCCGGGCACTGGCCGACGCCATGGCCGTGGAATTCGAGCAGGTCGAGCGCGAACTGGCGGCGGGCTGACCGCGATCGGCCATTTCCTGGCATTTACGGCGTTGATTTATGTTTCGGTTCGGTCAGTTGACATGTCCGAAACCGCGGGTACCTGGACCTTCCCTCCGCTCGTTCCCAGGTTCGGCGGAAGTCACCGAATCGCGTTCCAGGGAGTGTCATGACCACGAGTACGGAGCTGCCCGAAATCTTGTCGGACGATTTCGCGTCCGACCCCTTCAGCGGCTACGAGGTCCTGCGGGAGAAGGCTCCGCTTCACTGGCACGAGGGGATGCATGGACTTTTTCGAGTTTGATCATCCGTCAATTGACAGCCGTGCTCGCCGTGCCCGAACGACAGGTGGGCGCGGTTGCCGATGTCGCCGCGGTCCGCCGGCCGGACCTGCGGGTCGGTGTTGGCCGCGGCGAGCCCCATGACCAGCAGGTCGCCGGAGCGGATGTCGCGGCCGCCGAGCCGGCAGGCGTGCACGGCCCAGCGGCCGATGAAGTTCTGCGTCGGCGTGTCCTCCCAGAGCACCTGGGTGAGCGCCTGGTCGAGTCCCGGACGCGGGCGTCGCAGTCGATCAGCGGGACGCCCTCGTCGAGGGACAGCGCGTCCCGGACCCGGTCGAGCGCCGGCCGCCGGCCGTCGCCGAACCGGTTGACCGCCACGACGAACGGCATCGCGTGCGCCTCCAGGCGGTCGAGGCTGTAGAAGCAGTCCTCCAGCCGGCGCGTGTCCACCAGGACGATGGCGCCCAGGCTTCCGGAGAACAACTGGTCCCACAGGAACCAGAACCGTTCCTGGCCCGGCGCCCCGAACAGGTAGAGCACCTTCTGCTCGTCGAGGGAGATGCGGCCGAAGCGATCAGCCCGCCGGTCTGCGCACCGGCGTCCGGTTCGCGGCGTGCTCGGACTGCATGCCGGACACCGGCTCGTCCTCGGCGACGATCAGCGCCACCAGGTCGAGCGTGTCGTCGGCGGCCTCGCTGCGGCCGCCCCCGGTCACGGTGTAGAGCCGGTCGGGGTCCTCCCGGCCGAGAGGGCGGGAGTTCATGCGCTGACGTCGTGCTCGGATCTGCGGGGTGCGGCCGTGAGATAGCCGCCGATCTGCTCGACCAGCTCGTTCATGGAGTGCCCCACCAGGCCGACGTCGGCGATGTCGTCGGCGACGACGGCGAGGTGGGCGCCCTCGCCCGCCGGCACGATGAGCAGCACGCCGCCGGGGAACTCCACCATCGACTGGCCCGTGCCCAGGGCGTCGCCGAACTCGCCGGAGGCGCTCAGCGAGTGGATGCCGGACGCGACGGCGGCGAGCTGGTCGGCCCTGTCCTCGTCGAGCCCGGCGGTGTAGCAGATCTTGAGGCCGTCCCTGGACAGCACCAGAACGTGCCGGACACCCGGCGCGGTCCACGAGGCCCGCGAGTAGCCAATCGAGATCACGCTGATCGGTGCTCATCGGTTTCCGGGGCGGCCGGTGGCCCGGACGCCCCTCCTCCCATCTGTGATTCCTGCTGGTTGTCGATCCCGCGGGGTCCGTGCACTGTCAGCCGGTGTCGCCGGGCCCGGTCTCCCCGGTCGCGGTCTCCCGGGTCGCGGTCCGCTCCGTCCCGGTGTCCTCCGGTCCGGGCGCGGACACGGGGGATGCCCTGCCGCGGACCGGCGGAACGCGGCGAACCGGCTCCCGGTGTCACGGGGGAGGCGGTCCCGAGCCGCGGGCGGCCCGGCGGGCGCGTTCGCGAGGGCGGCGCCGCGGTTGCGTTTGGGCAGGACGAGATCGTCGGACTCCGCGTCGTCCGGCGGGGCCACCGCCGCCGCCTGCCGTGGCGCCACCGGGCGGCGCGCGGCGGGGACGGCGACGGCCGGGCCGCGTGTGGCCCCGTCCGTCGGGGGCGTGCCCGGGGTCGGGCTGCGGGGAGTAGATCACGAGCTTGGCGGGGATCAGCACGATCACGCCGATGCCGCCGCGCGAGGACGGCCGGAAGCTGACCCGCAGATCGTGCTTGCGGGCGAGCCGGCGCGATCCACCGGTTCCCGTGCCCGGCGCCCGGCGCGGACGGGGTCGTGGGAGGTCGCGCCGCATCTTAGGCAGCTTATTGATTGCCGTCGCGACAGTGCCTAGATTGGCATCGTCCAAGTCCCGCCCGCAAGAGGAGCAAGCCTTGTCCGTGCGAACCAAGCCACCGTTTCGGGCCGACCATGTCGGCAGTCTCCTGCGTCCGGCCGAGCTTCTGGCGGCGCGGGAGGATCATGCGCAGGGCCGCATCGACGCCGCCCGGCTCGCCGAGATCGAGGACGCCGCCATCCGCGACGTGGTGCGGATGCAGGGCGAGGCCGGGCTGCGGTCGGCCACCGACGGGGAGTTCCGCCGCACCTCGTGGCACATGGACTTCATCTACCAGCTCGGCGGGATCAGCCCGGCGGACGAGAAGATCAAGGTCCAGTTCCACAGCGACGCCGGGGACATCGAGTTCACCACGGCGGCGCTGAGCGTGCACGACAAGGTCCGGCTGGAGCACACGATCTTCGCGGACCACTTCTCGTACCTGCAGAGCGTCGCCGGGGACGGGGTGACGCCGAAGCTGACCATCCCGTCGCCGAACATGGTCCACTACCGGGGCGGACCGGCGTCGATCGACCCGAAGGTCTACCCGGACATCGAGGAGTTCTGGGACGACCTGGCCGCCGCCTACGCCGAGCAGGTGCGCCGGCTGGGCGACCTGGGCTGCCGGTACCTGCAGCTCGACGACACCAGCCTCGCCTACCTCAACGACCCGGCGCAGCGGGCCATGATCTCCGAGCGCGGGGACGACGCCGAGCACCTGCACCTGCGCTACATCCGGCAGATCAACGCGGCGCTGGCCGGGCGGCCCGAGAGCATGAACGTCACCACCCACATGTGCCGGGGCAACTTCCGGTCGTCCTGGACGGCCGAGGGCGGCTACGACTTCGTGGCCGAGGCCCTGTTCGGCGAGCTGAACGTGGACGGGTTCTTCCTGGAGTTCGACGATGAGCGGTCGGGCGGGTTCGAGCCGCTCCGGTTCGTCCCCCCGGGCAAGATGGTCGTGCTGGGCCTGGTCACGACCAAGCGCGGCGAACTGGAGTCCAAGGACGACCTGAAGCGCCGCATCGACGAGGCGGCGCGGCACGTCCCGCTGGAGCAGCTCTGCCTGTCGCCGCAGTGCGGGTTCTCCTCCACGGTCGAGGGCAACGTGCTGACCGCCGAGCAGCAGGCGGCGAAGCTCCGCCTCATCGCCGAGACCGCCGAGGACGTCTGGGGCTGAGCACACTCCGGTGGACCATTCCGGATAGGCCATTCCGGTCGGCCACTCCCCCGGTCGACCTTCCCCCGCGGGCCACTCCCGGGCCGACACGCCGGCCGGCACGACGCGCCGGCCGGCGTTTCCCGTTGCGGACGGACCACCGCACGCCGGCCATCCGGTTAACGGCGGGTGAAGTTCTCCTCTCCATGACCGAACGTGATCGCGGACGCGCAGTAGGCTCGCCGCGGACGGGTGCAGGTCAGGAGAGGAACCGGGTCATTGAGCGGGATCAACGTCGGGCAGGCCATCGTTCTCGGCATCGTGGAGGGCCTGACCGAGTTCCTCCCGGTGTCCTCGACCGGCCATCTGAAGATCACCGAGGGCCTGATGGGCATCCCGGTGGAGGACCGCGCGGTGATCGGGTTCACCGCCGTCATCCAGACCGGGGCGATCGCGGCGGTGCTGGTGTACTTCTTCTCCGACATCGTCCGCATCGTCAAGGCCTGGGGACGCGGCGTCGTCGACAAGGACGAGCGGTACCACCACGACTACAAGTTCGGCTGGTGGGTCATCTACGCCACGATCCCCGTCGTCGCCGTCGGTGTCGCCGCCGACGACCTCATCCACGGCCCGCTCGCCTCGCTGTGGGTGGTCGCGGGGTCGCTGATCGGCGGCAGCGTCGTGATGTGGCTCGCCGACCGGTACGGCAGGCACAAGCGCGGTGAGGACGACACGTCTCTCACCGACGCGATGCTGATCGGCGGCTCGCAGATCCTCGCGATGCTGTTCCCCGGCTTCTCCCGCTCGGGGGCGACCATCTCCACCGGCCTCCTGCTGGGCCTGGACCGCGTCGCCGCGACGAGGCTGTCGTTCTTCATGGGTATCCCGGCGCTGACCGGCGCCGGGATCTACGAGCTGCCCACCGCGCTGACGTCGGGTGCGGGCGCCCTCCCGCTGATCGTCGGAACCGCCGTGTCGTTCATCGTCGCCTACGCGTCCATCGCCTGGCTTCTCAAGTTCGTCGCCGGCCACAGCTTCACGTCGTTCGTGATCTACCGGATCGTCATCGGGCTGCTCCTGTTCGGTCTCCTCGGCGCGGGGACGCTGAACGCCTGAGCTCCGTGGCCGTGGCGGTGAGGGCCGGGACGGGTCTCGCCCGGCATGCCACCGGCCCCGTGACCTCCCCTCCGAGGGCACGGAGCCGGTGACGCAGACCCGCGGATCTGGAGAACCGGGTCAGCGGGTGTGGGTCGAAGCGCTGCGGTAGTCGGTGTAGGTGTAGGGGTTGTCGAGAACCTTCGTCTCGGGGACGTCCGGGTTCATGCCGGCCGCCCATTCCTCGTCCCCCATCGACGAGCGCAGGTACTCGACCGTCGACTCGACCTCGCGGCGCGCTGCGGCGAGGTCGGCGTCCACCAGGCGGTGCTCGTGCTTGACGACGCGCCCGTCCACGACCACGGTGTGGACGTCGCCGCGCTGCGCCTGGAACGCGACGTGCCCGTAGGGGTTGAGGACGGGGAACGAAACCGGCGAGTGGTCGTTCTTGATCAGGACGACGTCGGCCTTCTTGCCGGGTTCGAGGCTGCCGAGGTCGTCGCGGCCGATCGTCCGGGCGCCGCCGCGCGTGGCCCACTCGACGACCTGGTCGGCGCGCAGGTTGCAGTGCGTGACGGTCTCGCCCTTGTTGTGCGCCTCCAGGTGCATGCGGCAGCGGTCGGCGCCGAGCGTGGTCCGCATGGCGGAGAACAGGTCGCCGCTCCACCAGACGCTCGTGTCCATCGACAGCGACACCGGGATGTCGTGGGCGCGCAGGACCCAGGTGGGCGGGTAGCCCTGCCCGGCGCTCTGCTCGCTCTCGGTGGAGACCGAGATGGATCCGCCGGTGGCGGCGATGCGGTGGTAGGAGTCGGCGGATAGGGACGCGGCGTGCACGTACACCGTCTCGGGCGTCATGAACCCGTGGTCGTGCATGAGCTTGATGCCGTCGTCGCTGGTCGCGCCCCACACGCCGGCGTGGGTGGTGACGGGGACGCCCAGGTCGCGGGCGACCTCGAAGGCGGGCTTCTCCGGGAAGGACGGGTCGCCGGTCACGTCGAACGCGATCTGGAAGCCGAGCAGGTCGCCGCCGATGAGCCTGCCGGCGAAGTCGCGGAACTCCGGCGTCCCGGTCCATTCGGCGGGCGGCGCCTGGATGTTGCCGTAGGCGAGGACGAAGCGTCCGGGGACCGAGCGCAGCGCGTCCACCGCGGCGTCGGCGTGGTCGAGGGTCTGCAGGCCGTGGGACCAGTCGACGACGGTGGTGACGCCGGCGTCGACGGCCTCCAGCGCGGCGAGCACGTTGCCCGCGTGGACGTCGTCGGGGCGGAACCGCTTTCCGTGCTCCAGGTAGTACCAGACGAAGTACTGCGTCAGCGTCCAGTCCGCGCCGTAGCCGCGCATGGCGGTCTGCCACATGTGCCGGTGGGTGTCGATCATCCCGGGCATGACGATGCCGTCGGTCGCGTCGATCTCGGCGGTCCCCTCCGGTACCCGGAGGTCCGGACCCACCGCGGTGATCTTGTCTCCGGTGATGAGGACGTCGGCACGGTGGAGGACCTCGCGCCCGTCGGTCATCGGCAGGACCGTGCCGCCGCGCAGCACCACGGGGCGGCCCGGCTCGAACTCGCTCGTCGTGTTCGGCATCGCTTGCACTCCTCGTCCTCGGGACGCTCTACCGCCGAGCAGGCACGGACTCATGTCCGCTCTACGGTCAGACCTGCATGTGGCCACTCTTCCCATCGGTAGTCAAAGTGTCAACCACTTGACCAGGTCCGATATCGACGTGGCAGAATCGAAATGGCGGACGAGCGTCCGCCCAACGGACGTGGTGGACGGCCGATGGACGACCGATGGACGAGCAAGGGAGCCGGATGACGGACGACACCGCGCGCGAAGGGCCGGGCGGCCCCCTGGCGGGGGTTCTGGTGGCGGACTTCTCCCGGGTCCTGGCCGGGCCCTACGCGACGATGCTGCTGGCCGACCTGGGCGCCGAAGTGATCAAGGTGGAGGGCCCGAAGGGCGACGACACCCGGTCCTGGACACCGCCCGCGCGCGGCGACGTGTCGACCTACTACCTCGGCATCAACCGGGGCAAGCGCTCGATCGCCCTCGACCTGCGGGACGAGGAGGACGCCGCGGCCGGCCGGGAGCTGGCCCGCCGCGCCGACGTGCTGATCGAGAACTTCAAACCGGGCGGGCTCGCCAGGTTCGGCCTCGACTACGACACGGTCCGCGCCGCCAACCCCGGCGTCGTCTACAGCTCGATCACCGGTTTCGGGGCGGGGGCGGGACGCGACGTCCCCGGCTACGACCTGATGGTGCAGGCGATCTCCGGGCTGATGAGCCTGACCGGCGACCCGGACGGCCCGCCCTACCGGGCCGGGATCTCGGTGTTCGACGTGATGGCGGGCAACCACGCCGCGATCGGAATCCTGGCGGCACTGCGGCACCGCGACGCGACGGGCGAGGGCCAGCACGTCGAGGTGAACCTGCTGTCGTCGGCGCTGACGGGCCTGGTCAACCACAGCTCCGCCTACGTCGCCGGCGACACCGTCCCCTACCGGATGGGCAACGCCCACCCGAGCGTGTTCCCGTACGAGCCGCTGCCGACCGCCGACAACGATCTCATCGTCACGGCCGCCAACGACCGCCAGTTCCGCAAGCTGTGCGAGGTCCTCGGAATCCCGGACGTCCCGGACGACCCGCGGTTCGCGGCCAACGCCGACCGGACGGCCAACCGCGCGGAGCTGCGCCCGATCCTGGTGGAGCGGCTGGCGCGGCGCGGCGCCGTCGAATGGTTCGAGCTGCTGGTGGAGGCCGGGGTGCCGAGCGGGCCGATCAACACGATCGACGGCGGGTTCGCGATGGCCGAGCGCTTCGAACTGGACCCGGTCGTCGTGGTCGGCGAGGGCGATGACGCCGTCCCGACGACCCGGCACCCCATACGCTTCTCCCGGACGCCCGTGACGTACCGGCTGCCGCCGCCCAGGCTGGACGAGCACGGCGCCGACCTGCGCAAGTGGCTGGCCGAGCCGCAGGAGGACGAGCCCCGGGAGGACGGCCGTGGCTGAGCCGACGGATCCGAAGCCGCCGCGCGAACCCGGGTATCCGACCGCGCTGGGCGCGTCCAGCCGCGAGACGATCACGCTGCTGGGGCACGATCTCGCGAAGGACGTGATGGGCGAGGTCGGGTTCGGCGAGCTGGCGTTCTGGCTCGCGACGCAGCGGCGGCCCGAGCCGGGCGAGACGCGCGTGTTCGAGGCCGTCCTCGCCGCGCTCGCCGACCACGGCTTCACCCCGACCGCGATCGTCACCCGGCTGACGTACCTGTCGGCGCCCGACTCGGTGCAGGGCGCCCTCGCCGCCGGGCTGCTCGGCGGCGGCTCCCGCTTCCTGGGCGTCACCGAGGACACGGGCCGCTTCCTGCACGACGTCCTGACCTCGGCCGGCGGGGATCCGCCGTCCGGCCTGCCGGTGGACGACGAGGGGTGGGACGCGCTGGCGCTGCGGACCGTCCAGGCGGAACGCGAGGCGAAGCGGTTCGTCCCCGGCCTCGGCCATCACGTGCACAAGGACGGCGACCCGCGCACTCCCCGGCTGATGCAGATCGCCGCCGAGGAGGGCCTGTTCGGGCCGCACCTGTCGCTGTTCGCCGCGATCGGCCGCGTCCACCCCGAGGTGCTGGGCAGGACGCTGCCGCTGAACGGCGCCGGGGTGTGCGGCGCCGCGCTCGCCGATCTCGGGCTGCCGCTGGAACTGCTGCGCGGGTTCGCGCTGCTCGCCCGCACCGCCGGGCTGATCGGGCAGCTCGCCGAGGAGCTGCGCCACCCCGTCGGCAACGAGATCTTCCTTTCAGTGGACCTCAGCAACCGCTCCGTCGCCCCCGACCCCTACTCCCCCGGAGACCGTCATGGCTGAACTGGTCGCTGTGATCGCTTCGACCCATCATCCCTTCTACCACCGCGCGAGCACGGCGACCGGCGCGGACCGTCCCGACTTCGCGGACGAGTGGGTCCGCAAGGTCGAGGCGTTCCGCGAGACGCTGACCAGGGCCCGGCCGGACGTCCTGGTGATGGTCGGCTCCGACCACTTCCACCAGCTGTGGCTGGACAACATGCCGCAGTTCCTCATCGGCAAGGCGCCCTTCTACGACGCGAACTGGTACAACGAGGAACGCGAGTTCGGGCTCCCCAGGATGCTGATGAAGGGGCAGGAGGACCTGTCGGCGTACATGCTGCGCGAGGGCCTGGACGCGGGCTTCGACCTGGCGTTCTCCAATGAGCTGCGCATCGACCACTCGATCACGTGCCCGATCATCACGCTGCGCCCGCAGAACGACCTGCCGATCGTCCCCGTCTACACCAACATCTTCGCGCCGCCGCTGCCGCGGCCGAAGCGGTTCGTGCAGCTGGGGAAGACGATCCGGGAGCTGGTCGAGTCGTGGCCGGGGAACCGGCGGGTCGCGGTCATCGGCACCGGGCACCTGTCGCTGGAGCTCGGCGGCCCGCGCCAGTTCGGCCCGCACGGCCCCGACCCGGAGTTCGACGCGAAGGCCGTGGAGTGGATCTCGTCCGGCGACATCGAGGGCTGCCTGTCGGAGGTGACGCTCGACAGCCTGCACGCGCCCGGCAACGCCACCCACGGCTTCATGGACTTCATGCTGATGATGGGCGTCGCCGGCGAGGGCCGCAAGGCCGACTACGTCGACACCTACGACCTGTTCCACACGATGGAGGCCTACTTCACCTGGTATCCCGATACCTCCAGCCTTCAGTCCCGAGAGGAACACGGACACCGGCATGAATGACCCGGCGCAACCGAAAACGTCAGAGAACGACGTTGCCCGCCACGCCATCCCAGCTCACGTAACGGCTGCCGCACCCGGCACGACCGGGACCACAACGCGGCCAAGAACATCCTTGCGGCTGGTCGAGCCGTAGCCGAGGGCGACCCCGGCGAGGTCTGTGGAGCTGATGTCAGACGGCAAGGGCCCTCCCTTCCGCAATCGGCCGCGAAGCAGAAACACCCACGGCGCGAGCCGTAGGAATCCCTCCCGTCAGGGAGGAGAGGAAGTCAACTGGTATCCGAACGGAGCGGGCGAGTGAGCAAGTACCTGCTGAACAAGTTCCTCTACACCGTCGACCGCGACCCGGCGCTCGTCGAGCGCTACCGGGAGGAGCCGGAGGCGACCGTGGCGTGGTGGGAGAGGGAGCAGGCCAACCGCATCATCAACTGCCACGGCGGCGAGTCGAGCACGTGGCTGCGCTTCGACGACGCCGAGCGGGACGCCCTCACCGGGCACGACTACCCGAAACTGTTCGAGCTGGGCGCACACCCGTTCCTGACGCTGACGCTGTTCATCGCGATGTTCGAGCGCGACCACGACGAGCCGCTCGGGTTTCAGCTGGAGTACGCGCGGAAGCTCTCGCACATGACGCTTCCCTACCCCGACATCGCGACCTGACCGTGCGCGCCGCGGAGATTCGCGAGTGCGGCCGCCCGCCGGTGGTGGCGGAGCGGAAGGCACCGGTTCCCGGGGACGGCGAGGTGCTGGTGGACGTCCTCGCCGCGCCGATCACGCCGCTCGACCTGCTCTGCGCGACCGGGACGTCCTACTTCGGGAAGCCGGCGACGCCGTACGTGCCGGGCGTCCAGGGCGTGGGAACCGCGGGCGGGCGGACGGTCTGGTTCCCGACCCCGGCCGGGATGGCGCCGGGCGACGGGAGCATGGCCGAGGCCGCCACCGTCGCGGAGGCGGCGCTCGTCGAGCTGCCGGGCGGCGTCGACCCGGCCGGGCTGGCCGCGCTCGGGCTGTCGGCGGTCGCCGCGCACATGGCGCTGACCTGGCGCGGCGAGCTGACCGCCGGGGAGCAGGTCATCGTGCTCGGCGCGGGCGGCGTGGTCGGCCAGGCCGCCGTCCGGCTCGCCCGGACGGCGGGCGCGCGGCGGATCATCGCGGGGGCGCGGTCACCGGCCGCGATGGAGCGGGCGGAACAGGCCGGGGCGGACGCGGTCGTCGCGCTCGACACCGGCGACGTCGCCGAACTGGCCCGCCGGTTCACCGGCGCCGCCGACGGTCCCGTCGACCTCGTGCTCGACCCGCTGTTCGGCGCCCCCGCGGCGGCCGCGGCGCGGGCGCTGCGCCCCGGCGGGCGGCTGGTCAACCTGGGGAGCTCGGCGGGCGAGACCTGCCCGATCGAGTCGTCCACCATCCGCGGGAGGTCGCTGCGGCTGCTCGGCTTCACCAACAACGAACTGACCGCGGAGCAGCGCGCGGAGGCGATCACGTTCGTCGCCGGGGAGGCCGCCGCGGGGAGGCTGGCCGTCGCGCACGAGACCGTCCCGCTGGACGGCGCGGCGGAGGCGTGGCGGCGTCAGGGCGAGGGGACGGCGGCGGGACGGATCGTCCTCACCCCGCAACCGGCCGGGTGACCTGCGGGACGGTCTCCAGCCGCGCGAAGTCGGCGCTGATCTCCCCCGCCGTGTGCAGCAGCAGCGGCAGGTGCTCCTCCAGAAGCCGCTCGACGGGCGTCTCGGCGGCGTGGGTGTTGACGTTGATGCCCGCGATGACCCGGCCGGAGCCGTCGCGCAGCGGCGCCGCCACCGAGCGGATGCCGCGCGCGAGCTGCTCGTCGGTCATCGCCCACCCGCGCGCCCGGACCTCGCGCAGCTCGGCGTCGCGCTCCCGCTTGGACAGGTGGACGCGCGGCTCCAGGCCGGAGCGGGTCGGCTCGGCGAGGATCCGGTCGACCTCCGCCGGGTCGAGCGAGGCGAGCTGGACCTTGCCGAGCGACGTCTGCAGGGCAGGGAACCGCGTCCCGATCTGCACCGCCAGCGCGACGATCTTCGGGACGGCGACGCGGGCGACGTACACGATGTCGGACCCGTCGAGCTGCGCGATCGAGCACGACTCGTTCGTCCGCTCGGACAGGCGCTCCATGTGCGGGCGCGCCACGTCCCACAGCCCCATCGACCGGACGTAGGACACGCCGAGGTCGAGGACGCGCGGGGTGAGGGCGTATCCTCCGTCGCCGGCGCGCACGTAGCCGAGTTCGCCGAGGGTCAGCAGGATGCGGCGGGCGGTCGGCCGGGCGAGGCCGGTGGCCTCGGCGACCTGCGCCAGCGACATCACGGGGCGCCGCGCCTCGAAGGCGGTGATGACGTCGAGGCCGCGGGCCAGCGCCTCGATGAAGTCCGGTCCGGTGCCTTCCCGTGGCATCGATGATCCCCTCGCCGTCCTGCACGCCGACCGCCCGCGCCCGTCAACTGTCCATCGTACGGACAACTGACCGGCCCGTGGGCGGCGGCACCCGCGTCAGGGATGAAAGCGGAAGTCAGGGATAGAAGCGGAAGACCGGCTGGAGGACGCAGGCCGGCTTGTCCCCGTTCTCGATCTCGACCACGAGGTCCGGGGTGACCTGGACGCCACCGGCGACCTCGGTCACGTCCGCGAGCGTCCCGGACACCCGGATGCGCGCACCGGCCGGGACGGGTGCCGGGAACCGGACCTTGTTCAGGCCGTAGTTCACCTTGGTCGTGACGCCGGTGACGTCCAGCAGCTCCGTCCACAGCGGGATGACCAGCGACAGCGTCAGGTATCCGTGCGCGATCGGGCCGCCGAACGGGCCGTCCTTCGCACGTTCGGGGTCGACGTGGATCCACTGGTGGTCGTCGGTGGCGTCGGCGAAGGTGTTGATGCGGGCCTGGTCCACCTCCAGCCACCGGCTGGAGCCGAGCGAGCCGCCCGCCAGGCTCTTCAGGTCCTCGAAAGCGACCGTCGTGCTCATGTGATCTCCTTGTCCGCCAGGCGCAGGGCCCGGACGGCGTTGTCCTTGAGGATCTTGGGCCGGACGTGCGGCTTGATCTCCAGCTTGTCGAAGTCGGCCCGCCACCGGTCCGGGGTGATGACCGGGTAGTCGGAGCCGAACAGCACCTTGTCCTGAAGAAGGCTGTTGGCGTACCGGACGAGCTGCGGCGGGAAGTACTTCGGCGACCAGCCGGACAGGTCGATGTAGACGTTCGGCTTGTGCGTGGCGACGGCGAGCGCCTCGTCCTGCCACGGGAACGACGGGTGCGCCAGGATGATCGTCAGGTCGGGGAGGTCGACGGCGACGTCGTCCAGCAGCATCGGATTCGACAGGCCGAGGCGGATGCCCCCGCCGCCCGGCATGCCCGCGCCGATGCCCGTCTGCCCGGTGTGGAACAGGGCCGGGACGCCGTGCTCGGCGGCGACCTCCAGCAGCGGATACGCGCTGCGGTCGTTGGGAGCGAAGTCCTGCAGGGACGGATGGAACTTGATCCCGCGGACGCCGCGTTCCTCGATGAGGCGGCGGAACGCACGCGCGCCGGCGCGTCCCTTGGCCGGGTCGACGCTGGCGAACGGGATGAGGACGTCGGGGTGCTCGGCGGCGGCGTCCGCGATCTCCTCGTTCGACAGCGCCGGGTGGCCGGTGGCGTTCTCGATGTCGACGGTGAACACGACGGCCGCCGTGCGCCGCTCGCGGTAGTAGGCCGCGATCTCGTGGATGTCGGGCGTGTGGTGCCCGCCGCCGAAGTACTTCGCGGAGGCTTCGAGGTACTCCTCCGGCAGCGACAGGTGGCCGTGCTGGTCGGTCTCGACGTGGACGTGCACGTCGATGGCCTCCAGTGCGTCCAGGTCGAGGCGGGTCACCGGGACGGCTCCGGTTCCGGCGCCTCGGGGAGGTTCTCCCCCACGCTCTGCTCGTGCTCGGCGAAGATCGTCGGCCAGGCGGCGGCGATGTCGCCGGCGCCCCAGCCGCCGTCCCGGTAGGCGGCGACGGCCTGGGTGGGGTGCGTCCACAGCGACAGCCGGTCGCCGCCGACGCCGACGGCCTGCCCGGTGATGCCGGACGCGGCGTCGGAGGCGAGGAACGCGACGAGCCCGGCGGCGTCCTCCGGGGTGCCGAAGGCCAGGGCGCGGCGGGCGAACGGCGGCATCTCCCGTCCCTGCCGCATCTCCTCCACGAACGGGGCGAGCGCGGGGATCGTCTCGGTCATCGCGGTCGCGGCGACGGGGACGATGGCGTTCACGGTGACCTTCGCGCGGGCCAACTCCATCGCCCAGGTGCGGACGAACCCGATGATCCCGGCCTTGGCCGCCGAGTAGTTCGTCTGGCCGAAGTTGCCGCGCTGCCCGGCCGGGGAGCCGACCAGGATGAGCCGGCCGCCCTCGCCCTGCTCGCGGAACCGCACCGCCGCCGCGCGGGCGCAGGTGAACGTTCCTTTGAGGTGGACCTGGACGACGGTGTCGAAGTCGTCGTCGGTCATCTTCCACAGGACCTTGTCGCGCAGGACGCCGGCGTTGGTCACCATCACGTCGAGCCGCCCGAACTCGTCCACGGCCCGTCCGACCAGGCCGTCGGCGGCCTCGGACGTGCCGATGGCGGCGACGTGCGCGACGGCCCGCCCTCCCGAGTCGTTGATCTGCTTGGACGCGGCCTCGGCCGTGGCCGCGTCCGCGTCGTTGACCACGACGGCCGCGCCCGCGCGGGCGAGCTCACCGGCGTAGGCGAGGCCGAGACCCCGCCCGCCGCCGGTGACCACCGCCACCTTCCCGTTCAGCTCCATTGCCACCCTTCCTGGTCCGGCCTTGCTTGTCCGGCGTTGCTGGTCCGGTCGTCCCCCTGTGGCCTAGAAATTAGATTCAAAGTTGTCGTGCGTCAAGAATTAATCGAATAACCTGGGTCACAGCGGCATCGCGCGGGGTCATGGTGTGATGGCTGGCGGCGCGCCCGCGCGGGGCCCGGACCACCGGGAACACGGCACCACCGGGAACACGGCCCCACTGGGAACGCGCGACCATGAGAACGACGAGAGGACGGGCATGACCGCCGAGCAGGACGCGTCTCAGAACCCGCGGCCGCGGCCGCGCGCTCCGCAGCAGCTGCTCTTCGGCTTCCTCGGCTCGGTCGTCCTCGACCGCGGCTATCCGCCGATCAGCTCCCGGGTCTTCCTCCACCTGCTCGACGATCTCGGGGTCGCGGAGGCGGCGGGACGCGCCACGCTCGCCCGGATGACGCGCAAAGGCCTGCTCACCCGGGTCCGGGAGGGACGCACCGCCCGGTTCTTCCTCAGCCCGTGGGCGGAGGACCTGCTCCGCGAGGCCAAACCGCGGGTCGACTCCCCGACGCCGTTCACCCACCCGAACGGCGAATGGACGCTGCTCAGCTACTCCATGCCGGAGAGCCGCCGCGACCTGCGCCACCAGATCCGCGCCCGGCTGATCTGGGCCGGCTTCGGCGGCCTGCGCGACGGGCTGTGGATCGCGCCGGGCCGCGTCGACATCGCCGCCGTCTTCGAAGGCCCCGAGTTCGCCGGGCTGGCGGACCTGGCCGACGCGTTCTACTCGGTGCCGGTGGAGGGCACCGACGTGCCGAAGCTCCTGCACCGGGCGTGGGACGTCGACGCCATCCGCGCCGAGCACGAGTCGTTCCTCGCCACCTGGACGCCGGACCGCCGTGAGGCGGGCCGTCCCCTGACCCGCCTCACCCTCCTCGGCGCCGACTGGCTGCAGCTGCTGCGCACCGACCCCGGCCTGCCCGCCGAACACCTCCCGGACGACTGGCCCGCCGCGAGGTCCACCGCCCTGTACCGGGAACGGTTCGACACGCTCGAACCGGACGCGACCGACCAGCTGCGCAAGCTCCTGGACGCCGACGCCGGCCGCCGCTGACCGGGCGCCGTCCCGGCCCGGCGCCGCGCGGGCTGAACCCGGGCGGCGGCGAGGACGTACTTCTGGCGACGGGCACCAACCGGCCCCCGGACCCCGGACCTCGGGCCCCGGGCCCCGGGCCCCACCGACGAAACGGTCGGACGCCGCCCCCCGGCCGAGCGGACGTCCCCGCACGCGAGGAGCACCTTTCGTGTCATCGGACTCGATCGATCCGAGCATGCTGCGCAAGAACGCGCACAGCCCGTCCTTCTTCGCCCTCCAGCGGGCCTCGTCGGGACGGCAGGACCTGGTCGACTTCTGCATCCCCTGCAACCCGTACTTCCCGACGCCCGGCATGTTCTCCCAGCTCGCGGGCGCGATGGAGCAGATCCTGAAGTACTACCCGAGCGACGCCGACACGATCACCGCCGAGCTGTGCGCGGTGCTGGGGCACAACCCGCAGACGGTGGTGATGGGCAACGGGTCGACGGAGCTGATCACCTGGATCGACCATCTGCTGGTCCGCGAGAGCCTCGCCACGCCGATCCCGACGTTCGGGCGCTGGACGGACCAGCCCCTGGAGACCGGCAAGCGCGTCGACATGTTCCAGCTCCACGAGATGCGCGGCTTCGAGTTCGACGTCGACGCGTTCGTGCACTTCGTCCGCACGCGCGGGTCTCGGGTCGCCGTCATCTGCAACCCCAACAACCCCGACGGCGGCTACGTCCCGCGCCGCGAGGTCGTCCGGCTGCTGGACCTGCTGATCGACCTGGACCTGGTCGTGGTGGACGAGTCGTTCCTCGACTTCGTGGACGCCGAGCCGCACACCAGCGTCGCCGACGAGGCCCGCATCCGGCCCAACGCGATCGTCCTGAAGAGCCTCGGCAAGAACTTCGGCCTTCACGGCATCAGGTTCGGCTACATGGTCGCGAACCCGGCGCTGGCGCAGATGGTGCGGTCGGCGCTGCCGAAATGGAACCTCAACTCCTTCGCCGAGGTCGTGGTGTTCCTGCTCCGCGAGCACGGCGCGGAGTACCGGGAGAGCCTGCGGCTGCTGGCGCGCGACCGGATGCTGATGGCCCAGCAGCTCGCGGCGCTGCCGGGGCTGAAGGTCTTCCCGTCCCAGGGCAACTTCATCATGGTCAAACTGCCGGACGGCAGGGACGGCGTCGCGCTGCGCGACCACCTCATCTCCCACCACGGCGTGTTCGTCCGCGAGTGCGGCAACAAGCTGGGCTCGACGAGCCGGTTCGTGCGGCTGGTCGTCCGGCCGCAGCAGGACGTGCAGCGGCTGCTGATCGGCCTCGGCTCCTACCTCTACGGCGCCGCCTCGGAGGCACCGCCCGACAACGTCGTGTCGCCCGGGCACGGCTGGGGCGAGACCGCGCGGCCGGGCGGCGAGCCGGACCTGCCGGGCGCGGGCCGCTTCGCCGAACCGCCGCACCCGGAGCCCGTCCCTCATGAGGATTTCCGGGCCGCCATTTAAGGAATGGCCGAAAAGCAGAAAACGAGTAAGTCGGCCCGATGATCTAGCCGGAGGCACCGGCCGCGTCCTAGGTTGGCAGCGTTGCCATTCGCACGCACCCGTTCACGACGCGTCTCGACGCGACCTCCGGAGAGGATCCAATGGAGAATCCGCACGTCATCGACCCCACCGGCGGCGACGTCCAGGGGGAGGCCGCGAAACTGCGGGAAAGGGGCACGGTGACGCCCGTGGAACTCCCCGGCGGCGTGGCCGCGTGGGCGGTGACCGGCCAGGAAGAGCTCAAGCAACTGCTCGCCGATCCGATGGTGTCGAAGAACCCGAACCTGCACTGGACCAAATGGATCGACGGCGAGATACCGCCGGACTGGCCGCTTTCGCTGTGGGTGTCGGTGCAGAACATGTTCACCGCCTACGGCGACGACCACCGCCGGCTGCGCACCATCATCTCCCGGGCGTTCACCCCGCGGCGCACCGAGGCCCTCAGGCCCGACGTCGAGCAGATCACCCGCGACCTCGCCGACCGGCTGGCCGCGTCCCCCGGCGGACGCGCCGACCTGCGCGAGGAGTTCGCCTACCCGCTGCCGATCGAGGTGATCTGCCGGCTGTTCGGCCTCCCGGACGAGACGCGCCCGAGCCTGCGCCGCTGCGTCGACGGCATCTTCAACACGGCGCTGACGGCCGAGGAGTCCCTCGCCAACCAGCGGGAGATGTACGGCATCCTGCAGGACTTCGTCGAGTACCGGCGCCGCGAGCCCGCCGACGACCTGGCCGGCGTGCTGATCTCCACGCGGGACGACGAGGGTTCGCGGCTCAGCGAGGCGGAACTCGTCGACACGCTGATCCTGATGATCTCCGCCGGCCACGAGACCACGGTGAACCTGCTCGACCAGGCGATTTTGGCACTGCTCACGCACCCCGGGCAGTACGCCCGGGTCCGGTCCGGCGAGGTGCCGTGGGACGAGGTGATCGAGGAGACCCTGCGCTGGCAGGCGCCCGTCGCGAACCTGCCGCTGCGCTACGCCGTGGACGACATCGACGTCGGCGGCGTGACGATCCGCAAGGGCGAGGCGATCCTCGCGGCGTACGCGGCTGCGGGACGCGACCGCGCCCTGCACGGCGCGGACGCCGACCTGTTCGACATCGACCGCGCCGACAAGGAGCATGTTTCGTTCGGCTACGGCGTGCACTTCTGCGTCGGGAAGCATCTCGCGCGGATGGAGGCCGAGATCTCCCTTCCCGCGCTATTCGGCCGCTTCCCCGATATGTCCCTCGCCGTCGATCCGGCCGAACTGCGTCCGGTGGAGTCGTTCATCTCCAACGGTCACCGGGAACTGCCCGTCAACCTGAACTCCTGAGCCCGGCGCCATCGTCCCGTCGATTCTTCCGTTTCCCCGGCCGATCCGCTGGAAAAGCCGGGGAAACGGCGGGCGAATAGGGCGCCGCAGGGCTTTCGTTCGCCGCTCCGGATTCATGCGGAACCGTGGATCCGGAGTGGCACGCGGGATTCACGTGCCCTGGCGGGCTTCAGGTGGCACGGCGGGCGCGGGCCCGGCGCTTGCCCTCGTGCATCGCCTGGACCCGGGCGATCGGGATGGTGTGGCCCTCCTCGATCAGATCGGACGGCAGCCGCTGCGGGGGCGGCATCGGATCGGTCCAGGGATCGCGGTCGGCCACGAGGGCGGCGGCGTTCCGGATGGTGAAGTCGGCCGGGGCGACCCGGTCGAGGTCGTCCCACGGGACGGGGAACGAGACGGGCGTGCCGGGACGGATTCGCGGGCTGTAGGCGGCGACGACGGTCGCGCCGCCGGCGCGGGTGGAGTCGAGGAAGACCTTGCCGCCGCGGTCCTCGCGGATGAAGGCCGTCGTGGCGAGCGCCGGGTCGAGGCGTTCGGCCCGGGCGGCGAGGGCGCGGGTGGCGGCGGCCACGTCGTCGGCGGGCGCCTCCCCGTCCAGGGGCACGAACACGTGGACGCCCTTCGCGCCGCTGGTCTTGACCGCGCCCGCGAGGCCGCAGTCCTCCAAGGCCCGGCGCACGAGGTGCGCGGCGCCGACGACGGGGCCGAACGCGTCCGACTCGGGCGGGTCGAGGTCCATGACGAGGTGGGTGGGCCTGTCCGGGGCGTCCTGGCGGAAGAGGGGCGGGTGGTATTCGACGGCGCGCTGGTTGGCGAACCACAGCAGGGTGCGGCGGTCGTCGCACAGCGCGTAGGACACCTCGCGCTGCGACGTCTCCGCCCACACCTTCACCGTCCGCACCCAGGACGGCGTGTACTTGGGAGTGTTCTTCTGCATGAAGGGTTTCTGGCCGCGCAGCACGCGCTTGACCGACAGCGGACGGCCGGCGAGCTGCGGGATGATCCGGCCGGCGACGGCGTCCAGATAGTCGACCAGGTCGCGCTTGGTCGCGTCCGCCCCCTCGAACAGGGGGTGGTCGAGGTTCGTCAGCCGGACCCCGTCGCGTTCCTCATCGGCGCTCACATGCCCAGCTTCGCACGCGGCACCGACAACCCGGCGTCGCCGTAGATCTTTCGACCCGGCAGAGGCGTTCAGGGCGAAGGAGCCGGTCAGCGGGGGCGCCAGGGGGACTCCGGGGAGGTGGGGCGCGCATCGGCCGCCACCTGGAGGGCGTAGGTGGGGGACGCGGCGCCGTCGAGCGGGCCGAGGTAGGCGTGGCCGGTCAGGTGGCACCAGGCGGGAAGGTCGATGGGGGCGGCCGGGTCACTGGCGATCAGGTGGACGACGGTGCCGGGGGCGAGGCCCGCGATATGGCCGCGCAGTTCCAGGAGGAGGCGCACGCAGGAGCGGTCGCCGCCGTCGATGACCACTGGGTCCGAGCCCATACCCTCTCCCCCGGTTCCGCTGCCCGCGAAGCTAGCAGGCCACAGGGTGAAATATAGAGGTTTGCCCTGACCATGACGGCGGCCACACCCCGGACGGCACGGGTCTGCTCGGCCACGTCCGCCGCGGTAGGCGCGGGCGGCTCCCGTAGGAGGACAAATCAGGATCAATCCACGATGAACGGGATCGTCGCCGATATGGGTGATCGCCGCCCTAGACTTGACCATTTCTTTCAGGTTCCGTCCAGCTTTGGGGCTTACAGTCGCAGTGAAGTACCCCCCGTTGTCATCCAGGTGAGGGAACCGACTTTGGGGCAAACCATGGATCTCGGTGTGGCGCGAGTGGAGATCACGCAGACCTGCGGAACGCTGACGTTCCCGGACGAGGTGGACCTGAGCAACGGCGAGGCGATTTTCGAGCAGGCCGAGAGGCTCCTCGACTCCGGCACGCCGGCCCTGATCCTCGATCTGTCCCCCTGCACGTTCTGCGACTCCAACGGACTGAACGTGATCACCCGCTCCCAGATGCGGGCGAGTGAGCTGGGCGTGCCGATGTGGGTGGTGCTGCCGCCGCGCGGCATCGTCCGCCGGGTCTCGGACGTGGCGGGCCTGCAGCGCCGGGTCGCCATCGCGCCGGACGTGGCGACCGCCCGCAAGGCCCTGGCGTCGGCCGCCGCGCACCGCTGAGCGTCACCGCTCCAGGACGCGGCCGATCCACTCGTCGGAGACGCCGAGCAGCAGGTGCCCCGCGCCGAGGATGCCGGCGTCGCGGCCCGCGCGGGACGTGGCGATCTCCAGATTGCGGGTGGCGAGCGGCAGGCAGCGCTCGTAGATGACGCCCCTGATCGTCGCGACGAGGGGCTCGGCGCCCGACAGGCCGCCGCCGATGACCAGCGCGTCGGGGTTGAAGATGTTCACGAGTGCGGTGAGCACGTCCCCGATCAGGCGGCCGGCGCCCCCTCTTCGGCCTCACCCTGACCGGCCTCGCACGGGCCGCGCGGTCTCTCGTCCTGTCCCGGGACGCCCGCCCGGCCGTGCACCGCAACCCGTACCCGTCCATGGGCGGTGAGCTGCGGCAGCCGGAGTACCGGCGGCTCGTCACGACCACCGCCGGCATCACCTCGGTGATCCGCGCGGCAGCTAGCCGGCCGTGAGCGGGGATCGGCGAATCCCGGCACATGATCTCTTTGCATGATCTTGTCGTGGCGGTGATGGCGGGAAGTTGCGGACGGGGCATGGATGCCTAGGACCAATGCCCACGGACATCGCGGCGATCGGGAGCGGCACGTGCAGGTGAAGCTGGAGGCAGAGCTCGGCCGCATTCCGATTCTGGACGTGGCGCCGGTGGTGGGGTGCGGCCGGTGGCCGGCCAAGGCGGTGGTGGGTGAGACGGTCGAGGTGTCGG
>NZ_JBICUS010000008.1:0-404172 GCF_043198455.1 Spirillospora sp. NPDC048824 | reverse complement strand
CACCCGGTCCCATCCCGAACCCGGAAGTTAAGCCCTTCAGCGCCGATGGTACTGCATGGGAGACTGTGTGGGAGAGTAGGACACCGCCGGACTCATATTACAGAAAGGCCCCGCCGACACCGGCGGGGCCTTTCTCATTTCTACGGTGGCCAGACGTATCGGATGTCGGGCTCGTTCTCCTCGTTGTGGCGTCCATCCGTCCACTCGACGGCGACGAAGTCATGCTGTTCATAGAAACGTCGCGCCTGCCCGTTGATCTGGAATGTCCACAACCGCAGGCCATTGCGCTGGGACGACCACGCTTGCGAACCATTCTCTGACCTCGGCGTCGTCATGGCGGCGCTGTACGGTCGGCAACGCGGTGGTGGATGAACGCAGCCATACATCGGCCATCCCGACCGCGTCGGAGTCACCGGCTCGGCGGATCACGACCTGGTCGCTGCCCATGCCCACGACTCTGGCAGGCAATGTCTCTTCATGCATGTTCGCCTCGGAGATGTCATGTCCGGTGAGCACCCGAGTCTCGGCCATCCGGTTTTTGTTGCTATCGGAAGGATCGAGCGGCGCCTGCAGGGTGCGGACGAGCATCACGGTTGCGGGAGGCCGGCGCTGCCTCCGATAGGCGCGGTGAGCGCGTCCCGGAGGGCGTTTACGACGGTCACAGCCTCCCTGATGACCGCCGTGTCCTTTTGCGGGTGAGGGCGAGTCGCAACGCCGCGGGGGCACCGATCTTGGTCCTGGAGAGCCCAGATGGTCTCCAGTGCGCGGATGTGTTCGGAGAGATGGATGAGGACGGCTCGGGTCCCCCCGCTATGAGGAGAAGGGCTCGCTCGGCGGAGTCGTCTCCAGGCTTCGCAGGAGGGAATCGACGGCGGTGAGGTCGTTCTCACTGAAGACCCGGATGCCGGCGCGTTCGAGAAGTGCGGTCGTGACACCGTCCCCGGCGACGGGCGTACCCGTGAAGGTGCCGTCGTAGATGCGGTGGCTGCCGCAGGACGGGCTGCTCTCTTTGAGGAGGGCGATACGGGCACCGGAGCGCCGGGCGGCCGCGAGTGCGAGTTCGGCACCGTGAAGGAACTCGGCTGTCACGTCCTCGCCCGCGTCCGTGCGGATCTGGGCCGTCCCGTCGAGGACGGCGTGTCCGTCGCCACCGACGATCTCGGCGGGTGGGCGGGGGACGGCCAAGCCGCCCGCCACCTCCGGGCAGAAGGGGACGAGACGGCCCTCGGTGCGCCAGCGTTCGAAAAGTCCGCTACCCAGCGGCCTGGCCGCGCCGTCGTAGCGGACGGGGCGGCCCACCAGGCAGGAGCTGACCAGAATGCGTTCCACGTGCTCCAGCCTATGCCGGTGTTTCGTGTCTCCTCCCGTGACAGTAAGGCGCCCGTGGCCACTTGGTGGTTGAGGCTCGCGCAGAGACCGTCGGTACCACTGGGAGCGAAGGCGCGGAGGGCGGCGCTGCCGCGCTGTTCGTGAGAGCTTTCCCGTTGCGTTGGCCGTCTCCGCCGCCGCTGGGTGAGTGCCCGGGAGGTGAGGGCTCGGGATGAGTTCGCGGTGCAGTGCTGGGGCTTGTCCATTGGCCCCTGCGGGTCCGGTGCGGGTAACGGCGAGTGCGTCGTGCGGCAAACGCCAGGTGAAGTTCGACGTGATCGGTCCGATGCTGTTTGTGGACCGTACCTGCGCCTGTGGCTGCCGATCGCGGGGCAGCCGGTGGCGTGCGGGGATGGTCAGGGGTGGCGGGCGGCACGGTCCGCTGGGGGTCAGGGACATGCTCATTGCGCGGTCGCTCTTGTATATGCAGGTAAATACCTGCATGATGGGTTCATGAACGAGCAGCAGGACGCCCTCGACCTGGTGTTCAAGGCTTTGGCCGACTCCACCCGACGCCTGCTCCTGGACCGGCTCCGCCAGCGCAACGGGCAGACGCTCACCGAGCTCTGCAGCAGCCTGGAGATGGCGCGCCAGTCGGCGACCCAGCACCTCGACCTGCTGGCGCAGGCCGACCTCGTCGTCGTCGTACGACGCGGGCGGGAACGCCTGCACTACCTCAACCCCGCCCCGATCAACCAGATCGGGGAGCGCTGGATCGCCGCCTACGACGCGCCGCGGCTGGCAGCCCTGAGCACCATCCGAGACCGAGCAGAGGAACTCGCCATGAACGAGACCGCCGCCACCGAGACCGCAACCACCGTCCCGACCTACGTCTACGTCACCTACATCCAGGCGACCGCCGAGCAGGTGTGGAAGGCACTCACCGACGCCGACCTGACCGCGCAGTACTGGCACCACGCCAACGTGTCCGACTGGCAGGTCGGCTCACCCTGGGAGCACCGCCGCACCGACGGTTCCGACACCGTCGACGTCGTCGGAACCGTACTCGAAGTGGAGGCACCCACCCGCCTCACCGTCACTTTCGAGGACTCCCCGGACCAGGAGCGGGCCAACGGACCGTCGGTCGTCACCTTCCTGATCGAACCGCACGCCGACATCGTCCGGCTCACCGTCACCCACGAGAACCTGCCCGACATCCAGGCGCACACCCGCATCTCCAGCGGCTGGCCGGCCGTCATCGCCAACCTCAAGTCGCTGCTGGAAACCGGCACCGTCATGCCGATGGCGCCCTGGGAGATCCTGGCGGCCGGGACGTCATGAGCCCCGCCCCGACAAAGCCGCCGCGTGAACCGACCCGCGACGCACAAAAGGACAGGTCACCGAGCGGCCACAGGCCCACGCCGGGATGACCGGGTGGTCTGGCGGCCATCGGCAGCCCGGCGCGGGGAATCCTCGTGAGCCGCCGAGACTGCGTAATCACGGATGAACCAATCATGGAAGAACAATCTAGGGACAGAACATGAGTGGCTTGCTGCTTGAGAACAGGAACGCCGTGATCTATGGCGGCGGGGGCGCCATCGGCGGCGCCATCGCACGGGTATTCGCCCGGGAGGGCGCGACGGTCTTCATCGCCGGCCGGACGCAGGCGAAGCTCGACGCCGTGGCGCGTGATATCGCCGCCGCGGGCGGAACGGCCGAGACGGCGCAGGTTGACGTTTTCGATTCACAGGCGGTGGAGAAGCACGCCGACGAGGTCGCGGCGACGGCGGGCGGCATCGACATCGCCCTCAACGCCGTGAGCGTGATGCACGACCAGGGGACTTTGCTGGCGGACCTGTCGCTTGAGGAGTTCATGCGGCCGATCGATGGTTTTCTGCGGACGCTGTTCATCACGAGCAAGGCCGTGGCACGGCACATGGGCCGCGAGCGTCCCGGCGTCGTCCTGACCTTGTCCGAGCCGGGCGCCAAACTGGCCGTGGGCGGCATCTTGGGGCACGGCGTGAGCTCGGCCGGCAAGGAGGCGTTCTCACGGCTTCTGGCCGCTGAGCTGGCACCCGGCAACGTCCGGGTCATCGGCATCCGCCCCCACGCCGTCATCGACGCGCCCGCAGCGGGTTCCTACACCAAGGAGCTCTTCGAACCAGCCGCGGCAGAGGCCGGGCAGTCGGTCCAGGAGTTCCTCGAAGGCGGCGGAATGGTGCAGGGAACACTTCTGAAAAGGCTGCCGACGCTCTCCGAGATCGCAGAGACGGCCGCGTTCCTGGCCTCGGACCGGGCCGGAGCCATGACCGGGACAGTCGCCAACCTGTCCGGTGGTGCACTCGTGGACTGAGCCGGCCGATCGGGCGGGCCGGTGCCCACCGCGAAGTTCAGCCCGCACGGTCCCCGCACGGTCTCCGTGCGGGGACCGTGCGCTACAGCGGCCTCGTAACGGCCGATCGGTCAGTGGCTCCCGGTGCGCATGGTCACTTGCCCGAGCGGATGCGATCGACGGCTATCTGGGCGACGCGGACGGCGGCGCCCGGGTTGAGGCGGACGCCGCGCCAGGCGATGCGGCCGTGGGCGGGAGCGACGATGAGAGCCTGGTTCTTGCCGACGCCGCGCAAGACGTCGCGGGCCAGTTTCTCGGCCGTGTAGAGGCGCGGGGACGCCTTGGCGATCTCGCCGGTGGCGTCTCCGCTGAGCGGCGTCTCCGGCAGGTCCGGGTTGACGTTGTGGAGCAGCGGGGTGTCGACGAAGCTCGGGCACACGACGCTGACTTTGACGCCGCGTCCGGCCGCCTCGGCGCGCAGGCCGAGGGACAGGCCCACGACGGCGTGCTTGGTGGCGGTGTAGGGGATGCCGATCGGCATCGGGACGAGGCCGGCGAGCGAGGCGGTGTTGACGATATGTCCGCGGCCCTGCTCCAGCATGATCGGGTAGGCGGCGTGGACGCCGTGCACGACGCCCTTGAGGTTGATGTCGATCGCGCGGTTCCAGTGGTCGAGGGTCAGTTCCTCGGCCAGGCCGCCGACGGCGATGCCGGCGTTGTTGAACACCAGGTCGAGCCGCCCGTGCTCGGCGCTCACGCTCTTGTACAGGACGGCGACGGCCTCGGCGTCGGTGACGTCGAGGTACGCGGAGGTCGCCTTGCCCTTGCCGAGGGTGTTCAGCTTGTCGGCGACCTTCTCCGCGCCCTCGGCGTTGACGTCGGTGACCACGACGGTGTCGCCGCGCGCCACCAGGGACGTGGCGATCGCACGGCCGATGCCGGACGCGCCTCCGGTCACGATCGCGATGCTCATTCGCGTGCTCCGCTCGATGCTCTATGCCGGCGTGCTCGACGCCGGAACCGCGGAACCCGGCCCGGTGGACCGGAACCCGCGGCCGCTAATTGAATGTGTCTTGAATTGCGCGGAATTCTATGGGGTGCGGAATCCCGCCGATACACGTCCGGCCTATGAAACCGGGCTCACGGACTCGTCCCGCGCTTCGACTTCGTCCCGCTGCGCCTCGATGCCGGCCTGCCACTCGATGCCGGCCTGCCACGCGGCCTTGTTCCTGCCGGCCTTCGCGTCGGTCATGTTCAGGCGGCCTTGGGGGTCTTGAGTTCGCGGCGCCGCTTCGGCTCGTCCCAGATGCCGAACGCCTTCCACACCTGCCTGCCGACCGGGCCGATCACGCCGAGTTCGGCCATCAGGTCACGGATCTTGGCGACGGAGTTGGACATCTCCGCCTGCGACACCTCGTTCTTGTACGCCTGCCGGACGACGTCCTTCGGGATGCCGAAGTGCCGCACCATCGGCCCGGGCGGGGACAGCATGATCCGCGCCATGACGCCGAGGACGATCGGGGTCGCGATGCCGAGGATCCGTCGGCGCATCGGGTTCATGTTCGGCACCCGGTGCTTGAGGTAGTGCCTGGCGAACGAGATGTGCCGGGCCTCCTCGGCGATGTGGATCTTCATGATGGTCTCTTCGAGCGGGTGCTTGATGTGACCGCCCTTGAGGGACTTGCGCTGGACGTAGTCGATCGGGTCCTCGCCGCCGAGGACGAAGATGAAGAACATCTCGGTGCTGACCAGCGGGATCCACGGAGCGGCCTGCGCGATGAAGCTGAGCGACCGCGGCATGCCGCGGATCGGCATCTTCGTCCGGTTCACGAACTCCTGGAACATCATGCCGTGATGACATTCCTCGGTCGTCTCGTGGTAGACGTACCGGAACTCCGGCTGGCCGTTCGGCAGCCGGTAGGCGTAGTTGAGCAGTCCGCGCTTCAGCAGGTTCTCGAACTGCAGGCCGATCTTCATGGCGGTGGCGACGCGCCACAGCCCGATCTGCGCCTGGATCTCCGGTGGCTGCGACTGGTACCACGCCGTCTCGCCGAGCCGGTCGAACGGCGGCAGCACCCAGCGCGGGTCGTTCTTGTCGACGGTGAACTCCGGGTCGTCCCAGGGGATGTCGACGTAGGCCTCCCAGTGCTTGTCCACCGACGCCTTGTTCAGGCGGTCGATGACGCCCAGGTACGACTTCTTGTCCTTGACCTGCTCGCGGACCTCGTCGGCGAGCTCGGTGGGGGCTTTCGGCATGTCGGTCGCTCCCTCGGGGTCGTGCCGTCGGACGAAGCCGACGGTGCTCCAGGGTGGAAGGGTCTGGTGGGGTTCAGGGCTTGGCCGCGATACGCGGCTCGGTGACGTCCGCGTCCCCCGGCTCCGGGCCGGGGGCGGTGGTGGGCATCGGGGCGCGGGTGGGCGTTCCCCGCTCCGGGACGATCAACTGCGCGACGTCCTTGACCTGGCGCAGCACGGCGGCCTGGTGGCCGTCGGAGTCGTCGTCCAGCGCGTTCTGTATGGACAGCCCGACGAACATCGCGAACACGCCGCGCAGCATCGTCGGGACGAAGTCGGCGGGCAGCGTGTTCTCCGGGAACAGCTTCTCGAACGTCTCCAGGATGACCTGGAGGATCCGCTCGTTGAGGTCGCGGCAGAGGGGCCGCAGCTCGTCGTCGGTGCGGGCCGCCACTGCCAGCTCCATGAGGGCCTTGGCCGGGCGGCCGCGGAACACCTCCCAGAGCAGGTCGAGCGCGCCCGAGACGTTGCGCCGCTCGGCCGGCAGCACCGCGAACGCGGTCTCGTACGCCAGCCGCTGCGCTTCCAGCAGGTGCTCCAGCGCGGCCGCGACCAGCACCATCTTGGTCGGGTAGTGGTGCTGCTGCGCGCCCCGGGAGACGCCGGCGCGGCGCGCCACCTCGGTGGTGGACGTCCGGGACCAGCCGAGGTCCACCAGGCACTCCATGGTGGCCTCCAGGAGGCTGGCCTGCGTGCGTGACCGGCGTTCCTCCTGCGTACGGCGGCTGGAGGGACCGCGGCGGTGACGTCGGCGACTGCTTACTGACACGTCTCAGACGGTACGAGCGAACAAACAAGCAATCAAGCCTGCATGTATGTTGGCCGCGTCACAATTGGACATCGAGTCGAAGTACTGCGGTGGACGTAGACGAGGCGCTCCCAATGCTGCGTACGGAGCAGAGCCAGAGCCTCTTCTGGCCCGACGACGGACGCCGTGACACCCCGCGACGATCCCGGCATGGGAAACGCAGCAGAAGCAAGGCGAACGATCAACGAGGACCCGGGCACCGCGAAGGGCGGCGCCCGCACGGTCCACCTCACCAAGGTGTACGGGTCCGGTGCCATGGCGGTGCGCGCGCTCGACGACGTCAGCGTCGTGCTCCCCGAAGGGCGGTTCACCGCGATCATGGGTCCGTCCGGCGCCGGCAAGTCCACGCTGATGCACTGCGTGGCGGGCCTGGAGGACGCGACGTCCGGCAAGGTCTACGTCGGCGGCGAGGAGCTCGGGGCGCTGTCGGACCGGCGCCTGACCCGGCTCAGGCGCGAGCGGATCGGGTTCGTGTTCCAGGCGTTCAACCTGCTCCCGACGCTCACCGCACGCGACAACATCGTCCTGCCGATGACGCTGGCCGGCACGACCCCGGACCAGGAGTGGCTGAACACGGTCATCCGCGTCCTGAAGCTGGGCGACCGGCTCACGCACCGCCCGTCGGAGATGTCGGGCGGGCAGCAGCAGCGGGTGGCGCTGGCGCGGGCGCTCGTCACCCGCCCGCAGATCGTGTTCGCGGACGAGCCGACCGGCAACCTCGACTCCCGCACGGGCGCCGAGGTGCTGGACCTGCTCCGCAACGCCGTGGACGACCTCGGCCAGACGGTCGCGATGGTCACCCACGACCCGGTCGCCGCGGGACACGCCGACTCGGTGGTGTTCCTCGCCGACGGCCGGATCGTCGACGTCATGGACGCGCCCACACCCGACCGGGTGCTGGACCGGATGCGAGGGCTGGGGGACCACCGATGATCGGGCTCGTCTTCAAGGAACTGTGGGGACGCAAACGCCGTATGGTCGGCTCCCTGCTGGCGGTCTTCCTCGGCGTGACGTTTCTGACCGGAACGCTCGTGCTCGGCGACACCCTCGCGGGAAGCATCGACGGGTACTTCTCCAACGCCTACGGCAAGACCGAAGTCAGCGTGCGGAACTCCACGAAGGTCAGCGACGAGCCCTGGGGCTCCCGGGGGCAGATCGACGCGTCCGTCGTCGGCAAGGTGCGGCAGGTGGACGGCGTCGCGAACGCCGAACCGGTCATCGAAGGCTCGGGGCAACTGCTCGCCAAGGACGGCACGGTCATCGAGTCACGCGGCCCCCGCACCGCCGGCAACTGGATGACCGATCCGAAGCTCAACCCGTACCGGCTCGCAGAGGGCCGGGCGCCCCGCGCGCCGAACGAGGTCGTCATCAACAAGATGTTCGCCGACGAAGGCGGCCTGGCCATCGGGGACCGGACGGCGGTGCTCACCCCCGAACGGATTCCCGTGACCGTCGTCGGCATCAGCATGTTCGGTGACGAGGAGGCCTTCGGCGAGACGTCGTTCACGGCGTTCACACTCGAAGGCGCCCGCGAGCACGTCGCGAAGACGCCCGACCGCATCAGCGGCGTCTCCATCCTCGCAGAGGACGGCGTCAGCCCGGACGAGCTGGCGTCCCGCGTGCAGAACGTCCTGCCCGCCGGAACCGAGGCCGTCACCACCGAGGCGCAGGTCGAGGAGGGCATGAGCGAGGTCGAGAGCGGCTTCCTCACCATCTTCCGCACCGTCCTCGGCGCGTTCGGGGCGGTGGCGCTGCTCGTCGCCGCGTTCAGCATCCACAACACGTTCGCGATCACGATGGCGCAGCGGACCCGCGAGTCGGCGCTGCTGCGCGCCCTCGGCGCCGGACGCCGCCAGGTCGTCACGATCGTCGGCTTCGAGGCCCTGGTGATCGGCGGGGCCGCCACCATCGCCGGGCTCGCCGGCGGGCTGGGGTTCGCGGCCCTGCTCCGGCTGCTGTTCACCGAGTTCCGGATCGGCATCGCCATGGAGGGCCTCACCGTGTCGGCGACCTCCCTGCTGATCGCCGTGCCGGTGGGGCTGCTCGTCACCCTGGTCGCGGCGCTCGGTCCCGCGGTGAAGGCGTCCCGGGTGCCGCCGCTGGCGGCGCTGCGCGAGGTCTCCGCCGAGACCGCCGGCCCGTCCGACACCCGCGTCATCGTCGGCGGCGTCTTCGCCGCGGTCGCGATCGGGACCGTCGTGTTCGGCGCCCTCACCGAGCAGATGGCGATGGCGGGAGCGGGCGCCATCGTGACCGTCATCGCGATGGTCGCGCTCGGCCCCGTCGCGGCCCGCCCGGTGGCCAGGCTCCTCGGCGGGCCCGCGGTACGGCTGCGCGGCGTCCCGGGGGCGCTCGCCCGCGACAACGCGTCCCGCAGCCCGCAGCGCACCGCCGGCGCGGCGACCGCCCTCATGATCGGCGTCGGCGTCGTCACGCTGATGACGGTGTTCATCGGGTCACTGGGCGCGTCGCTGGAGAACAACGTCGCCGGATCGTTCAAGGGCCCGATCGTCGTCAACGCCGGCAACAACGAGACCGGCGGGTTCAGCACCGCACTCGTCCGGGACGCCGCGAAGCTGCCCCAGGTGAGCGAGGTCGCGGGCGTCGGCAGCGGCAGCCTGCGGGTGGACGGCGACCCGTCGACGGTCAGCGTCGCCGACCCGTCCGCGCTCAGCCGGGTCCTCGACCTGGACGTCACGCAGGGCGGCATGTCGGACGCCGGCACGTTCGCGGTGTCGAAGAGCGTCGCCGACGAGAAGGGGTGGAGCACCGGTTCCCAGGTGGGCGTCACGTTCGCCGACGGAGCCGCGCAGCGCCTCACCGTCGGCGCCGTCTACGAGAACACCGACCTGACCGGTGACTACCTCGTGCCGCGCACCGCGTGGGACGCGCACACCCGGCAACCCCTGGACAACGCGGCGTTCGTGGAACTGGCGCCGGGCGCGTCGGAGGCGGACGCACGGCAGGCCCTGACCGCGCTCGCCAAGCCGTACGGCGCACCGGAGGTCCAGACGCGCGACGACTACGTCGCCGCCCAGACGGAGGAGATGGCGGGCTTCATCAGCGTCGTCTACGGGATGCTCATCCTCGCCATCGTCATCGCGCTGATGGGCATCGCGAACACGCTGTCGCTGTCGGTCCACGAGCGGACCCGCGAGCTGGGGCTGCTGCGCGCGGTCGGCGGAACCCGCCCGCAGATCAGGTCGATGGTCCGGTGGGAATCGGTCATCGTCGCGCTGTTCGGCACCGGCGGCGGGATCGGCCTCGGGGTGTTCCTCGGCTGGGGCCTCGGCACCGCGCTCGGCAACCCGTTCGCGCCGGGGGCCGTCCAGCTCGCGGTCATCGCGCTGGTCGGCGCGGTGGCGGGCGCGCTCGCCGCCATCCGCCCGGCCAGGCGCGCCGCGCGGCTGGCGATCCTGTCCGCCATCTCCGCGCCGTGACGCCACCGGACCCGTCCCCCCGCCGCCGCGCGGGGGGACGGGTCTTCCGGTCCGCCCGTCTTCTGGTCCAGCCCGCCTTCCGGACCGCCCGCCTTCCGGTCGGCCGCCTCCCGCGCCCCGCCCGCTTTCCGGCCCGGGCACGTTCGCGCGGGCGGCCGCGGCTATGGTAAATCCATGCAGGTCAACCAGTCGGGCAAGCTCATCAACGTCTGTTACGACATCCGCGGGCCGGTGCTCAAGCGCGCCAAGCAGCTGGAGGCCGAGGGGAACAACATCCTCAAGCTGCACATCGGCAACCCGGCGCCGTTCGGGTTCGAGGCACCGCCCGAGCTCCTCCACGACATGATCCGCAACCTGCCGGAGGCGCACGGCTACAGCGACTCCAAGGGCATCCTGCCCGCCCGCCGCGCCGTCGTGCAGCGGCTGGAGGACGACGGCGTCCCCGGCGTCGACGTGGAGGACGTCTACCTCGGCAACGGCGTCTCCGAGCTGATCGTGATGACCCTGCAGGCGCTCCTCAACGACGGCGACGAGGTGCTCATCCCGGCCCCCGACTACCCGCTGTGGACGGCGTCGGTCTCGCTGTGCGGCGGCACGCCCGTCCACTACCTGTGCGACGAGGACGCCGGCTGGGAGCCGAGCGTCGACGACATCGAATCGAAGATCGGCGACCGCACCAGGGCGATCGTCATCATCAACCCGAACAACCCGACCGGCGCCGTCTACTCGCGGGACGTGCTGACCCGCATCGTCGAGGTCGCCCGCCGCCGCAACCTCATCATCTTCGCCGACGAGATCTACGACCGGATCCTCTACGACGACGCCGAGCACATCCCCATCGCGTCCCTGACCACGGACCTGCTCTGCCTCACCTTCGGCGGCCTGTCGAAGAACTACCGCGTCGCCGGGTTCCGCGCCGGGTGGGTCGCGCTGTCCGGCCCTAAGGAACACGCGGAGTCCTACATCGAGGGCATCGACATCCTCGCCAACATGCGGCTCTGCCCCAACGTTCCCGGCCAGCACGCCATCCAGGCCGCCCTGGGCGGTTACCAGAGCATCGACGACCTCGTCCTGCCGACCGGCCGCCTGGGCGAGCAGCGCGAACGTGCCTGGAAACTGCTGAACGACCTGCCGGGCGTGAGCTGCGTCCGCCCCATGGGCGCCCTGTACGTCTTCCCGCGCCTGGACCCCGAGATGTATCCGGTCGAGGACGACATGCGCTTCGCCCTCGACCTCCTCGAACAGCAGAAACTTCTCGTCGTCCAGGGGACGGGCTTCAACTGGCCGTCCACCGACCACTTCCGCGTCGTCACCCTCCAGTACGCCGACGACCTCGAAGAGGCCGTGGGTCGCATAGGCGAGTTCCTCCACACCTACCGCCGCTGAACCCGGCCGCCGGCCCCTGCGCCTCCGCTGCGCGGGTTCCTACGGCGCTTCCGTCGCGGCGGTGTCGAGGCGGCGGAGGGCGCCGCGGACGATACCGGGGTCGGTGGTGGCCCAGAACGGCGGCAGGGAGTTCTTGAGGAAGCCGCCGTAGCGAGCCGTGGCGAGGCGCGGGTCGAGGACGGCCACGACGCCCCGGTCGTCCATGGAGCGCAGCAGCCGCCCGGCGCCCTGCGCGAGCAGCAGTGCGGCATGCGTCGCCGCGACCGCCATGAAGCCGTTGCCGCCGCGCGCCGCCACCGCCCGCGACCGCGCCGAGGACACGGGATCGTCCGGACGAGGGAACGGGATGCGGTCCATGATGACGAGCTGCAGCGACGGGCCCGGGACGTCCACGCCCTGCCAGAGCGACAGGGTGCCGAACAGGCAGGTCCGCTCGTCCTCGGCGAACTGCTTGACCAGCAGCGACGTGGAGTCGTCGCCCTGGCACAGCAGCGGATGGGACAGGTGGTCCTTCAGCTCGTCGGTGGCCTGCCGCGCGGCCCGCATCGAGGAGAACAGGCCGAGGGTCCGGCCGCCCGCCGCCTCGATCAGCTCGGTGATCTCCGTGAGGTAGGCGTCGGCGAGGCCGTCCCGTCCCGGCTGCGGCAGATGCCGCGCGACGTACAGGATGCCCGCCTTCGGATGGTCGAACGGTGAGCCGACGTCCAGCCCGGACCACACGACCTCGGTCTCCTCGCCCTTCTCCGTCGCGGTCTGCGCGAGGCCCTCGGCGGCCGTCTGCGCATCCTTCTGGGCGTCCTTCCCCGCGCTCTCGCCCAGCGGCGGCAGCCCCCACTGGCGGGCGAGCGGCTCGAACGACCCGCCGAGCGTCAGCGTCGCCGAAGTCAGGATCGCGGTGCGCCGCTCGAACAGCGTCGTCCGCAGCAGCCCGCCGACCCCGATCGGCGCCACGTGCAGCGCCGGCGGACGCCTGGGCCGCCCCTCCGGGACGAACGGCTTCTCCAGCCACACCACGTCGAAGCGCTGGGCGATCTCGGGTTTGAAGGCCTCCAGCGTCCTCTCGGCCGTTTCATGCAGCTCTTCGAGGGATGACCGTGCCGCCTTGCGCGCGGCCATGTCGCCTGGGTCGGACTCCTTCTTCTCCGGCCCGAGCGCGGTGATGCACGCGCGCGCTGCGTCCCGTACGACGACGAGGGTGTTGCCCAAAGCGGGCGACAGGACGTCCATGCGCCCGGCGGGCATGTCCTCCAGCAGGAGGCCGAGCCCCTCCGCGGCCTCCTTCAGCCGGTCGGCCGTGGTCTCCTCGATGAGACGCCCGCACCGGCGGGCCGCCACCTCGACGGCGGCCGCGCTCAGATCCCCGGTCGCGACCGACGTGACCCGGTCGACCAGCTCATGCGCCTCGTCCACGATCACGACATCGTGTTCGGGCAGGACCTGGAACTCCTCCAGCGCATCGATCGCCAACAGCGCATGGTTGGTGACGACGATGTGCGCCTCGCCCGCCTCCGCCCGGGCCAGCTCGGCGAAGCACTCCGTGCCGTGCGGGCAGCGCTGAGCACCCAGGCATTCCTTCGCGGTGACGGCCACCTGCCGCCACGCCTGCTCGCTGACCCCCGGCACCAGCTCGTCGCGGTCGCCGGTCTTCGTCTCGTCGGCCCACTCGTTCAGCCGCTTCACCTGCCGCCCGAGCGACGAGAGCTGCTGCGGATCGAACAGGCTCGGGCCCTCGTCCTCCTCCGGAACACCCGTCTGCACCCGGTGCAGGCACAGGTAGTTGCGGCGGCCCTTCAGGATCGCGAACTTCAGCTCCGTCCCGAGCAGCGGCGCGAGCGCCTCCGCCAGTCGCGGCAGGTCGCGGTCGACGAGCTGGCGCTGCAACGCGATCGTCGCCGTCGACACGACCACCGTCGTCTGCTTCTCGACCGCGTGCCGGATCGCCGGGACCAGGTAGGCCAGCGACTTGCCGGTGCCGGTGCCGGCCTGCGCGGCGACATGCTCACCGGACTCGATCGCCTTCTCCACCGCCTGCGCCATCTCCACCTGCCCGGGGCGCTCGGCGCCCCCGATGGACGTGACGGCCGCGGCGAGAAGGGTCGCCATGTCCGGAATCTGGGTATCGCTGCCGGTCAGCAGATCAGGGGCGGGCACGTCGCCCAACGCTACCGCTCGCGGCGGACACCCGCGTCCAGTCCCGTCAGGCGGAGCCCGACATCGGCCGGTTCGGCGACGAATCCGCTCAGAACATCCCATCACGCGACCTGGAGTTATCCACAGTTTCGTGCGCGGTCTCGTGCCCGCGGCGCGGCTGCCACTGTCGGAGGCATGACACCCCTGGTGATCCGATCGGCCCAAGATGCCATCGCAGCCGTCCCGTACCTGCTCGGTTTCCACCCGTCCCGGAGCCTCGTCGTGATCGGTTTCGAGGGACGTGCCCACGGCACATGCGCCATCCGCCTCGATTTACCGTCATGCGAGGCCGCCGGGCGGGTGGCGGCCCTCCTGGCCGGCAACGGCTTCGCCCGGTCCCTCGTCCTCGGCTACGGGCCGTCCGGCGAGGTCGGCGAGTCCGCCGCGGCGATGCAGGCGGCCCTGAGCTCTGCGGGCGTCCCCGCCGCCGAGGCGATCCGCGTCGCCGGCGGCCGCTGGTGGTCGCTCACCTGCAACGACGACTGCTGCCCGCCCGAAGGGACCCCGTACGACGCCTCCGCCAGCGTCCTCGCCGCCCAGGCGACCTACGCCGGCCACGTCGCCCTCGCCGACCGCTCCGAACTCGTCCGTTCCGTCCAGCCGCTCGACGGCCCCGCCCGGACCGCCATGCGCGAGGCCACCGCACGTGCCGAGAGACGCCGTGGGCCCGGCACTTCAGGCGACGACCTCACCTTCGTCCTCACCCTCCTCACCCGCGGCGGTACCGCCCCGACCGACGACGAGGTCGCCCGGCTCGGCATCCTCCTCACCGACCTGCGGGTCCGCGACGAGGCCTGGATCCGCATCGACGAAGACGCCCCGGCCGCCGACATCGCCCTCTGGCGCGACGTCCTCCGCCGCGTCGAGGAGCCCTACGTCCCCGCCCCGGCGTCCCTGCTGGCCTTCGCCGCCTACTCCGCGGGCGACGGCGGCCTGGCCAACGTCGCCCTGGAACGCGCTCTGGACGCCGACCCCGCCTACTCGATGGCTGTCCTGCTCAGGGAGGTGATCAACGCCGGTATCCCACCCTCGAAGGTCCGCCTGCACATGACCCCCGACCAACTGGCCGCCGCCTACTACGACCAGCACCGGGAAGCCGGCTGACCCCCGCCACGACCGAGCGTCAGGGGGCGACGGCTTCGCCGGGGGTTCCGGGGTCGATGCGGCGGTCGGGGTTGCGTGCGTTCCAGGCGCGCATGCGGGGCGGGTAGCCGACGATCTGGACGTCGTACACGGGCAGGCCGAGGTCGCGGGCCACCTTGCCGATGACCTTGGGGGAGCCGACGCGGCGGCGGGTCCACTCGCCGTCGTGGGCGACGGCGACGGCGGTGGTGTCGGTGGCGAAGGTCTCCGGCTCCACGAAGAACTCGACGCCGCGACGGCTGCGGGCGAAGGCGATCAGTGCCTCGATGTCGGAGTCGGTCGCCTCGCGGTCGAGCCTGGTCACCGTGGACCCGCGGTTCTTGCGGATCCCGAATCGGTCCCGGAACCTCATGCCTGCCCCGTCGTCTGGTGCCGGCCCCCGGAACCGTTCCGGGGGTCAGGTGTGGTCTACGACGATAACGGCTGTGCGGCCTCGGCTGGTTCCCGACACAGCGGCGGCATCCCCGGCGGGCGCGGCGCAGCGCCCTAGACTGGCCGGTCTTGGGATCGGCAGCCGGGGGGGTTGATGGACGGGCTGAAGCTGGTCCGGCGGGGGGCGGCCGGTGTGCTCGCGGCGGCGATGTGCGGGGGGCTGAGCACACTGGCCCCGGTCGACGAACGGGTGCGGCTCACCGCGGCACGGAGCGGGCCCCCCGCGCCCGAGCCCGAGCCGCCCGGGCCCAAGCCCGAGCCGAAGCCCCCGCCGCCCGACTGCACCCGCGTGAAATGCCTGGCGCTGACGTTCGACGACGGCCCGGCCGAGAGCACCGGGAAACTGCTGGACATCCTGGCGTCCCGCAACGTCAAGGCGACGTTCTTCCTGATCGGGGAGAACGCCGCCAAGTACCCCGGGCTCGTCCGACGTGAACATGAGGCCGGGCACGAGATAGCCGATCACAGCTACACCCACGCCGACCTCGGGAGTGCCTCCAAGCAGAAGATCGTTTCGGAGCTGACGCGGACGCAGGAGGCGATCCGCCGCGCGTCCGGCGTCACGCCGGACATGCTGCGGCCGCCGTACGGGTCGACGTCGAAACGGCTGACCAGGATCACGCGGCGGATGGGCATGGCGCAGGTGCTGTGGACGGTCGACCCGCTCGACTGGCGGGATCGCGACACCGAGGACGTCGAGCGCCGGGTGCTGACGTCGGCGAAGCCCGGCGACATCGTGCTGCTGCACGACATCCACCCGACGACCGTGCGGGCCGTTCCGGAGATCATCGACCGTCTGGCGGCGCAGGGCTACGTCTTCGTGACCGTCTCCGAACTGTTCGGCGGGCACCTGACACCCGGGAAGGAGTACACGCGGCTGAATTCAGGGGAGGGTCAGGGTCTTCCCTGATGCTGCCGGCGGCCGCGGCGCGGACCATGAGAGATATGGACAGCAGCTACGCGGTGGGGGATCTGAGGGTCTCGGACGCCGAACGCGAACCGGTCATCGAGCGCCTTCAGGACGCGTACGCCGAGGGCCGGATCGACCACGACGAATTCGACCTGCGCATGCACCTGGCGATGACGGCCAAGACGCGCAACGACCTGGGTGCGCTCACCCGCGATCTCGCCCCGGCGCCGAAGCAGGCGCACAACCCCGCCGCGTGGGACGGTGAGCCGCCGACCGGGGAGGACCGCATGCTCGCGGCGGCGGCGCATGCCGTCGCCGTCCCGACGCTGTTCGTCGGGCCGCTCGTGCTGATGCTGCTGAGCGGCAAGCGGTCCGAGTACGTCCGGCGGCAGGCGGCGGAGGCCGTGAACTTCCAGGTGACGCTCCTGCTCCTCACCATCGTCACGTTCGGCGTCGGCGGCATCGTCTACGCCGTGGCGTGGATCCTGTCGGCCATCGCGGCCGTCTACGCGCTGACGGGCCACACCTTCCGCTATCCGTGGATCCTCCGCCTGGTGAAGTGACCGCCCGCCCCGCCGCCGTCCGGTGGACGGGGCGCGGGGTTTCCGGGACCCGGAGTTGGTTTGTCGCCGTGGGGCTCGGGGGAGATGTCGACGTGGCCGCCCCGTTGCGGTTCCGTCGCTCCAGGAGTTGAAACGACGCCGATGTATGCGCCCGTGGGGTTATTCCCCTCTCTACCTGTGACTCCCACAACGTCCGAATTGTGTGGACCGTGCATAGGATGATCGATTAACTGTGTCCGGGGAGGGTTGGATGACGGAGCTTGCGGTCAAGGGCGATCACCAGCGGGCGGTCGAGGCGCTCAGGAGGTCCTACGAGGCGATCCCTGCGGGCACGCCGGTGCGGCTGGCGAAGCGGACCTCGAACCTGTTCCGGTGGCGCGACCCGTCGGACGCGCCCGGGCTGGACGTGTCCGGGTTCGACAAGGTGCTGAGCGTCGACGCGGACGAGCGGACCGCACAGGTCCAGGGCATGACGACGTACGAGGACCTGGTCGACGCGACGCTCCCGCACGGGCTGATGCCGACGGTCGTCCCGCAGCTGAAGACGATCACACTGGGCGGCGCGGTGACGGGGCTCGGCATCGAGTCGACGTCGTTCCGGGACGGGCTTCCGCACGAGGGCGTGCTGGAGATGGAGGTCCTGGCGGGTGACGGCAGGATCGTCACCGCGACGAGGGACAACGAGCACGCGGACCTGTTCTACGGGTTCCCGAACTCCTACGGGACGCTCGGCTACACGCTGCGGCTGAAGATCGAGCTCAGGCCGGTCGGCCCTTACGTCCGGCTGCGGCATCTGCGGTTCCGGGACGCGGTGGAGATGTCCAGCGCGATGAGCGAGATCACCGAGTCCGGGACGTTCGAGGGCGAGGCCGTCGACTTCCTGGACGGGACGGTGTTCGGCGCGGACGAGCAGTACATCACGCTGGGCTTCTTCGCGGACTCGGCGCCGTACACGTCCGACTACACCGGTCAGCAGATCTACTACCGGTCGATCCAGGAGCGGTCGGTCGACTTCCTGACGGTCCGCGACTACATCTGGCGCTGGGACACCGACTGGTTCTGGTGCTCGGGCGCGTTCGGCGTGCAGAACCCGGCCGTCCGGCGGCTGTGGCCCGACAAGTACAAGCGGTCGGACGTGTACCGCAAGCTCGTCGCGTACGACCGTCGGTACCACTTCGTCGCGCGGGCGGAGCGGTGGCGTGGCCTGAGGCCGCGCGAGGACGTCATCCAGGACATCGAGGTGCCGGTCGAGCGGCTGCCGGAGTTCCTGGAATTCTTCCACGACAAGGTGGGCATGAGCCCGGTCTGGCTGTGCCCGCTGCGTGCCAAGGAGCGGTGGCCGCTGTACCCGCTGGAAGTGGGCCGCACGTACGTGAACGTGGGTTTCTGGGGGACGGTGCGGCTCCCACCTGGGCAGATCCCCGAATATCACAACCGGCTCATCGAACGCAGGGTCGCAGCCCTTGACGGGCACAAGTCTCTCTATTCGACTTCCTTCTATAACAGGGACGAGTTCTGGCGGTACTACGACGGGGAGACCTACCGGCGCCTCAAGGGGAGCTACGACTCCGGCGGGCGGCTGCTGGACCTCTACGACAAGTGTGTACGCGGGCGCTGACCAGGCGTCCGCCGTTTCGGGGGAGTGCCCGGACGGGCGGCCGACCATCGCCGGCCGGCCGGGCGGAGAGACAGGAGGGAACAAGATGACGCTGGCCAGGGTCTTCGAGCGGCTCGCCGGGGCTGAGGCGCCAGTGGAGTTCACGGCGTACGACGGATCGCGGGCGGGGGTGCCCGGGGCCGACATCCGGTTCGACGTCCGTTCGCCGTACGCGGTGTCGTACCTGCTGCACTCGCCGGGGGCGCTGGGCCTGGCCCGCGCCTATGTCACCGGCATGATCGACGTCAGCGGCGACATGATCACGGCGCTGACGACGATGCAGCAGGTGCTCGGCGACGTGACGGCGCGGGACAAGGCGCGGATCGTCGGCGGTGTGCTCGGCGACCCGCTGCTGCGCGCCGCGATCTCGCGCCGGCTGGACCCGCCGCCGCAGGAGGCGCCGTTCAGCCGCATTCCGTCGTGGCTGCGGCACTCCAAGCGGCGGGACGCGAAGGCGATCTCCCATCACTACGACGTCTCGAACACCTTCTACGAGTGGGTCCTCGGCCCCTCCATGGCCTACACGTGCGCGTGCTACCCCCGAGAGGACGCGACGCTGGAGGAGGCGCAGTTCTTCAAGCACGACCTGGTGGCGAAGAAGATCGCGCTGAAGCCGGGGATGCGGCTGCTGGACGTGGGCTGCGGCTGGGGCGGCATGGTGATGCACGCCGCGCAGGAGTACGGCGTCAAGGCGCTCGGTGTGACGCTGTCGAAGCAGCAGGCCGAGTGGGCGCAGAAGGCCATCGCCGACCGGGGCCTGTCGGATCTGGCCGAGGTCCGGCACATGGACTACCGGGACGTGGCCGAGGAGGGCTTCGACGCGATCAGCTCCATCGGGCTCACCGAGCACATCGGCAAGGCGAACCTGCCGTCCTACTTCTCGTTCCTGCACGGGAAGCTGAAGAAGGGCGGCCGGATGCTGAACCACACCATCACCCGTCCGGACAACATCGCTCCGACCCGCAGGGAGAACGGGTTCATCAACCGCTACGTGTTCCCGGACGGTGAGCTGGAGGGCCCCGGCTACGTCCAGATGCAGATGAACGACGCGGGTTTCGAGATCCGCCACCAGGAGAACCTGCGCGAGCACTACGCCCGGACGCTCACCGCCTGGTGCGAGAACCTCGACGAGCACTGGGACGAGGCCGTCGCCGAGGTCGGCGACGGGATCGCGCGCGTGTGGCGCGTCTACATGGCGGGCTGCGTGCTCGGCTTCGACCAGAACTGGATCGAGCTGCACCAGACGCTCGGCGTCAAGCTGCACGACGACGGCACGAGCGGTATGCCGCTGCGCCCCGACTGGGCATCGTGACGGCGGAACCGATTCCGGCGATGTGACGAGCCGACCGGGTGTCCGGTCGGCTCGTCCGCGTTCAAGGCCCTCCGACGGCTCCTGTCCCGGCGGCCCCGTTCCGGCCGGGGCCGATCATCTCCGGCGGGTTCCCGTCATACCGCGAAGAGCAGCGCCGCGCTGCCGAGAATGACCACGGCGGTGGCGACGTGGATGCCGAAGGTGAGGTCGCGCACCCCCTTGATCTCCAAGTAGGCGGCGTCTCCGTCCTGCTTGGCGGGGACCCCGTAGTCGGCGGCCGCCGCGCGCACGGCCTCCTCACCCTTCTGCGCAACGGCCGCCTGCGCCGCGAGCAGCGCGACCACCGCCTCGCGATCCTGATCCGGCGCTTCTCGGCCTGACCCCGGGCACCTCAACCGCGGGTCAACATTCGGCCACCCCCATATCAGGGCAGGCCGGACGGGGTACGGGTGGTGAGGACCGTCGAGTTCGGGGGGCGCGAGGCGATGCACATCCGGTCCCCGGTGAAGCCGATGCTGGCCGCGACCATCGACCACATCCCCCCGGCGCAGGCATGCCCGGGCGGCTGCCGGTACGAGCCGAAGTTCGACGGGTTCCGCGCGGTCGCGCTCGTGGACGACGGCGGCGCCGTCCACCTGTCCTCGCGCCGCAGGACCCGCCTCAACGACGGGTTCCCCGAGATCGTGGCGGCGGTCGGGGAGCAGCTCGCGCCCGGCACGGTCGTCGACGGCGAGCTGGTCCGCTGGGGGGACGACGGGCGCCTCGACTTCGGCGCGCTGCAACGCCGCCACGTCGCCGGACGCCGCCGCGCCGAGTTCGCGCGGGCGGAACCCTGCCACTACGTCGTGTTCGACGTCCTGGAATCGGACGGCGTGGACCTGCGTCCCCGTCCGCTGCGGGAACGCCGCACCGTCCTGGAGGCCCTGCTCGGCGGCGCCCCGCCGTCCGCGCGGGTCGTCGCCACCCCGCAGACGTCCGACGCCGAGGAGGCGCGGCTGTGGTTCGACGCCCTCGCCGTGCAGGGCATCGAGGGCCTGGTCGTCAAGGACGCCGACGGCGCCTACCTGGAGGGACGCCGCCGCTGGTGGAAGGTGAAGCGCCGCATCACCACCCAGGCGATCGTGGGCGGCGTGACGGGCACCAGGCAGGCCCCCGAGTCGCTGATCCTCGGCCGCTACGACGACGGCGGCCGCCTCCGCGTCGTCGCGCGGACCACCCCGCTCCCGCCCTCCGCGCGCGTGTCGCTCGCGGAGGTGCTGCGCCACGCCGGCGCCGACCATCCGTGGCCGGCCGAGCTGCCCGCCGGGTTCGCCGGCGGCCTGTACGGGGCGCATCCGCCGATCCGCTATGTCCGGACGGAGCCGGAGGTCGTCGTGGAGATCAGCGCGGACGCGGCCGTCGAACGCGGCCGCTGGCGGCACGCCGTCCGCTTTCTCCGGACACGGTCGGACCTGGCCCCGGTCGACGTCCCGGGGTTCGGTGCGTGACGCACGAACGCCGCGCCTCCCCGGCCGGAGACCGCCCGCCCCCGCCCCGGCTCCCGGTCTAGGCCAGCCAGTCGAGGATGTGGCCGTTCACATCCTCCGGCCGGTCGAGCTGGAGAAAGTGCCCGGCGCCGGGGACGAGAGCGGTCCGCGACCCCGGCGGCAGGGCCGCCTGGACGGCGCCGAGGTCGCCGCCGGGTGCCACCACGTCCGTGCCCAGGCAGCCGTCCTCGACGCCGTGCAGGTACAGGACGGGCAGTTCGCCGACCGCGGTCGCCGCCTCCTGCTCGGCCGCGTAGCGCTTGAGGAGCCGGGTCGGGTCGAGCATGGCGCGGTAGTACCCGATCGCCGCCGCGACGTTGGCGGGCGTGGCCAGGCACTCCATGACGTGGTCGACGTCCGCGGACCGGTCGCGGCCGTCGTCGGGGGACCAGTCGCGCCAGAGCCCCTCGACGAACGCACGGTTCAGCGCGGCCTCGGCCAGCGGCGTCTGGAACACGAAGATGTAGAACGAGCGCCTGAGCTGCTCGTAGTCGAAGAACCCGGTCGCCATCACCGAGACCGGCGGGACGGACATGGCGACGACCCTGCGCCAGCGGCCGGGGGCGGCGTTCGCGGCGCCGTAGGCGGCGAAGGCGCCCCAGTCGTGGCCGATGACGACGGCGTCGGAGCCGCCTCCGAGGGCCTCGTGCAGAGCGATGGCGTCGGCCGCCAGGGCGCCGCTCTGGTAGGCGCCGTCCTCGGGGACCGGCGTGGGGGCGTAGCCGCGCATGAACGGCGCCACGGCGCGGTAGCCGGCGGCGGCGAGTTCCGGCATCAGATGCCGCCACGTGTGCGCCGAGTCGGGGAAGCCGTGCAGGAGAAGCGCCAGTGGCCCGTCGCCGGGGCCCGCCGTCAGGTATCCGAAGTCCAGCCCGTTCGCGGTGACCGATCCGGTCGTGATGCCGCCCATGTCCGCCTCCTCGGTTCGCGGCGCACGCTACCCCGGGGTGCTGCCGGGGGAGCGGCCGGGGGGCCGGGGACGGCGTGTCGCCCGCCCAGCACGACGGCTAGTGTGAGTGGCGTCACTCGGCCGATCAGTGTGCACGTGCGGCTTTACTTTGAGAGGCTGCATGTAAACCGAACCGGATTCGGAAAGCGATGAGGTGGTGGGCAGCGTGCTCAAGGTCGAGGACATCAACCTGACCGACTGGGAGTTCTGGCGTCAGCCGCACGAGTACCGGCACGAGGCGTTCAAGGCCCTGCGCCGGCATCCCGAGCTGGTTCACTACGAGGAACCCGACATCGTCATCATGCCGCAGGGGCCCGGCTACTACGCGCTGACCAGGCACGCCGACATCATCGAGGCGTCCCGGCGGCCGCAGGACTTCTGCTCGGGCAGGGGCGCCATCAGCATCCCGGACCTGCCCGGCGACATGCACGAGTTCTTCGGCTCCATGATCAACATGGACGACCCGCGGCACGCCAAGATCAGGCGGATCGTGTCCCGGGCCTTCTCCCCGCGCATGATCCAGCGGTTCGAGGACAAGGTCGAGAGCGTCGCCGCGCAGATCCTCGAGAACGTGGCGGCGGGCGGCGGCTCGGGCGACTTCGTCTCCGACGTCGCCGCCCGGCTGCCCCTGAAGATCATCTGCGACATGATGGGCATCGCCGAGGACCACTACCAGACCGTCCTCGACGCCACGAACGTCATCCTGGCGGGCAACGACCCCGAGTTCGTCCCGACCGACGACGCCGAGCAGATGGCGATGGCGCTGCTCGGCGCCGGCGAGACGCTCAAGAGCCTCGTCGAGGACCTCGGCCGGCAGCGCCGCGAGAACCCGACCGACGACCTCACGTCGGCGCTGGTGAACGCCAACATCGACGACGAGTCGCTGACCGACCAGGAACTCGGCTCGTTCTTCATCCTGCTGGTCGTCGCCGGCAACGAGACCACCCGCAACGCCATCGCGCACGGGCTGGACCTGTTCACCCGCCACCCCGACCAGCGGGCACTGCTCACCGAGGACTTCGACGCCCGCATGCCCGGGGCCATCGAGGAGATCGTCCGGTACGTGTCGCCGGTCATCTGGATGCGCCGCACCGCGACGTGCGACACCACGCTGAACGACCACCAGATCAAAGAGGGCGACAAGCTCGTCATGTACTACTGGTCGGCCAACCGCGACGAATCGGTGTTCACCGACCCGGAGAAGTTCGACATCCTGCGCGACCCCAACCCGCACGTCGGGTTCGGCGGGCCCGGGCCGCACTTCTGCCTGGGCGCCCACCTGGCCAGGCGCGAGATCACCGTGATGTTCCGCGAACTGCTCCGCCGGACCCCGGAGATCCGCGCGTCCGGCGAGCCGGAGCGCCTGGAGTCCAACTTCATCAACGGGATCAAGCGCCTGCCCTACACGATCTGATCCACCGGACCCGCGGGGCCGGGGCTTCGGCCTGCGCCGAGACCCCGGGCCCCTGAGCGGGTCTCAGCGCAGCTCGCGCTTGAGGATCTTGCCGGTGGCGGTCATCGGCAGCTCGTCGCGGAACTCGACGATCCGCGGGTACTTGTAGTTCGCGAACTGCTCCTTGCCCCACGCGACGAGTTCGTCCTCGGTGACGGAGGCGCCGGGCGTCCGGATCACGTACGCCTTGACCTCCTCGCCGTGCGAGGGGTGCTCGACGCCCACGACCGCGGCCAGCGACACCTCCGGGTGGGTCATCAGAACCTCCTCGATCTCCCGCGGGTACACGTTGTAGCCACCGCGGATGATCATGTCCTTGGAGCGGTCGATGATGTAGTAGTAGCCCTCCTCGTCGCGGCGGGCCACGTCACCGGTGCGGAACCAGCCGTCCTTCATCGAGTCCGCGGTCGCGTCGGGCCGCTTGTAGTAGCCCTTCATGATGTTGTGCCCGCGGATCGCGATCTCCCCGGGCCCCTCGCCCTCGACGTCCTTCCAGTCCTCGTCGATCAGCTTCATCTCGACGCCCCAGACGGGCAGGCCGATCGAACCGGCCTTGGCCGGGCGGTCCGGGCGGTTGAACGAGGCCACCGGCGACGTCTCCGACAGGCCGTAGCCCTCCAGGACGTCCACGTCGAACTTCTGCTTGATCCCCTTGAGGACCTCCATCTGCAGCGCCGAGCCGCCCGACACCGCGACCCGCAGGTTCTCCCGGATCGTCGCGATGTCCTCGTCGGACGTGTCGTCGGTCAGCAGCCCCCAGTACATAGTCGGGACGCCCGCGAAGATGTTCACCTTCTCCTTGACCATCAGCTCGATGGCCTGCTTGGCGTCGAACCTCGGCTGCAGGACGAGCGTCGCCCGCCGGTAGATGCCGACGTTCATCACGCACGTCTGCCCGAAGATGTGGAACAGCGGCAGCGTCACCAGCGACGTGTCGTGCAGGGTGCGGTAGAAGAGCGTGTCGTCCACCATCGCGTTCGCCAGCAGGTTGCTGTGCGTGAGCTCGGCGCCCTTCGGCTGGCCCGTCGTCCCGCTGGTGTAGATGATGACCGCGGTGTCGTTCGGCTCCGTCTGCACCGGGTCGAACGTGTTCGGCTGCCCCGCCAGCGCCGCCCAGAACAGCTCGGCGCCCTCGATCGGCGACTCGGCCGCCGCCGGGTTCGCGGGCAGCAGGAAGAAGTGCTCGCATCCCCCGGCCTGCTCGAACCCGGCGTACCCCATCTCGCCGAGCGGCAGCTCCGGCGTCCCCTCGAAGCAGAACAGCGCCTTGGCGTCGGAGTCGTCGAGGTGGTAGGCGATCTCCCGCGGCTTGAGCAGCACGTTCAGCGGGACGACCACCGCGCCCGCCTTGAGCGCCCCGAAGTAGACCATCGGGAAGTACGGGAGGTTCGGGGTGGACAGCGCCACCTTGTCGCCCGGTCCGACGCCGCGCGACCGCAGCAGGTTCGCGACCTGGTTGGCGACCGAGTCGATGAACGAGTAGGAGAGCCGGAGGTCGCCGAACACGACCGCGTCGCGGTCGGGGGTCTCCCTGGCGGCGTCCTCCAGCAGCACGGACAGGTTGAGCATCGGTGGGACTCCTCGCGCGAAAGGTGACCGGTCGGTTAGTTACCGACGAGTGTATGAGCCGTTTCGCACATCCTCCTGCATGGGGTTCGGCGCGCGCCATCCATCGCGCCTCTTTGACGTGCTGTTTCCGTGCCGTGAATAGACGCCTGCCACCGCCCGGCCGGCGGACCCGGCACATGCCCGCCCATGTCACCGTTACGATGTGCCGCTCCACCGAGAAAGGGTGCACGTCTTGATCATCTTCGGCTGGCGCGTGGTGTTCTTCACCCTGACCAGGGGAATCTTCCACTGTCCCGACTGCGGCGGCGACCGCGACTACCGCCGCCGGCAGGGGCGCAACTTCTTCACCCTGTTCTTCGTCCCGGTCATTCCCCTCACCAAGACCGGCGGTGAATTCATCCAGTGCGACACGTGCAAGGGCCGCTGGAACCCGGGCGTCCTCAACGTGCCGACCACCGCCCAGCTCGCCCAGATGCCCGCGATGCTCCTGCGCATGGCCATCGCCCAGGTCCTGCGTTCCGGCGACTACACCGACCCGTCCGCCCGCTCCCGCGCCGTGGCCGTCGTCCAGCAGGCCGGCGTGGCCGGATACGACGACGCCGCACTGAACGCCGACCTCGGCCGCCCGTTCGACGAGGTCCGCGCCGAGATGTCCCGCGCCGCCTCGGCGCTCGCCCCCGAGGCGCGCGAGAGCATCCTGCGCGCCGCCGCCGAGATCGCCCTCACCGACGGGCGGCTCAGCGTCTCCGAGGAGGAGACCCTCGCCGCCGTCGGCGCCGACCTGGAACTCACCCGTGTCCAGGTGACCGGCGTCGTCTCCATGGCCCGTCAGCAATCCGGCCATTAGTCCCGGCGGACGGGCTTGCGGTTGCGCTACTCTTGATGTATGTCAGCCAGGCTGCTCCTTGAACGACCACGTTGACGAACTGACGTCAGCGTGGTGGCCCCTCCTGTGCGAGGGGCCATTTCATGTCGGCAGGTGGCCTGGGGCCCCGCAATCAGCGAGCAAGAAACCGGAGTTGTAGGCGTGAGCAGCGACGAGCATTACGATCCGCGGGCGATTCAGGACAAGTGGCAGGCCCGCTGGGCGCAGCTCGAACCGTTCACGGCCGAGGAGGACAACACCGTCGACGAGCGGCGCTACGCGCTGGACATGTTCCCCTATCCCAGCGGTGACCTGCACATGGGCCACGCGGAGGCGTTCGGCATCGGCGACGTCCCCGCGCGCTACTGGTTCCAGCGCGGCTTCAACGTCCTGCACCCCATCGGCTGGGACTCCTTCGGCCTGCCCGCCGAGAACGCCGCCATCAAACGCGACTCCCACCCCGCCGAGTGGACCTACGCCAACATCGAGACCCAGGCGTCCTCGTTCCGGCGCTACGCCGCGTCCTTCGACTGGTCGCGGCGCCTGCACACCTCCGACGCCGAGTACTACAAGTGGACGCAGTGGCTGTTCCTGCGCTTCTACGAGCGGGGCCTGGCCTACCGCAAGGGCGGCCACGTCAACTGGTGCCCCAAGGACCAGACCGTCCTGGCCAACGAGCAGGTCGTCGGCGGGCACTGCGAACGCTGCGGCACCCTGGTCGAAAAGCGCGTGCTGACCCAGTGGTACTTCAAGATCACCGAATACGCGGACCGGCTGCTGGACGACATGGAGCAGCTGGAGGGCAAGTGGCCCGAGCGCGTCCTGCTGATGCAGCGCAACTGGATCGGCCGCTCCACCGGCGCCGACGTCGACTTCGTCATCGAGGGACGCGACGAGCCCGTCACCGTCTACACCACCCGCCCCGACACCCTGTTCGGCGCCACGTTCATGGTCGTCGCCGCCGACGCCGCCCTGGCCGAGGAGATCTGCGCACCCGACCACCGCGCCGCGTTCGAGGCGTACCGCGAGGAGGTCTCCCGCGAGAGCGAGATCGAGCGGCTGTCCACCGAACGCGAGAAGACCGGCGTGTTCCTGGGCCGCTACGCGGTCAACCCCGTCAACGGCGAGCGGCTGCCCGTCTGGGCGTCCGACTACGTCCTGGCCGAATACGGGCACGGCGCGATCATGGCCGTCCCGGCGCACGACCAGCGCGACCTGGACTTCGCGCTGAAGTTCGGCCTGCCCGTCCGCGTCGTCGTCGAGACCGGCCTGCCCGACCCGTCCGAGACCGGCGTCGCCACCCCCGGCGACGGCGCGATCGTCAACTCCGCGCCGATCGACGGGCTGACCAAGGCCGACGCCATCACCCGCATCACCGAGATCCTGGCCGAGCGCGGCACCGGCCGCGCCTCGGTGAACTTCCGGCTGCGCGACTGGCTGGTGTCCCGGCAGCGGTTCTGGGGCTGCCCCATCCCGATCGTGCACTGCGAGTCGTGCGGCGAGGTCCCCGTCCCGGACGAGCAGCTGCCCGTGACGCTGCCCGAAGGCCTGCGCGGCGCCGACCTGGCGCCCAAGGGCACCTCACCGCTGGCCGCCGCGTCCGACTGGGTCAACGTCGAATGCCCCAAGTGCGCCGGCCCCGCCAAACGCGACACCGACACCATGGACACGTTCGTCGACTCGTCCTGGTACTACTTCCGCTACTGCTCGCCCGGCTACGAGAACGGCCCGTTCGACGTCGAGCAGGTCCGCAAGTGGATGCCCGTCGACCAGTACACCGGCGGTGTCGAGCACGCCATCCTGCACCTGCTGTACAGCCGGTTCTTCACCAAGGTCCTGTACGACATGGGCATGATCGACTTCACCGAGCCGTTCCGCCGGCTGCTGAACCAGGGCCAGGTGATCAACCAGGGCAAGGCGATGTCCAAGACGCTGGGCAACGGCGTCGACCTGGGTGAGCAGATCGGCGAGTTCGGCGTGGACGTCGTCCGGCTGGCCATCCTGTTCTCCGGCCCGCCCGAGGACGACATCGACTGGGCGGACGTGTCACCGCACGGCATGTCCAAGTTCCTGTCCCGCGTCCACCGCATCGCCACCGAGGTCGCCTCCCCGCCCGGCGCCGACGTCGCGTCCGGCGACACGGCCCTGCGCCGCGTCACCGCCCGCACCATCGACGAGGCCACCACCCTGGTCGAGACGCAGCGGTTCAACGTCGCGATCGCCCGGATCATGGAACTGGTCACCGCGACCCGCAAGGCCATCGACTCGGGCCCCGGCGCGTCCGACCCCGCCGTCCGCGAGGCCGCCGAGACCATCGCGACGCTGCTGTCGCTGTTCGCCCCCTACACCGCCGACGAGGCATGGGAGCTGCTGGGACGCACCGCCCCGGTCATCCGCGCGGGCTGGCCGTCCGCCGACCCCGCGCTGCTGGTGGAGGAGACGGTCACCTGCGTCGTCCAGGTCGCCGGCAAGGTCCGCGACCGGCTGGAGGTCGCCCCCGGCATCGCCGACGAGGAACTGGAGCGGCTGGCCCTGGACTCCACCAGGGTTCGGGACGCCCTGGGCGGCGCCGAGATCGCCAAGATCATCGTCCGCGCCCCCAAGATCGTCAACATCGTCCCGAAGCGCTGACCGGGCACGGCACGCGAAGACGGCCGCCGGGTCCTTCCGGCGGCCGTCTCGGCGTGCGTCTCACATCGTGCGGTCTCACATCTTGCGGAGGACCGCCACGACACGTCCCAGCACCGAGGCCTCGTCGCCGGGGATCGGCTCGTAGGCGGGGTTCTGCGGCATCAGCCAGATGTGGCCGTCCCGGCGCTTGAAGGTCTTCACCGTCGCCTCGCCGTCGATCATGGCGGCCACGATGTCGCCCTGCTCGGCCACCGGCTGCTGCCGGACGACCACCCAGTCACCGTCCGCGATCGCGGCGTCGATCATCGAGTCACCGCTGACCTTCAGCAGGAAGTGGGTGCCCTCGCCGACCAGCTGCTTGGGGAGGGTGAACACGTCCTCCACGGCCTCCTCGGCCAGGATCGGCCCACCGGCGGCGATCCGCCCCACCAGCGGCACGTACGCGGGCGCGGGCCGCACCGAGGTCTGCTGGCCCCCGGCGGCCTCGTAGGCCTCCTCGTCCGTCCGCACCGGCGTCGAACCCGGCACGCGGACCTCCACGGCCCGCGGCCGGTTGGGGTCGCGGCGCAGGAAACCCTTGCGCTGAAGCGCCCGGAGCTGGTGCGACACGCTGGAGGTGCTGGTCAGACCCACGGCCTCGCCGATCTCGCGCATCGAAGGCGGGTACCCCCGGCGCTGCACCGAGTCGCGGATCACCTCCAGCACCATGCGCTGCCGTTGCGTCAGGCCCGTCTCGTCCATGGGCCCGTCGGGCAGCTCCCGGACCTTGCTCATCGCTCGTCGCCTCCCGGGCGCCTCGATCCGTCACTCCTTGTCATGGAACGCTATCGCGTCCCGGCCCGATGATCAAACAATTGTTCGAAGATGTGCTCGCTTTTTGTCGGCGCCCCCTGTAGAACATCGTACAGGCGTTCGATCGAAAATGCATTCGACGTCGAGGAGGGGAGAGATGTCGGGTTCACCCCACAGTGACCGGGTTCCGATCCGCCTAACCCGCCGCGGTCGCGCCGTCCTGGTCCTGTTCGCCGCCGCCGTCACGCTCGTCATCCTCTGGCTCACCGTCGGCACCGGCGCACTGGCCGGCGGCCGCGAAAGCCATCGCGGCCCGACCACCGCCGCCGAGACCGCCGCCGAGACCGTCGTCGTCGAACCCGGCGACACCCTCTGGGGCATCGCCTCCGACGCCGACCGGGGCACCGACCCCCGCGTCGTCGTCCAGCGCATCATCGACCTCAACGGCCTGGGCGGCGATCCCACCGTCCGGCCGGGCCAGGAGATCCGCCTCCCCGCCCGCTGATCTCCGGGGCCGAACACGGGCTCACCAGGGGGTCTGCCGCGGCGGAGTGTGCCGCCGGAGACGGTCTGTGACGACACGCCCGGGAGGAAATCCGGGAGGGCTCACGTGACCTGGGGGGACGCGCCGGATGTGGCGCGTGAGGCAGCGGATCAGGTTGCGAACGCCTGCGGTGAGCCGTACGGTTGACCACAACATCTAGTAGTCACACCGATGTACTTCACCTATATGTGGCGTTACTCGGAGGTGTGATGCGTTTCTGTCAGGGGAGGGATTGGACGTGCACTGCCCGTTCTGCCGCAACCCTGACACCAAAGTGATCGACAGCCGCTCCACCGACGACGGCGGCGCCATTCGGCGTCGCCGGTCGTGCGCGGAATGCGGCAAGCGATTCACGACGCAGGAGAATGTGCTCGTGATGGTGGCCAAGCGCAGCGGGGTCACCGAGCCGTTCTCGCGGGAAAAGATCATCGCCGGTGTGCGCAGGGCCTGCCAGGGCCGTCCGGTCGACGAGGATGCGCTCGCACAGCTGGGACAGCGGGTCGAAGAGGAGATCAGATCCTCCGGCTCCGCCGAAATCCCCTCGCACGAGATCGGCCTCGCGATCCTGGGGCCGCTCGGCGAACTCGATGAGGTCGCCTATCTGCGATTCGCCTCGGTCTACCGGAGCTTCGAGTCGCTGGACGACTTCGCCAAGGAGATCGAGACACTGCGGAAGGCCGGTTCCTCGGGGGAGCCCGGCCCGTCCCGGTAGGGGCGGGTTCCGGAAACACAAAGCAGCACAAGTAAGAGCGGCCTCCGCGCGGGCATGGCCCGTGCGGCGGCGGAGTTGTTCCTGAGCAGGGCCCGGCGGGAGGGCCCGAGAGGGGGAAGGTCATGACGGAGACGGTGAGCGGCTCGGCGGCACGACGCGGCAAGGGGAGCCGTAAAGGCCTGAAGATCGAGCGTATTTTCACCACACCCGGCGTGCATCCGTACGACGAGCTGCGCTGGGAACGTCGTGACGTCGTCATGACCAACTGGCGCGACGGCTCGGTGAACTTCGAGCAGCGCGGCGTCGAGTTCCCCGACTTCTGGTCGCTGAACGCCGCCAACATCGTCACGTCCAAGTACTTCCGCGGCGCGGTCGGCACACCGCAGCGCGAATGGAGCCTGAAGCAGCTCGTCGACCGCGTCGTGAGCATGTACGTCGGCACGGGCCTCGAACAGGGCTACTTCGCCACCGACCAGGACGCCGAGATCTTCGAGCACGAGCTGAAGTACGCCCTGGTCCACCAGATGTTCAGCTTCAACTCCCCCGTCTGGTTCAACGTGGGCACCAAGTCCCCGCAGCAGGTCTCGGCGTGTCTTCCGTACGAGTCGCTGGTGAGCACCCCTGCCGGGTTGATTCCGATCGGCAGGCTCGTCGAGGACGACGCCGTCGGCACCAAGGTGTACGACGCGACCGGGCTCACCCGCATCGTCGCCACCAAGGCCAACGGGGTTCGGGACGTCCTGCGAATCCACACCAAGGCCGGCTACACCCTGGACGTCACCCCCGACCACCTCGTCTGGAAGGCCACCGGGGCCGGAACGGGACGTTTCGTCCAGGCCGGTGAGCTCAAGGCCGGTGACCAGCTCGAATGGCACCGGCGGGACGCCTACGGCGAGACGGAGATCACCTCCCGCGGGTACGCGGAGTCCGCACTTGCGGGCTGGCTGCAGTCGGACGGATTCGTGGGACGGTACGAGACCGGCACGAACCGTTCGCTGACCATCGAGGCCATGACCGTGACCGACTCCGAACGGGAGTGGGTCGGCCGCCACCTGAACGTCGTCTTCCCCGGGGTCCACCGCCACGAGCGCACCGTCGAGACGCAGGACACCGATCTCGACTGCCGCCGCACCCGGCTCTACGGGGAGGTCCTGAAGGAGTACGTCGACGAGTGGGGGCTGCTGGCCCGCGGCGTTGACATGGTGGTCCCCGAGCGGCTCTTCACCGCGCCGCTTCCCCATGTCGCCGCCTACCTCCGCAGCGTCTTCCAGGCCGAGGGCCTCGTGTCCGCGCGCGAATCCTCCACGGTGGTCGAAGTCGACATGATCTCCGAAGAACTGATCCGGGGCATGCAGCGTCTCCTGCTGCGCTTCGGCATCTTCTCCAGGGTCGGCTTCAAGGCGGACGCGCGACCTGACCGGCACGGCTGCTGGACGCTGCGCATCCAGAACGCCGGAGACCGCCGCATCTTCGCCGACGAGATCGGTTTCATCGACCCGGTCAAGGCGCTCAAGCTGCACCAGGGCTTCGAGAAGCCGGGGCGCCCAGCCCACCCGATCAAGCGGCTGGAGATAGCCGAGATCGAGGAAATCGGCGCGATGGAGGTCTACGACATCCAGACCGAGAGCGGCGAGTTCCTCTGCGACAACATCCGGGTGCACAACTGCTTCATCCTGTCGGTGGACGACACGATGGAGTCGATTCTGGACTGGTACAAGGAAGAGGGCGTCATCTTCAAGGGCGGCTCCGGTGCCGGCCTGAACCTGTCCCGAATCCGCTCCAGCAAGGAACTGCTGTCGTCCGGCGGGACGGCCAGCGGTCCCGTCTCGTTCATGCGCGGCGCCGACGCGTCCGCCGGGACGATCAAGTCCGGCGGCGCGACGCGGCGGGCCGCGAAGATGGTCGTGCTGGACGTCGACCACCCCGACGTCGGGGAGTTCATCGAGACCAAGGCGCGCGAGGAGAACAAGATCCGCGCGCTGCGGGACGCCGGATTCGACATGGACCTCGGCGGCAAGGACATCGGCAGCGTCCAGTACCAGAACGCCAACAACTCGGTCCGGGTGTCGGACGAGTTCATGCGGGCCGTCGAGTCGGACGACGAGTTCGGGCTGCGCGCCCGGATGACCGGCGAGGTCGTGGAGACGGTCAAGGCCAAGGACCTGTTCCGCCTGATGGCCAAGGCCGCCTGGGAGTGCGCCGACCCGGGCATCCAGTACGACGACACGATCAACGACTGGCACACCAACCCCGAAACCGGACGTATCACGGCGTCCAACCCGTGCTTCCCCGCCGACCAGCGGGTCGTCACCGACAAGGGCCTCGTCCGCATCGGTGACATGGTGCGCCGGGCTGCGGCCGGGGAGACCTACGGCATCTACACCAACGACGTGACGTCCGAATCCGACCCGCAGGACCGCATCGTCGCGACCGACCCGGTGCGCTACATGGTGACCGGCACCAACGAGATCCTTGAGCTTCGGTTCTCGGACGGATCGCGGCTGAGGTGCACCCCCGGTCACCGTGTCTGGACCGCCAATCGCGGCTGGGTGCACGCCGAGGACCTGACCGAGGACGACGGGGTCGTCCGGTCCTTCCACCGGGCGAGCCGCGCCGCGGCGACGGGCGAGATCCCGATGGCCGCACACCACGCGGCGCAGGCGGCGGCGTCCCGGCACGCCCTGGACCTGCCGGAGAAGTGGGACGAGGACTTCGCCCACTACCTCGGTTGGCTGACCGGTGACGGGTGCGTCACCGAGGTCAGTGCCGTCACGGTCTACGGCACCGCGCGGGAGCAGGAGACGGTGATGCCTCGGCACGAGGCTCTGCTGCGCCGGATCACGGGCTCGGACCGCAAGCCGAGCGTGCAGCAGAACGGCACCCAGCAACTCCGGGTGGGCCACGAAGCCTTCCGCGCCTTCCTTTGGGCGCTCGGCGTCTCCGGTGGCCGCGCACCGGACAAGACCGTCCCGGCCGCCGTCTATGAGGCTCCGGAAGCGGAACTGGTGGCTTTCCTCCAGGGTCTCTTCGACGCCGACGGCTGCGTCGCCGACCTGGAGAACGGCACCCGGTACGTCGGCCTCGGAAGCCGGTCCGAGGAACTGCTCCTCGGCGTCCAGGAACTGCTGGCCTCGCTGGGCATCGCAGGACGCATCTACCGGACGGGTGCCAAGAAGGCGAGCTTCCACTACACCCGCAAGGACGGAAGTGAGGCGACCTACGGGTCGGATGGCCCGAGCTTCGACCTGCGGATCAGCGGCCAGGCCATGGTGGAGTTCGCCGCAGTGGTCGGCTTCGGCCTGCAGGCCAAGCAGGACGCGCTCCTCGGTCTCCTCGACACGACCAAGCGGTACAAGAAGGACCTGACCGTCCGGATGGTGTCCCGGGAGTCGAAGGGCTTCGAGACCACCTACAACCTCACCGAGCCCCGGAACCACTCCTACATCGTCAGTGGTGTGGTCGTAGCGAACTGCTCGGAATACATGAGTCTGGACAACTCGTCCTGCAACCTGGCGAGCATCAACCTGCTGAAGTTCCTCACGGACGCCGGGACCTTCGACATCGCCAAGTTCGTCAAGCTCACCGAGCTGATCATCACGGCGATGGACATCTCCATCACGTTCGCCGACTTCCCGACGGAGAAGATCGCGGAGACGACCCGCGACTACCGGCAGCTCGGGATCGGCTACGCGAACCTCGGCGCGCTGCTGATGGCGACCGGCCACGCCTACGACTCCGACGGCGGGCGAGCCCTGGCCGCGGCGATCACGTCCCTGATGACGGGCGTCGCCTACCGCCGGTCCGCCGAGATGGCCGGCGTCGTCGGCCCGTACGAGGGCTACGCGCGCAACGCCGACGGCCACAAGCGCGTCATGCGCAAGCACGCCGCCGCCAACGACGGCATCCGCACGTTGAACAACATGGACAAGGCCATCCACGCCGCCGCCGCGAAGCAGTGGCAGGAATGCCTGAAGGCCGGCGACAAGCACGGCTACCGCAACGCGCAGGCGAGCCTTCTCGCTCCGACCGGCTGCCTGACCGGCGACACGCTGGTGACGACCGACCGCGGCCTGATGCGGCTGTCCGAGATCGGGGACGTGTACGGCGATCGCTGGCAGGACCTGGACATGGCGGTGTCCACGGACGACGGTCCGCGTCAGGCGACCAAGTTCTTCGTCAACGGTGAAGAGCCGACTCGGCTGGTTCGGACCCGGGGCGGTTACACGATTCAGGGCACCCTGACGCACAGGGTCAAGGTGGTCGAGGAGGACACGGGCGCGTGGGTGTGGCGGCGGCTCGCCGACATCCGTGAGGGCGACCTGGTCCCCATGCAGATGCGGACACTCGTGGGCGAGCGTCGCGAGGTGCCGCTGCCTGTGCTCGATCAGGCGTACTACACCGGTGACCGCGGACTGGACGTTCCTGACTCGGTCACTCCGGGACTCGCCGAACTCGTCGGCTACTTCATGGGGGACGGAAGTCTCCATGCGAAGGGCCTTCGGTTGTGCGTGGCGGATGCGGACATGGACGTCGCCGAGCGGTTGCAGATCCTCGCGAAGGAACTGTTCGGCATCACCCCGGTGGTCACCCAGCAGCAGGGCTATCAGGAGGTCGCCCTCCAGTCCGTGCGGCTCGCCCGGTGGTGGAAGGCGGCCGGCCTGGCCAAGGACCTGCCCGGTGTGGACCACACAGGTAAGGGCTGGACCCCCCGGGTGCCCTCCGCGATCCTCGAGACCAACGACGGCGAGGTTTACGCGAGCTTCTTGAGGGGCCTGTTCGAGGCGGACGGCACGGTCGCCGATGGGGTCCCCAGCCTCTCGACCGCCTCCGCGTCCTTCGCCGGCGAGGTTCGGACGCTGCTGCTCGCGCTCGGCCTCGCGACGACCACGCGCACGACCGTCAGCGGATTCGGCGGAGACATCTTCCAGGTCCGCCTGCGGAACATCGATCACGCGCTGAACTTCGATGAGACCGTGGGATTCATCAGCGAGCGCAAGGCCAGGCTGATGGCCTCTCTGGAGCCCGCCCGGTCGGCGAAGAACGACCACGTCATCCTGCCGCGGGCCACGTGGGACCGGATCGTCCCTGCCGGACACCCGTCGAGGGACGCGGTCCTTCAGTCGCTCCGCAAGCATGGTGGCGTCCCTCGCATGCTGGCCCAGTCCCTGTACACCCAGGCATTCGATGAGCGGCTCGGGCACGCGCTCGGGTACCTGTTCGAGCGGGTCGAGGCCAACGAGGACGGCGGTGTCCAGCCGACGTACGACCTGTCCGTGCCGGACAACGTCACCTATGTGGCCAACGGCATGGTGAGCCACAACACCATCGGGCTGATGATGGACTGCGACACGACCGGGATCGAGCCGGATCTGGCGCTGATGAAGTTCAAGAAGCTCGTCGGCGGCGGGTCGATGCAGATCGTCAACCACACGGTGCCGCGGGCGCTGGAGATGCTCGGCTACCAGCAGGAGCAGATCGAGGCGATCGTCGAGTACATCGCCGAGCACGGTCACGTGGTGGACGCTCCCGGGCTGCGGCCCGATCACTACGAGGTGTTCGACTGCGCGATGGGGGAGCGGGCGATCAGCCCGATGGGCCACGTCCGGATGATGGCGGCCGTCCAGCCGTTCCTGTCCGGGGCGATCTCGAAGACCGTCAACATGCCGGAGAAGGCCACCATCGAGGACATCGAGCGGGTGTACTTCGAGGGGTGGCGGCTCGGGCTGAAGGCCCTGGCGATCTACCGCGACAACTGCAAGGTGGGCCAGCCGCTGTCGGCCGCGGGCAAGAAGGAGGTGGCGGAGCCGGTGGAGGCGGCGACGCCGCGTCCGGTGCGCAAGCGGCTGCCGAAGCAGCGGCCGGCGACCGTCACCCGCTTCTCCGTCGCGGGCGCCGAGGGGTACATGACGGCGTCGTCCTACCCGGACGACGGTGTCGGTGAGGTCTTCCTCAAGCTCGGCAAGCAGGGTTCCACGCTCGCCGGCGTGATGGACGCCTTCTCCATGGCGATCTCCATCAGCCTGCAGTACGGCGTCCCGCTGGAGACGTGGGTGGAGAAGTTCACCAACATGCGGTTCGAGCCGGCCGGCATGACCGACGACCCCGACATCCGCATGGCGACGTCGGTGATGGACTACATCTTCCGGCGGCTGGCACTGGACCACCTGCCTTACGAGGAGCGTGCGGGTCTCGGCATCCTGACCGCCGGGGAGCGCGCCATGCAGGCCAACGGTGAGGACCCGGCGGCCCTGCACGGGGACGATGTGGTCGACCACGAGTCGCTGGCGCAGTCCGCCGAGATCACCAGGCCGGCGGCTCCGGCTTCGGCTCCGGCGGGCGAGGCGCATTCGTCCATGGAGGTCATCGAGAGCCGCCAGGGCCGCACCGCGGACGCGCCGCTGTGCCTCACCTGCGGCACGAAGATGCGTCCCGCGGGCAGCTGCTACGTCTGCGAAGGCTGCGGCTCCACCAGCGGCTGCAGCTAGTTACGGGCCGAGTTGCAGCACATGCAACATCCGGCACGCTCGGCGTAATGCACTTTCCCTGGCCGGGGGAGGGTGGGGTCGCTCCCCGCTCTCCCCTGGGCCGGGGCACCGCGAAGACTACGATCAGGTCATGCCTTTGACGGTGGATGACGTCGACCGGTTCGAGCTGGCCAGGCCTCGCCTGGAGGCCATCGCCTACCGTCTCCTCGGCTCCGCGCACGAGGCACAGGACGTGGTGCAGGAAACGTTCCTGCGCTGGCAGGCCGCTGATGTCGACCGCGTCGAGGTTCCTGAGGCTTGGCTGACGAAGGTGCTCACCAACCTGTGCCTGAACCACCTTGCCTCCGCGCGGGCACGCCGCGAGACCTACGTGGGCCAATGGCTCCCCGAGCCGCTGCTCGCGGGCGACCTGATGCTCGGCCCGGCCGACACCGCTGAGCAGCGCGAATCGGTGTCGTACGCGGTTCTCACCCTCATGGAGCGCCTGTCCCCCAACGAACGGGCCGTTTATGTGCTGCGGGAGGCCTTCGACTACACGCACCGGGAGATCGCCGAGATCCTCGACATCACCGAGGCCGCCAGCCAGCAGATCTTTCACCGTGCCAAGAAGCATGTCGCGGACGGCAGGGCCCGCAGCGAAATCGACGAGGCCGCCGCCCGCCGGATCGTGGAGGAGTTCCTCGCGGCCGCCGCCAGTGGCCGGACCGATGAGCTCGTACGCCTGCTCACCAAGGACGCCATCTCCATCGGCGATGGCGGAGGGAAGGTCCCGGCACGCACCAGGGCGTTGGAGGGAGCCGTCGCGGTCGCGAGGTTCGTGTGGACCCTCCTCAAGCCCGCCGAGGCCAAGCGCGCCATCGTCGGCGGCTCGTCCGAGATATACGCCTGGATCGCCAATGGCGAACCCGCCGTTGTGGCCGTCGTGGAAGGCCGGGTCGTCGCCATCATGTGTCTGGACGTCACGGCCGAGGGCATCACCGCCTGCCGTACCCAGGCGAACCCCGACAAGCTCGAACGCGCGACCGAGCAATGGGCGGCGGCCGACCATGGAGAGCCTCTCCTCATGGTGTGACGCACATCACATTCGACTCCTGTCAGCAATCGGCGGGCCATCCGGTTCAAGTGGCGAACCCGAACCGAGAGCAAGGGAGCCGACGATGAGAGTGCTGGTGGCGGGAGCGACCGGAGCGATGGGCAGGGAGCTCCTGCCTCGTCTGGTCGATGCGGGACACGAGGTGTTCGCCATGGTCCGCAGCGAAAGCGGCAAGTCCAGGGCGGCAGGGCTGGGTGCGGTACCGGTCATCGCCGACGCCCTCGACCGCGCCCAGGTCGAGGCGGCCGTGCGCGAGGCGGCCCCGGAGGTGATCGTTGACCAGTTGACCGCCATCGGGCACATCGACACCCGCCATTTCGAACGCAGCTTCGCCGCCACCGACCGGCTGCGGATCGAGGGCACCGACAACCTGCTCGCGGCCGCACGCGCCGCCGGTGTACGGCGGTTCGTCGCCCAGAGCAACGGCGCGTTCACCTACAGCCGGACCGGCGGGCCGGTCAAGGACGAACAAGACCCCCTGGACCGCTCACCGGTCGCCCAGATGGCCTCGATGATCGCCGCGATCGAGCACTTGGAGAAGGCCGTGCTGAACGCCGCCTGGACCGAAGGGATCGTGCTGCGCTACGGCGCGTTCTACGGACCCGGCACCTCCATGGCGCCGGGCTCCGAGCAGTTCGAGATGATCCGCAAACGCAAGTTCCCGATCGTCGGCGACGGCGGCGGGGTGTGGTCGTTCGTCCACATCGCCGACGCCGCAGAGGCCACGGTCGCAGCGGTGGAGGGCGGCGGCCGCGGTGTCTACAACATCGTCGACGACGACCCCGCGCCGGTCGCCGAATGGCTGCCGGAACTGGCGGCGATGCTGGGCGCCGGGAAACCGATGCGCGTACCGCGGTTCGTCGGACGGCTGGCCGCCGGAGCGGCCGGTGTCGTGCTCATGACCGAACTCCGCGGCGCATCCAACGCCAAGGCCAAGCGCGAACTGGGCTGGCACCCGGCACACCCCACCTGGCGTGAGGGACTCCGGGTTGCGACGTGACTTGCTGGGCGTCTGGAACCGGGACCGGCGGCTGCCGGCGATCGACAACCGCCTGTCCCGGCCGTGGGCCGTCCCCGGCTTCGAGTGGCTGCTCTCCGCCGGTAAGGCGCGGATCGGAAGGGAGCCCGGCCGGGTGTGAGGGCCGGGCTCGCGCCGTGTCCGCTCTACTGGGCGGGGTTCGTGTCGGTGCTCTCGGGGGCGGTGCCGCCGTTCGGGCGGCGGCGCTTGGCGGGCTTGCGGCGTCCGGCGACGAGGGTGTCGTCGTCGGTACCGGTGTTCTTGGCGCCGGTGTCCGCCCCGGGGGAGCCGGGCAGGGCCGGGGTCTTCTCGTGGCGCGGGGACGACGGCTTGCGGGCGGGTTTGGCGACGGGCTTCGTCTCCGCTTGGCGGAGTGATTCCACGAAGCTCTTCGCGTCGTCGTCGCCTTCGTCGTCCGGGCTCTGTTGCCGCTTGCGTGCGATCCACTGGTCGAGGGTCAGCCGGCCGCCGCCTCCCGCGGCGAACAGGAGGCTGGCCATGCCGAGGACGAGGACGAGTTCGAAGCCGTTCTCGACTGTGGCGCCGTCCACGAGGAACAGGCCTTCGCCGGCGTGGACGAACACGAACGCGCCGGCCATGTCCAGGAACAGCATGGCGCCGGTGACGGGCAGGCCCAGCCCGGCGATCAGCGCGGCGCCGCCGAGCAGTTCGACGAACGCGGAGTAGACGGCGGCGGCGGTGGGCAGCGGTACGCCGAGGTCGTCGAACGACCGGCTGGTCGCGGTGACGCCCGCCTCGATCTTCTGCCAGCCGTGGGCCATGAACACGACACCCACGCCGACCCGCGCGAGGACCGCCGCGATGTTGTAAAGCGGTCGTGTGCGCATGCCATCGACTCCTTCTACGGGGGATTCGGCCCGGTTTTCGACGGAGAGTATGACGTCTGCCGGACGGATCGCGCGAACATACCAGGTGAAGTGGCCCCAGGAAGGGACAATTGGTAACGGTGCACGGTGGCGGCATGATCGCCGAGGTACCGGACGGTGATGGTCCCGCGCGGCCGTGTTCGTCAGCGGGTGCGGCCCCTGGGCTTCAGGGGGGTGGCGGGCATGGTGGGCGCGGGGAGCGGGGCGCCGTCGTAGCCGTTCACGGTGCCGAAGCGGTCGCCCTCCATCCAGTCCTTGCGCGCCTGGGCGATCTCCTCGCCCGTCCGGCCGATGAAGTTCCACCACATGACGAGCTTCTCCTCGAACGGCTCACCGCCGAGCAGGACGAGGCCGCTGTCGCCGTCGGCCCTCAGCGGCAGCTCGCGGCGGCCGCTCCCGAGGTACAGCATCGAGCCGGGCTCGACGCGCATGCCGTCGACCTCGGTGACGCCGGACATCGTGAGCGCCGCGTACTCGAAGTCGGGTTCGACCGGCAGCCGCACGTGGGCCCCGTCCTCCAGGGCGAGGTCGGCGCCCATGATCGGTGTGAAGGCCGTGCCGGGCGAGGCGGTCCCGTCCAGCTCACCGAGGATCACGGTGGCGCTGAGACCGGGCCCGTCCACGACGGGCAGGGCGGCATGGTGCTCGAACGCGGGCTCGGTGTGCCGGTGCGTGTCGGGCAACGCCACCCACAGCTGGGCGCCGTGCAGGATCGGCGAGTGCCGGCGGGGTGATTCCTCGGAGTGCGCGATGGCCCGTCCGGCGGTCATCAGGCCGAGTTCCTTCGGCCGGACGGTCTGCAGGCTGCCGAGGCTGTCGCGGTGCAGGACCTCGCCGCCGTGCAGCCAGCTCACCGTCTGCAGACCGATGTGCGGATGCGGCGGCACCTGCATGCCCGGCTCGTCGGTGATGTCGTCCGGCCCGTAGTGGTCGACGAAGCACCAGGCGCCCACCATGCGCCGTCCCAGACTGGGCAGGAGCCGGCGGACGACCGTGGATTCGCCCAGCGGCACCCGCCGCGGCGGCAGGAGTTCGTGGACGGGGCGTCCCGCGGCGTCGTCCCGGCCGCCGCACTCGACCGGCTTCGGCCGGACATCGAGATTGCTCACCACGCCACCTTTCCCTCGACCGCTGCTTCTACGATGCCCTACCGCTCGCGACCCCAAGCACTGCCCTGTCGATCGGTAAAATCATGCAAGCTTCCCTTTTTGGCGTATGTTAGGGAGTGATGAAGGAGAAAATGTACTCAGTCGAGGAGGTCGCCGATCATCTCGGCCTGCATGTGCGTACCGTGCGCGGCTACATCCGGGCCGGCCGGCTCAGGGCGGTGCGGATCGGAAAGCAGTACCGGATCGCCGAGGCCGACCTGGAGGAGCTGACCGGACGGGACCGGCCCGAGGTGTCCCTGCCCGCCGGGGCCGCGCACGTCGAGGTGTCGAGCATCGTGCAGATCGACGGTGTCGACCGTGCCGCGGCCGACCGGCTGGGGACGCTCGTCCTGGCAGGGGTGAACACCGGCGATCCCCGCGACCCGCTGCGCGTGCAGGTCGCCCACGACCAGGAGCGGAACCGGATGAAGATCGTGATACTGGGCGGCGCCGCCGCCACCGCCGACGTGCTGCGGATGCTCGAAGCCGTGCTCGGCGATGACAGCGGCCTGTTCGTGAGGGGGGACGGCGATGACTGACGTGATGCAGGAGCGGGCCGGGGTGCAGGTTCTGGTGTGCGACCCGGACGGGCCGCGGGTGACGACCACGCAGGACGCGCTGGACCTGATCGGTGCGGCCTTCCTCGGCGCCGAGGTGGTGGCGGTGCCCGCGAGCCGCCTGGACGAGAGCTTCTTCTCCCTGGGGACCCGCTTCGCCGGCGATGTCATGCAGAAGTTCGTCAACTACCGGCTGCGTCTGGTCGTCTTCGGCGACATCTCCGGTCACCTGGCGGCGAGCCCGGCGCTCCAGGCGCTCGTCCGCGAGTCGAACTCGGCCGGGCACGTGTGGTTCGTTCCCGACCTGGAGGCGCTCGACGAGCGGCTGCGCGCGGTCGCCTGAGCGGCCGGGCCGGCCGGCTCCGCGACGGCCGGGCCTTGAGGCACGCCGATGCGCTGCCGCGCAGGTCGGAGGCGGTGGTTCCGGTGCGTGGAATCCGGGGTGGTCGCGCGGGGTTCACCTGTATGTGATGCACGGTGAGTACAAGGTTCCGGGCGGCAAGCTCGTCGTCGCCGACGTCGATGTCGTGGACGGCCTGCTGAGCGGGCCGAGGATCAGCGGTGACTTCTTCCTGGAGCCCGACGAGGCGCTGGAGGCGATCAACGCCGTCCTGGACGGCCTGCCCGCGAAACTCGACGCCAGGGCGATCGGCGTCCGCGTCCAGGCGGGTCTGCCGCGGGACACGGTGATGCTGGGGATCACCGCCGAGGCCGTGGGGATCGCGGTGAAGCGGGCCGTCGCGCGGGCGTCGGACTGGCGCGACCACGACTGGCGGCTGATCCACGAGCCGCCGCGGGAGCCGGTGCTGCACATGGCGCTCGACCAGGTCCTCGCCGAAGAGGTCGGGGCGGGGCGCCGGCCGCCGACGCTGCGGGTGTGGGAGTGGGCGTCGCCCGCGGTCGTCATCGGCAGTTTCCAGTCGCTGCGCAACGAGGTCGATGCCGAGGCGGCCGCGCGGTACGGGGTGGACGTCGTCCGGCGCATCAGCGGCGGCGGCGCGATGTTCATCGAGCCGGGCAACACGATCACCTATTCGCTGTACGCGCCGGAGACGCTGGTGGCCGGCATGTCGTTCGCGGAGAGCTACGCGTTCCTGGACGACTGGGTGCTCGGCGCGCTCGGCGAGGTGGGGATCAGGGCCTGGTACCAGCCGCTGAACGACATCACCTCCGACCAGGGCAAGATCGCGGGCGCGGCGCAGAAGCGGCTGGCCGCGGGCGCGGTGCTGCACCACGTGACGATGGCCTACGACATCGACGCCGAGAAGATGGTGCGGGTGCTGCGGATCGGCCGGGAGAAGATCTCCGACAAGGGGACCGCCAGCGCGGTCAAGCGCGTCGACCCGCTGCGCCGCCAGACCGGCATGGCCCGCGAGGAGATCATCGACCGGATGATCGGGCACTTCCGGGGCCGGTACGGGCTGACCGGCGACCGGGTGAGCGAGGATGAGATGCGCCTCGCCGGCAAGTACGTCACGGACAAGTTCGGTACCCCCGAGTGGACCGCCCGCGTCCCGTGAGCGGGCCGGGCGCCATGACGCGGACCGCGGCCCGGACGGAACTCCGGGCCGTTTCCATGCGTCGTTCGTCATGGCAGGTCGCCGGGCCGCGCGACTGGTCGTAGGTTGGGGACATCGATCGATGATGAGGAGCGTTCATGTCGCTGCAGAAGGGCGCCAACACCACGGTGCCGGTTCCCTCGGTCCGGGTCGAGCTCGGCTGGCAGAGCGGTCCGGGCGTTCCGGACGCGGACGCGTCGGCGCTTCTGCTGGCGGAGACCGGCCGGGTCCGTTCGGACGACGATTTCGTCTTCTACAACCAGCCGGCGCACAACTCGGGCGCGGTCCGGCACGATGGCAAGCAGCGGGGGGCGACCGTCGTCGACGTCCTGTCGGTCGATCTGAACCGCGTCGAGCCCGCCATCGACAGGATCGTCATCGCGGCGTCCGCCGACGGGGGGACGTTCGGCGAGTTCCAGGGCCTGTACGTGCGCGTGGTGGACGCGGCGGCCGGGGCGGAGGTCGCCCGGTTCGACAGCGAGGGCGCCACGACGGAGACGGCGTTCGTGCTCGGTGAGCTTTACCGGCGGCAGGGGGCGTGGAAGTTCCGTGCGGTCGGGCAGGGCTATGACTCCGGGCTCGGCGGTCTGGCCACCGACTTCGGGATCTCGGTCGACGAGCCCGCCCCGGAGACCGCCTCGCCGCCCCCCGCGCCCGCGCAGCCCCAGGCGCCGCCCCCGCCTCCCGGCGGCCAGTACGCGCCGCCCCCTCCTCCTGGTGGGCAGTACGCGCCGCCCCCTCCTCCGCCTCCTGGTGGGCAGTACGTGCCGCCTCCGCCCGGACAGTTCGCGCCGCCGCCGCCTCCTCCGCCCCCACCGGGCGGCCAGTACGCGCCCCCGCCCCCGCCTCCCGCGCCCGCTGCCGCGCCGCCTCCGGCGCAGCCGCAGCAGCAGGGCGGCACGATCTCGCTCACCAAGAACGCGCCGTCGGTTTCGCTGACCAAGCACGGCGCGACGTCCGGTCACATGCGGGTCAACCTCAACTGGACCGCCCGCGAGGGCGTGGCCAAGGGGCTGCTCGGCAAACGCCGCCGCGGCCACGACCTCGACCTGGACCTGTGCTGCCTCTGGGAGCTGCAGGACGGCCGCAAGGGCATCATCCACGCGCTCGGCGACATGGGTGCGCTGGAACGTCCGCCGTTCATCAAGCTCGACAAGGACGACCGCACCGGGGCGATCGCGTCGGGCGAGAACCTCCACATCAACCTCGACCACACCGCGGACTTCAAGCGGATCCTGGTGTTCGCCGAGATCTACGACGGTGCCGACGACTTCCGCGGCCTGGACGCGATCGCGACCCTGTACCCGAAGGGCGCGCCGCCCATCGACATGCGCATCAGCGACTGTGTCGACGCGTCCCGTGACGCGGTCCTGGCGCTCATCGAGAACGTGGGCGGCGAACTGGTCGTCCGCCGTGAGGGACGCTTCGTCCTGCCGCCGCCCGGCCGTCCGCGCTGGGGGAAGATGTCGGTCGACCAGGCGTACGGCTGGAATCTGGAGTGGGTCGCCGCACGCGGCAAGGACTGAACCCGTCCGTTCGCGCAGGCGCGTACACGGGCCCGGAACGGTCGGCTGATCCCGGCCGACCGTCCTGGGCCCGGCGCCGATCGTCGGCTTACGCGGTCTTCACCGTGTCGGCCAGTTTCTTGTCGCGGGCCACTCTCACCAGGGCGGCGCTCAGCCGGGCCATGTCCTTGCCGGGGACCTTGGAGGCGAGTTCGCTGGCGTCGGTGGGGAGCCCCAGCCGTTCGGCGCCCTTCTTGACCTGGCTGTCGACGTAGGGGCGGAGCCAGGGCCAGATGGACTGGGCCTCGCGGCAGAAGATGTCCACGCCGGTCGGGCCGATGCCGGGGAACTCCCGCAGCAGTTCGGCGGCTTTCTCTGGATCGCGTCCGGCTTCGATGGCGAGGCGCCGCAGGTCGCCCTTGTACTTGTCCTGGACCATCTGCGCGGTGTCGCCCAGTCGGGACGCGGTGCTCTCGTCGTAGCGGACGTAGTGGCCGCGTCCGAGCGCGTCGACGCGTTCCTGCCACGTCAGCCCGCTCATCCCGCGTGGCGTCCCACCGCCGGCGGCGAACAGTTCACGTGCCGCCGACAAAGCGATGTCCGACGAGATGCGCGCGCTCAGCAGGTTGGCCAGGACGAGCAGCTTGAACAACGCGGCCGGCTGGTCCTTCAGGGGGATGCCGGCCTCCTCGGCGAACGTCTCGCCGGACTCGTGGAGCAGCTTCTTGACGACGGTGTCCATGGCATTACCTCCCGTCGTCGCGTCTACCCGAGCCGGCGGACGTGACTCATGCGGGGACGCCGGACGGCGTCACAGAAGGCTCAGCTGGCCTTCACCGGCGAGCGGGTCGCGGTGTTTCTTCAGGTGCCGCCAGCGCGGGAGGTCGTCCAGGTAGGACCACGACATCCGGTGATGCGGTGTGGGCCCTGACTCCCGGAGGGCCTTCTGGTGGACGGGCGACGGATACCCGGCGCTGTCCGCGAACCCGTATCCGGGGAACTCGCCGTCCAGGCCGGCCATCAGCCGGTCACGATGGACCTTCGCCAGGACGGACGCGGCAGCGACCGTGACCGACCGCTGGTCGGCCTTCACCTCGCAGCGCACCCGCCAAGGCCGGCTCAGGAAATCGTGCTTGCCGTCCAGGATGACCACGTCGGGCGCGACGGGCAGCGCCTCCAGGGCGCGGACGGCGGCGCGCCGCAGCGCCTCCGTCATGCCGACCTCGTCGATCTCCTCGGGGCCGGACGCGCCGATGGCGTGCCCGGCGAGCCAGCCGGGCAGCAGTTCGGCGAACGACTCACGGTGGGCTTCGGTGAGGAGCTTGGAGTCGGTCAGCCCGATCGTCCTGTCGCCTCTGCCCTTCAGCACGGGCGGCGGGGTCAGGTCGGTGACCGCCGCGCACACGACGACCGGGCCGGCCCAGGCGCCGCGGCCGACCTCGTCCACCCCGGCGATCCTGATGGGACGGCTGCTGCCGGACGGCGCGGCCTGAAGCTCGTCCTCGATCTCGTAGCCCGCGACGCGTGGGACGTCCTTGGCGGCCGCTGGGGCGGAGTCCAGTCCGGGCAGAGCGTGGGTGGAGTCGGTCAAAAATTCTCCTTAGATCGTGAGCCCCATCATGCCGAACATCGTTGTGGACACGACGAATGTCCTGGCTCCGGGTCGGGGTTTTCTCCGTTCCGCACCAGGCCGCGGTGTGGGGAGTCAACGAACCGCGCGCGGGGAGTCCCGTTCCGGGCGGTCCTGCGCTTTACTCGCTTCTGATGGCTTTGTTCGGCAGATCGCGTTCCCGCCCGGCGAAGGACGCCGCGGCACGGGATCTTTTCGAGCGCCTGCGGTGGCGTTACTTCCAGGTCACCCCGGGCGTGCGGTTCCTGGGCGGGGTGCTGTCGGTCGCGCTCGTGCTGTCGGCCGTGGTCGTGCTGGACGGGCCGATCCTCCGCGCGGCGGCGGCCACGGTGATCCTGCTCGTGGTCGTCCATCTGACCTTGCGGTCGCCCACGGGCATGACGGTCGTCGCGGTGATCGTGTCTTGGCTGGCGCTGTCGGTGCCTCTGGGAGGTCTCTTCCCCGGTGAAGGGCGGCCGCCCTACCTGAACCCCGCGCTGCTCCTGGCGGTGCTCGCACTGCCCGTGGCGGTCGTCGCGTTCCGTCTGCGCGGGTACACGCCGTGGCGCACCGCGCTCCTCGCCCTGGGCGCCGCCGGCGTGGTGACGGCGGCGGTGGTCCCTCTGCTGCCGGAGGCGAGTGTGGCGCCCGGCTGGGCCGCGGCCCTCGCCGTCCTCGCCTACCGCTGGGACCAGGCACGGCGCGCGGTGCCCGCCGAGGCCTACGAGACCGGCTGGGTGCAGGAACAGGCCGGGCCGAAGGGGGACGGGACGGCAGGGCCGCGCAGGAACCCGTCCGGCCCCGACAGGCGTGAACGGCCCGACCGGGCCGATAAGGGGGACAGGCCGGGCAGGCCCGGACGGTCCGACCGTTCCGGCGGATCCGACCAGCCCGGCGGCGGATCCGACGGGCGAGGCCCGGCCGATGACGCCGCCGCCGCATCGGCTGCCACGCAAGCGGGCCACGGGCAGCGCGCCGCGGCGCAGGCGGCCGCCACCGCCGCCGACCGGGCCGGCCCGGCCGAGCCCCGAACGGAAAAGGTGCCTGAGATATCCGTGGCCGAAGCACTCGCCGAACTGGAGGGCATGATCGGGCTTGAGCCGGTCAAGCGGCAGGTCCGCTCGATCGCCGCGTCCATCGAGGCCGCGCACATGCGCGCCGCCGCCGGGGTCCCCACGGAGAAGCCGATGCGGCACTTCGTGTTCGTCGGACCGTCCGGTACGGGCAAGACCACCGTGGCGCGCGTCCTGGCCAAGATCTTCTACGCGTTCGGGCTGCTGCCGGAGCGGACCGTGGTCGAGGCGCACCGGGCCGACCTCGTCGGTGAGTTCCTCGGCGCCACGGCCATCAAGACCAACCGGCTCGTCGATTCCGCGCTCGGCGGGATGCTGTTCATCGACGAGGCGTACAGCCTGGCCAACTCCGCCGAAGGGCAGCCCGACCGGTTCGGTGACGAGGCCGTGCAGACACTTCTCAAACGCGCGGAGGACGACCGCGACAACCTGGTCATCATCCTCGCGGGATACGACGCGCAGATGGCCGAGTTCCTCGACTCCAACCCCGGGCTGGCCTCACGGTTCGGGACGCGCGTGCATTTCCCGTCGTACAGTCCGTCCGAACTGCTGCAGATCGCCGACTACCACACCGGGCTCCGCGAGGACCGCCTCGACGCGGAGGCCCGGCAGCGCCTCGCCGTCCGGTTCGAGGAGGCCGAAAGGCGCGGCATCGTCGATGAGCTGGGGAACGGAAGGTTCGTCCGGTCGCTGACCGAGGCGGCGGCGCGCGCGCGGGACGTGCGGGTCGTCGACGCCGTCTCCGCCTCCACGGGACCGGCCAACCCCAGCGCCGACGACCTGGTCACCCTGCGCGCCGAGGACGTCGAGACCGCGTTCGCCGAGGTCACCGAGCGGTACCGCGGCTACGCCGAGACGCCGACGCTGGACGAGGCGCTCGGCTCGCTCGACGCGATGATCGGACTCGAACCCGTGAAGCGGCAGGTCCGGGAGATCGCCGCCCAGCTCCAGGTAGCCCGGATGCGGCACGACCAGGGCCTGGTCACCCGGCCGCCGACCCGCCACTTCGTCTTCACCGGGCCGCCCGGCACCGGCAAGACGACGGTCGCGCGCGTGCTCGGCCGCATCTTCGCCGCGGCGGGCCTCCTCGCCCGTCCCGAGGTGGTCGAGGCCCAGCGCGCCGACCTCGTCGGTGAGCACCTGGGCGCCACCGCGCTGAAGACGAACAAAATCGTCGACTCCGCGCTCGGCGGCATCCTGTTCATCGACGAGGCGTACTCGCTGACCAACCCCGGCTACTCAGGCGGTGACGCGTTCGGCGCCGAGGCGGTGCAGACCCTGCTGAAGCGCGCCGAGGACGACCGGGACCGCCTCGTCGTCGTCCTGGCCGGTTACGAGGGCGACATGGACCGGTTCCTGTCGTCCAACCCTGGGCTCGCCTCACGGTTCGACGTCCGCGTGGACTTCCCGTCCTACGGGCCTGACGAACTGCTCCGCATCGCCCAGCTCATCGCCGAGGAGGGCGGCGACCACTGGGAGGAACGCGCCCTCGACGACCTCGCCCTGGTCTTCCAGCGCGTCTGCGGGGCGGGCCGGATCGACGAGCTGGGCAACGGCCGCTTCGCCCGCTCCATGTACGAGAAGGCGTGTGCGTGCCGGGCGCTGCGGGCCGCCGAACTCGGCGACGCCGCGACGGCCGACGACCTCACGCTCCTCACCACCGAGGACGTCCGCGACGCGTTCGCCGACGTCACCCACCGGCTGGCGTGAGGTGAGCCCCGGGCACGTCCCGTCGGCGGCATGCGCTGTAATCGGGGCATGACCTCGGTGACGTGGGCCCAAGTGCTCGCCTGGCGGATGCGGCGGCAGTTCATCGACTCTCCGGGCGACGCGTCGGCCGTGCAGATCGCGCGGCGCCTGGCCGGGGTGCAGGCGCAGGTCGCCTCGTCGGCGGAACTCGCGGTCGCGGTGCGGCAGGCGGCTCCCGAGAAGGGCGCCGTGGCGCGGGCGCTGCTCGACGAACGGACCCTCGTCAAGACGTGGGCCGCGCGGGGAACCCTGCACCTGCTGCCCGCCGACGAGGCCGCCGCCCATCTCGTGTTGTCCGCCGCCGTCCGCAACTGGGAGAAGCCCGCCTGGCAGAAAACCTTCGGGGCCACGCCCGCCGACCTGGAGGCGATCGCCGAGGCGGCGGGGGACGCCCTCGCCGATGGGGCGGTCCTCACCCGCGAGGAGCTCACCGCGGCCGTCGTCGAGGAGACCGGCTCACGGCATCTCGCCGACGTGCTCGGCTCCGGCTGGAGCACGCTGCTCAAACCACTGGCCTGGTGGGGTGTCCTCTGCCAGGGGCCGCCGCAGGGCACACGCGTGACGTTCACCTCGCCGGAGAGGTGGCTGCCCGGCTGGACGGGCCTGCCGCCGGTGGAGGACGCCGCCCGGACGGTCATCCATGCGTTCCTGGGCGCGCACGGGCCCGCGACCCCCGACATGTTCGACAACTGGCTCATGCGCAAGATGAACCGGAAGAAGGACGTCAAGAACTGGTTCGCGGCCGCCGAGGAAGCACTCTCCACCGTCGAGGTGGACGGCGTGCAGATGTACGTGCTGCGGGAGCACCTGGACGAGCTTCTGGCCACCGCGCCCAGCACGTCCGTCCGGCTGCTCGGCGCGTTCGACCAGTACGTCCTGGGGGCCGGGACGTCCGCGACCTACCTGGTGCCCGCCGAGCATCGCAAGGACGTGAGCCGCGCGGCGGGCTGGATCTCCCCGGTCGTCCTGCACGAGGGGCGCGTGGCGGGTGTCTGGGAGGCCAAGGGCGGTGACGTGGCCGTGACCCCGTTCGAGGACATCCCCGCCGCTCCGCTCAAGGACCGGCTGAGCCGCCTGGCGGCGCTGCTGCAGTGAGAGCCGCCGCACCGAAAGATGTGCGGCGGCCCCGGTTCACGGCGGGTTCAGGCCGTTCGTCTAGGGTGCCGTTCCGTGGAACAGCGAGACGAGACGGGCGAGCCGGTCGAGCGGGACGAGCCGCTCGAGTACGGGCAGAAGCGGTACAAGGCGCCGGACGGTGCGGCCGAGCTTCTGCTGATCAGGCACGGCGCCTCCGCGCCCGCCCGCCCGGAGCGGCCGTTCCCCCTCGTGGACGGTCAAGGCGACCCCGACCTCGCGCCAGAGGGGCGTGAACAGGCCGAGCGGGTCTGTGAGCGGCTCGCGGACGAACGCCTCGACGCCATCTACGTGACGACCCTGCGCCGCACGGCGCAGACCGCGGCGCCGCTGGCGCGCAGGCTCGGGCTGGAGCCGCGCGTCGAGGCCGGCCTGCGCGAGGTGCACCTCGGCGAATGGGAAGGCGGGATGTTCCGCAAGATGGTCGCCGAGAACACCCCGGTGGTGCAGCGGATGTTCACCGAGGAACGCTGGGACGTCATCCCCGGGGCGGAGAACCACGAAGCGTTCGCGGCGCGCGTCGACGAGAGCCTCACGCGCCTCGCGGCCGCACACGCGGGCGGCCGGGTCGCGGTGTTCACCCACGGCGGTGTCATCGCGCAGGCGCTCGCGTCCGTGACGGGGGCCAGGCGGTTCGCGTTCCTCCCCCCGGACAACGCGTCGATCTCCCTGCTGGTGAGGCTCGGCGGCCTGTCGTCCATCCGCGGATTCAACGACGTCTCCCACCTGGACTGGTCCGTCCCCGCGCCGTTGACCTAGAGGCGGAACGGCTGGGGACGGAACGGTCAGAGGCGGAACAGGACGCGCTGGCCGGGCCGCAGTTGCGCGGCGTCGGCGACGGCGGCGGAGGCGAGCACCGCGACCACGGGGTAGCCGCCGGTCGTCGGATGGTCGGCCAGGAAGATGATCGGCATCCCGCTGGGCGGCACCTGAAGCGCACCGGTGACCATGCCTTCGCTGCCGATTTCGCCGGCGCGCGCGCGGACGATGCGCGGGCCGTCCAGCCGCACACCCACACGGTTGCAGTCCGGCGACACCTCATAGGGCGTGGACATGAGGGTGGCCATCGCGTCCTCGGTGAACCAGTCCTCACGCGGACCCGGCAGGATGCGCAGCACCGGCGTCTCCTGCATGGGCGGGACGGGCGCGACGTCGACGGCGATCTCCGCGAGCCCCGTGGCGGAACCGAGGGGAAGGCGGTCCCCGGATGACAGGGGCGCGGGGCCGAGCCCGGACAGAAGGTCGGTCGAACGGCTCCCCAGCGTCTCGTCGACGGCGACGCCACCGCGGACGGCGACGTAACTGCGCAGTCCCGACGATGGCGTGCCCACCTCCACCAGCGCGCCGGCCGCGACGTGGACGGGCGCGTGCGTCCCGCAGGCGCGGCCGCCGATGCGCAGCGGCGCGGGCGCACCCGTGACCGCGACCCAGGCGTGCCGGTGAAAACGCAGTGCCGCCCCGCCGAACGTCAGTTCCAGTGCCGCCGCGCCCTCCGGGTTCCCGACGAGCCTGTTGGCCAGGCGGAAGGCGCGCTCGTCGGCGGCGCCGGAACACGGGACGCCCAGGTGGGCCCGGCCGGGCCTGCCGAGATCTTGGACGGTCGCCAGCGGCCCGGGCCGGACGACCTCGATCAAGAAGACCCCCGGGGAACGAATCGGACGCGCATGCCCGGCCGCAGCAGCGACGGCGGGTCGCGCGTCACGTCCCACAGCCGCAGCCCGCTGCGTCCGAGCAGCCGCCAGCCGCCCGGCGACCGGGACGGGTAGACGGCCGCGTACCGGTCCGCGATCGCGACCGAACCCGCCGGGACCGACGTGCGCGGCGACGCGCGGCGCGGCACCCGCAGCACCGGGTCGAGCCCCGTCAGGTAGCCGAATCCCGGGGAGAAGCCCAGGTAGGCGACCGTGTACGTGGCGGCCGAGTGCCGGTGGACGACCTCGTCGCGCGACAGCCCGGTGAGGTCGGCGACCTCGTCGAGATCCGCGCCGTCGTAGACCACCGGGAACTCCACCGGCTCCGCGTCGCCGCCGGCGTCCTCCGGCAGCCGCAGGTGCGGGAGCCGCGCCGCGAGACCCGCCAGATCCGCCGATGGATCGGCCACCACCAGGACGCTCCGCTCCCCGGGGACGACGTCCACGATGCCGGGCAGAGGCTCGTTCCGGAGCGCGGCGTTCAACCGGTGCGCGGTCGCGAGATCCGCGGTCTCCACCAGCAGGGCCGCGTCACCGGCCCGCCGCACCTTCATGCGAACGACTCCAGCGCGACGCCCGCCTCGGCCAGCGCCACCCGGACGGCCCGCAACAGAGGCACCGCGCCCGGAGTGTCGCCGTGCACGCAGACCGAACGAGCCTTCAACGCGACTTCGGTACCGTCCGCCGCCAGGACGATGCCGTCCACGGCCATCTGAACGACCCGCTCAACGACGGCGTCCGGATCGTGGATGACGGACCCCGGCTCCTTGCGGGACACCAGCGCACCCGCCGGCGTGTAGGCCCGGTCGGCGAAGCACTCGGCGACCACGGTGAGCCCATCGGCGACGTCGTGCACCGCGGAACCCGGAAGGGTCAGCAGCGGAAGCGAAGGATCGTACGCGCGTACCGCGTCGGCCACGGCGCGGGCCTGGACGACGTCACGGGCGACCCGGTTGTAGAGCGCCCCATGCGGCTTGACGTAGGAGACACGTCCGCCCTCCGTGCGCGCCATGCCGTCCAATGCCGCGAGCTGGTAGAGGATCTCGGCGGTCAGCTCCGCCGCGGGCACCTCCATATCGCGGCGTCCGAAACCGGCCAGGTCCCGGTACGACACCTGCGCGCCGATGGTCACCCCGCGCTCGACGGCCGCGGCGCACACCCGCCGCATGATCAGAGGATCGCCCGCGTGGAACCCGCACGCCACATTCGCGCTCGTGAGCATGTCCAGCAGCGCCAGGTCGTCGCCCAGTTCCCAGATGCCGAACCCTTCGCCGAGATCGGCGTTGATGTCGATGACCGCCATGGCAAGACTCCCAACCCGATTATCTCAGCTCAGACGGTCTCCTCGCGGACGTCCTCGACCTCGTGTTCGGACGCCCACGCCTGGTAGACGCCGCGGTCGAACACCTCCAGGCCGAGCCGTTCCGCCACCGGCGCCTTGCCGCCGCTGTACTCGACGCGCAACCAGCCCTCATGCTCGCCCAGCACGACGAACGGTTCACCGCGCCAGACACAGTGTGTCGTGACGTACTGCAGATGGTCGACGTCCTCCAGCGGCACCACATGGATGTACCGGTCGGGCATCACCTGCCTGAAACCGTCGGTGTGCCGAGAGGCGTAGAGGCGCACGCGGTCACCGTCCGGGCTCGCCTCGTAGTCGGCGCCGCGCCAGCCCGCGTAGAAGCCGTGCCGGATGCTCATGCCCGTCCCCCCGGCCTTTCCTGCTGCTTCAGCAGCCATCTGCGCAGATCGGCGTCGTAGCTCGCCACCAGCGCCTCCCGGCCGTTCGCGGTGAGGCGGTACATCTCGGCGCCGTGCGGCAGCCGCTGACTCTCGATCTTGAACTCCGGGATGGCGGGCCCCTCGCCCGGCGCGTACCCCGAACCCGGGAACGGCGCCTTCTCGATCACCCATCCGCCCGGGATGATCCCCATGCTCCACTCGTCGATCCCGCCCAGCGGCCGCCGGAACAGCGGCGGCTTCACCGCCGGCCACCGGATCGCGTGGATCTCCTCGTCCGCGGGCGTGAACGGCGAACCCTCGTACACCAGCCCGAGGCAGCGGATCAGCGCGCCGGGAGTCGTCATCTCCCGGACGTCCTTGAAGCGGTGCACGTAGCCGGCGACCAGGTCGTAGCCGCCCTCCAGGTAGTGCTGCACGTGCTCGGGCCGCACCACCTTCTGCATCACCACGACCGGGGACGCGCCGTCCGGCGGAGCCTGGCCCTTCTGGCCGGGGTCCTTCGCGGGGGCCTTCCGCTTCTCGGCCGCGCCGCCGCTCTCACGGCCGGCGACAGGGACGTCCTGTGTCGGGATCCGCCGCTCCCGCCCTCGCCCGCCCGGCGCGTTCTGCGGGCGGGTTGGCGCGTCCATGCCGGCGCCGGACCCGGCGTGCGGGGCGACGGGGTCCGTCCGTGTGTCGCGCACTCCGCTCTGGGGCGCGCTTGTTCGGTTCTGCGTGTAGACGGGTGTTGCCTGAGCCGCAGCGCTCTTGCCTGGCACGCCGCTGGGCGGGCCCTGGGGCGGGCTCTTTGCCGGTCTCGGCACAGGGTTCGGCGGCGGGCTCTGCGCCGGTCTCGGTACAGGGTTCGGCGGCGGGCTTTGCGGCGGGCTCTGCGCCGGCCTCGGCACAGGGTTCGGCGGCGGGTTGGGGCTCTGCGCCGGGGCGGTTGCGTTCGGTGCGGTGCTTTGCGGGCCGGCCGGGACGGTGTGGTGCCTGGAGACCGTCTCCGTGGCCTCACGCCGGCCGTAGGCGGGCGCCACGGGGAGGCCCTGCGGGTCGCTCGGCGTCTCCCGGGACGGCTTCGCCGACCCGCCGTGCCCGAGCACCGGGATGCCCCGCGGGTCGCCGACGGTCTCCCGGGCCGCGGGGGCCGCGGGGGCCTCGGGCCGCCGCGTCGGAGGAGGTGCCGCGGCACGGGGCGCGGAAGAGTCGACGGGCGGGCGTGTGGGCTCCTGTGAGGCCGCGGGGAGGTCCGAGGGTGCGGGAGATTCCGTCCGCGGCGGGGCGGAGCTCTCCGGCCGCCTGGGGGCCCGCCGGTCGCCGGTGGAGCCGCCGCGCGTCCCGGTGCGGGACGAGGCGCCCGCGACACGGACGTCCGTCGGTGCCGGCGGCGCCGGGTCGGCGGGCTTCCGCGGCTCCTCCGGCTCGAACAGCGCGGTGGCGTCCAGATAGGACGCGCTGGGGAGGCCCGGGTTGACCGCGAGCTGCCAATCCGGATGCGGCCAGTGGCGGGACAGCTCCGACAGCGACGCCTGCCTGTGGTGGATCGCCTGGCCCTGCAGGGAGCGGTCCATCGCCTCGGGGGAGGTGAACGCCAGGACGAACGTGCCGTCCCCGAACTGGGCGGTGGCGAACTGGTGCTCGGCGGCCCCCGGGTCGCCGGGAGCGGGCAGATACAGAACCGCGCGTGCGAGCAGGTCCAGGTAACCGTGCTGGTCGCCTCGTTCACGCGCCTCCGCGAGCGCGGTCTCCAGCGTGGAACCCGCGGGACGGGCAGGACGCGCGTCGGGGCGAGCGTCCGCATCGGGGACCGCCAGCGGGATTCCGAGCCCCGGCAGCGCCAGCGGACCGCCCTCGGGACCGGACCGGCTCGCCTGGTAGACGAGTTCGAGCGGCGATTCGACGCGGTAGACGTCACGGAACGCGCCGACCATCAGCCCCGCGAGGAGCGCGCAGGCCTCCAGTTGCTCGGCCGAGGCCCGGGCGCCACCGCGGTCGCGAAGCAAGAACTGGTGCCACCAGTTCTTGCGTTCCTCCTCGTCCGGCGGTTCCCAGCCGAGCGCCCTGAGCCGCCGCTCCTGCCGCGAGGCGAGCGGGCGGGGCAGGAATTCGCTGCTGACCGCTTCGGCGTCGAGCACTCCCTCGGCCCTCATCGCCTGGACGTAGGGCAGCCCGCTGGGGCCTTGCACGATGAGGAACGACGTGACCGGCAGCCGGGAGAGCTCCAGCGTCAGTCGTTTGGCGAAGTCGTTCCAGTCCACTCGGGATCCACTTTCACGTCCATGGTGCGGGTGCCGTACTCGACGGTAGCCGAACGGGGCGTCACTCGGTCCACGGTGCCGGAACGGCGTCGGCCCTCACCGGCGCCCAGACACCGCCGACGGCGTCGTAGACCGCGAGGGGCGTCTCGTCGCCCTCGCCGGTCCAGCGCCAGAGGCGGGCGCCGTGGGGCAGCCGTATCGGGACGCCCGCGGCCTGCTGCTCCGGGACGGCGGACCGCCTGCTCGTCGGCGCACCCAGCGGAAGCGCCGCGTCCGCCTCCGGCGTGACACGCTCTGCCTCGACACGCTCCGGTTCGAGCCGCTCGCGCTGCATGCGCTCGGGCTGGAGACGTTCGGCTTCGCGCCGCTCGGGCTGCACGGGCTGCACGGGCTGCACGGGCTGCACGGGCTCGGGTTCGAGGCGCCCGGGCTCCAGGTGCTCAGGCTGCACGAGTTCAGGCTGCACGAGCTCAGGCTGCGGGGGCTCAGGCTGCTGGAGGGGCTCGGGCTGAAAATGTTCGGGCTGGGGGGGCTCGGACTGTCGGGGCTCGGGCAGAAGGTGCTCGGGCTGCGGGCGTTCGGGTTCGAGCCGCTCAGATTGCAAGGGCTCGGGGCGCACGGGCTCGGGTTGAAGGTGCTCAGGCTCTGGGCGTGGCGGTTCCGGGAGTGGCGGGCTCGGCGGCTCCGGTGCGGGGATCGCCGGTCCTGCGGCCTGCGGCTCGTGAGGCTGCGGGTCGGCGGGCACCGCTTCCGCGCCGGCGCCGGTCTCCAGGGGCAGTGCGGGATCCCCGGCTTCGAGTGCCGCCCGCAGATCGGCCGCCGTGAACGGGTCGATCGCCGTATGGGAATCGTCGTGTGCGTCGTCCACGCTGGGGGCCGAACCGTTCACGGTGGGGAGCGAGCCACCTGCGACGGGGTTGGGCCCAGCGAGCGCGTTGGGGTCGACCGTCCCGTACGGGTTGGGGACGTCTGGCTCGGCGGGCGGCGGAGCGTCCGGGCCTCCGTGCAGGCGGGGGATGACGGACGAGTCCAGGAGAACCTCGCTCGGCAGGCCCCAGTTGATCGCGAGACGCCACGCGGGGTCCGGCCAGCCGGCCGCCAGCCGCGCGAACGAGGTGCGCCGGTAGAGACCGGGGTGCCGGTCGCCGGTGCGGGCCAGGGCGCTGGGAGAGGTGAACACCGTGACGTAGGTGTCGCCGCCGACGGTGGTGGCGGGGAACTCGGCGCGGTCGGGATCCTCCACCGCGGACGCCGTCGCGGGAAGCACCAGGTCGGCGTTCGCCAGCAACTGGAAGTACGTGGCGTTGTCGCCGCTCGACTTGGCCTCGGCCAGGCGGAGTTCGAGAAGGTCGGCGTCCGCGCCGGGAGGGCCCTCCGCCTGCAGCGGCATCGAGATCCCCGCTGGGTGGGTGCCCGCGGGCAGGGGATCGGCTCCCGCGAGCGGGCCGCCGGGCGGTTCGCCGACCGCGCCGCCGGACGAGGAGCGGCGCTGGTTCACCCGCGACGAGTCGGCGACGTCGATGCCGAAGTCGAGCAGCTCGATCAGGCCGGTGCCGTGCCGGTGGAACGACTCGTACACGAGATCGGACGGCCGCCGGATGCCCTGGACGTCGCGGAGCGCGGTGACCATCACGTCGGCCAGCCGCGAGAAGTCGCCGTCGGACACCGACAGCATCCCGCCGGGCACGCCGAACTCCGGCAGCTCCGTCCACCAGTTGCGCGGGGCGGGCTCGGTGGGCGGACGCCAGCCGGCGTCGCTCATGACCTCCTCGTCGGCCAGCGTGAGCAGCAGCGGCCCATCGAGAAAGTTGTTGCTGACGGCCTCGGCGTAGAGCCGGTCGGGCTCGCGCATGGCCTGGACGTAGTGGCGGCTCTCATCGCGTTCGCGCACGATGAGGATGGTGTCCCGTTCGAGACCCGCCAGTTCACGCCCCAGCCGCCGGGCGAACTCGGACCACTCCAACAAGATCACTCCCTACGACCGGGGGCCGGTCCCCGGGCCCCCGCGAGACCATGCCCGAGACCCGATGATTGTCGCCGGGGACGCCGCGCGCAAACCGGGAGTTCACTCGGGCGGGGGTTCGTGACGCAGCACACGCAGGGCCTCGCGGAGAGCCTCGGGATCGTTCCCGGAACGGTCGAGGACGTCAATGAGCTTGTGCAGGATCTCATGGCGCTCGTAGCCGACGTCGAGCAGCGACTGGGCGGTATCCCACAACTGCGGCGGCTCGCCGTCCCACAGCCGTTCCGTGAGGCGTTCGTGGGCCTCGATGTGTTCCTCGTCGGCGCCGGGATGCTCGAACTCCAGGACGACGCGGCGGTCGTCCGGGTCGGCGGGATCCAAGGTCGACAGGTTGATGAATCCGTGCCGCCCGGACCGGCGGTGCGTGCCCGACAGGAACGGCAGGGCGAACGCCCGGCGGGGCAGCGCCTCCAGGTCGCCGTCCGGCAGCAGCCGTCCGACCAGTTCACGGTCGAGGCCGTACGCGGACGGGTCGCGGTAGGCGTCGGAGAACTTCGCTGTGGCGTCCCAGAGGGCGTCCAGCGTCGCCCTGATGCCCTCCTCGGGCAGCCCTGTGCGGTTGCCCGCCCACCGCACCCACGCGGCCAGTACGTGAGGTACAGCATCTTGTTCCGTCGGGGAAAGTAAAACCTTCCGTGGCAGCCAGTCGAGGAGGAACATCTCGCATTTGAGGGGGCTGACCCGCAGCGGCCGGCCGAAGTCGTGCGTGCAGCCGTAGTCGATGATGCGGTCGACGCACCGGCTGGCGGCGGAGCGGTCGGACAGGCCCTCGGCCTCGTCCGAGGCGAGGAACCGCGCGGCGATCGTCGCGCGCCTGTCGCGCCCGTACACCGGCGGCTGGGGCAGCCGGCCGCCCGGCGGCAGGATGTCCACCCGCGCCCGGACGAAGGCGTGGTAGGTGCCGAAGTTCTCGTTCACCGGCGGATCGTCGGTGTCGTCGGTGAGGTCCAGTGCGCTCCACAGCAGCGCCTTGGTGTCGCGCGGGTCGAGCTGCTCGAACCGCATCAGCGGGTTGTCGCGGCCTTCGCGGCGGCAGTGGTCGAGGAGCTTGTCGACACGCGACGAGACCCAGGCGTCCCTGACCATCCCGCTCGTCGGCGGCCGTCCGGCGCGCGCGGCGGGGGCGAACGGGTCGCCCGCCGGCTGGACGGCCCCGGCCTTGTTGCGGTCGACCAGGATGACGAGGGCGTGCCGTTCGGCCCCTCCGTAGCTGTAGGTGCAGACGATGGAGTCCTGGTCGCCGAAGACGTCCCTGGACACGTAGCAGCCCTCGGGGGCGACCATTCCGACGCGGTCCGCCCACCCCGGCCTGGCGACCCCGTTCTCCATCAGTTCGAGCGCCGCACGCTCCGCCCTGGCCGCCTGCCGCGGCGTGCCCATGTAGGCCATGCCGGTGAGCAGTGCCAGCGCGGCCGGTGTCCCGGCCGTCCTGGCGTAGTCGACGAGGGCCTCGCCGATGACCTCCTCGACGTCGCCGTCCGGTACCCGGTGCCCCCACCAGGCCCCGAGGATCTCGCTGACGATGAGTTCGGCGTCCAGGGGGCTGCGCACGGCCAGCAGTTCGCGGGCGTGCTGCAGCATGCCGTCGAAAATCGCCGAGACCTCGTCCGGGGGCGTCGATCCGTCCCAGCCAGGGTCCCCGGTGGAGCGGTGGCGGCTGCGGGGACTCACGCTTCTAGCCTCTCAGATCCGGCGCGGGTGATGTGCAGGACATGTCCGAGACCCGCTGGGCAACCGCACCGCAGGGCACGTGCACAATCCCGCAGGTGCCCGTGTACAACGCCCACAGGGTACGCGCAGTCCCTTCATCGGATGCTGCCGGCTGCTCAGCCGTCCACTCCGTCCGCCGGCGCGCAGCCGGAAGGCGGCGCCGACTTCAGTTTTCCGGTGAGATGCTCGCGCGCCATCCGTTCGACTCTGGCGGGCGTGGCATCGAGCCCCAGATGGGCCATGCACGCCTGGACGTCCACCACGCACCGGTGCACCGCGTCCAGGGGAAAGGTCGCGAACTCGTCGCCAAGCCGTTGTGTGAGCTCGTCGCGAGCCTCGCTCCGGTGATCGGCCAGTGCATGCATTTGCGCACACCTCCGCACGCGGGGATCCGGCGGACGGGGACGCCGCCGGCCGAGACGAAGCGCGTACGGACTGACCCCGGCTCGGGACTTCCGCGCGAACCCCGCCTCGATGTCCCATTCCAGCGCTTTTGTGGGGAGAGTCAAGACATACCGGGGCGTCGTTTCGCAAAGTCTGAGCCGTCTTCCGCGGAGGTCTCGTCCGGATCGGCGTCCATCGCCGTGACCTGCGCCTTTCGTGATGGCCGCCGCATGGCGTCGGCCCATCCCGCGTGGTGCCGCGCCGCCCAATCGAGATCGACCCGCCCGGTGAGCATCCCGTCGAGCGCGCCGCGGTCGCGGAACGCCTCCCACAGGTGCCCCACGGTCACCGCGGCGATGAGGAGGAAGAGCCAGTCGTGGACGAACGTGGCGCCCGTCCTCCACCGGTCTCCCCATGGGCCGGGGAAGGTCATGATCTCGCCGGTGCCGAGCATGATGAGGATCGCCCCGGCGGTGAACGCCGCGTTCAGTTTCTGCCCCGCGTTGAACTTGCCCACGGGGAAGATCCCGCGGCCGCCGCGCACGACCCTGCGGTCACTGCTCTTGAGCCATTGCCAGTCGTGCGGGGCGAATCTGTTGAACCGCCGGAGATCGGCCCTGAAGGCGCGGGACACGAGGCCGAGGACGATCGGCGCGGGCAGCGCGAACCCGCACCACACGTGGACGGTCTTGACCACCTCTCGGTAGCCCACAAGCGTCGACAGCACCGGCAGGTACAACAACGCCGCGGTCACCAGGCAGATCAGCATCAACAGCGCGGCCACGTGGTGAATCGCCCGCTCGGCACGTGTGAACCGCTCCAGCCGGACCCGCCTGGACGAGACCGCGTCACGCTGCAACACGCCATGGTGCGGCACGTCAGGTCGGGACATCGTCACGCCCGTTCGACCGCCCGACCCAGGCATGCACGTCGTATCCGAGGTTCTCCCAGTAACCGGGAACGAGCTCGTCGGTCAGTTCGATGCCGCCAAGCCATTTCAGCGACTTGTAGCCGTACATGGGAGCGACGTAGAGCCGCGTCGGCCCGCCGTGATCGTGTGTGACCGGTTTGCCTTCCATCTGCGTCGCCACCAGGACGTCCCGCCGTCGCGCCTGTTCCAGCGTCAGCGACTCGGTGTAGACGCCGTCGAAGGACGTGAATCGCACGGCACGGGCCTTCGGTGATACGCCGACCGCGTCGAGCAGATCGGGCAGCGCCACCCCGGCCCACTTCACGTCCGGGACCCGCCAACCCGTCACGCACTGGAAATCCCTCTCCAGCGCCGTCTGCGGCAACTTCGCCAGGTCGGCCATGCGGAAGGCCTGGGGCTTGTCGACAAGGCCCTTGACCGTCACACGGTGGGTCGCGGCACTGTGCCGCTCCACGCTCCCGGTGATCGAGTAGTAGCGAAAACCGCCTGCTGCCGGGATGACGTCGCTGATCGGGCCCACGGGTGCCAAGGCGCGACTCACCTTGTCCTGCACGGACGCCCCCACGGCGACCCCCGCCACGCCGAGGCCGAGCATCCCGAGCACCACCCGCCGTCCCACGGGACTGCCTTCTGGCCGCTCCTCCTCATTCACCTCTTCATTCGAGCACTGTGGCCCGCGCCATGCCAGGTTTCGGCCGCCCCGTAAGACTTCTGACAGATCTCGGGCGCGGTGGAAACCCTCACCGGGCCGCGGCATGGACGAACGCACCCAACACTCCGATGGAGCCGAGTTGACGCCCAGTGATGCCCGGGAGCCGTAGCATCTCCTACTCGCCGTCCTGGCGGACCGCCTCCCGCGTCCTCAGCGACGGTGTCCGAATCCGACGGGTTCGTCTGGAGCCGAAGGGAACGAGGATGTTCATCAGGGGTTCCGTACGCGACGAACCATCGGGATGATGAGTACCTGACTCCGATCGGTGTTGTGATGGAGGCGGGAGCGCTAGCCTGCTCCCATTCACTCATAGTGATGAAAACCAGCCGCGCGGTACGGGACCCTCTGGGGCGGAGGTGTTGTCCATGAGCACCGAGACGTCCGTTCCGCATCCTCGCGTCTCAGGGGTGGAGGGGCAGCCCATGGATGCGTCCGACGCCGCGCTGTACGCGACTTTGCTGACGGAAGCCCCCGGTGGGCTGGCGTTCTTCGACCGTGACCTGCGTTGCCGCAGGGCCAACGACGCGCTCGCGGCGCTTCTGGGCGTCCCTGTGCGCGACCTGCAGCGGGGCAGGCCGTCCGAGGTGCTGCCCGAGGCGCTGGCGACGGCGTTCGAGACGGCCCTGCGCAAGGTGATCGCCGAAGACCGCCCGATGACGGACTTCGATCTGGTCGTGCCGCCCGGTGAGCAGTCCGGCCCGCCCGGCCCGTCCGGCCCGCCCGGCGGCGACACCGCCGGCGTGGCCACGGTGCTCGAGGAGCGGATTCTGGCCTGCACGTGGCTGCCCGCCAGGGACGGCGACGGTGAGCACCTGGGCGTCGTCCTGACCGCGCTGGACGTGACCGAGCGGCGCAGGGCCGAGGAGGTCATCCGCCGCAAGGAGCAGCGCTACCGCTCGCTTGTGGAGGCCAGCGCCCAGGTGGTGTGGGTCGCCGCCCCGGCGGGCGGCGTGATCGACGACGCGCCCGAATGGCGCGCGATCACCGGCCAGACGCCGGACGACTACGCGGTCGGCGGCTGGCAGTCGGTGGTGCACCCGGAGGACCGTCCTCGGATCGAGGCGGCCTGGGGCGAGTGCGTCGAGGAGAACCGGGTCTTCGAGACCAACTACAGGATCCGCACCAAGAGCGGCACCTACCGGCACTTCGACGTACGGGCCGTGCCCATCTGGCAGGGCGACGCGGTCATCGAGTGGGTCGGCGCCAACACCGACGTCACCGGGCAGCGCGAGGCCGAGGAGATGCGGGGCCGGCTGACCGAGCAGCTGTCGGCGGCCGCTCTGCGCACCGCGCGCCTCCAGCAGGCGACCTCGATGCTGGCCGAGGCCCTGACCGTCTCCCAGGTCGTCCAGGTCATCACCGAAGTGGGGCGGTCGGCCATCGGCGCCGACTACTCCGCCGTGGCGCTCCTGGACGACGACAAACTGCGCCTCAGCATCGTGGTGCCGTCCCAGCCGGGGGCCGAAGGGGAGGCCGGTCCCGTCTCCCGCGACGACATCAAGGTCAGTGACCAGACCGTGATGTCGGTGGCGGTGCGCGAGAGCCGTCCGTTCCTGGCCGAGCATCCCGACAGTCTCCGACTGCAGCTGGGCCACGGGGAGAAGGATCTGTTCGCCCAGCACACCGAAGAACGCGCCTGGGTCGGCCTTCCGCTCCTGGCGGCGGGCGCCCCGATCGGCGCGCTCCGCTTCTCGTTCACCCGGCCCAGGGAGATCACCGAGGAGGAGCGGGTCTTCCTGGAGGCGCTCGCCGGGCAGTGCGCCCTGGCCGTCGAGCGGGCCCTGCTTTTCGAGCGTGAGCACAAGACCGCCGAGGAGCTGCAGCGCAGCCTCCTGCCGAGCGACCTTCCTCAGCTCCCCGGCATGGTGCTGGCGGCCCGCTACAACCCGGCGACGCGTCACGTCCAGGTCGGTGGCGACTGGTACGACGTGTTCCGACTGGCCGACGACCGCCTCGCCGTGGCCGTCGGGGACGTCATGGGCAAGGGCGTCCTCGCCGCGGCCGGAATGGGACGCGTCCGCAACGCCCTGCGCGCCCTCGCGCTGAACGACCCGCGTCCCGCCGCGGTGCTGGCCGGCCTCGATCGCCTGTTCAGCGCCACCGAGGACGAGGAGCAGTTCACCACGGTCGCGTACGTGGTCATCGACCCGGAGACCGGTCAGGGGGAGTTCAGCAACGCGGGTCACCCGCCGCCCCTGCTGATCTCGCCGGACGCGCCCGCGCGGGTGAGCACGCGGGAGCCGGGAACGCCGCTCGGCTGGCCGAGCCAGCGACAGCAGACAAGTTTTTCCATCGAGACCGGCAACACTGTGGTGTTCTATTCCGATGGACTTGTGGAGAACCGTAGGCGTGGGGTGGACGCCGGGCTTGAGGAGCTTGTCGCCGTGGCGGCGGACGCCCCACCTGAAGTGGTAGGAGATCCCGAGAGACTCGTCGACTTCCTGGTCGATCGGATGCTTGCCGGGTATGAGCAGGTAGACGATGTGACCGTGCTTGCCCTGCACGTCCCGCCCAAACCTGTGTGAGGCCCGCCGGCGACGGCACGAAGACGGCCTGGCACGTACGAAGGACCGCCCCGCGCCCTCTAAGGTGGAGAGTTACCGGGTAGGACTTCACAGGCGGAATGCGCAGCAGTGCCAGAATGCTTGACCCAGAGATAGCGGGTACGCTGCGGTCCCGCACCGGGAGGTCCTCTGTGTGTGGTCCCACCCAGTGTGAGGCCGGGCCCGTCAGGGCACTTGGGTCAACCAAGCCACACGTTCGTTCGAGAGGTATTTGTGTCGCCTGCTAGCTCGACCTCGAAAGCGTCAGATCTGCACGATCACGTCATCGCGCAACTGATCGAGCGTGGACGGTCCCAGGGTTACCTCGAAGCCGACGACGTACGACGTACGTTCGAGGAGGCCGACATCCCCGTGTCGAAGGCCTCCAGCATTCTGCGGAGCCTCAGCAAGGAGGGTGTGACCGTCATGGTGAGCGCTGCCGACTCCGCGGCGCCCAAGCGTCCGCGTAAGCGCGGAACGCCGCCGGCGCGCAAGCCCAGGACCGCCGCGGCGGCCAAGGAGCAGCCCGACACGGTGACCGCCGTCGTCGGCGACGACGCGGCTCCCGAGGAGCCCGTCGCCGAGCCGCGCCCGGTGGCCGCCAAGCCCGCGCCGCCGAAGAAGGCCGCGCCCGCCAAGGGCGCCAAGGCCAAGAAGGCCGCGCCCGCCAAGAAGGGCGCCGTGCAGGCGGCCAAGGCGGCCCCGGCCAAGCCCGCCGCCAAGAAGGCGGGCGACGACCCCGACGTCGACGACGAAGTGGACGTCGACCTCGAGGACCTGGCCGTCCTGGACGTCGAGCTTGAGGACGACACGGCCGTGGTGGCCGAGGTGGCGCCCGAGAGCGAGGACGACGAGACCCCGGCCGCACCCGCGCCCGCGCCCAAGGCGGTTCCCGCCGGCAAGCAGGCCGCGGAGGGCGCCGCGCCCGCCGCCGAGGAGGAGGGCTTCACCCTCGGCGACGACGACGAGGACGCGCCAGCGCAGCAGATCGCGGCTGCCGGAGCCACCGCCGACCCGGTCAAGGACTACCTCAAGCAGATCGGCAAGGTCCCCCTGCTCAACGCCGAGCAGGAGGTGGAGCTCGCCAAGCGCATCGAGGCGGGGCTCTTCGCCGAGGAGCGCCTCGCCGCCGACGGGCCCGCGATGTCCGAAGAGGACAACGAGGACTTCGAGTGGATCGCCGAGGACGGCCGCCGCGCGAAGAACCACCTACTGGAGGCGAACCTGCGGCTGGTCGTGTCGCTGGCCAAGCGCTACACCGGACGCGGGATGCTGTTCCTGGACCTGATCCAGGAGGGCAACCTCGGCCTGATCCGCGCTGTCGAGAAGTTCGACTACACCAAGGGCTACAAGTTCTCCACGTACGCCACCTGGTGGATCCGGCAGGCGATCACCCGCGCGATGGCCGACCAGGCCCGCACCATCCGTATCCCGGTGCACATGGTCGAGGTCATCAACAAGCTGGCGCGCGTGCAGCGGCAGATGCTCCAGGATCTGGGCCGCGAGCCCACTCCGGAGGAGCTTGCCAAGGAACTCGACATGACCCCGGAGAAGGTCGTCGAGGTCCAGAAGTACGGCCGTGAGCCGATCTCGCTGCACACCCCGCTCGGTGAGGACGGCGACAGCGAGTTCGGTGACCTCATCGAAGACTCCGAGGCCATCGTCCCGGCCGACGCGGTCAGCTTCACGCTTCTGCAGGAGCAGCTCCACTCCGTCCTGGACACGCTCAGCGAGCGCGAGGCGGGCGTGGTGTCGATGCGGTTCGGCCTCACCGACGGCCAGCCGAAGACCCTGGACGAGATCGGCAAGGTTTACGGGGTGACCCGTGAGCGCATCCGGCAGATCGAGTCCAAGACCATGTCGAAGCTGCGCCACCCGTCGCGGTCCCAGGTCCTGCGCGACTACCTCGACTGACCCGATAACCCGAACCATGAAGCAGGGCCCCGTCTCACCGGCGGGGCCCTGCTTCATGTGTCGGCCGTGCCGCCGTCCGGCCGTGCCGTCGTTCAGTCGCGGAGGATGACGTCGAGGTTCGGGCCGTTCAGTTCGGCGGTGTACCCGAGGTCGGCGACGGCCTTCAGGAGCTCGTCCGGGGTGCGCGGCGCGGCGTCCGCCCTGAGAAGGTCGTGCGCGATCCGCCCGCGGGTCGCCTTGGCCATGTGACTCACCACGGTCCGGTGTGTTTCACCCCTATGGCTGCGCCCCGCCGCCCCGGCGGTGGCGCCGCCGACGAGCCGTTCGCGGAACACCCGCACGGCCACGGCGGGCTGGGGCGCCTTCCAGACGGACGCGTACGGTCCGGACCGCATGTCGACGATCAGGTCGTCGTCCAGCCGGAGGGCGTCGCGCATCGCCGGCCGCCACAATGTCCCCAGACGGCCTCCAGGCGGTAGCGACACCGCCATGGCCAGCCGATAGGGCGGGACGCGGTCGGTGAGCCTCAGCGCGCCCCACAGGCCCGAGAAGACGATGATCTGCTCGGCCGCGGCCGCCGCGTCCAGGTTCGGGAGGTCCAGGTTGTCGTAGAGGACGCCGGTGTAGAGCCGCGCGACCGGCAGCGTGGGGGCGTCCCGCAACGCCCTGTTACGGGCCAGCGCCTCCTCGGCCTGCCCTGGCGGCAGCCCGAGGACGCTTGACGCGTCGCTCCGGCGGCACACCCGGCCCAGTCCCGCCAGAATGCGCTCGCGTACCGGATTGAGCCCCGGGAAGCTCAGGGAGGACAGGTCGAGGGGAGGCCCGTCCCCGTCGGCGGCCTTCTTCTCCGACGGCGGCAGCAGGATGTGCACGTTCCCCCTCGATGGCGCGGCCGATCCGGAAGCGGTGGCTCGGTGAAGAAAGTCACCGGCAGGTGAGCGCGGATCCGGAATGGTGATCCGCGTCACCTATGTGAACACTATAAGTGATCAGTCGATTACAGTATGAAGTTGTGTCCCCTTGGTTCTTTGAGAGCCGAAGGAGCGGAATGTGAACGGCGGCCACCGTCTCCGGTGACCGCCGTTCCAGGGCTCCTGCTATATGGAGGTTTACCGCTCCTCGGTTGGAGCGATCGCCGGGGTTTCAGTGAGCCGGTCGGTCTCGTCCTGAATGTCCGCCCCGTTAGAGCGGAGCGCCTCTGAGTACTTGCGCCCGTGGTGGGCGCAGAACAGAAGGTCGCCGCCGCCTACAAGGACAGCACGGACGTAGGCCTGGGCGCCGCAGCGGTCGCATCGGTCGGCGACGGTCAGCGGCTTGGTTGGGGCAAGGGCTCCAGTCACGGCACCTTCCTCATGCTCGGGGTCGGTACTTAGGACAACATCTAACCCGACGCTGGCGTTCCCAACCTGGTTCTTCGTACGCCGAGAGCGGAATGGCGCGATTGGTGACCCAGGTCACGTTAGCTGGACTCCCAGCGGAACAGGCGCAAGGCGATCAACGCGCCGCCCGCGGCGACGCCCACCAGGATGCCGATTTCGGCCAATGCGGAGGTCGGCCCGAGGCCGCGGCTCATCACGTCGAGCATGCCCTCGTTCAGGTATCGCAGCGGGAAGATGTACGACAGTGTCTGCATCCAGCCCGGTGTCTGTTCCAGCGGGAAGAACGAGCCGCCAAGGAACGCCATGGGCAGGACGATGAGCTGCGTCACCGCGTTGGCCGTCTCCTGGGACTTGGCCCACGCACCCACGATCATCCCGATCGACAGGAAGGCGAGGACGCCCGCGACCAGCAGCGGGATGGCCATCCACCAGGCGCCCTCGAGTTGAAGGCCGAATATCGGCAGCAGCGCGACCAGCACGAACAGCGCGAACTGCACGAGGGCGACGGCGACGCTGACCGCGACCCGCGCGGCGAACACGGTGGGGATCGGGGCAGGGGAGAGCTGGAGGCGGCGCAGGATGCCCTTGGTCCGCCATGTCACGAGCGTCTGGGAGGCCCCGAAGACTGCCGCCGAAGCCAGTGCCCAGCCCAGCAGGGCGGGCGTGAAGAACTGGATGGCCTTGAGCGAGTCGTCCTCCACCTGCTCGGTGGCGAGCGTGTAGGCGGGCGGCCTGCCGGTGGCCGCCTGGTTCGCCGACTGGATGATCGAGTCCATCAGCGCCCGCACCGTCCCCGACTTGACCTGGTCGGCCGCGGAGTAGTGGACGACCAGCTCACCGCCGCGCTGCTCCACGGCGCCGTGCACGTCGCCCTTCTCCACCTTGCGCAGGGCGCCGGCCCGGTCGGACGCCTCGGTGACCTTCATGACCTTGCCGAGTTCGTCACCGCCCTGCGCGACGGCCTGGTCCAGCACCGGCACCTTGCCGAGCGTCAGGACCTCGACCTTGGACGTCGTCTGATCGCTGAAGATCCCGCCGAAGATGACCAGGAACATCAGGGGGAACAGGACGGTGAAGAACAACGCGGTCCGGTCCCGCTGGAAGCCCAGGTACATGGCCCGGGACAGGCTCTTGAAACTCTGGTACGTGCTCACGCCCTGTACTCCCGTCCGGTGACGTCCAGGAAGACGTCCTCAAGGGTGGCGCCGCGGATCTGGACGCCGTCCAGCGCGTCCTTGGCCGCCATCGCCGCGACCACTGCCGACGGGTCGCGGGTGGAGATGGTCAGCGAGACGCCGTCGTCGGCGGCTTCGTCCGCACTCGGCAGCAGCCGCGCGTCCTCGACCGCGAGGATGCCGCTGGCCACGCTGATCCTCGCCGGGGCGTCCAGACCGCGCACCAGGGTGGCGGGCGGGCCCAGCCGGAGGATCTCGCCCGCGTCCATGATGGCGACGCGGTCGCAGAGGATTTCCGCCTCGTCCATGTAGTGCGTGGTCAGGACGATCGTGCGTCCTTCCGTGCTGATCTCGCGCAGGACGTCCCAGAGGTTGCGGCGCGCCTGCGGGTCCAGCGCGGCGGTCGGCTCGTCCAGGAACAGGAGCTCGGGACCGTGCACGAGCGCGCACGCGATGGACAGGCGCTGCGCCTGCCCGCCCGAGAGCTTCTCGACCCGGGTGTCGGCCTTGTCGTCCAGCCCGACCAGCTCCATCATCGCGTCGGCCTTCTTGGCGGGGACGCCGTAGAGCGAGCCGAACGTCCGCAGCTGCTCGCGGGTGGTCAGCCGCTCGAAGAACGACGACGCCTGCAACTGGACGCCGATCCGGGGCAGCAGGCGGGGGTTGCGAGGCCACGGCGCCATCCCGAGCACCGACACGTTCCCCTCGTCGGCCTCCCGCAGCCCCTCGATGATCTCCAGCGTCGTCGTCTTCCCGGCTCCGTTCGGGCCGAGGATCCCGAAGAACTCGCCCTGGTCGACCCCGAACGTCACCCCGTCCACGGCCTGGACGTCCCCGTAGCGTTTGCGTAGGCCCGTGACCTCGATCGTTTGCGGCATGCCGAGGACGATAGGCGGGGTGCGGAGCCCGGCACACCCACCCGAAGGTGGACGTTCAGGTCCAGAAGTCGGGGGCAGGGCGGCTCGGGGCCGGGGTAACCTGGCGAACCGTCCGGGTCCGCCGCGCAGACGTGCCGCAACGTCGGCGGCGGCGAGCCTGCCGGTGGACTGTCGGCGGCCGGGGGTACCCTGCTGCCGACCGTCCTACCCCCGAGGAGCACACGCACGTTGACCGCCGCGACCGCCGAAGCGACCACCGAAGACCAGCACGGCTACTCCGCCCGGCACCTTTCGGTGCTGGAGGGCCTGGAGGCCGTGCGCAAGCGACCCGGGATGTACGTCGGGTCGACCGACAGCCGTGGCCTCGCACACTGCCTGTGGGAGATCGTCGACAACTGCGTCGACGAGGCCCTCGCCGGCTACTGCACCCACATCAGCGTGCTGCTGCACGCCGACGGGTCCTTCGAGGTGGCCGACAACGGCCGCGGCATCCCGGTCGACCTGGAGCCCAAGACGGGCCTCGCCGGCGTCGAGCTGGTCATGACCCGGCTGCACGCGGGCGGCAAGTTCGGCGGGGTGTCCTACACGGCGTCCGGAGGCCTGCACGGTGTCGGCGCGTCCGTCGTCAACGCGCTGTCGGCCCGCCTGGACGTGGAGGTCGACCGCGACGGGCACACCCACGCGATCAGCTTCCGGCGCGGCCTGCCCGGCGAGTTCGCCGACGACGGCCGCCCGAACGCCCGGTTCAAGAAGAGGTCCGGCGTCCGGCAGGTCCGCAAGGTCGCCAAGAAGGTCACCGGCACCCGGGTCCGCTTCTGGCCCGACCTGCAGATCTTTTTGAAGGACGCCACGGTCGAGCAGTCCCTGGTCCTCGACCGGATGCGCCAGACCGCGTTCCTCATCCCCGGCCTCACCATCGACGTCCGCGACGAGCGCGGCGAGGAGATCGTCGACGAGACGTTCCGGTTCGACGGCGGCATCGGCGAGTTCTGCACCTACCTGGCCAAGGACGCCCCGCTCGTCGACGTGCTGCGGCTGCGCGGGCGCGGCCACTTCACCGAGACCGTCCCCGTCCTGGACGACCAGGGCCACCTGACGCCCACCGACGTGGAACGCGACCTCGAGGTCGACATCGCGCTGCGCTGGGGCAGCGGCTACGACACCATCACCAAGTCGTTCGTCAACGTGATCGCCACGCCGAAGGGCGGCACGCACGTGCGGGGGTTCGACCGCGCCGTGCTGAAGGTCGTCAACGAGCAGCTCCGCGCCACCAGGCTGCTGAAGAACGGCGACGAGGACATCCTCAAGGAGGACGTGCTGGAGGGCCTCACCGCGGTGGTGACGGTCCGGCTGCCCGAGCCCCAGTTCGAGGGCCAGACCAAGGAGGTCCTCGGCACCTCCGCGGCCACCCGCATCGTCTCCCAGGTCGTCATGCGCGAGCTGCGGGAGATCTTCGAGAATCCGCCGCGCGGCCAGAAGCAGCCGCTGAGGGCCGTCCTGGAGAAGGTCGTCGGCGCGGCCAAGACCCGCATCGCCGCCCGCACCCAGCGCGACAACCAGCGCCGCAAGAACGCCCTGGAGAACTCCGCCCTCCCGGCCAAGCTCGTCGACTGCCGCAACGCCGACGACCGCAGCGAGCTGTTCATCGTCGAGGGCGATTCGGCGCTCGGCACCGCCAAGCTGGCCCGCGACTCGGAGTTCCAGGCGCTGCTGCCGATCCGCGGCAAGATCCTGAACGTGCAGAAGGCGTCCGTCGCCGACATGCTGAAGAACGCCGAGTGCGCCGCGATCATCCAGGTGATCGGCGCCGGCTCGGGCCGCACCTTCGACATCGACGCGTCCCGCTACGGGCGCATCATCCTGATGGCGGACGCGGACGTCGACGGCTCCCACATCCGCACCCTGCTGCTGACCCTGCTGTACCGGTACATGCGTCCGATGCTGGAGGAGGGACGGGTCTACACGGCCGTCCCGCCGCTGCACCGCATCGAGCTGATCAAGCCGAAGAAGGGCCAGGACAAGTACGTCTACTGCTACAGCGACGGCGAGCTCACCCGCAAGCTGGTGGAGTTCGAGCGCAAGGGCCAGCGCTGGAAGGAGCCCGTCCAGCGCTACAAGGGCCTCGGTGAGATGGACGCCGATCAGCTCGCGGAGACCACCATGGACCCGCGCTACCGCATGCTGCGCCGCATCCGCATCGAGGACGCCGACGAGGCCGCCAAGGTCTTCGATCTGCTGATGGGCAGCGACGTGGCCCCGCGCCGCGCCTTCATCACGGCCGGCGCCTCCGAGTTGGACGCCGAACGCATCGACGTGTGACCCCCGGGTGGACGCGGCGCGTCCACCCGGGGGTGGAGAACGGATGTCCAGCCTGACGCCGATGGGCGCGAGGCCACCGGCGTCGTAGCGTTGGTGACCATGGACATGCCGGACATCCCGCCACCCGCCGCCGTCATGGTGGGCGCCACGTGTGCGGCGGCCGCTCGCCGGTCCCTTTGCGGTGCGGCGCCGGTCGCCGGGAGCTTGGTCGCCGGGTCGCGGGCGAGGAGCCCGCACGGTCCCGCAGCGGTTGGCGTCCTACCGTGAAGTGCGGGGCGCCGCTCGCGGAGCGGCTCGTCCGCGCCCTCGTCGTCGGTCTCCTGGTGGCGTGGGCGCTCACGGCCTACGTCCGGGACATGTCGGACGCCGGGCCGGCGCCGCACGGGGCCGGCCTGGGCATCCTTCTGCTCAACCTGGTCATGTTCGGGACGCTGGGGAGCGGCCTGTGGGTCGGGCGGCACCGGGAGTCCCCGTGGTGGCGGCTGGGGATCGTCCTGCTGCTGGGGTCGATGATGGCGGCGGTGACGCTGTACGCGGTCACGCCGCACGCCGACCGGGGGTTCATCTTCTGCCTGGCCGCCCTCTGGGCGCTCATGGTTCGGCTTCCCCTGCCCTGGGGGATTTCGCTGAGCACGCTCGTCATCGCCGCGGTCGGTGGGCTGGGGGAGGCCCTGCGGGACGGCGCCGATCTCGGGCTGATGTCCGCGTTCGCGGGTCTCACCCTGGGCGGTATCGCCAGCCGGCAGAACCAGGTCGCGCAGGAGGCGACCCGCCGCGCGGAGGCCGCCAACGCGGTCCTCGCCGAACGGTCGCACATCGCCCGGGAGATCCACGACATCCTGGCCCATTCGCTGTCGGCGCAGATCGTCCATCTGGAGGGTGCGAGGCTGCTGCTGTCCCGGGACGGCGACCGTGTGCAGGCCCTGGACCGAGTGGAGCGCGCGCGGAGCCTCGCCCGCTCGGGCTTGGAAGAGACCAGGCGGGCGCTGGCCACGCTGCGCGGCGAGACCCCAGAGCCCAAGGAGGTCATCGCTGACCTTGCCGAGGAGTTCTACGCGAGTACCGGCCGCCCCTGCGATGTTCGCGTGACGGGTGTACCGCGCGAACTGTCACCTCAGGCTGGGCTCGCCGTCGTCCGCACGGCGCAGGAGGCGCTGACGAACGTCCGCAAACACGCTCCAGGCGCGCGCGCAAGAGTGACCTTGCGCTACCTCCGCGACGAGGTCGAACTCGAGGTGACCGACAGCGGCGGCACGGAGCCCCTCGTGCTACCGGACGGCGGCGGGTACGGCCTGGTGGGGATGCGGGAGCGCGCCGAGCTGATCGATGGGATCCTCATGACGGGGCCGGAAGGCGGGGGATTCCGTGTGTCCCTCACAGTGCCGCTGTGACGGAAGACGGGACGCGGTGAGCGAGAAGACGAGAATCCTGGTCGTCGACGACCAGACCGTGGTGCGCGAGGGGCTGGTGCTCCTGCTCGAACTGCTGCCCGGCCTCGACGTCGCCGGGTCGTGCGGCGACGGCGAACAGGCCGTGGAGATGGTCGCGGAACTGAGCCCGGACGTGGTCCTGATGGACCTGCGTATGCCGCGCGTGGACGGCGTGGAGGCGACACGCCGGATCAAACAGGCCCACCCGGAGGTCGAGATCGTCGTCCTCACCACCTACGCCGACGACGAGTCGATCTTCGCCGCGCTGCGCGCCGGTGCGCGCGGCTACCTCACCAAGGACGCCGGCGCCTACGAGATCGCCCGCGCCGTCGACGCCGTCCGCGGGGGAGCGGCCCAGCTCGACCCGGCCGTCCAGCGCCGCCTGGTCGAGGCGGTCGCGACGGACGAGCGTCCCCGCCGTCCCGCGCCCGGCGCCCTGCCCGACGGCCTCACCCGCCGCGAGGCCGAGGTGCTCGCCCTGATCGCGCAGGGACGCTCCAACACCGAGATCGCCGGTGACCTGTTCATCTCGGAGGCGACGGTCAAGACGCACATCAACAACCTGTTCGCGAAGGCGAACCTCCGTGACCGCGCCCAGGCCGTCACCTATGCCTTCAGACACGGCCTGGCCGGCTGACCGCCGGGCGGAACGACTCCGGCGTAACTCAGCCGGTGTTGTTCAAGCGGTGTGATTACGGGCCACGTAATTACACCGGCTCGTTTCCGGGCTTCCATTTGATGCCGCAGCCGAGACTCGGTGTGTGCGGCTCGGGGACGTCCTCGCCCGCGAGCACCAGATCCAGCGCCGCCCTCAACGAGCTTCCATCGGACGGCACGTCGTTCCTGGGGCGAGCCCCGTCGAACTCGCCCCGGTACGCGAGCTTGCGCTGCCCGTCGTACAGGAAGAAGTCCGGGGTGCAGGCGGCCTTGAACGCGCGTGCCGTCTCCTGGGACTCGTCCACCAGATACGGAAACCCGAACCCGGCGCGCTCGGCCTGCTCACGCAGATGGTCGGCCCCGTCGTCCGGATAGTTCGAGGTGTCGTTGCCGCACACGGCGACGGTGGCGAGCCCCCTGTCCGCGTACTCCGAGGTGAGGGCGCCGATGGCGTCCTCGATGCGCCGGACGTACGGGCAGTGGTTGGACAGGAATACCACCAGCAGCGCGGACGCCCCGGCGAAGTCCCCGTCCGACACGTTCTCCCCGTCGATGGACGGAAGCCGGAACGCGGGAACCGGTGAACCGAGCGGAACCATGAACGATGCGATCGCCATGGGTCCATCATCACGCATCACCAGACCAAGCGATCGCTTGCTAGTCTTCGGCCATGCCGACCCAGGATCATATGAAGCAGGCTCTTCAAACCTACGTCGACGCCTTCAACGCCGGCGACGCGCAGGCCATCGTGGCCCTCTACGCCGCCGACGCCGTCGTCGAAGACCCGGTCGGCAACCCGCCGATCACCGGCCATGCCGCGATCGGGGAGTTCTACACGAACGCCATCGCCGGTGGAGCGAAGCTCTCCCTGGACGCACCCATCCGCGGCTCCCACGGCGACCGGGCCGCCATGGCCTTCACCGTCGACATCCCCGGCATGAAGATCCGCGCCATCGACGTGATGACCTTCGACTCCGATGGCAAGATCACCCGCATGGACGCCCACTGGGGCCCGGACGACATAGAGACGTGAACTCCCGCTGAGCGAGACGGCGTGCTGTCGGCCGCCGTGCGAGGCCCTGCAAAGTCGTGATGACGGCCGACTCCCGAACCGAAGGGACCGCAGCGTGGCCAACTGGAGTCATCGGTACGCGAGGATCAACGGTCTCGACGCTCACTATGTGGAGGAGGGGCAGGGGCCACTCGTCGTCCTCCTCCATGGATTCCCGCACACCTGGTTCAGCTGGCGCCACCAGATCGGCCCGATCGCCGGCGCCGGCTTCCGTGTGGTCGCCCCCGACATGCGCGGCATGGGCCAGACCACCGGCCCGAGCGATCACCGCGAGTACGACGTGGACCGGATCGTGGCCGATCTCATCGGTCTGCTGGACCACCTCGGGGAGGAAAAGGCGATCTTCAGCGGCCTGGACTTCGGTCTCTTCTCGGCCTACGACCTCGCCCATCACCAGCCGGATCGCGTCGCGGCGATCATCGCCCTGGAGAACCCGTTCTTCACGCCGAGCAGGGAATCCCCACTGACACTGGCCGCCAGGCAGGCCGCGAAGCACTTCAACCACATCCACTACTTCAACGAGCCCGGCGTCGCCGACCGCGACCTCGCCGCGGCACCCCGCGAGTTTCTGCGCAAGCTGTTCTACGCGCTCTCCAGCGACTACCACTATCTCGACGTCTGGAAGCGGCCCCCGGGCACCTCCTATATCGATGCCCTGCCAGAGACGCCTCCTCTCCCGTGGACGTGGCTGACCGAAGCGGAACTGGAGCTCTATGTGGCCGACTACAGCCGCAGCGGTTTCACCGGCGGCCTGAACTGGTACCGGGCCATGGATCTCTCCTGGGAGTACCGCAAGTCGTACGGAGACGAGAAGAACCCCGTGCCGTACTTCTTCATCGGAAGCGAGCAGGACACCGACCTGGAGGGCTGGCACGGTGCCGATCCGCTGACCAAACTGGCGAGGCACCACGCCGACGTACGTGAAGTGCGGATGATCAAAAACGCCGGTCACATGATGCAGATGGAAAAGCCCGGCGAAACCACCAGGACGATGCTGGAATTCCTCCAGGAGACCAAATGGGCCTGACCGAAGACCGGGTGGCGGTGGTCACCGGCGCCAGCCGCGGCGCGGGAAAGGGGATCGCGTTGGCCCTGGGCGAGGCCGGCACCACGGTGTACGTCACCGGCCGCACGCGCTCGTCCGGCGAGCACGACCTCCCCGGCACGGTTTTCGACACGGCCGAAGAGATCAACAAGCGCGGCGGAACCGGAATCCCGGTGATATGCGACCACTCCCGGGACGACCAGGTGGAAGCGCTGTTTCAGCAGGTCGGACGCGAGCACGGCGCCCTGGACATCCTCGTGAACAACGCATTCACGATTCACCCTGACCTCTCCCGGAAGGGCCCTTTCTGGGAGAAGTCTCTCGCACTCCAGGACATGTTCGACGTAGGAATGCGCTCGGCCTACGTGGCCGGCTACTACGCGGCGCCCCTGCTCATCAAGAACAATGCGGGCCTGGTCGTCAACACCTCGTCCTTCGGTGGCCGCTGCTACATGCACGGCCCCGCCTACGGCGCCGGCAAGGCCGCCGTGGACAAGATGGCCCACGACATGGCCGTGGATTTCAAGCCCTACAACGTGGCGGTCCTCTCGCTGTGGATGGGCCTTCTGAAGACCGAACGGACCAAGGCCCTGTTCGAAGGCGCCCCCGACCGCTACAAGTCCTTCGCCGCCAACGCGGAGTCCCCGGAGTTCACCGGCCGCCTGATCGACGCCCTCGCCCGCGACCCGAAACTGATGGAACGAAGCGGCCAGGTTCTCATCGGAGCGGAACTCGGCGAGGAACTGAACGTCCTGGACATCGACGGCACCCGCCCCCAATCCCACCGCGGGGCACTGGGCGCCCCACCCACCTTCAACGAGGCCATCGTTCAATAACCGTTGTAACGCATACGGCTGTTACCGGCGCGGGGTCTCAGGGGCGGGCGGGCCTTAGGCGCTGGTCTGTTCAAGGGAAGCCGGCGGTCCGTCCAAGACGTGGACGTCGTTCTTCCTGCGGATTTCGGCGATGACATCGGACGTGCTGTCGCCGTGCACCACGAGGTGATCGGCGGGGAGTGCCGGATGACGCACCAGATGGATGGCAGTGCTCTCGTCTCTGCTCGTCGTGATCTGCTCGTACCAGTCGGACCGGGTGTCTCCCGCGACCGCGAAGAACCATTTGAACCGCTGCATCACGCTGTGAAAGAGGGCGTCGCCGTCGCCGCTCACCCGCAGCCAGGTCGTCGCTCGGGGAATCGCACGGCCCGGCACTCCGGGGCGCGCCGTGACCCAGCCCTCTTCGCCGTCCACCTCCTCGGCGGGACGCAGGACCGCCGGGATCTCCTGCTCTTTCTCCGCCATCAGGATCGGGGGCTCCCGCAACTCGTTCCAGACCCGGATGGCATACGACGCCCAGTCGGCAATGGCCTCGTCCTCATGCTCGGCGGCGCCGTTGATCAAGTCGACCGTCTCGCTGTCGAGCGAACCTCCGCCGCCGGCCATGGCGAGAGCGAGGAGGACTCCGGGGTTCGACTCCAAACCGTTGCTTTCAAGTTGGGCACGGAGCATCTGCTCGCTCCACCCCCCCAGGTGGTCACCGACGACCTGCCGGATCTTGACCGCCTCGTCGACCGACCCGATGTGCATCACCACGGCCTTGACGGGAGCGTCGAGCGCCTCCGCCTCGATCAGCAGGTTGCCGGACTCGTCCTTGTACGCGGTGGCCAGCAACTCGACCCCGAAGCCTCCGCTGCCGTGGTAGGTGAACCTGTGGCCCGTCTCCTCGGCGAGCAGGTCCAGCAGATCGTCCTCGACCTCCGCGTCCGGCCGAACCACCAGCGCCATACGAACCACCCGGGCCCCCAATCATGATCAACTAGCGTACGGACACTTTAGAGCAGGCTTCGTGCAGCGTGTGCGAAACGTGCCGTTACGCCGTGAGGCCATCCCGGGCCATGGACGGTTACCACGCCCTCCTCTGCTAGGCTCCATACCAAACCTTTTGGTATGGAGGTGGGGCATGAGCGACACGGCCGCCGGAGCGTGGCTGGAGGAGGGCTTGGCACTGCTGGCCGAGCAGGGCGCGCCGGCGGTGACGCTGGACCGGATGTGCGAGCGGATGGGGATGTCCAAGGGCGCCTTCTACCATCACTTCGGATCGATGCCGAAGTTCCGGACGCGGCTGCTGGCCCACTACGAGGAGCGGCACACCACGGCGATCATCGACGTGGTGGAAAGCGGCGAGGACCAGTCGGCACGGGGGAAACTCGACCGCCTCGCGGCGGAGGCCACCGGCGACGACGATCCGCAGCTGGAGATCGCGATCCGGGCCTGGGCGAAGCAGGACCCGGAGGCGGCGGTCATGCAGGAGCGGGTGGACGCCACCCGCATCCGATATCTGCGGGACCTGTGCGGCGAGGCCGGTTACGCGGCACCGGACCGGATGGCCACGCTGCTCTACCTGGTGGTGATCGGAGGCGCGCACCTGATGCCACCGGTGCCCGGCGAGGAGATGCGCGACATCTACGAGCTGCTGTTCCGGCCATTGGACGAAGGAAGGCCCGCATCGTGAAAACCAATGAAATCGCTCACCCCGTGGGCGTACAGGCCCTTACGCGGGCCGGAGAAGGGGGAACGTCATGACGGCCTCTGCGCCCCGGGATGTCACCGGCGTGGGCCGGTGGGTCCCGCGTCTCATACTCATCGTCGCCGTCCTGCACCTGATATTCGGCGTGGTCGTCGATGGTTCGCTCTGGCGCGGCATGGTGTCGGACGGTGTATGGAACTCGGCCACCGGCGACAAACCACGCATGTCCGCCGAATGGTTCATGGTCAGTGGTATCGCCTTCTTCGGTCTGGGGCTGCTGACAAGGAAGGCCGTGCTCGTCACGGGACGAATTCCGGTGGAGACCGGCTGGATCCTGCTGGCGCTCGGAATACCGATCACCGTGCTGGAACCCGTCGGAGGCGCCCCCGCCCTGATCGGCATCGGCGTCCTGGCCCTCATCGCGTCGCGCCACGACATTGACGCGCCACCCGCCGGCCACGCTTCCGCCCGGTCGGAGGCTGCGGCCACGTCGTCGAGCGCCGCCGCCTCGGACTAGATGTCGCAGGTCGGTGCCGGGCGCCGTCGCGGCGCGTCCCCGTGGTGCCGGCCCTGGGGCCGCTCAGGTGTCGCAGGCGGTGCCGTCACCGTCTCTGTCCAGGTCGTAGATGTCCGAGCCGACCACGCGCACGGGTCCCCGGACATAGCCCGGGCCGTCGCCGCTTCCGCCCGCACAGTCGACGTCGCTGGTGATGGGCACGCAGGCGCCGCTGTAGTTCGGGTCGCACCGCCTGGCCTGTTCGGTGCCGATCGCGATGATCCGGGTGACCGGCTTCTTCGTGACCGCCTCGCGCAGCAGCCTCTTGTCCGTCTCCTCGCCATCGGTGGAGGTCACCTCGTAGGTGAGGGTCCTGACGCCTGGGACGCCGCGCCTCTTCACCTTGGTCCTGCCCTTGGCGAGGGTCGGGTCGTTCACCCTTCTCGTCTTGTACGGGATCTTGCGGGTCTCCGTGACGGTGCGCGTGGCGACCGACGGGGTGGGTTCGGCCGTGGCGCTCGCGGTGGAAGGCGCCGCGCTCGCCACCGCGTTCGTCGGGGACGCCGCGGTGGGCGACCCGGTCTCCGCATTGCAGGCGCCGAGTGCGAGCAATGTGCTTATCGCCGCAATGGCCGATATGAGGTGCCGCATGGTTTCCCCCTATGTAGGAAAAAATCATCTGGCGGTCATCCGGCCGGGACAATCGTGGGAAATACGGTACAAGGCGATTTGGCCGACGTCGGTCGGAAGTGGTGAGCGGGTCCCGGGACGCGGGTGCGGCCCGGGACCTTTGATCATTCCTCGGTGGTGTTCTCCTCCGGAGGAGGCTCGCCCAAGGGGCCGCTGATGGAGACGATGGGCTTGTCGAGTTTCTCGCCGGAGCCGTCTCGGCGGCCCATGGCGACGTTGAGCATGGCCGGTTTTCCGTTGGCGGCCGAGGCGCGCAGGGGTGTCGGGGCCGCCCAGGCTTGGAGGAGGACGTCCTCGCCCTTGAGGAATCGGTGGGCGCGGACGCCGCCCGTTGCGCGGCCCTTGGACGGGAAGTCGGCGAAGTCGGCGAGTTTGATCGCGCCGGTCTGGGTGCCGGGCAGGGCCGAGGACGAGCCCGACACCGTGATCACGCGGGCCTCGCGGGCCGGGTCGATGGCGCCGAACCACAGGGCGCGGGCGTCGGGGGCGAGTTTGATGCCCGCCATCCCGCCGGCGGCGCGGCCCTGGGGGCGGACGATGGAGGCGGCGAAGTGCAGGAGTTGCGCGTCGGTGGTGATGAAGACGACGTGCTGGTCTTCGGAGAGCAGCTGGACGGCCCCGATGACGCGGTCGTCGTCCTTGAGGGTGATGACCTCGAACTCGTCGCGGTTGGCCGGGAAGTCGGGGACCACCCGTTTGACCACGCCGTGGGCCGTGCCCAGGGCGAGCCCGCCGCCCTCTTCGGAGACGGCGGCTATGGCCACGACTGTTTCGTCCGGTTCGAGGTCGACGTACTCGGTGACCGGGGCGCCGCCCGCCAGGGACGGGGGCGTGGACGTGGGGGGCAGCGTCGGCAGGTCGATGACCTCGATGCGGATCATCCGGCCCAGTGACGTCACCGCCCCGACCTGGCCCCGGGCCGAGGCGGGGACGACCGAGGTCAGCACGTCGTGATTCGCGCGGGGGCCGCTGTCGGGCAGCGGAGACGCGTCGTGGGTGCGGGCCATGAGGCCGGTCGACGAGAGCAGCACCGTGCAGGGGTCGTCGGCCACTTCGAGGGGGACGGCCGCGGCGGCGGTGTGGCCGGAGGATTCCAGGAGGATCGTCCGGCGCGGCGTGGAGAACTCCTTGGCGACCTCGCCGAGTTCCTTGGAGACGACGCCGCGGAGCTTCTTCTCCGACTCGAGGATCGCGGTCAGCCTGGCGATCTCCTTGGCGAGCTGCTCCTTCTCCTTCTCCAGCTCCAGCCGGTCGTAGCGGGTGAGGCGGCGGAGCGGGGTGTCCAGGATGTACTGCGCCTGGATCTCGGAGAGCTCGAAGATCTGCATGAGGCGCTGCTTGGCCTGGGCGGCGTCGTCGCTCTGCCGGATGACCTGGATGACCTCGTCGATGTTGAGCAGGGCGACGAGGAGGCCGTCCACGAGGTGCAGGCGGTCCTCGCGCTTCTTGCGGCGGTGCATCGAGCGGCGGCGGACGACGTCGATGCGGTGGTCGACGTAGACCTGCAGCATGTCGCGGAGGCCGAGGGTGCGGGGCTGGCCGTCGACGAGGGCGACGTTGTTGATGCCGAACGTCTCCTCCATCGGGGTGAGCCGGTAGAGGTCGGCCAGGACGGCTTCGGGGTGGAAGCCGTTCTTGATCTCGATGACCAGGCGGAGGCCGACGTTGCGGTCGGTGAGGTCCTTCAGGTCGGAGATTCCCTGGATCTTCTTGGCGTTGACCAGTTCCTTGATCTTGGCTTTGACGCGCTCCGGGCCGACGGCGTAGGGGAGTTCGCTGACGACGATGCCCTTGCGGCGGGGCGTGACGTTCTCGATGGACGTGGTGGCGCGGGTGCGGAACGTGCCCCGGCCCCGCTCGTAGGCGTCGCGGATGCCGTCCAGGCCGACGATCTTGCCGCCGGTGGGCAGGTCGGGCCCGGGGACGAAGCGCATCAGGTCGTCGAGGGACGCGTCGGGGTTGTCGATCAGGTGCCGGGCCGCGGCGATGACCTCGCCGAGGTTGTGCGGCGCCATGTTCGTCGCCATCCCGACCGCGATCCCGGACGCGCCGTTGACCAGCAGGTTCGGGAACGCGGCGGGCAGGACCTCCGGCTCGGTCTCCTGCCCGTCGTAGTTGGGGCGGAAGTCGACCGTGTCCTCGTCGATGGAGGCGACCATGAGCATCGCCGCGCGGGACAGCCGGGCCTCGGTGTACCGCATGGCGGCGGGCAGGTCGTCGCCGCCGAGCGAGCCGAAGTTGCCGTGCCCGTCGACGAGCGGCATCCGCATCGCCCACGACTGCGCCATCCGCACCATCGCGTCGTAGATGGCGCTGTCGCCGTGCGGGTGCAGCTTGCCCATGACCTCGCCGACGACGCGGGCGCATTTGACGTGCCCGCGGTCGGGGCGGAGCCCCATCTCGTTCATCGAGTACAGGATCCGGCGCTGGACGGGCTTCATCCCGTCGCGCGCGTCGGGAAGCGCCCGCTGGTAGATGACCGAGTAGGCGTACTCAAGGAAGCTGCCGCGCATCTCCTCGGAGACATCGACGTCGACGATGTTCTCTTCGAAGTCCGGCGGTGGAGGGGCTGGGGATCCGCGTCGTGCCATGCCCCACATTGTGGCCGGTCCCAAGGACAGCTTGTGCCCGCCCCACCGGGTACGGCGTCCGACTTGGCGGATCGATGTCTTTCCGTCACCTCCGCGGACCTGGCAGAGTGGCTTCCATCCCGCAGGCGGAGGTTTCCTTTGAGCGCGCTGGCCGATCATCAGAACTCGATCTATCTGCAGGGGCTCGGCGACGTTCTGCCCGCGCTGCCCACGGACCTGACGAAGCTGGAGGGTCTCGCCGAGCGGTCGCTGTCGGCGCAGGCGTTCGGGTATGTGGCGGGGTCGGCGGGCAGCGAGTCGACCGCGCGGGCGAACCGGGCGGCGTTCGAGCGGTGGCGGATCGTGCCGAGGATGCTCAGGGACGTGGCCGACCGCGACCTGTCGGTGGACGTTCTGGGCACCGCGATGCCGTCCCCGGTCCTGCTCGCGCCCATCGGCGTCCAGTCGATCTTCCATCCGGACGGTGAGCTGGCCGTCGCGCGGGCGGCGGCTGCCGAGGGCCTGCCGATGGTGCTGAGTACGGCGTCGTCGTACACCATCGAGGACGTGGCGGAGGCGAACGGCGACGGGCCCCGCTGGTATCAGCTGTACTGGCCGAAGGACCGGGAACTGGCCGTCAGTTTCCTGGAGCGGGCCAAGGCGGTGGGTTACACGGCCCTCGTCGTCACCCTGGACACGTTCACGCTGGCGTGGCGTCCACGTGACCTCGACCAGGCGTACCTGCCGTTCCTGCGCGGTATCGGGGTCGCGAACTATTTCAGTGACCCGGTCTTCCAGAAGGCGGTCGGCGGGCCCGTCACCGACGCCAACCGTGACATGGCGATCCTCCACTGGGTCGCGAACTTCGGTAACCCCCGCCTCACCTGGGACGACCTGATCTTCCTGCGGGACCACTGGGACGGGCCCATCGCGCTCAAGGGCATCCAGCACCCCGACGACGCCCGCCAGGCCGTGGACGCGGGCATGGACGGCGTCATCGTCTCCAACCATGGCGGGCGCCAGGTGGACGGGGCCATCGCCTCGCTGGACGCGCTGCCCGGTGTGGTCGACGCCGTCCGCGACCAGGCGGCCGTGCTCTTCGACAGCGGGATCCGCACGGGAGCGGACGTCGCCAAGGCTCTCGCGCTCGGCGCCAAGGCGGTGCTGGTCGCGCGCCCGTACGCGTACGGGCTGGCGCTGGGCGGCCAGGCGGGCGTCCAGCACGTCCTTCGCTGCCTCCAGGCCGAACTGGAACTGACCATGGCCCTCGCGGGCGTCACCCGGCCGGGCGAGCTGAATCCGGAGACGCTCGTGCGCGCGTGACCGTAGCCGCGCGCATTCCGGGTAGGGGAAGGCGCATGCGCTGGCCCGATCACGCCATCTGGTGGCATGCCTATCCCCTCGGATTCGTCGGGGCGGTACCGGACGGGACGTTCCCGAAGCCTCGGCTGGGGCGGCTCAACGGCTGGCTCGACCATGTCGTCGGGCTCGGCTGCAACGGGCTCGCGCTCGGTCCGGTGTTCGCGTCCGAGACCCATGGCTACGACACCGTCGACCACTACCGCGTCGATCCCAGGCTCGGCGGCGAGGACGACCTGCAACGGCTCATCGACGAGGCGTCGCAGAAGGGGGTCCGTGTCCTGCTCGATGGCGTCTTCAACCATGTCGGACGGAGCTTCGCGCCGTTCGCCGATGTCGAAGCCAAGGGCGATGAGTCCCCGTACAGGAAGTGGTTCCACCCTGAACTGCACACGTTCGAGGGGCACGACCGTCTCGTCACGCTGAACCATGCCGAACCGGAGGTCGCCGACTACGTCACCGACGTCATGACCCACTGGCTGGAGCGGGGGATAGACGGCTGGCGTCTCGACGCCGCCTACGCCGTCCCGCCGGAGTTCTGGCGGACGGTCATCGACCGCGTCCGCGCGCGCTTCCCCGAGGCCTGGTTCGTCGGCGAGGTCATCCACGGCGACTACGCGGCCCTGGTGGAACAGAGCGGATTCGACTCGGTCACCCAGTACGAGCTCTGGAAGGCGATCTGGAGCGCCCTGAACGATCACAACTTCTTCGAACTGGCCCACGCCCTCGGCCGGCACGACGAGATGCTCGACACGTTCACGCCGCAGACGTTCCTGGGCAACCACGACGTGACACGGATAGCGACCCGCCTGGACGACGAGCGGCAGACCGCCCATGCGCTCGTCGTCCTGCTGACGATCGGCGGCGTCCCGTCCATCTACGCCGGGGACGAGTTCGGCTTCCACGGCGTCAAGGAAGAACGGGAGGGAGGCGACGACGCCATACGGCCCGCCTTCCCGGAAAGCCCCGACGAGACGCCCGGCCATGGCGAGGGTCACCACAGGCTCCATCAAGAGCTGATCGGCCTTAGACGACGCCATCCATGGCTTGTCCACGCCCACACCACCGTGGACACCTTGACCAATACGGCACTCTCCTACACAGTGGGCCACGGCACAGAGCGGCTCGCGGTCGTCCTGAACCTGGACGACGAGCCCGCCAAGGTGGATCTGCCCGACGCCGACTGGACGTGCGTGGCAGGTGAGGCGGCCTTCTCAGAGAAGGGCGTCACCGTCCCCCCGGCCGGATGGGCCATCGCCGAACCATGACATCTGTCATGGGTCACCCCTGCGATCCTCACGGTCGTTTCCTGATGCCTGTGACTGCACGTCCGCGCCGGGCGCGGCGAGCATGGACATCATGAAGGCACCTGTGATCGAGGTACGCGACCTGGACCTGAACGAGGCCGTGCGGAACGTCTCGTTCACCGTTGCCGAAGGGGAGGTCTACGCGCTGCTCGGGCGCTACGGGTCGGGCAAGACGACACTGCTGGAGATCCTCGCCGGCCTGCGGCGTCCGACCGGCGGGTCGGTCCGCCTCCGCGGCGCCGACCCCTACACCGACCGCGGCACCGCGCGGGCGGGGGCCGTCTGGCGCGACGGCGGCCTGTTCCCCGGCCTGACCGTCGCCGAGATCGTCGACACGTGGCGGCGCTGGACGCTCGACCCGCTCACCCGCGCCGAGGCCCTGCGCCTCGCCCGTCTCACCGACGTCGCCGACGTCCCGTTCGAGCGGCTGACGGCGGGACGGCGGCGCATGCTCGACCTGGCGCTGGCCCTCGTCGGACGGTCGGACGTGCTCTTCCTCGACGAGCCCACCGCCGGGCTCGGCGAGGCCGACGCCCGCGAGACGTGGTCCGTCCTGCTGATGCTGGCCGCCCACGGGGTCAGCGTGGTGCTCACGACCCGCGACCCGGGCGAGGCGTGCCGGGCCGACCGCGTCGGGGTCCTGGACGACGGCCGCCTCCAGATTCAAGACGACGGCACGGGCCGCGCCGCCGCCCGCCTCCGCGCCGCCTGACCGCCGCGCGCCCCCTTGACGGCCGCATACGCTGGGCGCGTGCAGCCCAGCATCCCGCGTCCCACCGTCATCGCCGCGATCCTCGTGGGAATGACGATGATGACGCTGTCGGGGCTCCTGCTGCCCGCACTCTGGTACGAGGTGTTCAACCGGCAGGACGCCGGGCGGCTGATCCTCGCCGCCACCGGTGTCGCCGCCGCGTTCGCCCTGTACGCCCGGCTCCTGTGGCAGAACCTGATGCGCCGCACCGCGCCCGGCCACCGGTTCGGGCTCGCGGCGATCACGCTGATCTGCTGGGCGATGCCGCCGCTGTTCGGCATCGGCCAGGGCTGGGGCAACGCGCTCCTGGTCCCGGCCGGGCTGATCGCCGTGGTCCTGCCCGTGCGCGAGGCGATCACGGCGACGGCGGCGGCGACCGTCCTGACCCCCGTCTACGGCGTGGTTCTCGGGCTGCCCGCGCTGACCGTCCTGTACGAGGTGGCGGCCATACCGCTCGCCGCGTTCTCCGGATACGTCACGGTTTGGCTGTTTCACATCGTCCAGGAACTCCGGGAGGCACGCGCCGAGCTGGCCCGGTCCGCGGTGGGGGAGGAGCGGCTCCGGTTCGCCCGCGACCTGCACGACGTCCTCGGCCACAGCCTCCAGGCGGTCGCGCTGCGCGCCGAGGTCGCCGAACGCTTCCTGGAACGCGACGACGGGCGGGTCCGCAAGGAGCTGACCGAGATCCAGACGATGGCGCGGGACGCGGTCCGGGACGTGCGCGAGGTCGTCCGGGGGTACCGTGCCACGTCCCTGCGCACCGAACTGGACGGAATGTCGGCCGTGCTGCGCGCCGCTGGGCTCCGCTGCGAGCGCCCCGAGGTGTCGCCGGAGCTGCCCGCCCACGTCCACGAGCCGCTCGGCTGGGTCGCCCGGGAGGCCGCCACCAACGTGCTGCGGCACTCCAGCGCCACCTGGTGCGAGATCACCGTCCGGGCGGACGCCGGCCACGTCCACGTGGAGATCGTCAACGACGGCGCCGCCCGCCGCGCCGCCGGGGACGCCGGCAGCGGCCTCGCGGGCCTCGCCGAGCGGATCGCCGCGGCGGGCGGCGAGTTCGCGGCGGGCCCGGTCGGAGACGGGACGTTCCGGGTGGCGGCCGCCGTCCCGGCGGAACCCGCCCCGGCGGAGGGAGAGGCATGATCCGCGTGCTGCTGGCCGACGACCACCTGCTGATCAGGGAGGCGCTCGTCCTGCTGCTGGAGACCGAGGACGGCATCGAGGTCGCCGCCGACGTCGGCCGCGGCGACGAGGCCGTCGACCGCGCGCTCGCCCTCAAGCCGGACGTGGCCGTCCTCGACATCGACATGCCCGGGCTGGACGGTCTCGCCGCCGCCGAACGGCTCTCCCGCGACCTGCCCGGCTGCCGCCTGGTGATCGTGACCGCGCACGGCCGTCCCGGCAACCTGCGCCGCGCGATGGCCGCCGGCGTCCGCGGCTTCCTCGGCAAGGACGCGCCCGGCGCGCAGCTCGCCCAGGTCATCCGGCAGGTCGCCGCCGGGGCCCGGTACATCGACCCGCAGCTCGCCGCCGACGCCCTCGCCGCCGAGGACTGCCCCCTCACCCCGCGCGAACTCGACACGCTGCGCGCCGCCGCCGACGGCGCCCCGGTCTCCCGCATCGCCCGCGGCCTGGGCCTGTCGGAGGGGACCGTACGCAACTACCTGTCGTCCGCCGTCACCAAACTCGGCGCCGACAACCGCCACGCCGCCGCACAGGCCGCCCGCGACCGCGGCTGGCTCTAGCGGCGGGCGAGGACCAGGCTGCCGCGCTTCGTGACGGGCAGAGGCGTGCGGAGTCTGCCGGCGGCCTCGGCGGCCTCGGTGCGGGGCATGCGGCGGGCGATCAGGTAGTCGCGGACGGCGCCGCGGTCGGGAAGTGTGATCAGCGGCGCGTCCCAGCGCTCCACCTCGACCTCGCCGAAGACCTCGCAGACGCGGGCGGGGGCCTCCTCGGCGTCGAACGGGGTGGATTCGGGCCGCCAGACGGGCGCCAGTTCCGGGCTGTCGTCCCGGCAGATCGCCGAGGCGAGCAGCAGGCCGCCGGGGACCAGTACGCGGCGGGCCTCGCGGAGCGCGAGCCGGGGATCGTCCAGGTGGTAGAGCATGTTCACGGACACGGCGGCGTCGAACGTCCCGTCCCGGAACGGCAGCCGCGTCGCGTCGGCCCGCACCCGCGGCCCCGGATGGGCGTGCAGAAGCGTGGCGGACGCGTCCAGGCCCACCAGCCGGAACGGCGGCGGGTGGGGGAGGGCGTCGCTGAGGGCGCCCTCCCCGCAGCCGATGTCCAGGACGCGGGACGCCCCGTCGCCCAGCAGCTTCGAGGCGACGTGGTCGTGCAGGCTCCGCGCCCCGATCAGATACCGCCGGGTGACCCGGCCGGCGAGGCGGAAGCGCTCCGGGTCGGAGTCGTAGTCGGGCGTGAGGGCCATGGACTGAGTGTGCCCGGGGGACCGGCCCGGAAAGCGTCGTCAGGCGGTGGCGGCGCCGTCGATGACGAGGTCGTGGCGCGACCATGCCGAGGACACCGGCGTTGTTGACCGCGATGTCCAGGCCGCCGTGGCGCGCCACCATGGTCTCGACCATCTGGGCCGCGGACGAGGCGTCGGTCACGTCGGCGACGACCTGGTCGGCTCTGCCGGAGCCGATCTCCTTGACGGCGTCGGCCAGCGCGGTCACGTCGCGTCCGGCGAGGACGACCGTGGCGCCTTCGCGTGCGAAGGCGTGCGCGGTGGCGCGGCCGATGCCGCCCGCGCCGCCGGTGATGAGGGCGACCCTGCCGTCGAACATCATGAGTGTCTCCCTTGTATTTGGATCGATCGTTCTTGAATTGGGGCCGTAAAGAGCCCCGCCCGGCGGGCGGGGCGAGGAACGGTCAGTCGAAGAGGGTCAGGGCCTGGCGCGTGGCGTCCCCGAGCCGGCCGTCGTCGGCGGGTCCGCGGCCCAGGACCCGCATGCCCTGGAAGAGGACGAGCAGGAGACGCGCCAGTCCCCGCGGGTCCCTGTCCCGGGGCAGCTCGCCCTGGGCTTGGGCGCGGGTCAGCGCCGAGGTGAGGGACGCCTCCAGAAAGCCCCAGCTCGCCTCCACCAGGCGGGCCGCCTCGGTGTCCCCGGGGGCGAGTTCGACCGCGGTGTTGACCACCATGCAGCCGCGCCGCGGCCGGTCGTGCGCCGCCTCCGCCGCATAGCGCTCGATCAGCGCCCGCACCGCCGGCAGGACGGGACCGGGCTGCGACAGCGCCTCGGCGATCTTCGGGTCGGTGGTCCGGAGATAGCGGTCGAGGGCCTTGATGTACAGCTCGTGCTTGCCGCCGAACGTCGCGTAGATGCTGGCGCGGGCGACGCCGAGATGCGCCACGAGGTCGGCCATGGAGGTCGCCTCGTACCCCCGCTCCCAGAACAGCTCGAGCGCACGCTGCAGGGCGGCGTCCGGGTCGAACTCCTTCGTCCGTGCCATGGACAGGACGTTAGACCGTTCCAGAACGAACGGTCAAATATCGGCGCGCTGGGCCCGTGCCGGGACGGCCGGGCGGTCGAGGTCCAGGGCGTCCAGCACCGAACCGTCCGCGGCGAGGGCCTCGATGACCGGTCCCCGCCGGGCGCCCCACACCACGGCGACATGCCCGTGCGCGGGGACGTCCAGGATCCGCTTGCCGACCCGCACCCGGGTGACCTCCGCCGACGCCCGGAGCCGGGCCTCGTTCACCCACTTGGCGCCCCAGGGCAGCAGCCGGTTGGAGTTGCGGACCGTCCGTCCCGAGCCGTACTTCAGCAGGTGGCGGCCCATCTCTCCGGACGAGCGCCGGGCGAGGGGCTCGTCGGGGGCCGAGCCGCCGGCGCCGCCCAGCTCACGCCACTCGCCGTCGCGGCGATGGAACGTCCAGCCTTCGATGAACGCGGCGGCGGTGTCGTCCCACTGGTGCAGGAACGTGACGACGGCGACGTCGCCGTCCATGTCGAGCCCCAGCGGAAGGAAGTCCCGTCCCGCCTCGAAGGCGGCGGGAGCGGGGACGGGCATGCCGTCCTGGAGGAGCCGCAGGCACTCCTCGTGCACCTCGTGGTCGTTCATGTTCGGGGACCTCTGATCATGCAGGCAGGGCAAGGGGCCCCCGCGAGAGGGCCCCGAGTTCGATTCACTCTAGAGGTCCGGCTCGTCTGGTTTCACCCATCTGAGGCAGTCCCGTCGATGCTTTGCCACGTGTCCGTCACCTGGCCGTTATACGCGTCCGCGGCCAGGTCAGCGCATGGCGGCGCGGGTGTGCGCGACATCACCTTCGGTGACCGGCGGCCGTGGCGGGCCGGGGCCCGGCGGCGTCCCGCGCCGATCGCGAAACGCCCGCGTTCTGTCCTCCGCACCTGATAGGAATCTTCCCCAACAGACCCACGAAGGGGACCTATGGGCGTTTATGAGCATCTTGACGAGTACTTCGGCCTGCCGGTGTTCCGGTTCAACGAGGAGACGGAACCGGACGACGAACTCCCGCCCGCCGCCGGGTCGGCCTGGTACGTCGCGACGTCCTTCGACGAGGAGCCGTTCGGCGACGTGTTCGCGCGGTTCGTCGAGGCGGTGGACACCGCCGAGATCACGGCGCTGATCATCGGCTACTGGGGCGCCTCCTACGACACGGAAGCCGCCGACCCGGTGAAGCTGCTGTCGGAGGCCGCCGCGTCCTTCCCGAAGCTGCGGGCGCTGTTCCTCGGCGACATCACCGGCGAGGAGTCGGAGATCTCCTGGATCGAGCACTCCGACATCTCGCCGCTGTTCGCCGCCTTCCCCGGCCTGGAGCGCTTCGAGATCCGCGGTGCGGGGGGCCTCGTCCTCGCACCGATCAAGAGCGAGACCCTCACGGTGCTGCGGTTCGAGTCGGGCGGGCTGCCGGCGGGCGTCGTCCAGGCCGTGGGCGCGAGCGAGCTGCCGAATCTGAGGCATCTCGACCTGTGGCTCGGGGTGGAGAACTACGGCGGTGACGCGACGGTCGCCGACCTGGGGCCGATCTTGTCCGGAGAGCGGCTGCCCGTACTGCGTCATCTCGGCCTGGAGGACTCCGAGACCCAGGACGAGATCGCGGCGGCGGTGGCGGGCGCGCCGGTCGTGGCGCGGCTGGAGTCGCTGAGCCTGGCCATGGGCACCCTCACCGACCGCGGTGCGGAGGCGCTGCTGTCAGGCCAGCCGCTCACCCACCTGCGCAAGCTCGACCTGCACCACCACTACCTCTCCGACGCGATGATGGAGCGGGTGAGGACGACGCTCTCCGGCGTCGAGGTCGACCTGAACGAACAGGAAGAGCCGGACGGCGACTGGTTCTACGCGTCGGTGACGGAATGACGAGGGGAGTGCGGACGCCGGCCCTCCCGCCCCTGACGGGGCATGGCACGACCGAGTCCGCGACGAGGACCCATGGACATCTATCAGCATCTTGAGGAGTCCGCCGGCCGGCATCTTGAGGGGTACGCCGGGTTGCCGGTGTTCCGGTTCAACGATGGGACGGGGCCGGACGACGAACTCCCGCCCGCCGCCGGGACCGCCTGGTACGTCGGGGCGCCCGACGGCCGGGATTCGTTCGGCGACGTCTTCGCGCGGTTCCTGGAGGCGGTCGACACCACCGAGATCACAGCGTTGATCATCGGCTACTGGGACGACGCCGACCCGGTCGAGGCGCTGACGGAGGCCGCCGCGTCCTTCCCGAAGCTGCGGGCGCTGTTCCTCGGAGACATCGTCTACGAGGAACTGATGATCTCCGTGATCGACCATTCGGATATCTCGCCGCTGTTCACCGCGTTCCCCGGCCTGGAGCGGTTCGAGGTCCGCGGTGCGGCGGATCTGGAGCTGGCCCCGATCAGGAGCGAGCGCCTGAAGGTGCTGCGGTTCGAGTCGGGCGGGCTGCCCGCCCGGATCGTCCAGGCCGTGGCGGCGAGCGAGCTGCCGAACCTGACGCACCTCGACCTGTGGCTCGGGAGCGAATGGTACGGCGGCGACGCGACCGTGGCCGACCTCGCTCCGCTGCTCGGTGGCGAGCGGCTGCCCGCGCTGCGTCATCTCGGCCTGGAGGACTCCGAGACCCAGGACGAGATCGCGGCGGCGGTCGCGGGCGCGCCGGTCGTGGCGCGGCTGGAGTCGCTGAGCCTGGCCATGGGCACCCTCACCGACCGCGGTGCGGAGGCGCTGCTGTCCGGTCAGCCGCTCACCCACCTGCGCAAGCTCGACCTGCACCACCATTTCCTGTCCGACGCGATGGTCGAGCGGGTCAAGGCGGCTCATCCCGGCGTCGAGGTCGACCTGAGCGAACAGGACGAACCCAACCCCGAGTGGCTCTTCGCGGCGGTGACGGAGTGAGGCCGGGAACCCGGGCGGTCCGCCGTGCGTCTCTGGCAGGACATCTCGCCGACGATCTTGTGAAAGGGACCCATGGGCGTCCGACAGCATCTTGAGGAATATGCCGGCCTGCCGGTGTTCAGGTTCAACCACGAGACGGGGCCGGACGACGAGCTCCCGCCCGCGGCCGAGGTCGCCTGGCACGTCGGGACCGAATTCGACGAGGAGCCGTTCAGCGACGTCTTCGCGCGGTTCGTCCGGGCGGTCGACACCACCGGGATCACGGCGCTGATCATCGGCCACTGGGGCGGTGAGTACGACACGCACACCTCCGACCCGGTCGCGCTGCTGGTGGAGGCCGCCGGGTCCCTCCCGAGCGTGCGGTCGCTGTTCGTCGGCGACGTCACCTGGGAGGAGGCGGAGATCTCCTGGATCGAGCACTCCGACATCTCGCCCCTGCTGGCCGCGTTTCCCGACCTGGAGCGCCTGGGGGTACGCGGAGCACAGGGTCTCGCGCTCGATCCGATCAAAAGCGAGACCCTGAAGGTACTGCGGGTCGAGTCGGGCGGGCTGCCCGCGCGGGTCGTCCAGGCCGTGGGGGCGAGCGAGCTGCCGAACCTTGAGCGACTGGATCTGTGGCTCGGTGTGGAGGACTACGGCGGCGATACGACGGTGGCCGACCTCGGGCCGATCCTGTCCGGGGAGCGGCTGCCCGCGCTGCGTCACCTGGGCCTGGAGGACTCCGAGATTCAGGACGAGGTCGCCGCGGCGGTGGCGGGCGCGCCGGTCGTGGCGCGGCTGGAGTCGCTGAGCCTGGCCATGGGCACCCTCACCGACCAGGGTGCGGAGGCGCTGCTGTCCGGTCAGCCGCTCACGCACCTGCGCAATCTGGACCTGCATCACCACTTCCTGTCCGGCGCGATGATGGAGCGTGTGAGAGCGGCACTTCCCGGCGTCGAAATCGACCTGGGCGAGCAGGGAGAGCCGGGAGGCGACGAGTTCCGCCCCGCGGTGACGGAATGACACACGAGGCGGAGCGTTCTGCCGTCCGTCCCGAACGCCGCCACAGGGCCGGGCGCGCGGCATGAACGCAGGGCCGCAATGACGTTCGTCGTGGTGGGGACACCCGGTGACCGGCGTCCCGAGCTGTTCGCGGCGGCGTGCCGGTCGTGCGGGCTGCCCGAGCCGCGTCTGGTGCCCTGGACGGACGTACTGCGCGGCGCCGAGATCGTCCTTGAGCCGGGGGAACTTCTCCGGATCGACTCGCCGGGCGAGGACCGTGAGGCGGACGCGCTGCTGCGCGGCCCCGGCCACCCCGCCCGCGTGGGCGGCGGCGCACGCTGGCACCGGACGTTCACGGCGGCGCTGCGACGTCTGGCGGCCGCGGCCTCGGCCTCCGGGGCGCGGCTCCTCGGCGACACCGAGGAGATCGGGATCATGTTCGACAAGCGGCTCTCGCATGCGCGGATGCTGGCGGCGGGCGTCCCCGTCCCGCCCGCTCTGCCGGATGTCGATGGCTATACGGTGCTTCGTGCGCGGATGGACGAGGCGAGGGAGCGGCGGGTGTTCGTCAAACCGGCGCACGGCTCGTCCGGGGCCGGGGTCGTCGCGCTGCAGACCGCCCCCGGCCGGGTGCGGGCCGTCACGTCGGCGGCGAGGACGCCGGACGGCCTGCTCAACTCGCTGCGCGTCCGCGCGTACGAGACCGAGGACGAGGTCGCGGCGCTCATCGACGCGCTCGCGCCCGGCGGCCTGCACGTGGAGCGGTGGCTGCCGAAGGCCATGGCCGGAGGGCGGGCGTTCGACCTGCGCGTCGTCGTCATCGGCGGTGAACCCACGCACGCGGTCGTCCGGACGAGCCGCCATCCCATGACCAACCTGCATCTGGGCGGTGTCAGGGGAGACCTGGGCACGGTGCAGCGGGCGCTTGGCGAGGACGGCTGGAAACGGGCGCTGGACGTGTGCGCGCGGGCCGCCGCCTGTTTCCCGGGCAGCCTGATGGTCGGCGTCGACCTGCTCATCGGCATGGGGCTGAAGCGGTTCGCGGTCGCCGAGGTGAACGCGTTCGGTGATCTGCTGCCGCGTGTCACCGGCCTGCCCGGCGGCTCCGCCGAAGGCGCCGACACCTATACCGCCCAGGTCAGGGCCGTCCTAGCGGGGAGCGGTGCGTGCGCGACATGAACGCGGTCGTCGGCAGCCACGACCTGCTGCTGGTGACGCTCGACACGCTCCGCTACGACGTGGCCGCTGAACTGGCCGCGGCTGGGGAGACGCCCACCCTCGCCGGGCTGCTTCCAGATGGCCGGTGGGAGCGCCGCCACACGCCGGGGAGCTTCACCTACGCCGCGCACGCCGCGATGCTGGCGGGCTTCCTGCCGACGCCCGCGTCGCCTGGGCCGCATCCACGGCTCTTCGCCGGCGCGTTCCCGGGCAGCGAGACGACCACCCGCGGGACGTGGACGTTCGACGCCCCCGACCTTCCCTCGGGGCTCGCCGCCGACGGGTACCACACGGTCTGCGTGGGCGGTGTCGGGTTCTTCAACAAGCTGACGCCCCTCGGATCCGCGCTCCCGTCGCTGTTCGCCGAGAGTCACTGGGAGCGCGAGTTCGGAGTGACCGACGCGGAGTCGCTGCCCAACCAGATCGACCGCGTCGCCGAGATCGTGGCACGCCTGCCCGCCGACCGGCGCCTGTTCCTGCTGGTGAACGTCGCGTCCTTGCACCAGCCCAACTGGTTCTACCTGGACGGCGCGACGCCCTCGGACGGAGACACGCGCGCCAGCCATGCCGCAGCGCTCCGGCATGTCGACGCACACATCGGCCGGCTGTTCGACCTGATGCGCCGTCCCTGCTTCGTCATCGTCTGCTCCGACCACGGGACGGCGTACGGAGAGGAGGGCCACACCGGGCACCGCATCGGCCACGAAGTCGTGTGGACCGTTCCGTATGGGGAGTTCGTTCTGTCATGACGCCCTACCAGGGGTACGTGTACGCCTATCCGCACAAGACCGCCTACCGGCCGCTGGACCCGCCACCGCTCCTGCGCGACGTATGGGCGGGGGAGGCGATCGACACGCTCTTCCTCTACCTCCACGTGCCGTTCTGTGAGATGCGGTGCGGCTTCTGCAATCTGTTCACCCGCACTGGCGCCCCCGAAGAGTTGACCGGCGCCTACCTGGACGCACTCGACCGGCAGGCCACCGCCGTCCTGGACGCGCTCGGCAGTGATGCCTCGTTCGCCACGTCGGCGTTCGGCGGCGGCACACCGACCTACCTCACCGCGCCTGAACTGGAACGGCTCTGCGCCATCGCGGGACGGTTCCCAGGATTCGGCGCGACTCCCCTGGGCGTGGAGACCTCCCCGGCGACGGCCACCACCGACCGCCTCACCGTCCTCGCCGAACACGGAACGACCCGGATCTCCATCGGCGTGCAGAGTTTCCTGGACGACGAGGCACGCGCGGCCGTCCGCCCCCAGAAACGCGCCGAAGTCGAGGCGGCGCTGGACCGTATCCGTGCGGTGGGCTTCCCGACCCTCAACATCGACCTCATCTACGGCATTGACGGCCAGACACCCGTGACATGGGTGCACTCCCTGAACGCCGCGCTTGCCTGGAACCCCGAGGAGATCTACCTCTACCCCCTCTACGTCCGTCCGCTGACCGGCCTCGGACGCCGTGCGCAAGACTGGGACGACCAGCGCCTCACCCTCTACCGGATCGGCCGGGACCATCTCCTGTCCCAAGGCTATGAGCAGGTGTCGATGCGGATGTTCCGCCTTCCCGGCGACACGGCCAACGGCACCGAGTACTGCTGCCAGACCGACGGCATGGTGGGCCTGGGCTGCGGTGCCCGCTCCTACACGTCCCGCCTCCATTACTCGTTCGAGTACGCGGTCGGGGCGAGCCAGGTGCGATCCATCATCGACGACTATGTGCGCGAGGACGACTTCACGACAGCGCGTGTGGGCCTCGAACTGGACGACGATGAACGCCGCCGACGGCACCTCGTCCAATCGCTCCTGCAGGCGTCCGGCCTCGACCGGACCGACTACCGCGCGCGCTTCGGCACCGATCCGCTGGACGACTTCCCCGCCGACCTCAAGTCGTTCGACGACCGCGGATGGCTGGACACGTCCGGCGGCGCCCTGCGGCTGACTCCGGAAGGGCTCGCCTACTCCGACGCCATCGGCCCCGCCCTGTTCTCACCTCGCGTCCAGGCGCGGATGGCCTCCTACGAGGCGCGGTGATGGAGCACCTAACGATCCTCTACCGGGGGCCGCTCGCCAGTTGCGACTACGACTGCCCGTACTGCCCGTTCGCCAAGCGCCGCGACACACCGGAACAACTCCGCGCCGACCGGGCCGCGCTGGAACGCTTCACGGAATGGGTCTCCCGCCAGGACCATCGTGTCTCCGTCCTGTTCACGCCGTGGGGCGAGGGGCTCGTCCGGTCCTGGTACCGGCGCGCCCTCACCGACCTGAGCCACCTCCCGCACGTCGACCGCGTCGCGATCCAGACCAACCTGAGCCACCGCGTGTCGTGGACGTCCGGCGCCGACCTGTCCCGCCTGGCGCTGTGGGCGACCTACCACCCCGGCCAGGTGCCCTACGAGCGCTTCCTCGGCAAATGCCGCGACCTGGCGGCGCGCGGGGTGCGGTTCAGCGTCGGGATCGTCGGGCAGCCCGAACACCTCGACGCCGCCCGGCGCCTCCGCGCCGACCTGCCCGCCGGGACGTACCTGTGGGTCAACGCCGCCGAGGGACGCGTCTACGACGACGCCGAGGCCGCCTCCTGGACCGGCATCGACCCCCTGTTCCCGGTCAGCCGGCACCCGCATCCCAGCCGCGGCCTCGCGTGCCGCACGGGCGAGACCGTCGTGTCCGTCGACGGTGACGGCACGGTGCGCCGCTGCCATTTCGTCCCGGCGGTGCTGGGCAACCTCTACGACGGCTCGTTCAGGGACGCCCTCGCGCCGCGCCCGTGCCCCCTCGGCACGTGCGACTGCCACATCGGCTATGTCCACCTTGAGCCACTCGGCCTCTACGGCACGTTCGCGGGAGGCGTCCTCGAACGCATTCCGGCCCTGCTCGGCCGTGAGTGATCCGGCGGCGGCGATCGGGGAAGGAAACCGGCGGTGACCCCGACGCGAACCGGAAACGGCATTGAGTCCAGATTCCGTGCACGACCGTCTCAGAGAGCGCATGCTTGCGTTAGCCGGTGAATTTTAGGCGGTTTCGTGGACCATCGACAGCGACCCCACTTCGTCCTCGCGCTCGAACCGGTCGACGCGGCCGTGCGCGCGGCGCGCGACTCCGTGCGCGCGGCCCTGGAGGGGTGGGACCGCCAGGACGTCAACGGCGACCTGGAACTCATCACCAGCGAACTCGTCACCAACGCGATCCGCCACGCGAACACCGTCACGCTCGTCATCTACCTGCCCGACGACAAGACCGCCATGGTCGAGGTGTGGGACGACAACCCGGACGGGCCGACGGTGCCCATCGTGGACTTCCAGGCCGAAGGCGGCCGTGGCCTCATGCTCGTCGGCGCGCTGTCACGGTCCTGGGGGTGGCGCTCCACCTCCGACGGAAAGGTCACCTGGGCGCAGACGGCGGCCCCCTGAAGGCGAGAGGGGGGCGGGCGTCCCTTGGCGACTGGGGAAGTGCGACCAGGGGACACCCGCCGGGCCGGGACGAACCCGGCCGTCCGCAGGCTCAGGTCTGCTTCTCGGGGTGGTAGTCGGCCTCGTCCACACCGAACGTCCAGGCGACGCCCGCGCGCGCTGTGCGGGTGGTCGGCGGGACGCGCAGATAGTAGGTGCGGTGCGTGCCGTCCGGTTCGGGTGTCGAGTTGACCACCTCCACCATGACGAACGGTTCGTCGCCGGGCAGGTCGATCGACCACAGGACACCGGTCTCGTCCTGATGCAGGGGACGCGCGCCGGTCTCGGCCAGATAGCGGTCGTAACCGAAGATCTCCAGCATCACCCGGCGCAGCTCGGCGTTGTCTTCCGAGGTGATGCGGGCGGGCGTCAGGTCGGTCAGCGATTCGATGAAATCGGGCGGGATCGGCATGCCGCGCCAGGCGTGCAGTGCGAACCCGTCCGGGTAGGCGAGGGCCGGGCCGTCGCCCCGGTGCAGCCGCCCCGGCTCGTCACGATGCAGGTCGCAGGGGCGTTCCGTCAGGATCACCAGCCGCTCGTACGGCCACCACCAGCCGGCGGAACGGGCGACCTCCGCGAGGCCGGCGAGCGGGCCGTCGAGCCGCCCGAGCGTCTCGAACAGCGCCAGCCACGGCGCGTCATGCTGGCCGAGGACCGCGTCGAGCGTCGCGCCCCGCAGCACGGACGAGGCCGCCTCCGCCCGCGGTGACGCCTCGGGCCCGTCCAGTGCCAGGTCACCGATGGCGCCGCGCACGCGCGCGACGAGTGCCTGCACCTGGTTCCACAGCAGGCCGCCCGTTTCGGCCCACACCCGCGGCCACTGCTCCGGCCCCTGTTCGGAGCAGGCCGCGGTGCGTTCCGCCTCCCATGGACGCGTCCGCACCTCTTTCAGGACGCTCGCGCCCGCGTCGCCGCGCCTGTTCAGGACGGCCGCCGTGACGGCTCCGCGCGCGGGGGAGGGCATCCACAGGTACCGCTCGGGGGCGTCCAGCCCGGCGGCCGCGTAGGCGGCGGCGACGCCCGCCTCCGCCCGGTCGCGGTCGGCGGGCCCGGTGCCGAACGCCACCGACTGCCAGTCGGCGACCACGAAGTGCGATTCGCGCATTGTCCCGGTGAGCATCGCGACCTCCCTCAGTCGGCCACGACGCGGACGGCGCCGGGCACGTACTCGCGCTGGCGGACCACCCGGTACCAGCCCTTGGGCAGTGAGATCGCCGCGTGCTCCTCATGGACCAGCCGCCCGCCGGCCGGCAGGTGAAGGTGATCGGGAGTGAGCGGATCGGGGACGCGCAGCAGTGACCCGGGCGCGGCCAGCGCGTGCGCGTGCCCCGTGGCCTCGCCGAGGGCGAGGACCATGCGCCCCCGGCCGTCCCGCGGGGCGGGCGGCAGGTTCCGCACGGACTGCGGAACCGCCTCCTCCGGCACGGGCAGGATCAGGATGTCTCCCTGTCGGTACATACGGCGAACGTAACGTCCGCCACCGACAAAACGAGCACCGACAAAACGAGCACCGAGCACCGGCCCACGGCGATGGTGCGCGCTAGAAGCCGCGGGTGCGGCGGGCCGCGGGGCGGGCCCAGCGTCCGGACGCGCTCAACCCGACATGCTGGAACGCCCGGATGAATTCACCGCCGAGGTTGACGCCGGCGCCCAGGGCGAGGGCCACCGACACGGCGCCGATGAGGCTGAGCACCCCTGTCTCCGGTGACCCGGTGTTGAGTTCCACCATGCCCCGGTAGAGCGCCGTGCCCGGCAGAAGGGGGCCGATGGCCGGGACCACGTAGGGCATGACGGGATTACCGTGCCGGCGGGCGAGCCAGTTGGCCGCCACACCGACGACGGTGGCCGATACGGCCGCCGCCAGGACGGGCGGAAAACCCCATCCCCGCGTCAGGACGTAGAGCACCCAGATCAGCGCGCCGCCCAGGGCCGCGGCGAGCAGTACGTCCCGCGGAACGGCGAGGGACACCGCGAACGTGAGCGAGATCGCGGCGGCGGCGACGACCGCGACCGGCTCCAGCGTCGCCGGGGCGGTGGGCAGGTGGCTGACGTCGATCGGCGCGCCCAGGCTGACCGCGACGTAGACGACCGCGCCGAGCCCCGCGACGAGCGCCGCGACGATGAAGAAGACCTCCAGGACCCGGGCCCCGGCGCTGACCAGGTCGCCGGTGATGCCGTCCTGGATGCTGGCGACCAGGGGGCGTCCCGGCAGCAGGGCCAGGATCGCGCCCGTGACGATCGCGGCGGCCTGGCCGGGCTCGCCCACCGTCACCACGAGTATCGCGGCGGCCCCGGCGCCGATCGCGGCGGCGACCGCCAGCTGGAAGAACTCCGCGATTCCGCGGCGCGCCAGGACGGCGCCGGTCCGCTCGCCGAGGAGGGTGGCGGCGAACGCGGTGGTCGCCACGAGCGGTCCACCGCCGGCCAGCACACTGCCGGAGGCGCTGATGAGCCCCAGTGACGCGACCAGGAGCCAGGCGGGGTACGGGGCGCGGCCCCGCTTTATCTCCGCGAGCCTCATGTGGGCCTCGTCCAGCTCCAGCATGCCGATGGACGCGTCCTGGACGAGCTGGTGCAGCGCGGTGAGCCGCCAGTAGGCGGGGGTACGGCGCCGGATGGCCCGCGTCCCCGTCATGGGCGGTGCGCCCTTCCCCGGATGGGCCGACACCAGAATGCTGGTAAGCGTGACCTGGACCTCGCAGCGGGGGAGCTCGTAGGCGACGGCCAGCCCGAGCATCGCCTCGTTCACCCGCTCGGTCGTCTCGCCGCTGGCCAGCAGAAGCTCACCGACGCGCAGGACGAGGTCGATCGCCCGCGGGTCGACGGCCTCGCTGGGCTCCTCCTCGGGCGGTTCCGGCGGAACCCCGTCCATCAGGACCTGCCACGTCCGCCTCAGGCGGTGCGCCGCGTTCGACTCCCGCAGCCGTTCGGCCGCAACCGGCCCCAGCACGCGCTCCGCCGCGCCCATCCCCCGCTCGTGCCCCCTCGCAGTCGAACCGATCTTGGTAGGCAGGCTACCCGCGCCCCCCATGTCCCCAACCGCCGCGGCCCGCCATCCACAGAACACGATTCTGGTGCGTTGCCTTCCGAACCGCTGGTACCAAGGACGCATGAGCACTTCAGACGGACTGCGGGACGAGGCCGAGCGCTGCCTGCGCTCCCTCGCGGGCGACCACGCACGGCTCCGCGACGACCAGTGGACGGCGATCCGCGCCCTCGTCGTCGAGCGGCGCCGCGCCCTGGTCGTCCAGCGCACGGGCTGGGGCAAGTCCGCCGTCTACTTCGTGGCCACCCGGCTGCTCCGCGAGCGCGGCGCGGGCCCCACCGTGATCGTCTCGCCGCTGCTGGCGCTGATGCGCAACCAGATCGAGGCCGCCGGCCGCGCGGGCATCAACGCCCGCACGATCAACTCGTCCAACACCGGCGACTGGGAGCGGATCTTCGACGAGGTCGAGGAGGGCGCGGTCGACGTCCTCCTGGTCAGCCCGGAGCGGCTCAACAACCCCGACTTCCGCGACCTCGTCCTGCCCAAGCTCGCCGCCGGGGCCGGGCTCGTCGTCGTCGACGAGGCGCACTGCATCTCCGACTGGGGCCACGACTTCCGCCCCGACTACCGGCGGCTGCGCACCCTGCTCGCCGAACTGCCGCCCGGCATCCCGGTGCTCGCCACCACCGCGACCGCCAACGCCCGCGTCACCCAGGACGTCGCCGAGCAGCTCGCCGGCGACGATGCCCTCGTCCTGCGCGGCGCCCTCGAACGCGAGTCGCTGCACCTGGCCGTCGTCGCGCTCCCCACCGCCGAGCAGCGCATCGCCTGGCTGGCCGAGCACCTCACCGACCTCCCCGGCTCGGGGATCATCTACACGCTCACCGTCGCCGCCGCCCATGAGATCACCGGCCACCTGCGCGACCGCGGCCACGAGGTCGCCGCCTATTCGGGCCAGACCGAGCAGGCCGAGCGCCTCCAGGCCGAGCAGGACCTGCAGGACAACAAGCTCAAGGCCCTCGTCGCCACCAGCGCCCTCGGCATGGGCTTCGACAAACCCGACCTCGGTTTCATCGTCCACGTGGGGGCGCCGCAGTCCCCGGTGGCCTACTACCAGCAGATCGGCCGCGCGGGCCGCGGAGTCGACCGCGCCGAGGTGATCCTCCTGCCCGGCCGGGAGGACCGCGACATCTGGGCCTACTTCGCCGGCCTCGCGTTCCCACCGGAGCCCGTCGTCCGCGACACCCTCGACGTCCTGGAGACCGCCGGCCGCCCCCTGTCCACCGGCGCCCTGGAACCACTGGTCGACCTCAACCGAGCCCGCCTCGAAATGATGCTCAAGGTCCTCGACGTGGACGGCGCCGCCCGCCGCGTCAAGGGAGGCTGGACGGCCACCGGCCTGCCCTGGGCCTACGACCGCGAACGCTACGAACGCGTCACCGCGGAACGCCGCCGCGAACAACAGGCGATGCTCGACTACATCGCGACCCCGGCCTGCCGGGAGGAGTATCTGCGCCGCCAGCTGGACGACCCCGCCGCCGCCCCCTGCGGCCGCTGCGACAACTGCACGGGCCGTCACTGGCCGGCCGACGTCGGCCAGGAGAGCACGACCCGGGCCCGCGAGCGCCTCCACCGCCCAGGCGTCGACATAGCGCCCCGCCGCATGTGGCCCACCGGCGTCAAGGACGACCTGGGCGTCTCCGGCCGCATCAAGCCCGGCCTCCAGGCCGAGACGGGCCGCGCCCTGGGCCGTCTCACCGACATCGGCTGGGGCAACCGCCTGCGCGAGCTGTTCTCCGCCGACGACTCCGACGTTCCCGCCGACCTGGTCGACGCCGTCGTCAAGGTCCTCGCCGCCTGGGACTGGCCCGCCCGCCCCACCGGCGTCGTCACGATCGGCTCCCGCTCCCGCCCGCGCCTGGTCGGCACCTTCGGCCACCGCATAGCCGAGATCGGCCGCCTGTCCTACCTGGGCGAACTCGCCCCCGTCGGCGAGCCGGTCCCGCGCCGCCACAACAGCGCCCAGCGACTCCGCTCCGTCTGGCACACCCTGGCCGTCCCCGCAGGCCTGGCGGAGGCCCTCCCCGAGAACCCGGGCCCCATCCTCCTGGTCGACGACCGGGTCGAGACCGGCTGGACGATGACCGTGGCCACCCGCCTGCTGAAGGAGTCCGGCGCCGGCCGCATCCTCCCCCTGACCCTCGCCACCCCCAACTAGGTCGACCGGTGACGACCGTCCGGCGCCCGCGCGCCCCCGTGGGCGCGGGCGGGACGATCGGGCCGGCCCGTGCGCGCGGCCCCGCGCACGGGCCGGCGTCCGGCCCCGGCGCCGCGGCGGAGAAGTGCCGCGGCGAACGGGAGTCGGGTCGCCGGGCGGCGGCCCCGGCGGCCGGCACCGCCGGGGCACGCCCGGGAGCGCCGCCGTCCTTGCTGGACGGAGTGACGGCGGCGGGGGAGTGGCTCGCACGAGGAAGTGTTCTAGAGGTTAGAAAACTCTGTCCAGTTGTTTGGAAGTACATCTTGAGATAAGTTCAGCGGGAAATGTCATCATTTACCGCTCAACTAACCAATCGGCCATTTGATGGACAGGTAGTAATGTCGCTCCCCGTGTCGCCGACCTTTGACGCGCTCCTGGAATGCCCGTCCGGGCTGTTGGACATGACGTTCGACCAACTGCGGACGCTTCTGGTGGTGCACGAGACGGGGTCCGCGCTGCGGGCCGCCCGCGTCCTGGGTCGTGAGCAGTCCAGCGTCCAGAAGCAGCTCGACACACTGAACCGCAACAGCCAGACACTCTGCGGCGAGGTCCTGACGGTCCGCCAGGGCCGCGGCAAGGACTTCCTGTTCACCCCGACCGGCGAGACCACGGTCGAACTGGCGTGCGAGACGTTCGGGAAATGGCTGGAGTCCATTCATTGGAGCCGGCGCCGCCTCGGCAGGATGCTCACCGTCGGCACCACCGAGTTCACCCTTCCGATCGTCTCCCGGGCCTGGAACCGCGTATCGGAGGAGTTCCGGCAGCGCGAGGTGGAGTTCAAGGTCGCCCACGTCCGCACCAAGGACCTGTGGTCGCGCCTGGAGACCCGCCAGGTGGACCTCATCTGCGGCAGCATCGTCAGCACCCCGGAGGGCGACCTGCGTTTCAAGGAGTACGAGGTCATCGAGTACGCCCGGGGCCAGGCCCTGCTGCTCACCAACCTGCCGGTGTCCGAGCTGCCGGACACGCCGGTGGAGACGAGCCGCCTCGCCGGCATCCCGCTGGTGGTCCCGCCCGCCGGCCTCGTCGCCGATCTGCTCGCCACCTGGTACGGGGCGAACTTCCGCGACCGCCTCACCGTGGTCGCCGACATCGACGACGTGCACTACGGCCTCTCCCTGCTGCGCTCCGGCTTCGTCCGCGGCTGCATGATCGTCACCGGTTCGATCGGGCGCGGCATGGCGGCCCAGGACGAACCGGACACCGTCCCGCTTCGCGCCATCGGCCTCCACGACGACCTGGAGCCGAAGGCGGAGCTCATGACCGGCGCCTTCGTCCGCCGCGCGGACTTGGAACGCTACGACGCCGGCCACCCCCTCAACCGCCTGTGGGCGGCCGTGCGGGAGGACGTCCGGACCTATACCCCGGTCGCCTGACCCTGGCCGGGCAGCAACGCGGTTCGCCGTGGCGGTCGCCGATGAAGCGGGAAGCCGCGGAAATGCCGTCCCGGACGGGCCGACGCAGGACGAGTCGGCGCAGGACGGGGCCCCGGCCTCTTCAGGCCGGGGAGCGGGTCAATTGATCTGGTTGTCGACGACATCGAGGGTCGGACGGGCGCCCAGGTTCTTCATGGCCTGCGCGCCGAGGCGGCAGCCGGCGGTGAGGGCGTCGGCGGGCTGCTTCCCGTCCAGCCACGGGGGCAGGAAGCCCGCGACGAACGCGTCGCCGGCGCCGGTGCCGTCGGCGATCTTCTCGACGGGTTCGGCGGCCACGGTGATGGGTTCGGGGCGGCCGTTGGTGTACCAGAGGGCGCCGTCGGCGCCGGTCTTGATGACGACCTGCGGGTACCAGGCGGTGAGGACCTTGGCGGCCTGCTCGGGCGTGTCGCGGCCGGTGAGGATCTCGGCCTCTTTGGCGTTGACGACGAGGAGGCGGGCGCCCTGCGTCCATTCGAGGAAGGGCTCGGCGCCCATCCGCTTGAGGGGGGAGGACGAGCCGCCGTCCACCGAGACCGACATCTGCGCCTTGCGGGCGAGCTCCAGAGCGTGGATGGCGGCCTTCCGGGAGCCCTCGTTGATCAGGGCGTAGCCGGACAGGTGCAGGTGGGTGCCCTGGGAGAACAGGTCCCTGCAGCGCTCGATGTCCTCGGGGAGGAGCGCCGCGTTGGCGCCCGGGTCGGACAGCATCGTCCGGTCGCCTTTGTGGGTGACCATCACCACACAGGTGCCGGTGGGACGGTCGCCGTCCATCACGAGGCGGGCGTCGACGCCGTACCCCATGAGTTCCATGTCTCGGTTCCGGCCCGCGATATCGGAGCCGCGGCGGCCGACGAAGGCGACGTCGATCCCCTCCACGGCGAGCCAGGCGGCCACGTTGGCGCCGGAGCCGCCTCCGTGGATCGACACGGCGGCCGGCGTGTCGCTCCCCTTGGCCAAGGGGTAGGCGGCACGCGCCACGGTGTCTGTCATTAGATCGCCGACCACGACCACGCGCGTCATGGAGTCATCACCTCGATCAACACGGCCCGCGCGAGCGGCAATTCAGGGCGTGTGGACGACCGTAACAGCTCTTGAGCCCCGAATAGGTCTCGAACGCGCAGCGAAAGTGGGGAAGCAGAATTTTTCCTGGCGCGGGCGCCCGCGGGTCCGTGCCTTACCCTCGGGTACGTGACCGAGCGTTACCCGGATCAGTGGGAGGCCGACGTCGTCCTCAGCGACGGCGGGACGGCCCATCTGCGTCCTATACGGCCCGGTGACGGCGGGTTGCTGCGCGAGTTCCATGCGCGGCTGTCCCCGGAGTCGATCTACTACCGGTTCTTCTCGCCGCGCCCGCACCTGTCGGACCGTGATGTCGCGCACTTCACGACCGTCGATCACGACCGGCGGGTCGCGCTGATCGCCACGATCGGGGAGGTGATGGTGGCGGTCGTCCGCTACGACCTGCTGAGCGACCGGCAGGAGACGGCGGAGGTCGCGTTCCTCGTGGAGGACGCGCATCAGGGGCGCGGTCTCGGGCCGGTGCTGCTGGAGCACATCGCGGCGGCGGCGCGGGAGCGGGGCGTGCGCCGGTTCGTGGCGAGCGTCCTGCCCGACAACCGGCGGATGACCCGGGTGTTCCGCGAGGCGGGGTACCGGGCGGAGCAGCGGTTCGAGGAGGGCGTGATCGAGCTCGTCCTGGACCTGGAGCCGACCGACACGTCGATGGAGGTCATGACGGCCCGCGAGCACCGGGCGGAGTCGCGGTCGATCCAGCGGCTGCTGTTCCCGCGTTCGGTGGCGGTGATCGGGGCGAGCCGGGCCGAGCACAGCGTCGGGCAGACCGTGCTGCGCAACCTGCTGGCCGGGGACTTCAGCGGGCCGGTCTACCCGGTGCATCCGACGGCGGTGGCCGTGGCGGGGGTGCGGGCGTACGCGTCCGTCCTGGAGATTCCCGACGATGTCGATCTCGCGGTCGTCGCGGTGCGGGCGGACGCCGTCCACGAGGTCGTGGAGCAGTGCGCGAGCAAGGGCGTCCGGGGTCTGATCGTCGTGTCGTCGGGTTTCGGTGAGATCGGCGATGAAGGACGTGCCCGGCAGGAGGAACTGGTGCGGCTCGCGCGCGCCTACGGGATGCGCGTCGTCGGGCCCAACTGCCTCGGCATAGCCAACACGGACACGGACGTCCGGCTGAACGCGACGCTGGCGCCGACGATGCCGGGACGGGGGCCGGTGGGCTTCTTCTCCCAGTCCGGTGCGCTCGGCATCGCGATCCTGCAGCGGACGGCCGAGCGCGGCCTCGGCCTGTCCACGTTCGTCTCCGCCGGGAACCGGGCGGACGTGTCGGGCAACGACCTCCTGCAGTACTGGGAGGAGGACCCGGCGACCAAGGCCGTCCTGCTGTACCTGGAGTCACTGGGCAACCCCCGCAAGTTCGCGCGGCTCGCGCGCAGGCTCGGCCGCCGCAAGCCGATCGTGGCCGTCAAGAGCGGCCGCAGCACGCAGGGCGTCCCGATCGGGCATGCGGCACGCGCGCTGACCCTGCCCGACCACGCGGTCAGTGCGCTGTTCGAGCAGGCCGGCGTGATCCGGGTGGAGGACCTGTCGGAGCTGTTCGACGTGGCGCAGGTACTGGCCTACCAGCCGCTCCCGGCCGGCGACCGCGTCGCGATCATCGACAACTCCAACTCGCTGGGGCTGCTGGCGCAGGACGAGGCGGTGGCGCTCGGCCTGGACGTCAGGCCCCGCATCGACCTCGGGCCGCGCGCGGACGCCGACGACTACGAGGCGGCGCTCGCCTCGGCGCTGGCGGACGACACCGTCGACGCGGTGGTGGCGCTGTTCACGCCCCCGACGATCGGGGGCTACGACGTGCGCGTCCCCGAGAAGATCCTCCGGCTGGCCGCCGGGAGCGCGAAGCCGATCGTGGCGACCTATCTGGGCACCGAGGGCATGCCCGCCGACCTGCGCGTCACCGGGCCGGACGGGATGGCCGCGGAGGGCTCGGTGCCGTCCTACACCTCACCGGAGGACGCCGTCAGGGCGCTGGCGTACGTCATCCGGTACGCGCAGTGGCGGCAGCGCCCCGCCGGGCACACCGCGGAGCTGGACGGTGTGGACCGCGACCGCGCGCGGGAACTGGTCGCGGAGTGGCTCAACGCCGGCGACGACGCCGGCGACGACGGCGAGGAGGGCGCAGGCGGCCCCGGTGGCTCCGGCGGCCCGGTGGAGGCCACGCCGAAACAGGCGGCTGAGCTGCTGTCCTGCTACGGCATCGAGATCGCCGGGGGCGGGGACGCCGACGGGGTGCCGACCTGCATCGTGATCAGGGAGGACCATTCGTTCGGCGCGCTGGTGTCGTTCGGCATCGCCGACGAGACCGCCGCCCTGCTGGACGACCGCGCCTACCGGCTGTCGCCCCTCGCGGACGTGGAAGCGGCGGAGATGATCCGCGCCATCCGGACGGCTCCGCTGCTGCTCGGCCACCGCGGCGCGGAGCGGGTGAACCTGAAGGCCCTGGAGGGACTGCTGCTGCGCGCGTCCCGCCTCGGCTACGACCTTCCCGAGGTGGCGCGCCTGGAACTCGACCCGGTCGTCGCGGACGCCTCCGGTGTCACGGTGCGCCGGGTGGCACTGACCTTGGAGCGTCCGCTGGGGCCGCGTCCCGAACTGGGGCCGCGCCGGCTGTCCTGACGTCCGTCAGGTAGGCGGGCCCGGCGGGTTCGGCGGGCCGGGCCCCGGCGTCGGCGGGATGGGATCGGGCTCCGGGCCCGGCGGGACCGGGTCGGGGTCGGGTGCGGGAGGGCTCGGCTCGGGCGCGGGGCCCGGCGGTGTGGGCTCCGGCGGCGGGCCCGGCGGGACGGGTTCGGGCGACGGCCCCGGCGGGACGGGCCCCGGCGGCTGCGGCGCGGGTTTCGGGGACGGTCCGGGCGGCGGCTCGGTGGGCGGCACCAGCGGTTCGGGGGCGGGCGCCGGATCCGGGGTGGGCGGCGGGACCGGCTGCGGAGTCGGAAGCGGCTTCTCGTCCATGCTCGTCCCGTACCCGCATGCCGGTCCCGTACCCCGCGGCCGGTTCCGTGCCCGGCGGCCGGTTCCGTGGCCGCGGCCGGCTGAATGACCGTGCGCCGGGACCGTCATGTGCACGTCCGGCCCTGAACAGGGCAGGATGGGGCCATGAGGGAAACCCGAGCGACGGTGAGCGGTCTGCGCACGGCGATCGACCGCAGCGGTTACTACCCGGCCCTGGTCGCGGACGCGGTCGAGTCGGCCGTTGGAAACGAGCCCGTCGTCGCCTATGTGGTCCACCATGAGGCGACGTTCGACCCGGCGATGGAGGTGCGGCGCCATGTGACCGTGCTCGTCCTGTCGGCGAGCCGGCTGCTGGTGTGCCACACCGACGAGCACCCGCCGGGTGAGGGCATGGCCCGTCCGCACGCGTCCACGACCACCGAGGCAGTCAAGCTGGAACGCGTCCAGTCGGTCGCGGTGACACGCGTCGTCCCGGACCCGGCGTCGTACGTGCCGGGCGTGCCGCCGACGGAGGTCGTGCTCACCATCGGCTGGGGCGCCATCGCCCACATCGATCTCGAACCCGCGACGTGCGGCGACGAGAACTGCGAGGCCGACCACGGCTACACGGGCAGCGTCACGTCCGACGACCTCTCGCTGCGGGTCAGCGAGGCCGCCGACGGCGCCGACGCCGTCGGCCATGTGCTGGCGTTCGCCGAGGAGCTGTCGGCGGCGGTGTCCGAGACGCCGGCCCGGTGACCGGGTGACGGCTCCGAGCATGGAGCCGCCCGTTCCCCGGTACGGGGCGGGCGCGCTCGCCGATCTCCCGTTGTCGGTGCTGGCATCGCTCGGTGTCCCGGACGCGGCGAACGTCCTGGATCTGCCCGCGCTGCCGCGCGCGTGCGTCCTGCTGGTCGACGGCCTCGGCTGGGAGCAGCTCAAGGCCCATCCGGACGAGGCCCCGTTCCTGAACGCGATGGAAGGCGGCCCGATCACGGCCGGGTTCCCGGCGACGACGGTCACCAGCCTGGCTTCCCTGGGGACGGGCGCCCCGCCGGGCGCGCACGGGCTGCTCGGTCTGCAGATGGCGGTCCCGGCCACCGGCAGGCTGCTCAACTGCCTGCTGTGGAAGGACGACGACGCCGATCCGGAGACGTTCCAGCCCGTCCCGACCGTGTACGAGCGGGCGGCGGCGGACGGCGTCGAGACCGGGTACGTCTCGCTGCGGCAGTACCGCGGGTCCGGTCTGAGCCGTGCCACCACCCGAGGCGCCCGTTATCTGAGCGCCGAGAGCCTCGGCCAGCTCGTCGGGCGGATCGAGCTGGCGCTGCGCCGCGGCGACCGCTCGTATGTCACCGCCTACCACGCCGACCTGGACGCGACAGGCCACCGTTTCGGTGTCGCCTCCCACGACTGGCGGCATCAACTCCGGTTCGTGGACGTCCTCGTCCAGCAGATCGCGGCCGTCCTGCCTCCCGGGTCGGCGCTTTACGTGACGGCCGACCACGGCATGGTCGACCCCACCGAACGCGTCGACGTCGATACCGTTCCCGAGTTGCACGAGGGCGTGGCCCTTCTGGGCGGGGACGCACGCGCCCGGTACGTCTACAGCGAGCCGGGCGCCCACGGGGACGTGCTCGCCGCATGGACGGCCCTGCTCGGCGACCGGGCATGGGTGCTCCCGCGCGAGGCGGCCGTGGAGGGCGGCTGGTTCGGCCCGCTCGGCCCGGGGATGCTGGAACGCATCGGCGACGTGGTCGCGGTCCCGCACGCCGATCTGGCGATCGTGGCGTCCGAGCGGGAACCGTGGCTGAACCGGATGGTCGGCATGCACGGCTCGCTCGTCCCCGCGGAGCAGCTCGTGCCGCTGCTGAGCACGACCCGGTCCTGACATCCTGCGATATGGCACGAGCCAGGGGAGATGTGAGATGAACCCGGATTCGCCCCTCCCTAATCCGGGTGCCGACGGTCAAACTGGCGATGTGCACCCTCTCATCGAAGTGCCCGCGTTGGACCGGCTGCTCCGGCGGCAGACGCCCGTGGTCCTGCTGGACGTCCGATGGCATCTGGCGGGGCCCCCGGGGATCGAGTCCTATCGCAAGGGGCACCTGCCCGGCGCCGTCTTCGTCGACCTCGACCGCGACGTGGCCGGGCCGCCGGGGCCCGGTGGCCGCCATCCCCTCCCCGAACCCGTCGCCTTCGAGTCGGCCATGCGCCGCGCCGGCGTCTCGGAGGACAGCCGCGTCGTGGTCTATGACGACGCTGACTCCATGGCCGCCGCGCGGGTGTGGTGGTCCCTGCGGTACTTCGGCCATGAGCGGGTCCGGGTCCTGGACGGCGGTTACCACGCCTGGACGGAGGCGGGCCGGCCGGTGAGCACGGTCGAACCCGACGTGAAGCCGGGCGACTTCATCGCCGACCCGGGCCGGCTGCCCGTCCTGGACGCCGAGGGCGCCGCCGAACTGGCCACGGCCGGGGTTCTCCTCGACGCCCGCGCCGCCGAGCGGTACCGCGGCGAACAGGAGCCGGTCGACCCCGTCGCCGGGCACATCCCGGGCGCCCGCAACGCCCCCACGTCCGGAAACGTCGGCGTGGACGGCCGGTTCCTGCCGCCCGACCTGCTGCGCGAGCGCTTCGCCGAGCTCGGCGCCACGGACGCCCTCGACGTCGGCGCGTACTGCGGCTCCGGGGTGACGGCCGCGCATGAGATCCTCGCGCTCAACCTCGCCGGCATCCCCGCCGCCCTCTACGTGGGCTCCTGGTCCGACTGGGTGACGGATCCGTCCAACCCGGTCGCCACCGGCGACGGCTGACCGGGTCGCCACCGGCGACGGCTGCTCGGGCGGCCGCCGCCGGTGGCGGCCTCGCGGTCGTCAGCCGGCGCCCAGGCACAGGAACCCGGCCACTCCCGGGGGGCGCGGGATCGCCGCGAGGGCGTGCGCCGGGGCGTGGCCGGCGGCCACGGCGGTGTGGAAGGCGGACATGAACTCCGGGGTCGCCGCGTCGCGGACCGGTGCGACGCTGGCGATGACCGTGGCGGTGCCCAGGGCGAGGAGGGCGCCCGCCATGCCGAGCACGGCGTCGCCTTCGCCGGCGCGGCCGATGTCGCACGCCGACAGGACGAGCATGCCCGGCGGGGCGGTCAGCTCGTCCAGGTCGTGGACGATCAGCGGCCCGTCGGCGAGACGCAGCCGTGAGAACAGGGGGTTGCCCTCACGGAACTCACCGTGGGCGGCTAAGTGGGCGATGAGGGCGCCGTCGAGGGCGTCCCGGACCGGTTCCGCGCGGGCGTCCGAGCCGTCCAGGACGATCGCTCGCGGGTGGATGCGTCGCAGGGCGGCGACCTCATGTTCGGCGTGGTGGAGGTCGGGGCCTGCGGCGAGGACGACGTGCCCGTCCCCGCGGCCGGGTTCGCAGGCGCGGAGCCAGGCGCCGGCGGACGGGACGACCGTGAAGGGGCGTCCGGCCAGCGACGGGAGCACGGCCCAGGGGAGGCTGTGCAGCGCGCCGGTCGGGGCGATGACGAGTTCCCGGTCGCCGATGTCGTGTCCCGGCGGGCCGAGCAGTTGCCGGTCGAGCCGCGCGGCGGCGCTGGTGAGGGCGGAGAGCTCCTCCGGGGAGTCGCCGGCGGCGAGGCGGCGGACGGCGAAGCGGATCAGGCCGGTCTCCCGGACGGCGTCGGCGCACGTCCCGAGGTGATGGCGGCTGACCTGGCCGCCGGCGACGGTCACCGCGTGCAGTTCGGAACCGATCGAGATCATCTCGACGAGGGCGCGGTCGCCGAGCGCGGCGGCGATCTCGCCGATGCCGGGGGAGTGCGGCGGGGACGCACCCGACGGGCGGCGCCGCGTCCGTGCGCGCACCACCGCCTCCAGGTCCGCCACGTCGTCCGGCGGGACCGGCGGGACGTCTCCCCGGGCCATGCCCGCGGTGTGCTCGACGCTGAGGGCGCGCAGCGCGGTCAGCGCCGCGGCCCGCTCGGGGTCCCGGGGAGGGCGGACCCGGGCCGGGCGCGCGATCGCCCGCCGCCGTTCCTCGACGGCGAGCAGTTCCGGCGCCGAGCACGCCAGGCCGAGGCCGAGTTCGGACAGTTCGGTGGCGAATCCCATCGCGCGGGCCCGCAGGTCCAGCGCACCGAGCGCCTCCGCGTGGTCTTCGGTCACCTGGAGCCCGGCCCTGACCGCCTCTACCGCGCCCCCATGGTCGGCGCGTGCGGCGCGTTCGAGGGCGACGGCGTGCCAGGCGGCGATCTGGGCGGACGCGGAGCCGCGCGATCGCCCGACCGGTGACAGCAGGTGCCCGGCGGGTCTGCCCAGCGCCAGCGCCACGCGCGCGGCGACGATACGGGCCTCGTCGGCGGCATCGGACCATCCGCCGCCTTCCAGCCGCGCGGCCGTGGCCTCCGCCGAACGGAGCAGGACGGCCGAGCGTTCACCGGACGCCCACCGTGCCCTGAGCAACACGTGCTCGGCCAGCAGCATCCACCCCGTCCGTTCCTGTTCGGCGAACATGGCGCGCGCTCGTTCGGCCGCGTCCGTGCACCGCTCGGGACTCCCGTCGGCCAGTTCGGCGTGGGCGAGAAGGAGGAACCCGTCCGCGATGTCGCACCCGTAGCCGTTCACCGTGGCGGCGTCCAGGGCCGCCACGAGGACGGGACGCGCCTCGCCTGGCAGTCCCGCCATGATGAGGGTCTCCGCCTGATCGAACCGGCATTGCGCCAAGCGTTCACCGGTCAAGTGGGGTTCGGCCTCGGCGAAGAGCCCGAGCGCGCGCGGGACGTCCCCACGCCGCGACACCACGAAAGCGAGATTGCCCTTGGACATCGCCGCCTGGTGACGCAGCCCGGCGGCCTCACCGACGGCGACCGCCTCCGCCAGAGCCGTCTCCGCGCCGTCGAAATCGCCACGGAACGCCAGTGCGAGCCCAAGGTTGGTGAGCAGGCCGTTGAGCACGGCCGGATCGTGTCCCTCCCTTAGGCGGGGCAGGGCTCGGGTGGCGACTTCGCGTGCCTCGTCCAGCCGCCCTGCCCTCGCCAGAGCGCACGCCTTGTTGGCGGCCAGACGGTCTGCGTCCGGGCCCTGCAGGACGATCTCCGCCCCATGCGCGTGAACGAGGGCTTCAGAGACGTCACCGCGTGCCGTGAGCAGGCCGACGAGATTCATCCGCACCTGCGCCGCCGAGTACGCGTCGTCGGCGCCGCCGGCCGCCTCCAGGGCACGGTGAAGGAAGGCGAGGCCCTCGTCCAGCCGCCCCAGCTCCTTGGCGGCCAGGCCGGCGATGCGCAGCGCGAGCACCCCGCCGCCCCGGTCGAGCAGGGCCATCGCCCGCGCGAAGGCGGTCTCCGGGTCCATCGCCGCCAGCAGGAGGAGTTCGCGCTCACCCGCCCCCGTCACAGGCGGATCCAGCTCGTGACGATCGTCGTGCCGTCGTCCAGCCGGAACACGAGGCTCACCAGGCCCGCCGGCACGCGCGGCACGCAGAACAGCCCGGCGGACTCGGCGCGCGTGCTGATCCCGTCCGGCGGCAGGTCCCGGTGCCGCACCTGGACGAGGCCGGACGACGACGGAACGAGCCGCCCGTTGATCTCGCGGTCCCGGCCGTTCTCCGACACCTCGATCTCCACCGTCGACCCGGGGCACGTGAAGGTCAGCACCCTGCCCGTCCCGCCGCGGACCCCGGCCGCGGTCCGCGCGGCCCGGTCCTGCGCCGGCTCCGCCAGCGTCGCGGACGGCGTCCGCCACGCGATCGACGCGCGCGCCGCGGCCAGGACGCTCTCCGGCACGGGATCCATGACCTCGAACGCGTGGCGGACGCCCGCCATCAGCTCATCGTCGTTCACCGGACGAGCCTCCGCAGCGCGTTCAGGCACCGCGCCCTGGTCGGGGCGACGCTGCCGACGGGAATCCCGAGCGCGGCGGCCAGCTCGGCGTGGCTCGACGCGAGCGCGAACAGCCGCAGCAGCGTCCGGCAGCGCCGCGGAAGCGACTCCAGGGCCGCACCGACCCGGCCCAGGCGCTCGCGGCCCAGCACGATCCGGTCGGGGCCCGGCTCCGGCGCCGGCGGCTCCGGTGCCCGCGGCGCAGGCACGACCGGCAGGTCGCGTCCCCGCCGGCGCACCAGGCGCAGGCTCTCGTTCCGCGCGGTCGTCGCCAGCCAGCAACCCGTCGCGGACGGATCGCGCAGCCCGTCGATCCGCTCCACCAGCCGCAGCCACGTCGTCTGCACCACGTCACCGGAATCGGCGTCGTTCAGCCCGTGCGAGCGCGCGATCGACCACAGCAGCCCGCTGTGCCGCTCGACCAGGCGGGCCCACGCGGCACCGTCGCCGTCGCGTGCCCGGACCACCAGCTCATCCGTGCCATCGTCCCAATGGGCCACCGAAGTCTCCTCCCGAGGCCCCCCGCGAAGGTTAACCCTATGGCATGTACAGGTGACTCTGTGTTGGAAATTAACGCTTTGCGGTCGCGTCGTTCCCGGAGTCGACGACGACGCCGAGGCCCGGGAGGGCGGGGTGCGCCACCGGGTCGAGGACGCGGTCCGCCGCGTCGACCGCGTCGAGGCCCTCCGCCGCCGCGAGCCCCGCGATCCGGCCCGCCACCACCGGCGCCGCGAACGACGTCCCGCTCCACGTCGCGAAGCCGTCGAAGCGGTCGGGGTCGACGCCGTCCACGGGCGGACGCGTCCCGTCGAACCGCACGAACGCGCTGGCCACGTCCACGCCCTCCGCGCAGGCGTCCACCCACCAGCCGTGGTTGGAGAACCAGGCCCGGTCACCGCCGTCCAGCGCCGCGACACCGATCACCGGCTTCATCGCGGCGGGCCAGAACGGACGGTCCCCGGCCGCGTTCCCCGCGCACGCCACGACGACCGTCCGGCGGCCGAGCGCGGCGATCGCGCGCGCCAGCACCGGCGAGGGCCGGTCGTCGAAGGTATGGCACCCGAGCGAGATGTTCACGACGTCGGCCCGCCCCCACTCCGCCAGCCACTCCAGCGCCCGGATCACGTCCAGTTCGTCGCCGACCCCGTCGCCGCCGATGACGCGCCGGGCCCGCAGCCGGGCGGTGGGCGCGTGCCTCAGCACCACGCCCGCGACGAACGTGCCGTGCCCGGCCTGCGCGTCCAGGTCGAAGTCCAGGTCGGCGTCCAGGACCTCCCGGACCTCGTCGCGCTGCTCCCGGTACCACTCGGCGTCCTCGTACCACGGATGCGGCGACAGGCCGGTGTCCAGGATCGCGACGGTCACGTTCCGGCGCGCCGTGGCGGCCTCCGGCGCGGGCACCGGCGAGGCGGGGCGCGGCAGGTCCGCGGGCCCGCTCCACCACATCGGCTGCCCGTGGACGAGATGGTTCGGCGACACGCTCAGCCGGCGCCGCCGCCCGCCAGCCGCCGGCCCGTCCGAGCCGAGCGCGTCCGCGCTCAACCGGGCGGAGAGTTCGCACACGTCGACCTTCGCCGCCGGGCGCAGCCGCAGCCGCGTGACGGCGCGCTCGTCGTGACGCGAGTCGCACCAGCGCCGCACCAGGGTCTCGGCGGCGCCGGCGTCACGTCCGGCGACCAGGATCTCGTTCCGGCGGATCAGCGCCGGACGTCCCGGTACCGGCTCCACCACCACCGCGTCGGGATGCCGCGCCAGCACCCGCTCCAGCCGCGCCTGCTGATCGAACATCGGCCCTCGCTCTCGCCCTCGGTGTGTGCACCCATAGTGCCGGAACACAAACGTTGGGTGATGGAGGGTGGACGGGGATCGGCGGCCGGACGCGGCCTCACCGCGTTGTGCGCTTCTGCCTCGCGGGGGCCTGCCACCGGTTAACCTTGTCGGTCAGCGCCCGTGAATGTTGCGCATCCTGCGGTCAAGCGTTCAACAAACGCCGAACTCACGGTGGTGCGACACGTGCCGATGATGCACAATGAGGGACGCGGACGCCGACTTGGGACGTACGAGGCCGTAGGGGAAGACGAGCCTCGGTACAGATCCAGGAGGTCCGGTGACCGCACGTGGCGTCTTCTACGTCCACTCCGCGCCGCCTGCGCTGAGCCCTCACATCGAGTGGGCCGCCGCAGGTGTTCTCGGTGTGCCCGTTTCCCTTGAATGGGCGGATCAGGCGGCCGCGCCGGGAACGCTGCGCGCCGAGCTGCATTGGGAGGGCAGCCCCGGCACCGCCGCGGGCATCACCTCGGCGCTGCGAAATTGGAAGCTGGTGCGCTTCGAGGCCACCGAGGACCCCACCCCCGGCAGCGACGGCGTCCGCTTCAGCTTCACCCCGTCCCTGGGGGTGTTCACCGGCACCATCGGGGCCAGCGGCGACATCATGATCCCCGAGGACCGGCTCCGCTCCGTCATGGCCAACGCCGCCGTCGGCAAGATCACACTGGAGAACGAGCTGGAGCGTCTGCTCGGCACGCCGTGGGACAACGAACTGGAGCCCTTCCGCCGGGCCGGGGACGGCGCACCCGTCCGCTGGCTTCACGCGGCGGTTTAGTTCGCAGTGCCCTTGGCGTCAAGCGCTGCAGCGCTTGACGCCAAGGGCGCCGCGGCCCTACGTCGGCGGGCAATGCGGTGCGATCGCCGTCTCTCCCATGCGCCTCAGCCCACACCGCAACCCCGCGACAACCTGAGCAGTCGCGAACGCGTCCGAAGGCAGGTTTCGAGCGAAGCGAGAAACCTGATCGCGCAGCGAGCCTCTAGGCGAGCCGGAGCGATGCAGCGATCGCACCGCGGTTCCCGCCGAAGGAAGGCGCTCTAGCGCCTGACGCCAAGGGAACTGCAATCAGACACAGCGTTCGAAGGCGACGGAGACGTTGTGGCCGCCGAAACCGAACGAGTTGTTGAGCGCCGCGGCGGGGCCGCCCGGGATCTTGCGGGGCTCGTCGCGCACGATGTCCAGGTCGACGCCGTCGTCGACGTCCTCCAGGTTGGCGACGAACGGGATGAGCCCCTCCTTCAGCGCGAGGACCGTGAACAGCGACTCCAGCGCGCCGGCGCCGCCGAGCAGATGCCCGGTCATCGACTTGGTGGCGGTGACGGCGACCTGGGAGGCGGCCTCCTCGCCGAGCCCCGCCTTGATGGAGGCGAGCTCCGCGACGTCGCCGGCGGGGGTCGAGGTGGCGTGCGCGTTGATGTGCACGATGTCGGCGGCGTCCAGGCCGGCGTCCTTGAGGGCGCGCTGCATCGCCTTGGCCTGCCCGGAACCGCTCGGGTCGGGCAGCACGATGTCGTAGGCGTCGCCGGAGTAGCCGCAGCCGGCCGCGAAGCCGTTGATCTGCGCGCCGCGGGCGCGGGCGTGCTCCTCCGACTCCAGGATCAGCACGGCGGCGCCCTCGCCGAGCACGAACCCGTCGCGGTTCTTGTCGTAGGGACGGGACGCGCGCTCAGGCTCTTCGTTGCGGGTGGACATCGCCCGCATCGCGCCGAACGAGGCCATCTGCAGCGGGTGGATGCAGGACTCGGTGCCGCCGCAGATCACCACGTCGGCGCGGCCCGCGCGGATCATGTCGATCGCGTAGCCGACCGCCTCGCCGCTGGACGCGCAGGCGCTGACCAGGGCGTGCGAGCCGGCCATCGCGCCGAACTCGATGCCGACGTGCCCGGACGCGCCGTTCGGCATCAGCATCGGGACGGTGAAGGGCGAGACCCGCGACCAGCCCTTCTCCCGGTAGACGTCGTAGCTGTTGAGCGCGGTGTGCAGGCCACCGATGCCGCTGGAGAACACGACGCCGAGACGCTCACCGTCCACGGCGAAGCCGCCTTCGACGCCGGACTGCTCCTCCGGCTTCTTGGTCTTGCGGGAGGTGGGCGGGGCGAATCCCGCGTCGGTCCACGCCTCGCGGGCGGCGATCAGCGCGATCGACTGGTTGCGGTCGAGCCGGCGCAGCGCCTGCTTGGGCATGACCTCGGACGGGTCGACCTTCAGCGTCGCGGCGAACCGGACGGGCAGGTCCTCGACGCCCTCCCAGTCCAGTGTGCGGACCCCGGACTCGCCGGCGAGCAGGGCGGACCAGGTCGACGGCACGTCTCCGCCGAGTGGGGTCGTTGCACCGAGACCCGTCACGACGACTCTGGTCTGGCTCTTGCTCATAGCAGGTGCTCCTTGCGGACGGTGGGGAGAGGGCCGGGCGCGCCGCCGTACCGGTCCGGACCGGTACGGCGGCGCGCCGTCCCCGCGTTCTAGCTCTTGGACGCGGTCTGGAGGTTCTGAACGAAGTTGATGACGTCCTTGACCGTCTTCAGGTTGCGCAGCTCGTCGTCGGGGATCTCGACGCCGAACTGGTCCTGCGCGGCCACGGCGATCTCCACCATCGACAGCGAGTCGATGTCGAGGTCGTCGATGAAGTTCTTGTCCGGGGTCACCTCGGACTTGTCGATGCCGACGATGTCGTCGATGATCTCGGCGAGGCCGTCCAGGATCTGCTGTTCGGTGGCGACTGCCATGGTTCCGCGTTCTCCTTCGGTGGGTTGGTCCAGAGCCTGCGAGCAGGCGTGACGGCCTACGGGATCTGGATGACTTGGGCAGCGTAGGACAGTCCGGCACCGAACCCGACCAGCAGGGCGGGGGCTCCGGACGGCACGTCGCCGCGTTCGATCATGCGGGAGAGGGCCAGCGGGATGGAGGCCCCCGAGGTGTTGCCGGACTGGACGATGTCGTCGGCCACGACGGCGTTGGTGGCCTTCACCTTGCGGGCGATCGCCTCGATGATCCGCAGGTTGGCCTGGTGCGGGACGACGGCGGCGAGGTCCGCCGGCTTGATCCCGGCGCGTTCGCAGGCCTCGGCCGCGACCGGGGCGATGGCGGTGGTCGCCCAGCGGAACACCGCCTGCCCCTCCTGCCGGATGAACGAGCGCCGGTCCTCGATGATGATCTTGTCGTACTTGTCGCCGGCGCTGCCCCACACGACCGGGCCGATGCCGGGGGAGTCACTGCCGGACACGACCGCCGCGCCCGCCCCGTCCGCGAAGATGATGCAGGTGGAGCGGTCGGTCCAGTCGATCCACTGGGACATCTTCTCCGAGCCGATGACGAGCACGTTGCGCGCGCTGCCCGCCTGGACCGCGGCGCTCGCGGTGGCGAGGGCGTAGCAGAAGCCGGCGCAGGCGGCGTTGATGTCGAACGCGCCGGGCGCGTCGATGCCGAGGCGGTGTGCGACCTGCGGGGCGTGGCCGGGCATCGGCGACTCCGCCGAGCATGTGGCCAGGATCACGAGGTCGATGTCGGACGGGGCCAGGCCGCTGCCCGCCAGGGCCTTGCCGCCCGCGTGCACGCCCAGCTCGACGATGCCCTCGTCGTCGCCGGCGATGCGGCGTTCGGCGATGCCGACGCGGCTGCGGATCCACTCGTCGTCGGTGTCGACGGTCTGCGCGATCTCGTCATTGGTGACGATCCGGGCGGGCCGGTAGTCGCCGAAGGCCAGGATGCGGGCGCCGGGCGTCGCCGCGGGGATGCTCAGTGCGCTCATGCCGCGTCCGCCTTGATCAGCTCGCGGGCCTTGTCCAGGTCCTCGGGGGTCTTGAGGGCGACCCGCTCGACTCCGCTCAGTTCGCGGCGGGCGAGCCCGGTCAGCGTCCCGGCGGGCGGCAGTTCGATGATCGCGGTGACGCCGATCTCCCGCATGGTGTCCATGCAGGCGTCCCAGCGGACGGGGGCGCTGACCTGCTCGACGAGCCGCTCCACGAAGCCGGCCCCGGACTCGACGACGGCGCCGTCGCGGTTCTGCAGCAGCCGCGTCCGCGGGTCGGCGACGGGTGCGCCGGGCGCGAGGCGGCGGAGCGTGTCGACGGCGGGCGCCATGTGCTCGGTGTGGAACGCCCCGGCGACCGACAGCGCGCGCAGCCGCGCCTTGGCGGGCGGCTCGTTCGCGAACTCGGCGAGCTTCTCCATCGTCCCGGCGGCGACGATCTGCCCGGCGCCGTTGACGTTGGCGGGGGTGAGGCCGTGCTTGTCGATGGAGGCGAGGACCTCGTCGGTGTCGCCGCCGAGCACGGCGGTCATCCCCGTCTCGGTGACGGCGGCGGCCTCGGCCATCGCCCGTCCCCGCTCCCGGACGAGGACCAGCGCGGCCTCGGGGCTCAGCACCCCGGCGATCGCGGCGGCGGCCAGTTCCCCGACGCTGTGCCCGGCGACGGCGTCCGGCCCCCGGTCTTCGCGGGCGCCGTCCTCGTAGAGGACCTCGTAGGCGGCGAGCGCGGCGGCGACCAGCAGCGGCTGCGCCACGGCGGTGTCACGGATCTCCTCGGCGTCGGCCTCCGTTCCGTACCGGACCAGGTCGAGCCCGGTGACGGCCGACCACCAGGCGAGACGGTCGGCGACTCCGGGTATCTCTAGCCATGGCTGCAGAAAGCCGGGGGTTTGGGCGCCCTGGCCGGGCGATGCGAGGAGAATCACAGCCTCCAGCCTGCCGCCAACGCCCCTCCGACCACGATGCGGATCACCACGAACTTTGGTCGAGGCCCTTTGTACGACACCTACAAGCTGGGGTCTTTTTGGGGCGAACCCCGCAGCCGGGTTCAGCCGTGGGCGGAGCGGGCTTGGAAGCGGCCCAGGACCAGGGCCATGCGGAGGGTGAAGGCGTTGCGGCCGTCGGTGGGGGCCAGGCCGGTCAGTTCGCTGACGCGGCGGAGGCGGTAGCGGACCGTGTTGGGGTGGACGAACAGCAGGCGCGCGGTGGCCTCGAGCGACGAGCCCTGTTCGAGGTAGGTGGTGAGGGTGTCGAGGAGCGGGGCGCCCGCGGCGAGCATCGGGTTATAGACGTTGTCCACCAGGTGGCGGCGCGCATCGTCGTCGCCGTCCAGGGCGCGTTCGGGCAGCAGTTCCGTCGCCGGGACGGGACGGGGCGCGTCCGGCCAGCCGGCGGCGGCGCGGAGCCCGGCCACGGCGGCCTGCGCGGAGCGGGTGGAGTCGTAGAGGTCGGCGACCTGCGGGCCGACGACGACCGGGCCCGGACCGCACTTGGCGGCGATGGGACGCGCCGCCTCCAAGGGGTCGGTGTCGCCGCCGACGATGACGATGACCCGGCGCCCTTGGACGCCGGCCAGCACGTCGGCGCGCGCGCGGCGTGCCGCCAGCTGCATCTGGTCGATGGTGACCTCGGGCTCCTCGTCCTCCGGCGTGAACCCGGCGATGACGGTGACGGGCTTGGACGTCCAGCCGAGGGCCGCGGCCCAGGAGTGCATGCCGTCGTCGACCTCGCCGCGCAGCACCGCGTTGACGACCAGGGCCTCCAGCCGCGCGTCCCAGGCGGCGCGCGTCTCGGCGGCGCGCGCGTACACCTGGGCGGCGCCGAAGGCCACGTCGCGTGTGTAGCGCAGGATGGCCTCGCGCAGCTGGGCCTCCCCGCCGGGGGCGGCCAGCTCGCCGAGCCGGGTCTCCACCACGTCGATGATGACGCGGATCATGTCGATCGTGTGATGGAGCTTGATGGCGCGGAGCAGCTCGCGCGGCGCGGTGCCGAACACCTCGCCCGCGATGGCCGGACGGGTCTGCTCGTTGTTCTTGAACCACTCGACGAACGCCGCGATGCCCGCCTGGGCGACGAGGCCGATCCAGGAGCGCTGGTCGGCGGGCATGCGCCGGAACCAGGGAAGATGCTCCTCCATGCTGCTCAAGGCCGCGGTGCCGAACGTCCCCATCGCCTTCTCCAGGCGCTGGGTGGTCTGCTCCCGGATCTCGGCCTCGCTCGCGGTGTCCACAACCCCAGAGTGCCACCACCCCGGAGGTGACCCGTCCCAAAGTAAGTAACCGGTGTCATCCCGGAGTGACATCGGAGGCCTCCCCGAGCGCGATGCCGGTGAGATTCCGCAGCGACGTCGTACCCGGTTCGAGGTAGTCGCTGTGGCCGCCGGTTCCGGCGTCGAAGACCCGGGCGCCGAACGAGGACGAGACCGGGTCGGGGCCGAGGCCGAGGCCGAGGATGCGGACGTGCGGGACGTCCTCCATCCAGTCGGACGCCCCCCGCCCGGCCCAGATCCGCGCGGCGCCGCTCAGTCTCGCGGCCGACCACGCCGTCGTGCCGGGGCTGCCGTAGAGGGCGATGTCGGTGACCTGCCGCCAGGCGGGTCCGCCTGGACCGTCCAGTGCCGCGCGGCCGCAGACCACCGAGCCGTAGCTGTGGCAGAGCAGGCCGACGCCGGCGGACGGGTTGACCTTGTGCACGCCCTTCAGGAAGCGCCGCAGCCGCTCGGCTCCTTCGTCGGCGCGGTCGCCGGTGATGACGTCGCTGCTGAACGTTTCCGGGGCCGCGTATCCGAGCCACGCCACGACCGCCAGCTCCGGACGCGGTGACTCGGCGAGGGCCTGCGCGTAGACGGCGCGTGCCCCTCCGCCGGGGGTCGACCACGGTTTGTCGCCGCGCTCGTCGAACGCCGTCAGTGTGGTGTCGGCGCCGGGGACGAGGACCGCGACCCGCCGTGCCCTGGTGAGGTCGCCGATGACCTCGACGGCCCGTCCGCCGCCGCGCGGGTCGAAGCGCAGGAAGCGGCGTCCCGGCCGGAGGAACGCGCCGAGGGCCCGCATGCGGTCGGCGTCGCCTATCTCCTGTGCCGTTTCGAGTGCCTTCTCGATGGACCGGCGTTCGGCGGTGTACCGGACGTCCAGCGTCGAGGGCGCCATCTCGGGGAGGTCGGCGGGCGGGGCGTAGGGGTCGGCGTGACCGGTCCCGGCCGTCGTCAGCATGACGCCCGAGATGGACGCGGCGCAGGCCAGGGCCCTTCGGAGCCGTCGGGCGCGCGGCGAGATCGTCTTGCGTGGCGGCATCCTCGTCTTTCTACCATCCAAGATCGCCTGGCGGACGGAGGCGGGTACCCGGCTGCGGGGGACTCTTCATGAGATGTACGGGCCCGGGATCATGTTCGTCGTGTGGTCCGCGTCACGCGCGGGGCGGCGCGGGCGTTCGAAGTCGCGGACCAGGGCCCATAGCGCGGCGAGCGCGACGGCGCAGACCGCCAGCCAGGGCAGCCGTTCCGCGATCCACGCGGGCCGGTCGGGTGCGGTGTGCAGCCCCGGCAGGCCGCCGAACGCGAGCAGCGATCCCGCGGTGACGGCCGGCAGCGCCGTCTGGTGCCACAGGAAGATCGTCATGGCGGAACGGTTGGCGGCGCGGACCACCGAGCGGATCCGGGCGCGTCGCGTCCAGGCGGCCAGCGGTCCGTGCAGCAGCAGGGCCAGGCCGGTCTGGGCGAGGCCGAAGGCGACCGCCGCCAGCGTGGGAGGGCTGAGGTTGGACACCGCCGCGCCCGGCACGCCGACCATGCTCGCCGGATATCCCGCGAAGAGGATCAGCAGGGCGGTCGCCGCGCCGCCCCCGCCCAGCAGGGCGAACCCGGCCCGGCGGGAGCCGAGTGCCCCGTCCGCCCAGCCGGCGCCGAGGTAGAACGGCACGAGCCCAGCCGGTGAGGACGGTGGCTCAGCCCGTCCACCCGGGCGTGTCGAGGGCGAAGCGGCCGAGGTCGATCGCGGCGGTCGCGGCGACGAGCAGGGCGGCGCCCCACAGGCCGAGCCGTTTCCAGACGGCCGCGACCGCCGGGGCCGCCGCCGTCAGACCCGGGTATCAGTCGCCGGGACGGACCAGCCCCACCTCGTAGGCGTAGACGATCGCCTGCGGGCGGTCGCGCAGCCCGAGCTTCATCAGGATCCGCCCGAAATGCGTCTTGACGGTCTGTTCGGCGACGACGAGTTCCCCGGCGATCTCGCCGTTGGACAACCCGCGCGCGACCAGCGTCAGCACCTCGGTCTCCCGCTCGGTCAGCTCGTCCAGCCGCTTGCGGGACGGCGCCCTCCGCCCGCCCAGCCGGGAGAACTCCGCGATGAGCCGCCGGGTGATCGACGGTGACAGCAGCGCGTCGCCCGCCGCCACGACCCGCACCGCGTCCGCCAGCTCCGTCGCGGACGCGTCCTTCAGCAGGAACCCGCTGGCCCCAGCCCGCAGCGCCTCGTAGACGTAGTCGTCCAGGTCGAACGTGGTGAGCATGAGGATCCTCGGTGCGTCGCCATCGGCGGCGGCGCCGGCGCCCGTGAGGAGCCGGCGGGTCGCCTCCAGCCCGTCCATGACCGGCATCCGGACGTCCATCAGGACCACCTCGGGACGAAGTTCGGCGACGCGGCGCAGGCCCCGCCCTCGGTGTACTCGATGCCCGGCGGCCATGGGCGCAGGAGGTTCGGCTCGTCCTCGGACTTGCCCCCGGCCATGACGACCAGGCTAGAGACCGGACGACCACCCCGGATGACACCGTGGTGGGACACGTCCTGTCATACCTGGGTACCGTGCGATGCGTGGAGCCCGTCGAAGCGCTGCGCCGTATCGCGTTCCTGCTGGAGCGCGCCCATGAGCCGACCTACCGCGTGCGGGCGTTCCGCACCGCCGCCGACCTCGCCGGGAAGACGCCCCCGGACGAACTCGCCGCCCGTGCCCGCGAGGGCACGCTGACCGCGCTGCCCGGCATCGGCAAGGTCACCGCTCTGGTGATCGAGGAGGCGATGCGCGGTGAGACGCCCGTCTACCTGCGCCGGCTGGAGGCCACCGACGGCGAGCCGCTGGACGAGGCCGCCGCCGCCCTCCGCGCCGCGCTGAAAGGCGATCTGCACACCCACAGCGACTGGTCGGACGGCGGATCCCCGATCCGGGAGATGGCCGAAACGGCCCGCGCCCTGGGCCACGAGTACCTCGCCCTCACCGACCATTCGCCACGGCTCAAGGTCGCCGGCGGCCTGTCCGCCGACCGCCTCCGCCGCCAGCTCGACGTCGTGGCCGAACTCAACGAGGACCTGGCGCCGTTTCGCATTCTCACCGGCATCGAGGTCGACATCCTGGAGGACGGAACCCTCGACCAGGACCCGGCGCTCCTCGACCGGCTGGACGTCGTCGTCGCCAGCGTCCATTCGAAACTCCGCATGGACCGCGTCGCCATGACGAAACGCATGGTCGCCGCGATCGCGAACCCGCGTGTGAACGTCCTCGGCCACTGCACCGGACGCATCGTCAAGGCCGGCGGCAAACGCGGCGGGCTGCGCCCCGAATCGGAGTTCGACGCCGCCCTCGTCTTCGACGCCTGCGCCGCCTACGACGTCGCCGTGGAGATCAACTCCCGGCCGGAACGCCTCGACCCGCCCAAGCGCCTCCTGCGCCTCGCCGTCGAGGCGGGCTGCCGCTTCTCCATCGACTCCGACGCCCACGCCCCCGGTCAGCTCGACTGGCAGCCCTTCGGCTGCGAACGCGCCGCCCGCTGCGCCGTCCCCGCGTCCCAGATCGTCAACACCCTTCCGGCCGGCGACCTGCTCGCCTGGACGAGCACCAAGCTCTGAGCCCTCGGCGGGTCTGGCGATGGCCCGGCCGGGCCGTGTTCCGGTTCGGGAGCGAAAGCCGCAGGGCCGCCGCGTTGAGCTGCCGCCACGTGGTGAGACCACATATCGGCGATGCCCGCCATGTGCCGATGGTTGCGACCTGCGAGTGATGTGGGTCACACCCGTGTTCAAGGGTCCCAATATGGGTTCCGCTCACATGGTCCGGCGTTCGGGCGCCACCTAGCGTTCCCGGTCACGGCGGCCCGAGTGTGGCTCGGGCCACCTGGACGAGCGCTAGGAGGGCGAATGGGCGACCCCGTCCCGAAGGGCCCGGTTCTGCAGGCGCGCGGGCTGATCCGGGAGTTCCGCGGCTTCCGGGCCGTCGACGGCGTGGACCTCGACATCGCCGAGGGTGCGGTCCACGCGCTGGTGGGCCCCAACGGTGCCGGCAAGACGACGCTGTTCAACCTGCTGACCGGGTTCCTGAAGCCGACGGCGGGCAGTGTCCGGCTCGGCGATCACGAGCTGGCCGGGCGGAGACCGGAACGGATCGCGCGGCTCGGGCTCGCCCGGTCGTTCCAGATCACGAGCCTGTTCGCCGAGCTGACCCCCAGGCAGCACGTGGAGCTGGCCTTGGCGGGACGCACCGGGCTCGGCTGGCGGTTCTGGCGGTCGGACGGCGCGCTCGCACGCTTCTCCGGGCGCGCGGCCGAACTGCTCGAACAGGTCGGCCTGGGCGAGCACGGCGAGACTCCCGCGGGCTCCCTGGCGTACGGGCGCAAACGGGCACTCGAACTGGCCCTGGCCCTTGCGCTCGACCCGAAGGTGCTGCTGCTCGACGAGCCGACCGCCGGCATGGGCGTGGAGGACGTCGACCGCACCGTCGCGCTCATCCAGCGCGTGAGGGAGGGCCGCACGGTGGTGCTGGTCGAGCACAACATGAGCGTCGTCTCCAGCCTCGCCGACCAGGTCACGGTGCTTCAGCACGGACAGGTCCTCGTCGAGGGCCCTTACGCCGAGATCCGTCACGACCCCCGCGTGGTCACCGCCTACCTCGGAGACTCCAATGCTGAGCGTTGACGGACTGTCCGCCTGGTACGGCGAGGCGCAGGCACTGCGCGATGTGTCGCTGGACGTGGGCGAGGGCGAGATCGTCACTCTCGTCGGGCGCAACGGCGCCGGCAAGACCACCCTCTTGCGCAGCCTGATGGGGCTCCACCAGGAAGTGACCGGGACGGTGCGGTTCCTGGACGAGGACATCTCCGCGCTGAGCCCGCACAAGCGCAGCCGCCGCGGCCTCGGCTACGTCCCGGACGACCGCGGCGTCTTCGCCACCCTCTCGGTGGAGGAGAACCTCACGCTGCCCCCGGTCACGGGCAAGGATCCGTGGCCGCTGGAGCGGGTGTACGAGACGTTCCCGAAGCTGCGTGAGCGGCGCCGGTTCCCCGGGACGAAGCTGTCGGGCGGCGAGCAGCAGATGCTCGCGCTGGCCAGGGTGCTGCGGACGGGTGCCCGGCTGCTGCTGTGCGACGAGCCCACCGAGGGCCTGTCGCCGCTGATCGTCGCCCAGATCGGCGAGATCCTCCGCGAGGTCAAGGCCGCGGGGGTGACCGTCCTGCTCATCGAGCAGAACGTCCACTTCGCCGCCACCGTCGCCGACCGCCACCACCTGCTCGCCGAGGGCCGGATCGTCGAGTCCATGGACAACGACGAGGTCCTCGCCCGCGAGAACGAACTCCTGCAGTACCTCGGAATCTAGGAGAGCCCTGATGAGACTTCTCGGACGTTCGGCCGCGCTCGCGACCGCCGGAATGATGCTGGCCGCATGCGGGGGCGGCCCCGGCGGGGGCGGCGGCAAGATCAGCGACGACAAGGTCGTCCTCGCGGTGCTGACCGACCAGTCGGGCGTGTACGCCGACCTGTCGGGCAAGAACGCCGTCGAGGCGGTGAAGATGGCCGTGGCCGACTTCAAGGCCAAGTACGGCGACAAGGCGGTGACCGGCAAGATCGAGGTCATCTCCGCCGACCACCAGAACAAGCCGGAGATCGCCAACTCCAAGGCGCAGGAGCTCTACGACCGGCGGCAGGCCGACCTGATCGTGGACGTGCCGACGTCGTCGGCCGCGCTCGCCGTCGCCAACGTCGCCAAGACGAAGAAGAAGGTGTTCATCGACGTCGGCGCCGCCACGACGGAGCTGGAAGGCAAGCAGTGCAACAAGTACACCTTCCACTACGGCTACAACAGCTACATGCTGGCCCACGGCACCGGCACCGGAGTGACCCAGGACGGCGCCGAGAACTGGTACATCGTCTACCCGGACTACGCGTTCGGGCAGGACATGGAGAAGACGTTCGGCGAGGCCGTCAAGGCGGCCGGCGGCACGGTGGTGAAGAGCGACCCGACTCCCTTCCCCAACGACAACTTCTCCACGTTCCTGCTGAAGGCCCCGAACCTCGACCCCAAGCCGGACGTGCTCGGCGCCATGCAGGCGGGCGGTGACCTGGTCAACCTGGTGAAGCAGTACAACGAGTACAAGCTGCGCGACAAGGGCGTGGGCCTCGCGGTGGGGCTGATGTTCCTCACCGACATCCACTCCCTCACCCCGGACGCCCTGGCCGGGACGCGGTTCACCGACTTCTGGTACTGGAACGCCGACGAGGGCAACCGCGCCTGGGCCGACAAGTTCAAGGCCAAGACGGGGACGCGGCCGACGTCCGTCCACGCGGCGGACTACTCGGCGGCGCTGCAGTACCTGGAGGCCGTGCAGCGCGGCGGCACCGACAAGTCCGACGGGGTGGTCAAGCAGCTCGAAGGGCACAAGGTCGACGACATCTTCACCTCCACCGGCACCATCCGGGCCGCCGACCACCTGCTCACCCACGACGCCTACGTCGCGGAGGTGAAGCCGGCCGGGGAGGTCAAGGAGCCGTGGGACTACGAGAAGATCGTCAAGACGATCCCGGCGGCCGAGGCGTTCCAGCAGCCCGACCCGGCCTGCAAGCTCTGAGGCGGGCCGCGACGTGCTTCAGCAGGCGTTCAACGGCCTGGTGGGCGGGGCGTTCTACGCCCTGCTCGCCCTCGGCCTGTCCGTCATCTTCGGGATGCTGCACGTGGTCAACTTCGCCCACGGCGCGTTCTACATGCTCGGGGCGTTCGGCTCCTACGTGCTGCTCGACTCGTTCGGGGTGAGCTTCTGGCTGGCGCTGCCGCTCGTCCCCGTCGTGCTCGGCGTGGTGGGCGTGGTGCTGGAACGGCTGTTCATCCACCGCCTGGCGCCCCTCGATCCCCTCTACAACTTCCTGTTCACCTTCGGCCTCGCCCTGATCCTGCAGGACCTCGTCAAACGGCAGTACGGCGTGCAGTCGCAGCCGTACCCGCGCCCGTCCGCGCTGCGCGGCTCCCTCGACCTGGGACTGTTCACCTACCCGGCCTACCAGGTGTTCGTGCTCGCGCTGTCCCTGCTGGTGTGCGGGACGGTGTGGGTGGTCCTCACCCGGACCCGCGTCGGGATGATCGTCCGGGCGGCGACCGAGCGGCCCGAACTGACCCGCGCGCTCGGCATCGACGTCGCCCGCTGGGTGACGCCCGTCTTCGGGTTCGGTGTCGCGCTGGCCGGCTTCGCCGGGGTCCTGGCCGCGCCGATGCGGGCGGTCAACCCGCTGATGGGCAGCGACCTGATCATCACGGTGTTCGCCGTGGTGGTGATCGGCGGCCTCGGCTCGGTGTTCGGGTCGGTCGCCGCGGGCTTCGCCGTCGGGCTCGTGTCGGCGCTCGGCAACTACTACGTCCCGTCGCTCTCGCAGACGCTGGTGTTCATCCTGATGGCCGCCGTGCTGCTGTGGCGCCCCGCCGGCCTGTTCGGCCGCGAAGAGGCGACGATTTGACCGCCGAGGAGACGAAGTGATCCTGTCGAAACTCGCGGGACGTCCGGTCCTGCTGGCCATCGGGCTGCTGGTGGCGCTCGGCCTGCCGTGGTTCGTCTACCCGCCGGTCGCCATGGACATCGCCTGCTGGGCGCTGTTCGCCGCCGCCGTCGACCTGCTGCTCGGCTTCACCGGGCTGCTGTCGTTCGGGCACGCCGCGTTCTGGGGCGGTTCCGGGTACGCCACGGGACTGATCGCGCTGCACTCCGGCCTGCCGTTCCCCGTCGCCGTCCTGGGCGGGGCGGTCTTCGCGGCCGTCCTCGCCGTTCCGATCGGCTTCCTGTCCGTCCGGCTTCGCGGCATCTATTTCGCGATGGTCACCCTGGCCTTCGCCCAGATGGTCTACTTCGTCGCCAACCAGTGGCGGGACGCGACCGGTGGAGAGAACGGACTGCAAGGCATCCCCAAGGAACTGTTCGGGCTGGACCTGTCCGACCCGTTCTTCTTCTACTACGCGGGCCTCCCCTTCATCCTGGCCGGACTGTTCGCCGCGTGGCGCATCGTCCGTTCCCCGTTCGGACGAGTGCTGATGTCCATCCGCGACAACCCCGCCAGGGCGCGGGCACTCGGATACAGCATCGACCGGTACAAGCTGCTCGCGTTCGTCCTGTCCGCGGGTTTGTCGGGCCTCGCCGGCGGCGTGTTCACCATCAGCCACGGCTTCGCGTCCCTGCAGGGCGTCTACTGGACGACCTCCGGGCAGGCCGTGATGATGGTCGTCCTCGGCGGCATCGGCACCCTGTGGGGCGGCGCCATCGGCGCGGCCCTGATCGTGGAACTGCACGACTACCTGGCCACGGCCGGGTTCGAGGAGACCGGGATCATCACCGGCGCCATCTTCATCCTGGTCGTCCTGCTGTTCCGCCGCGGTGTCTGGGGCACCGCCCGCGACCTGATCGCCGCCCGGACGTCCCAGGACCCCGCCACCGAGAAGACCGCGACCCCAAAGGTCGACGCCCCCGTCTGAGCACGTTCACCCGCGCCGTGTCGCCCTTATGCCGATGCTCATAAGGGCGACATGCCGCGGGTCAGCGGGAGAGGCGGTGGAGGCGGAGGGCCAGCTGGAGTTCCAGGGCGCGTTCGGGGGTCTGCCAGTCTTCGCCCAGGAGGTGGGCGATGCGGTCCAGGCGCTGGCTGACGGTGTTGACGTGGATGTGCAGGAGCCCGGCCGTCCTCGACAGGCTGCCACCGGTCCCGAAGTAGGCCTCCAGCGTCCGGACGAGCGCCGTGCCGCGCCGCTCGTCGTAAGCGAGGACCGAGCCGAGGGCACTGGAGAGGAAGCCCGGCACGTCCCGGTCGTCGCCGATCAGGAGGCCGACGAAGCCGAGTTCGGTCGCGTCGGCTCCGTCTCCGAGTCGTCCGAGGGACCGCAGGGCGTCCGCGCAGCGCTGCGCCTCCCGGTGGGCGGACGCGACATCGGCCGGACCGCGCACCGGGCCGGCGGCGCCGATCGTGGCGGGGCCGCCGAGGGAGGCGCCCAGCTCCTTGGCGACCCAGCGGGCCGTCTCTCCCGGGCGGTCGCCGGGCAGCAGCAGGACGATCTCCTCGGCGCGGGACGCGGCGAGACCGTGCTCCACGGCCGCGTAGGACGACGCCCAGAACGCGGCCCGCTGCCGGTACTCCTGCGACCCGTACTTCGCGCACAGCACCACGTGCGGGGCGCTCAGGTCGACGTTCACGCGCCGCGCGCGGGACATGAGCGCCTCGGCCCCGGTCTGGCGGCCCGAGAGCAGGTCGTCCAGGAGTTCGCCGCGGACCCGGCCCTCCGCCTCGGTCACGCTGCGCTGGAACAGCAGCAGCAGCGCGGTGACGAGCGCGGCCGGTTCCAGGATCCGCTGATCGGCGTCCGACAACTCGTCCGCGGTGCGCAGCACCAGCGTCCCCAGCATCTCGTCGCCCGTGGACACCGACGCGATCCACAGATCGCCACGTCTGACGGTGCGGCCTTGCGCGCGCGCAGAGTGCGCCGACGCCGAGACCCCGACGAGTTCGTCGGCGCTGAGGGGAGCCGACACGGCGCCCGTCGTCGCGAGCTGGCGGCCGTCCGCGTCCAGGACGTGCAGGGTGCCGCCCAGCAACTCGGTCACGACGGCGCCGACGTCCTCCACGCCGCCGCCGCGAACGACGACGGCGGTCATGCGGTCGTGCGCGCGCGCCGCCCTCTCTACGGCCGCACTGCGCGCCTTGACCTCCTCGTTGGCCGCGCTCAGCTCCTCCAACGCGGTGCGGGTCTCCTGCAGAAGGCGGGCGTTGTCGATCGCCACCGCGGCGTGCGCGGCCAGCGACCCGAGCAGCGCCACCTCCTCCGGGTCGAACGGACGCTCGCTGCGGTGCGCGGCGGTCAGAACGCCGATGACGCGGCTGCCCAGCCGCATGGGCACGCCCAGGATCGCGACGATGCCCTCCTCGGCGACCGCGTCGTCGATGAATCCGCGGTGCTGGAACTGCTCGTCCCCGAGATAGTGCGCGCTGGTGTAGGGCATCGCGGTCTGCGCGACCAGGCCGACGAGCCCGGTGCCCATCGGCAGCCGCAGCCTCCGGAACGCCGCCGACACCGAGCCGTCCGTGACCCGCATGTAGGTCTCGCCGCGCTCGTCGTCGTTCAGCGTCAGGTAGGCGATGTCGGCGTTCAGGAGCCGCCGGGCGCGGCGGGTGATCGCCTCCAGCACGGCGTCGAGGTCGCGGAGCCCCGCCAGGTCCCCGGCGGTGTCGAACAGCGCCTCCAGCTCCGCCTCCCGCCGGACGTGCCGCCGCATCACCGCCCGGACCCGCAGCGCCGCCAGCTTGGCCGACTCCAGCTCCGCCAGGACGGCGGGCGGCGCGCCCTCCGCCCGCGCCTGGACGAGGGGACCCTCGAACTCGACGGGTGAGGCCTCACGGGCCAGCAGTTCGAGGAAGACGCCGCAGGTCATACGGGCCATTGTCAATGCGCCGTCCAGCCGCCGTCGAGGCCGAGGGACACGCCCGTCATCATCGACGCGGGCGGCGAGCACAGATATGCGACGAGTTCCGCTACTTCGTCCGGCTCGATCAGCCGTTTCACCGCCGCATGCTCAAGCATGACGCGCTCGATGACCTCGTCCGGCGGCATGCCGTGCGCGTGCGCCTGGTCGGCGATCTGCCGCTCCACCAGTGGGGTCCGGACATACGCGGGGTTGACGCAGTTGGACGTCACGCCGTGCGGGGCGCCTTCCAGCGCGATCACCTTGGACAGCCCCTCCAGACCGTGTTTGGCGGTCACATAAGCGGCCTTGAAAGGCGACGCACGCAGCCCATGGACGGACGAGATGTTGACGACGCGTCCCCAGCCCCGCTCGTACATGCCGGGCAGCGCGTCCCGGGCGAGACGGAACGGAGCCTCCACCATCAGCCGCATGATCCGCGCGAACGTCTCGGGCGGGAAGTCGTGGACCGGGGCCACATGCTGGATGCCCGCGTTGTTGACCAGGATGTCGACGCCGGTCGCCAGCCCGCCGAGCGCCTCCGTGTCGGCCAGGTCGGCGAGCAGCGGGATCCCGCCGATCTCGGCCGCCGTGCGCTCCGCCGCCTCCCCGTCGATATCGGCCACCACCACGTTGGCACCCGCCGCCGCCAGCCGCCGCGCGCACGCGCGGCCGATGCCGCCCGCGCCGCCGGTGACCAGGGCGCGCCGGCCCGACAGATCCAGCGTCCCCGGAGTGCCCGCGGCCGGCCGCGGCGTCACGCTCGTCATGCGCAGAACCTATGGAGCGCGGCCCCGGGGTCCCATGTGGCGCGGCCACACAATCCGATGGCCGCCGGTATGGCCAAGGGGTATTCACCCCGGGTTCCTCATCCCACGTCCCGGGCGAAATCCGGTGCGGCTACGGTTGGCACGCACGGTCCGCCCATGCCGCGAGGGGTATCGATGACCGAGATCACGCACCGCTTCGTCACGTCGAAGAGCGGGCTGCGCATGCACGTCGCCGAGGCGGGCGAGGGTCCCCTCGTGCTGCTCCTGCACGGCTTCCCGGAGTGCTGGTACTCCTGGCGTCACCAGCTCATCGCGCTCGCCGAGGCCGGCTACCACGCCGTCGCCCCTGACCAGCGCGGCTACGCCCGGACGGGCGGCCCCGCGGAACCCGGCGAGTACACGCTCCTGCACCTGACCGGAGACGCGATCGGGCTCATCGACGCCCTCGGCGCCGACCGCGCCGTCGTCGCCGGCCACGACTGGGGTGCGCCCGTCGCCTGGGCCACCGCGCAGATGCGCCCGGACAAGGTGCGCGGGGTGATCGGGATGTCGGTCCCGCACCGCCCGCGCAGCAGCAGGCCGCCCGTCGAGTCCATGCGCCGCCTGTTCGGCGACGGCTTCTACATGGTCCGCTTCCAGGAGCCGGACGTCCCGGAGGCGGCGTTCGACCGCGACCGGGCGGCAACCTTCCGCCGGATGCTGTACGGGATGTCCGGCGATGGGCCGTGCCCGCCGCTGGTCGCGCCCGACGGCGGCGGGATCCTCGACGTCCTCCCGGACCCGGAGAAGCTTCCCGGGTGGCTCACCGCCGCCGACATCGACGCCTACGTCGAGGAGTACGCCGGCAGCGGCTTCACCGGCCCGGTCAACTGGTACCGCAACCTCGACCGCAACTGGGAGCTCACCGCCGCCTGGCACCGCGCCCCCGTCGGCCCGCCCGCGCTGTTCATCGCCGGAGACCGCGACATCGTCTCGGTCGGCGCCCGCCAGGTGATCGACTCCATGACCGACTTCGTGCCGAACCTCCGCGATACCGTCTGGCTGGAGGGCTGCGGCCACTGGCTGCAGCAGGAACGCCCCACCGAGGTCAACGACGCCATGATCACCTTCCTCCGCGCCCTCTGACCCGGAAATGTCGGACCCGGCGCGTACGCTCGGCGCGTGAACCGCACGGACCGTCTTTACGCCCTGGTGGAGGAGTTGCGCGCCTGCGCGCCTCGCCGCCTCGCCGCGCGGGAGCTGGCCGCGCGGTACGAGGTGAGCGTCCGCACGATCGAGCGCGACATCGGCGCGCTCCAGCAGGCCGGCGTGCCGATCTTCGCGGACGTCGGCCGAGGCGGCGGCTACACCCTCGACAAGAGCCGCACGCTGCCGCCGCTGAACTTCACCCCCGCCGAGGCCGTCGCCGTCGCGATCACCCTGTCCCGCGCGGGCGGCTCACCGTACTCCCGCTCCGCCCGCACCGCCCTGCACAAGATCGTCGCCGCGATGTCGGCGGACGACGGCGCCTCGGCCCGCGCACTGGCCGCCCGCATCCGCATCCTCGGCCCCGCCGGGGACGACGACCAGGCGTCCGTGCCGGCCGTGCTGGAGGAGGCCGTCCTGGCCCGCCGGGTGGTCCGCCTCACCTACGTCGACGGGGCGGGCACCGAGACCGAACGCGACGTCGAGCCCGTCACGTTCACCGCGTCCGGCAAGGGCTGGTATCTGAACGCCTGGTGCCGCCTGCGCGGCGGCCGCCGCGTGTTCCGCACCGACCGCGTCCGCCGCGCCGCCCTCCTGGAGGAGACCGCCCCGGACCGCTCCACCGAGTCCATGCACGGCGACATCCCACCCGACTACGTCGTCCGCCCCCTGGAGTTCGTCTGAGCACACCCGCCGGAGACGCGGCGCTCCCGCAGGACGGAGGAGGCGTGCGACCCCGCGATCACGGGCGGCCAGGCGCAGCGGCGAACGCGGACGCCGGGCGCACCGCCCGGCCGCTTTGCTGCGAGAGTGGACGTGAATGCGTTGCTTGCGAGAAAGGATTGGTCGTGCAGAAGCGCACTCTGGGCCGCCAGGGCCTGGTGGCCTCGGCGATCGGCTACGGCACGATGGGCCTGACGATCGCCTACGGTCCTGCTGACGAGCAGGAGGGCATCGCCGCCATCAGGCGCGCGTACGAGCTGGGCGTCACCTTCTTCGACACCGCCGAGCTCTACGGCCTGGGCACCGGCTCCAACGAGATCCTCGTCGGCAGGGCGGTCAAGGACTTCCGCGACGAGGTCGTCCTGGCGACCAAGTTCGGGTTCGACCTGTCGTCCGGGAGGATCTCCGGCCTCGACAGCCGCCCGGACAACATCCGCAAGGTCGCCGACAACAGCCTCCGCTACCTGGACGTCGACCACATCGACGTGCTCTACCAGCACCGCGTCGACCCGGACGTCCCGATCGACGACGTCGCCGGCACGGTCAAGGAGCTGATCGAGGCGGGCAAGGTGAAGTACTTCGGGCTGAGCGAGGCGGGCCCGCAGACCATCCGCCGCGCGCACGCCGTCCAGCCCGTGTCCGTCCTCCAGACCGAGTACTCGCTGTTCGAGCGGGACGTGGAGCAGCTGTTCTCGGTGCTGCGCGAGCTGGGCATCGGGTTCGTGTCGTACTCCCCGCTGGGACGCGGCTTCATCACCGGCACCGCCAAGCCCGCCGGGTCCTACGACCCGACCGACATGCGCAACCACGATCCCCGCTGGCAGCCGGGCAACTTCGAGAAGAACCTGGCGGCCGTCGAGCGGCTCGCCGAGCTGGCCGCCGCGAAGGACGCGACGGTCTCCCAGCTCGCACTGGCCTGGGTGCTGGCCCAGGGCGAGGACATCGTCCCGATCCCCGGCACCCGCAGCCCCGAGCGGGTCGAGGAGAACACGGCCGCCGCCGAGCTGACCCTGTCCGAGGCCGACCTGGACGCCATCGCCGCCATCCTGCCGACCGGCGGCTACGGCGCCCGCTACGCCGAGGGCTCCCTGCCCACCTGGCTCTAGCGGCCGGTGAACACCACCACCGCCAGCCCGGCGATCACCGCCGCCAAGACGAACCATCTCACCGGCGGAGGCAGCCGATGCAACCCGAACAGGCTAGGCAGCACGTTCTCGGCAGGATCCTGGCTGGGCGGCGAGGTGGTGACGGGAGGGCGCGGCGCTCTAGGACGCGCGTGTACGCCGCCGCGGCGGTCGAGCGCCGCAGCACCCGCACGCCCGCAGCTCACCCCGAAGTTTCTCCTCAGATTCGAGCCAGAAGGTCGGGACGCCGTCAACCTCCGTTTCCCGCAGTTCCACTGCCGGCCCTCCTCAAAGCGGAATCTTCAGATGCCGGCAGGCCGCGATGAAATCGGCCACTTCATCGCCGGTTACGTAGCCCCATGGAATGATGGGGATCCGTGGGCCGCCCGCTGTCAGGTGGAAGCGTGCACGCTCGCGATCACCGGCCTGGTAGTAGGCGAAGCCGAAGACGTGATGGGCGTCGACGTCGTAGGGATGCGGCCGTGCGGACGCGAGCCATTTCTCCGCTGCGGCGCGAATCTCCACCTGTACGTCCGGTTTCATGAGGTGACTGTTGAAATCGTCGTCCAGCCCGTCATCGATGTTCCTGGAAGCGACCTCGATGTGGGCCATGGCGATCATCGCGGTGACGGGATCGCCCGGAGGGGCGGCCGCCGCGGCCTGCCGCGCGCACTCCAGCATCGCCTCGTGCGAGCCGCCCCACTTCTTCGCCACGCTCTGGATCCGCTGGTAGGTGCCGTGATACGAGGTCGGCCACCGTCCGCCGAGGTTGCGCCAGATCGCGTCCGCGTCGCTTCGTGGAAGCTCAAGGCCTCTGGCGAACCTCAGCAGGCAGACCCACGGAACGGGATCGGGCGGGAGCAACTGCGCAGCCGTCGACAACGGATGGTGGGCGGTTCGCAGGGTGGCGTGAAAGTCGGCGAACTGCTGTTGCGACACATAGCGGGCCAGCGCCATCGAGCGGATGCCCCACGCCTCCAGGACGATCGTGTGCCCCAGCCACAAAGCCAGGTCCGGATTCCGCGGGTCCGCGCTCGCCAGGGCGCGGATGCCGGTGCTGCGGCCCTCGGCAGCCTGGGCGAGACCCATCACGCACAGTGTCCGCCGCTCCGGGTCATTCCGCGTCTGCGCCAGCAGCCGCGCCCCGGTGGAGAAGTCCCCGCGGCTGACGGCGTCCACGGCCGCGTCGAGAGCGTCGTCTCGCCACGCCCGTCCGGCAGTGACCGTGCCCGATCCTGCCCGCCCCGTCTTGTCCTCTTTTCTCCGCCAAAAACCCATAGCGGAGAAGCCTACTGATCACTCCGTTCGCTCGTCCTGAAACGGAGACAATGAAGCCCGCCCTACCTCGGCCTACCGATGCCCTACACATCGGGCGGGTCTGAGTCAGCCGGAAGTGGCCACCGGACGGGTCACGAAACTCCGAGGTGATTCCGTTAGAACGTTCCTCGGACGCCCAGGCAGGTCCGGACCCGTCTTACCCAGGGATCAGCTCACCTGTGTCCCGGCCCACGATCACGGCTGTGAAGCCAGGTGTGCCAAGAGGCGGGTGAAGTCTTGGCGGGTGAGGGAGAGGTGGCCACTTTCCGGTGCTTCGCTGTCGCGGACAGCGATGTGGTGGTTGAGGTCGGCGATCTCGACGCAGTTGCCTTCCTGACCGCCGCTGTGGCTGCTCTTACGCCAGTGGGGCGTGGTGGTCATGGCTGCATTGCCAGGTGCTTGAGGAGGGCGGCGAAGTGTTGGCGGGTGAGGACGAGGTGTCCGTTGGTGGGGTTCTTGCTGTCGCGGATGCCGATGTCGTCGTTGAGGTCAGCGATTTCGACGCACTCGCCTTCGTTGCCGCCGCTGTAGGTGCTCTTGCGCCAGAGTTCCGGGGACGGTTCGGGAGGGTTCATGATCTCGACGCTATCTCGTCTATGAGTTCTATCGAAGCGGTTCTGCACAGTGTTGCAGAGAGCAGCAGGCCGAAAATCTCTTCGTGAGAAGCAACTTCGTCCTCATCCTCTACAAAGATGCTCTTGTTGTAGAAGTCGCCAACGGTCACGGTGAGTCGGCCGGGCGGACGCAAAGAGATGAGATGACACGGGGTGATGAGCGAGAGATATTCGCTGGCCGTGCTGGGAAGGATGCGCAGATCCACGTGTCCCAGCCGGGCGACCTCTGTCAGCTGCCGTAGCTGTGCACGCAGGATCGCAGGATCGCCGCCAACCTGATTGCCGAGAACCGTTTCCGCGATGATCGGCACGTAGCGGGGCGGATTAGGGCGGCTCAGCACCTGCTGGCGAGACATCCGGAATTCGACCAGCGTTCTGGCAGTGAGGGAGTTCCTGGCAGGGCCTACGGCCATGAGTTTCCCGGCGTAGGCAGGGATCTGGAGCAGTCCCGGGATGATATTGGGCTGGAAGGTGCGGATCTCGGCTGCGTCCTCTTCCAGGCTGGCCAAGTCCAGGGCGGCAGCGGAGATCCGGTACTCGTACGTACGTTTCCATGAACCGGGTTTGTGTGTGGCGAGGTGGAGGAGGGAGTCGCGGAGGGGGCCGTCCTCGACGTCGTAGAAGTCGAGGAGGTCGGCGAGTTCTTCGGGGGCGATGGTCTGGAGGCCGTTCTCGACCATGCTCAGCCAGCCCTGGGAGCGGCCGAAGCGGCGGGCGACGGTGGCGACGGTCAGGTTGTGCTGGTCGCGGGCTTTGCGGAGCGCCGAGCCGATCCGGCGCTGGCGAACGGTGGGGGCGTTCCCGGAAGGCATCTCTCCAGCGTGTCACCGAATGTGGTCGTGCGTATACGGAACGGCGGCGCATTGAACGTTCAATCCGGAAACGTTCAGGGCGGGGGACACGAGCGCATCGGGCGGCGAATGTGGCGGGCGACTCCGAAATGAAGGGAGGCGCACGAATGGGAGCGCCCGAGACGGGGAGGTCGCCGGTCGTCCGGCGCGGTGTGTCGTGGGTGGCGTGGTGGTGAGCGGCGGGCTGGTCGTGCTCGGCTCGCTCACGCTTCCGGGTGTCCGGAGGTCCGTGGGGTACGCACGGCGGTTCCTGCGGGACCTGGTGCCGGCGGCACATCCCCGCCTGGACGACCTGGTGACGGTCGGGAGCGAGACCGTTACCAACGCCATCGTTCACACGGACTCGGGTGACGGTGGCCGGGTGACGATCAGCCTGCTGGCGGGTGGTGACCTCTACCGCCTGGAGGTCGCCGACGACGGAGCGGGCGGCAGGCGCCCGCATCCCAGGGCGGAGACCGGGGCCGAGAGCGGGCGCGGGCTGTGGCTCGTGGAAGCGCTGTCGGACGGCTGGGGATTCCGGGCGGACGGGGCGCGCACCGTCGTGTGGGCGGAGTTCCGAGCGGCTGGGAACTCGCCCGGAAACACCGACAGGGGGTTGTCGGAATGCTCCCGGACGCTGGTGCCCGCAGCGTTCGAAGGAGGAGATCGATGAGCGTTCCCGCGTTCAACACCGTTGCGTGGTTCCAGGTCGGCACCGACGCGCCGGAGGAGGCCCGCCGCTTCTACGGCGACCTGTTCGGCTGGAAGATCGAGGTCAACCCCGACGGCGACGGCTACGACCTGGTCAGCTACCCGGGCGCCGACATCCCGACGGGCGGCATCTCGCACGAGGCCGACGCGTCCGGCAGGCACGCGATGTTCCTGGTCATGGTCGAGGACGTCGACGCCATCTGCACGGAGACCGAAAAGCACGGCGGCAAGGTGGCCCTTCCCGCGGTGACCGCGAACACCGGCCTCAAGTTCGCCTACCTTCAGGACCCGTCCGGCAACACCTTCGGCGTGTTCACGCCCGCGGCCGGCTGACCCGCGAACACCGAAGGGCCCCGAGGCGAACCTCGGGGCCCTTCCGGTCATCGTGGCCTACACCTCCGCGATCACCGCGTCCGGTGGAAGATCACGCGTCTCCGCCGGTGTTGCTCTCGGAGCTGCCGACGCCGTTGGCGAACACCTCGCTCACGTCCGCGTCGAGCCGGTAGCGCTGGATCGCCTGCTGGAGCGTCTCCGGCTTGATCTCGCCGTGCCGGGCGAGCCGGGTCAGCACCGCGAGGACGACCGACGCGGCGTCCACGTGGAAGAACCGGCGGGCGGCGGCGCGGGTGTCGGAGAAACCGAAGCCGTCGGTGCCGAGCGAGGTGAAGTCCGTGTGCACCCACGGGGCGATCTGGTCGGGTACGGCCCGGGTGAAGTCCGTCACCGCGACGATCGGCCCGGCGACGTTGTCGAGCATCCGGGTGACGTACGGGACGCGCTGCTCGGCGTCGGGGTTCAGCAGGTTCTGCTCGTCGCACGCGCGGGCCTCGCGGGCCAGCTCGTTCCACGAGGTCGCCGACCACACGTCGGCGGCGACGCCCCAGTCCTCGGCGAGGAGCCGCTGGGCTTCCAGGGCCCACCGCCCGCCGACGCCGGACGCCAGGATCTGCGCCCGCGGTGCCGCGCCGTTCCCGGACGTGACGGCCGGGGCGGCCTTGAACCGGTACAGGCCCTTGAGGAGGCCGTCGACGTCGACGTCGTCGGGCTCGACGGGCTGCTGGTACGGCTCGTTGTAGACGGTCAGGTAGTAGAAGATGTTCTCGCCGTCCGGGTGTTCCTCGGACGTCCCGTACATGCGCCGCAGCGCGTCCTGGACGATGTGGGCCAGCTCGAACGCCCACGTCGGGTCGTAGTGGACGCACGCGGGGTTCGACGCCGCGAGTAGCGGGGAGTGGCCGTCGGCGTGCTGGAGGCCCTCACCGGTGAGGGTGGTGCGGCCGGCGGTGGCGCCGAGGAGGAACCCGCGGCCCATCTGGTCGCCGAGCGCCCACATCTGGTCGCCGGTCCGCTGGAACCCGAACATCGAGTAGAAGATGTACACCGGGATCATGTGCTCGCCGTGCGTGGCGTACGTGGTGCCCGCGGCGATCGCGGACGCCATCGACCCGGCCTCGCTGATGCCCTCGTGCAGCATCTGGCCGCTTTCGGACTCCTTGTACGACAGCAGGAGCTTGCGGTCCACCGCGTCGTAGGTCTGCCCATGCGGGGAGTAGATCTTGGACGTGGGGAACAGCGAGTCCATGCCGAACGTGCGGTACTCGTCCGGGGCGATCGGCACGAAGCGGGCGCCGATGTTCTCGTCCTTGATCAGGTCCTTGAGCAGCCGGACGAACGCCATCGTCGTCGCGACGTTCTGCTTGCCGGAGCCCTTCTTCAGCTCGCTGTAGACGGGGTCGCCGGGCAGCTTGAGGGCCTTGGCCCGCACCACGCGTTTCGGCACGAACCCGCCGAGGGCGGCCCGGCGCTCGCGCATGTACTGGATCTCGTCGGAGTCTTCGCCCGGGTGGTAGTAGGGCGGCAGCGGCGCTTCCAGCGCCGAGTCCGGGATGTCCAGGTAGAGGCGGTCCCGGAACTCCTTCAGCTCGGCCTTGGTGAGCTTCTTCATCTGGTGGGTGGCGTTGCGGGCCTCGAAGTCGGAGCCGAGCGTCCAGCCCTTGATCGTGTGCGCGAGGATCACGGTCGGCTGGCCGACGTGCTCGCGGGCCGCCTTGAACGCCGCGTACACCTTGCGGTAGTCGTGCCCGCCGCGCGACAGCTTGCGCAGCTCGTCGTCCGACAGGTGCTGGACGATCCGGCGCAGCCGCGGGTCGGCGCCGAAGAACTTCTCCCGGATGTACTCGCCGGATTCGACGGTGAACGTCTGGAACTGCCCGTCGGGCGTGGTGTTCATCTGGTTGACGAGGACGCCGTCGACGTCCTGCGCGAGCAGCGGGTCCCAGTCGCGGCCCCAGATGACCTTGATGACGTTCCAGCCGGCGCCGCGGAAGAACGACTCCAGCTCCTGAATGATCTTGCCGTTGCCGCGGACCGGGCCGTCCAGTTGCTGGAGGTTGCAGTTGACGACGAAGGTCAGGTTGTCGAGCTCCTCGCGGGCGGCCAGGCCGATCGCGCCGAGCGACTCGGGCTCGGCCATCTCGCCGTCGCCGAGGAACGCCCACACGTGCGAGCGGGACGTGTCCTTGATCTTCCGGTTGTACAGGTAGCGGTTGAACCGGGCCTGGTACACCGAATTGATCCCGGTCAGGCCCATCGACACCGTGGGGAACTCCCAGAAGTCCGGCATGAGCCGCGGGTGCGGGTAGGACGAGAGGCCGCCGCCCGGGTGCGAGTGCTCCTGGCGGAACCCGTCGAGCTTGTCCTCGGGCAGCCGCCCCTCCAGGTAGGCGCGGGCGTAGATGCCCGGCGACGCGTGACCCTGGATGAAGACCTGGTCGCCCGACTCGCCGTGGTCCTTGCCGCGGAAGAAGTGGTTGAACCCGACCTCGTACAGCGAGGCGGCGGAGGCGTAGGTGGCGATGTGGCCGCCGACGCCGATCTCGGGCCGGTTCGCGCGCGAGACCATGATCGCGGCGTTCCAGCGGATGTAGGCGCGGATGCGCCGTTCCACATGCTCGTCGCCGGGGAACCAGGGCTCGGACTCCGGCGGGATCGTGTTGATGAAGTCGGTGCTGCGCAGGCTGGGCACGCCGACCTGCAGCTCCCGCGCCCTTTCCAGGAGCCGGAGCATCACGTACCGTGCCCTGCCGCGGCCCGCGGTCTTGATGACCGTGTCCAGTGACTCCAGCCACTCCCGGGTCTCGTCCGGGTTGATGTCGGGCAGCTGGCTCGGCAGGCCGTCGCTGATGATCGAAAAGCGTTGACGTCCGGAAGCCACGGGGTCCCCTCTGTCCTTACGTCTTTGCGGGTGAGACCGGTGGCCGCCCGCGGGTGGCCACCGGTCCCCGGCAGACTGTTCGTCGCTCGTCTCGAGATCCATCGTCGCCGTTTATGACGGCTAACGCATCTCTACCAACCGGTAACCATTCTCCCCGGTCAACCGGGGTACGCACCCTGGGAGAGCCGATATTTTCCCGACGAGAGCGGAGGAGCCATGAACGGGCGGATCGGAGACCGGCTGCTTGTCCACGGCAACATCGTGGGGCAGCCGGACCGGCAGGGCGAGATCATCGAGGTACGGGGCGAGGACGGCGGCCCGCCGTTCCTGGTCCGGTTCGACGACGGCCACGAGACCCTGGTCTACCCGGGGCCGGACGCGGTCATCGAGTCCAGGGAGCACCTTCCGCGGTAGCCCGCGGATCCGTGCGGCCCCGGAGGCGTCCGGGGCCGCGGAGCGGGTAGACCCGGGATCATGGAGAGCACCGTGGTCCGGGTGGCGACCGGTGCGCGCGAGACCGTGCACGACATCACCGCCGAATGCGAGCGGTTCGCCGCGTCGGCCGGAGGGGACGGGCTGCTTCACGTCTTCGTCCCGCACGCCACCGCCGGCGTGGCGGTCATCGAGCTGGGGGCCGGGAGCGACGACGACCTCCTGGCCGCCCTCGGCGACCTGCTGCCCGCGGACGACCGCTGGCGGCACGCGCACGGGTCGCCGGGCCACGGGCGCTCGCACGTCCTGCCCGCGCTGGTCCCGCCGTTCGCGACCCTTCCGGTCGTCGGCGGGCGGCTCGCGCTCGGGACGTGGCAGTCGGTGGCCCTGGTCGACCTCAATATGGACAACCCGGACCGCCAGATCCGGTTGTCCTTCCTCAAGGGATGACCATCGAGGGATGACGGTGACTGTCACGTTCCGTGGAGGCCTTGTTACGCCGATCTGCGTAATCGGGCCAATGAGGCCACCAAAAGCCGGGAAGACACTTGCGCTAGGGGCCCTCACTTGTGTGGACTGTCCCGCAAACACCGCACAGGTGCGGGCGGGCCACCCGTCCAGGGGGCCGGAAGACATGAGCACGGCACCGTGCGGACTGACGACAATGGGAGGACTTTCGTGAGCGCGACCGCGGGTCAGGCGCAGTCTGAGCGCAGCCTGGCCGAACGGCTCGGCCTGAAGGCGGGCCAGGTGGTGCAGGAGATCGGCTACGACGACGACGTTGACGAGGAGCTCCGCGAATCCGTCGAGGCCGTCACGGGGAACGAGCTGGTCGACGAGGACTACGAGGACGTGGTCGACGTCGTGCTGCTGTGGTGGCGCGAGGAGGACGGCGACCTGTTCGAGGGCCTCACCGACGCGATGATCCCGCTCACCGGCGGCGGCAACATCTGGCTGCTGACGCCGAAGGCGGGCAGGGACGGGCACGTGGAGCCGAGCGACATCGGCGAGGCCGCACAGACGGCCGGACTGTCGCAGACCAGCAGCGTCAGCGCCGCCAAGGAATGGTCGGGAACGCGGCTGGTCGCGCCCAAGGTCCGCAAGTAGCCCCGGGCACCTGGTTCGCCGGCCGTGCGGGGTGACAGACTGGTCCCGTCCCCCACGCCCGTGGGGGACGGGGCATGACCCCGCCGCGGGCGGGAGAGATGCGGGAGTGGTTTTGGCGGTTGAGGTAGGCGACGGCGCACCGGACTTCGAGCTGAAGGACCAGCACGGCACACCGGTGAAGCTGTCGGACTTCCGTGGTGAGAAGAACGTCGTCCTGGTGTTCTATCCGCTGGCGTTCAGCGGCGTCTGCACCGGCGAGCTGTGCCAGATCCGGGACGAGCTGCCCACGCTGGGCGGCGACGACGTGCAGGTGCTCGCGGTCTCGGTCGACTCGATGTTCGCGCTGCGCGCCTGGGCCGACCAGGAGAAGTACACGTTCCCGCTGCTTTCGGATTTCTGGCCGCACGGCGGGACGGCACAGCGTTACGGCGTGTTCGACGAGGGTAAGGGGCTCGCCGTGCGCGGGACCTTCGTCATCGACACCGAGGGTGTGGTCCGCTGGAAGGTCGTCAACGCGATCCCGGACGCACGCGACATCGACGAGTACCGCAAGGCGCTCGCCGAGCTCTGAGCGAAATCGGACCGGCTCCGGCCATGTGGCCGGAACCGGTCCCCGCACCTCTGGAGGTGTGATGCCCTGCTTCCGATGCGGGGCGCGGCAGACCGACCCCGTCCGGGGCGCGAGCCCGTGGAAGCGCGGGGTCCGGGCGGACCGCCAGGTGCTGATCTGCCCCGGCTGCCAGACCGCCCGCGACTGGGCGGGCGAACTCGACCGCTGCTCGGCCTGCGGGTCGGCCGTGCTGGTGTGCCGCCTCGGCGAGGTGGAGTGCCGCGACTGCGGCCACACCCGCGACGCCGCCCCCGCCGACCTGGTGCATTCCGGTGCGCCGCCGGGCGGCTCCGGCGACGGCGACCTGTCCGCGGAGGTGGCCGCGGCGCTCACCCGTGTGCTGAAGAAGGGCCCGGCCGTCTGAGGCCCCGGCTGTCCGGGGCTCGGCCGTCCGGGGGCCCGGCCGCGGCCTGCGGCGGCGACCGTCCGATCCCGTTCCGCTCTGCGCTGACCAGGGGCGCCGCTACTTGACGCGGGTTTTTTCCTGCTGCCAGTCTTCGCGGGTGCCATTTGTGCTGATGCGCCTGGTCGACCGGATCGCCGGGCGGTCGATGCGGATGCCCGCGCTCGTGCTCCTCGCCGCCTTCCTGGCCGGCTGGCTGCTGATCGCGGTGTTCGAGGAGCCCGGCGCCGACATCAAGAAGCCGCACGAGTACTTCTGGTATTTCATCGTCAGCGGCACCACCACCGGTTACGGCGATCTGGCCCCGGCGACGATCGGCGGGCGGATCGGCGGAGTGATCGCCATCGTGTCCGGGCTCACCGCGGGCCTCATGCTGTTCGCCGAGGTGACGCTGTGGCTGGCGAAGGGGAGGACCATGAAGGCCAACGGCCGGGCGCGGCTGAGCCACCGGCGCCACATCGTGATCGTCGGCTACGAACGGGACGGCCTGCGGGCCATCATCGGCGAGTTGCGCGCCGACCCGGATTTCGCCAGGACGCCGGTGGTCACGATCTTCTGGCCGGACGAGCTGACGGGTGAGAACCCCGACCCCGACGTCTACGACGTGGTCGCGTTCGACGACACCGCCTACGAACGCGCGTGCCTGGAGCATGCCCGCGCGGCCGTCGTCGTCGGGCGCACCGACGACGAGACCGTCCGGGTGATGCTCGGTCTGGCGGCCTATCTGCGGCGGCACGGCGAACCGCCCGTCCACCTGCTGGCCGGCCTGCACGACGGCCACCGCCGCGGGGAGATCATGGACGCGCTGACCCTGATCACCCCGGACATCGAGACGGTCGACATCGACGACCCGGCCGTGGTCGCGGTCTCGGTCCGCAACCCCGGTGTGGCCGCGATCTACCACAATCTGGCCAGCACGCTCGACACCGACGGCACCCTGTACCGGGTGGACGTGCCGGAAGAGGTCGGTGAGCGGTCCCGCATCGACGTCGCGATCTTCCTTCTGCGCCGGGGGAGCACCCTGCTGGCCGTCGGCGAGTCGCACCGCCCCAACGCGAACTTCCGCCTCACCTCCGCCCCGGACGAGAAGATCCGGGGCGGTCAGTCGCTCGCCGTGGTGGCGGCGAGCCGCCCGGAGATCCCGTGGCGGGACCTGTGAGCGAAGTCCGGGAGGGCGCCCCTCGCGCCCGCTGAGGGCGCCCTCCCGGCAGCCGCCGGCGCGCGGCCCGGGGCTACAGGTCCAAGAGCCCCGGGGCCTCCCCGCGCGCCCGCGGAGTTCTAGGCGGCCTGCCGGTGGTCGGCGTCCAGCAGGTGGTAGAGCAGGAGCAGCTGGGTGATCGCCAGGGGGTCGCTGGTGCCGGCGTCGCCGAGGCGGCCGAGGACGCCGGGGTCGGGGATGGCGGTGCCGGCGCGGGGGCCGAGGCGTTCCAGGATGGCCTTCTTGACGACCTGTGATTCCTCGGGGGAGACGTATCCGTGGACGTGCAGGGCGTCGACGGGGCGTCCGTCGGTGTCGCGGTGCAGGCGCAGGTGCATGGCCGTCTCCATGCCGCCGGAACCCGGGTTGCCGGAGGCCGTGGCGCCGGTGGCGGTGTCGCCGGGGCCGCTGTCGAGGACGTCCGCCAGATCGGGATGGTCGATCGTGGGGCGGAGCAGCAGTTCGGCGGACAGCGGGGTGCCGGGCGGGTCGAGCCGTCCCGCGACGGGCGCGAAGCGGACGACGATGTCGGCGTGCTTGCGCTGGGGGCGGATGTAGGCGGCGCTCTCGGGTTCGCGGCGGTCCAGCTCCGCCATGACCTGCTCGGGGGTGTAGCCGCGTTTGTCGCAGTCGCGGCTGACCTTCCAGGAGTGCCGCAGCGGCTCGGGCGGGTCGAGGTAGACGGTGATGTCGAAGCAGGCGCGCGCCATCCGGGTGTGGAGGGGGAGCAGGCCCTCGACGATCACGAAGTCGCGGGGTTCGACCAGCTCGGGGCGGACGAGTTCGCCGGTGGCGTGGTCGTAGACGGGCTTGAGGATCGGTTCGCCCATCGAAAGCAGCTGCAGGTGCTGCTCCATGATGTCGATGTGGTTGCAGTCGGGGTGCAGCGCCGTGAACGGCTTGCCGGCGCGTTCGGCGCGGTCGTAGCGGTGGTAGTCGTCCACGCAGACCGCCGTCATCCGATCGGCCCCCAGACACTGCACAAGCCCCCGGGTCAGAGTGGTCTTGCCCGCCGCGCTGTCCCCGGCGATGGCGAGCATGACGGGGCGGCGGCCGGACCCGCGCGCCCGGAGCATATGCACGATCCGATGGGGCACCTTCTGCTCCTCCATCCTGCGGAATTCAATTTTCGTCTAGGAGAGTACGGCGGTGCGGCGGGCGGTTCGTCCCCCAATCAGGGGAGAGCGGGGGTGAAACCGCGGAGGCCCCCTCCGGCCCTGGGCTACTGATGAGTAGCTTTCGGTTGTTATCGTGCCGGAATGGGTGTCCCCGTACGTGTCGTCCTCGTCGACGACCACGAAATGATCCTCGCCGGACTGCAGGCGATGCTGGCCGGGTTCTCCGGGCGCGTGCGCGTCGTGGGGCAGGCGGGGACGGGGGACGAGGCGGCCCGGCTGGTCACCACGCTGCGCCCGGACGTCGTCCTGCTGGACGTGCGGCTCGGCCCGGAGAGCGGCCTCGACCTGTGCCGCCTGCTGACCGGGCGGGTCCCGGAGGCGCGGGTGGTGTTCCTGTCGGTGTACGACGACGAGCAGTACGTCTTCGAGGCGCTGCGGGCCGGGGCGGGCGGGTACCTGCTCAAGCGGGTGGACGGCCCCGAACTCGTCCGCCGCCTTGAGGAGGTCGCGCAGGGCGAGACGGTCGTGGACCCGACGCTCGCCGGCCGGATGGCGGTCACCGCGGCCCGGCTGACCCGCGGCGAGTTCTGGCCGGGCGCCAACCGCGGGCTCACCCAGCGCGAGAGCGAGGTGCTGTCGCTGCTGGTGGGCGGCCTGTCCAACAAGGCGATCGCGGCGCGGCTCGTGCTCAGCGAGGAGACGGTCAAGAGCCACCTGCGCGCGCTCTACCGCAAGCTGGAGGTGACCGACCGGTCCGCCGCGATAGCGGTCGCGCTGCGCGAGGGGCTGTTCCGGTGACGGCCGCCGGGCCGCTGGAACTGCTCGCCGGACGCGGGAACGACCTGCTCGTCCGCATCGTGGCCGTCGCCTGCTCCGACCGGGAACTGCCGCGGATGGCCGAGGAGCTCGCCGGGCTCGTCGTCCGGTCGGCGCGGGCGCTGACGTTCTGCGACGTCTACGTCCTGGCCGAGGACGAGCGCGTCCTGGAATGGTCGGGCCCGCCCGTTCCGCTGGGGGCGGGCGACGTCGGCCGGGCGGCCGCGCACGGCCGGGTCCGGCCACATCCGGACGGACGGGGCGCCGCGATCCCCGTGCACAGCGAGGGAACCGTGGTCGCGGTCGTGGACGTCCGGTCCGCCGGCCCCGCCCCCGCCGAGGACCTGGCCCTCGTCACCGCGCTCGCCGGGCTGTTCGCGCCGGTGCTGTCCTCGTGCCGCCGGCTGCGCACCGCCCGCGAGCGCGAGCACGCCGCCGAGCGGTTCGCCGAACGGGCGGTGGAGGCGCAGGAGGCGGAGCGGTCGCGGCTCAGCCGAGAGATCCACGACGGCATCGCGCAGCGCCTCGCCAGCCTCGGCTTCCACCTGTCGGCGGCCGAGCGGGCGCTGCCCGAGCACCATCCCGAGGGGCTGGCGCAGATCATGATGGCGCGGCGGCTGTGCGAGCTCGCGGCGGCCGAGACGCGCGCCGCGATCGGCGGGCTGCGGCCGCCCGTCCTGGACGATCTCGGCCTGTCGGCGGCGCTGGCCACCCTCGCCCGTGAGGCCGGGGACGGTCCCGGCCCGTCCGGTCCGCTCGACGTGACGGTGACCGTCGAGGGCGAACTGGAGGACGCGCTTCCCGACCATGTGCAGACCGCCCTGTACCGGATCGCGCAGGAGGCGGTCGGCAACTGCCTGCGGCACGCGTCCGCGACATGCGTCGACCTGCTGCTGGAGCACTCCACCGACCGCGTCCGGCTGAAGGTCACCGACGACGGGGCCGGGTTCCCGGTCCGGGACGTGCTGGCGCCGGGGGGCCGCGGCCGCCGTCCCGACTCCTACGGGCTGCGCGGCATGCGGGAGCGCGCCGAACTGCTCGGCGGGCGGGTCTCCGTGACGAGCAGGCCGGGGGCCGGGACGACCGTGGAGGCCGTCATCCCCATCCCGGGCCGCCACCGGGGTGCGGTCAGTCCGTCCTGAGGACCCGGAAGACGATCCCCGCCCGGTTCAGCCGGTCGATCAGGGCGTCGCCCATCGCGGTCGCGGTCGTGACCTGCCCGGCGGTCTCCGGCAGGTCGTCGTGGGCCAGGCACAGCGCCGACTCGGCGAGCATCTTGGCGGTCTCGCCGTAGCCGGGGTCGCCGCCAGAGACCTCGGTGACGACGTGCCTGCCGCCGCCCTCTCCGGCGAACTTCATGCTGAACCAGTGCTTGGCGCGCTCCGCTTCGGACTGGCCTTCGCCCGGCGCGCGGAGCCGCAGCAGCAGGTTGCGGGTCGGCGGGAGCGCGGACAGGGCGAGCAGGGCGCCGGAGCCCGCGGCCATCCCGGCGGCGACGGCAAGCCGTTTGACGGCGACGTAGTGGCCGTAGGAGAAGTCGGGGCCGTAGCGGTCGAGCGCCGCCGCCGACCGGACGACGATCTGCGGGTCGATGGTGGGCAGCGGCAGCGTCCAGCCGCCCGCGACACGGGCCTTCGGCGCCGGACGCCGCGAAACGCGCACCCTGCGGCCGGCGGGCCGGTCCTCCACCCGGCGGCGCTCGCGTTCGGCGCGCATCATGCCGGCGGGGTCGCCGAAGATGCCGATGGCCGAGTGCAGCGTGCCGCCGGACGCGCCCCCGCGGACGCGCAGGAAACCCTCGACGTGGATCGGGACGCCCTCCGGAAGCTGCTTCACCGTGAAGTAGGCGCCGAGGTCGTGGGGGATCGAGTCGAACCCGCAGGCGTGGACGATCCGGGCGCCGCTGCGCACGGCCTCCTCGTGGTACTTCACGTACATCCGGTCGACGAAGGTCGGTTCGCCGGTGAGGTCGACGTAGTCCGTCCCGGCGCGCGCGCACGCCGCGACCAGCGGCTCGCCGTACTTGACGTAGGGACCGACCGTGGTGATGACGACCCGCGCCCTGTTCGCGATGTCCTCGATCGAGGCGGTGTCGGTGGTGTCCGCGTGCAGCAGCGGCAGATCGGCGCACGCCGGGTTCAGCTTCACCAGGCGGTCGCGGACGGCGGTCAGCTTGGCCCGGTTGCGTCCGGCGAGGGCCCAGCGCGTACCGGGCCCGGCGTGCTCGGCCAGATACTCGGCGGTCAGGGCGCCGGTGAAGCCGGTGGCGCCGAACAGGACGACGTCGTACTGGCGAGCCGGGTCGTGCCGGCGGTCGGCGGTCATCGCAGCCCCTTTCACGGTTCCGAATCTGATTCTGTCGCGTCCGCGGCCGATCATGCACGCGGGTACGGCGATGTGAGCGAGCACACTCGTCTAGGGTTGCCCGGGACGGGGGGTTTCGCAGTGACGAAGGGGACGCCGGCATGAGGGGGACGCGGTCGTGACCGGGCTCGCCGTGGCGATGGACGTCGTCGCCGCGGGCTTCTTCGCCTGCTTCGTGGTCCTGGTCACCCGCAGGACGACCGTCCCGGCCGACGAGGGCGGACGCACGGTCGCGATGATCATGATCGCCGTCAGCCTCGGCCTGCTGTCGGTGTCGCTGTGGAGCCTGCCCTGACGACCGCGGCGCTCCGGGCCGGGTCGCTCCAGCCGGGGGCGTCCAGCAGGTGCCGGACGAACAGCAGCGTCGTCGGGGTCGGCGCGGTCCCGGCGACCGCGTGCCACGGCCGGTCGAGCGGCATCCCCGGCGCGTCGACGACGACGAGGCGGCCCGCGTCCAGTTCGGCCCCGACGGCGTCCCGCGACACCAGCGCGACGCCGAGCCCCGCCGCCGCTCCGGCGATCACCGCGCCGTTCGAACCGAGGACGAGGCGGGGCGGCGACACCTCCCGCTCGGCCAGGTAGGCGTCGGCGCTGGCCCGCGTGCCCGAGCCGGGCTCGCGCATCACCCACGGCGTGCCGGCCAGCGCGAACCCGTCCGCCAAGCCCGGCGCGCCCACGACGACCAGCTCGTTCGGACGCCGCGCCAGCACGGTCACCGCGGCGTCGCCCGGCGGACGGCCGGCCAGCACGAGATCGGCCTCGTGCGCGGCGAGGCTGCTCCACACCTGGCGGCGCGGCCCCACCTCCAGCGCCAGCTCCACGTCGGGCCAGCGCGCCCGGAACGAGGCGAGCAGTTCCGGGAGGATCTGGTCGGCGGCCGTCGTCACCGCCGCCAGCCGCAGCGGGCCGCGCCCCGGGTCCGCCGCGCCGCGGGCGGCCGCCCGCCCCTCCTCCAGCAGGCCGAGCACCTGCCGCGCGTACCCGGCGTAGACGGCCCCGGCGGCGGTCAGCGCGAGCCCGCGCCCCTCCCGCCGGACGAGTGGCACGCCGAGATCGCGGGTCAGTGCCGCGACCGCCGCCGACACCGCCGACTCGGTCACGTACAGCCGCCGCGCCGCCGCCCGCACGGACCCGGTGTCGGCGAGGGCGACGAACGTCCGCAGCCGCGCCTCCGTCACGTCCCCGCCTCCCCGTTCAAGTGAATGGTTGATGGTCACCGTAGAACACTTGATGGACATTGCAACTGTCGGCGGGTGAAGCTCGTCCCGTTCACGGTTCCACGTGGCCGGGACGCGGCGCCTCACCCCGATCCCCTGGGACATGCCGTCCTTCACCGGGGTGAGCCGCCGCGTCCCGCATCCAGGCTTCAGGCTGAAGGAGAGCGGCGATGAGCTCGGGCAGATGGTCGGCGGGCGTGATCCCCTACGCGGAGATGGGCTACTGGCGTCCGGACTACCAGCCGAAGGACAGCGACATCCTCGCCGCCTTCCGCATCACGCCGCAGAACGGCGTGCCGCCGGAGGAGGCCGGCGCGGCCGTCGCGGGCGAGTCGTCCACCGCCACCTGGACGGTCGTGTGGACGGACCGGCTCACGTCCTACGAGAACTACCAGGCCAAGTGCTACAGGGTGGAGCCCGTCCCCGGCCAGGAAGGGCAGTTCATCGCCTACATCGCCTACGACCTCGACCTGTTCGAGGAGGGGTCGATCGCGAACCTGACGTCGTCCATCATCGGGAACGTCTTCGGGTTCAAGGCGCTCAAGGCGCTCCGCCTGGAGGACATGCGCATCCCCACCCACTATGTGAAGACGTTCCAGGGGCCGGCGCACGGCATCGTCATGGAACGCGAGTACCTCGGCAAGTTCGGCCGCCCGCTGCTGGGCGCGACCGTGAAACCGAAGCTCGGGCTGTCGGCGCGCAACTACGGCCGCGTCGTGTACGAGGCCTGCCGCGGCGGCCTGGACTTCACCAAGGACGACGAGAACATCAACTCCCAGCCGTTCATGCGCTGGCGCGACCGTTTCCTCTACTGCATGGAGGGCGTGAACAGGGCGCAGGCCGCCACGGGCGAGGTGAAGGGCCACTACCTCAACGTCACCGCCGGGACGATGGAGGACATGTACGAACGCGCCGAGTTCGCCAAGGAACTCGGCAGCGTCATCGTGATGATCGACCTCACCATCGGCTACACGGCGATCCAGTCGATGGCCAAGTGGGCGCGCGCCAACGGCGTCCTGCTGCACCTGCACCGCGCCGGGCACTCCACGTACACGCGGCAGAAGTCCCACGGCGTCAACTTCCGCGTCATCGCCAAATGGATGCGGCTCGCGGGCGTCGACCACATCCACGCGGGGACGGTCGTCGGCAAGCTGGAGGGCGACCCGAACAGCGTCCGCGGCTACTACGACACCCTGCGCCTCGACAAGATCGCCGCCGACCCGGTGAAGGGCCTGTACTTCGACCAGGACTGGGCGTCGATGCCGGGCACGATGCCCGTCGCGTCCGGCGGCATCCACGCCGGGCAGATGCACCAGCTCCTGCACTACCTCGGCGAGGACTCCATCCTGCAGTTCGGCGGCGGGACGATCGGCCACCCGATGGGCATCGCCGCCGGCGCCACCGCCAACCGCGTCGCGCTCGAGGCGATGATCAAGGCGCGCAACGAGGGCCGCGACTACCTCGCCGAAGGCCCCGACATCCTGCGCGCCGCCGCCAAGAAGAGCCGCGAACTGGACGTCGCCCTGTCCACCTGGGGCGACATCACCTTCACCTACGAGTCCACCGACACCCCCGACGTCGTCGAAACCGCAGTGTTCTCACCGACCCCCTGACGGGGGCCCACCTCCAACCTCGGAGCATCTGATGCGGATCACCCAAGGAACGTTCTCCTACCTCCCCGACCTCACCGACGAGGAGATCGCCAAGCAGGCCGCCTACGCCCTCGACCAGGGCTGGCCGTGCTCGGTCGAGTTCACCGACGACCCGCACCCGCGCAACTCCTACTGGGAGATGTGGGGCCTGCCGATGTTCGACCTCACCGACCCGGCCGGCGTCCTGTACGAGATCAACGAATGCCGCAAGGCGTACCCGGGCCACTACATCCGCCTCAACGCCTACGACGCGGCCTACGGACGCCAGACGACGGCGCTCCAGTTCATCGTCCAGCGCCCCGCGGAGGAGCCCGGCTTCCGGCTCGACCGCGAAGAGACGTCCGACCGGCGCGTCCGCTACACCCTCCACCCCTACGCCCTCGACCGCCCCGAGGGAGACCGCTACGGGGCGGGACGTTGAGCGAACGCCCCGGATTCGGGATGCGCCAGAACGGCTCCCCGGCGGCCCCTTCCCCCGTTCCCGCCGCCGGGGAGCCGCTCCCTCCCGGCGCCCGCGTCGACCTCGCCAAGGAGCGCGCCGACTCCCAGGCCGACGACGTCCTGGACGCCCTCGACCGCGAACTCGTCGGCCTCGCCCCCGTCAAGACCCGCATCAGGGAGATCGCCGCGCTCCTCCTCGTCGACCGCGTCCGCGCCCGCTTCGGCATCGACTCCGGGCGCCCCAGCCTCCACATGTGCTTCACCGGCAGCCCCGGGACGGGCAAGACGTCCGTCGCGCTGCGGCTCGCCGAACTCCTGCACCGCCTCGGCTACATCCGCCGCGGCCACCTCGTCTCCGTCACGCGCGACGACCTCGTCGGCCAGTACGTCGGCCACACCGCCCCCAAGACCAAGGAGGTCCTCAAAAGGGCCATGGGCGGCGTCCTGTTCATCGACGAGGCGTACTACCTGTACCGCGCCGAGAACGAACGCGACTACGGGCAGGAGGCCATCGAGATCCTCCTCCAGATCATGGAGAACCAGCGGGACGACCTCGTCGTCGTCCTCGCCGGCTACAAGGACCGCATGGACTCCTTCTTCGCGTCCAACCCCGGCATGAGCTCCCGCATCGCGCACCACATCGACTTCCCCGACTACGAGCCGGACGAACTGGAGGCCATCGGCCACCTGATGATGGAACGCGAGGGCTACGGCCTGGCCCCGGAGACCGAGCCGGTCTTCCGCGACTACCTATCCCGCCGCCGCGCCCAGCCCCGCTTCGCCAACGCGCGCTCCGTCCGCAACGCCATCGAACGCGCCCGCCTCCGCCACGCCAACCGCCTCCTCGCCGGGGGCGGCGACGTCGGCCGCGAAGATCTCACCACCCTCCACCCCGAAGACTTCCTGTCCAGCCGCGTCTTCAGGTGACCGGTGTCACGGCCGATCCGGGGATGGGCCTCCGCATGTCCTAATGTTGGGACGGACGACATGTAGAGGTGGGGGAGAAGTTGCTTAACCCTGAGGATCTGTACGAGCTCGACGCCGACCTGCCGGAAATGACGGGTCCGGTGCTGCTGCACAGCCTCGACGGCTTCGTGGACGCCGGATCCACCGGGCAGCTCGTCCGCGAGCACCTCCTGGAGGCACTGGAGCACCGCGTCATCGCCCGCTTCGACGTCGACTCGCTGATCGACTACCGGGCGCGCCGCCCGCCGATGACGTTCGACCGCGACCACTGGGCCTCCTACGAGACGCCCGAGCTGGTCGTGCGGCTGCTCCGCGACGACGCCGGCAGCCCGTTCCTGATGCTGTCCGGGCCCGAACCCGACCGGCTCTGGGAGGGCTTCACCGCCGCCGTCCTCGACCTCGTCAAGCGCCTCGGCGTCGGGCTCGTCGTCGGCTTCCACGGCATCCCGATGGGCGTCCCGCACACCCGTCCCGTCGGCATCACCTCGCACGCCACCCGGCCGGAGCTGATCACCCGCAACTCGTGGTTCGACAAGGTCCAGGTCCCCGGCAGCGCCTCCGGGCTCCTCGAACTGCGGCTCGGTGAGGCCGGTCACGACGCCGTCGGGTTCGCCGTGCACGTCCCGCACTACCTCGCCCAGTCCGCCTACCCGGCCGCCGCCGTCGCCGCGCTCGACGCGGTCGCCGACGCGACCGGGCTCGCGCTGCCCGTCGAACGGCTCCGCGAGGCGGCCGCCGCCACCGACGCCGACATCGCCGAGCAGGTCGACGGCAACGACGAGGTGGAGAAGGTCGTCCGGGCCCTGGAGCAGCAGTACGACGCGTTCGCCGGGGCCGCCGAACGCGACAGCCTCCTGGCCGAATCGGCGGACATGCCCACCGCCGACGAACTCGGCGCCCAGTTCGAACGCTTCCTCGCCGAGCAGGACGGGCCCGACTCGCCGTCGTAGACATATCCCGGCGGGCGCTGGGTAGGCGAGGCCCCGAGGGGAGGCTCGCTCATGGCCCAGAAGGTGAACGAAGTGATGACGCCGGTGCCCGTGGCGGTGTCCCCGGACACGTCCCTGGCCGACGTCGGGGACCTCATGCGGCAGCACGGCATCGGCGACGTCCTGGTCGTCCACGAGGGACGGCTCCGCGGCCTGGTCACCGACCGCGACATCGTCGTCCGCGCCGTCGCCGCCCAGAAGGACATGGCCGGCACGACCGTCGCCGACATCTGCAGCACCAACATGATCACCGTCACGCCGGGGGAGGACGCCGACGCCGCCGTCCGCCTGATGCGGCAGCACGCCGTCCGCCGCATCCCCGTCGTGGACGGCGACCGCCCGATCGGCATGGTGTCCATCGGCGACCTCGCCGTCCAGCGCGACGAGCGCTCGGCCCTCGCCGACATCAGCGCCGAACCGCCGAACACATGATCACACTGAAGCTGGAGGACGCCGAACTCCACGGCGACCTCGCGATACCGGACGGCGCCACCGGCGTCGTCCTGTTCGCCCACGGCAGCGGCAGCTCCCGGCACAGCCCCCGCAACCGCGCGGTGGCCGACGGCCTCAACGCCGCCGGGATGGGGACGCTCCTCATCGACCTGCTCACCGAACACGAGGAGCAGCTCGACCGCGTGACCGCCGCGCTCCGCTTCGACATCGAACTCCTGACGCTCCGCCTCATCGGCGCGATCGACCGGCTGACGGAGGGCCTCGAATCCGCCCCGCACACGGCGGGCCTCCCCATCGGCTTGTTCGGCGCCAGCACCGGCGCCGCCGCCGCCCTGGCAGCCGCCGCCGCCCGCCCCCGGATCGCCGCGGTCGTCTCCCGCGGAGGACGCCCCGACCTGGCGGGCCCGTCACTGCCCCGCGTCCGCGCCCCCGTCCTCCTGATCGTCGGCGGCCGCGACACGGAGGTCCTGCACCTCAACGAGCAGGCGCACAGAAGCCTCGACAACTCGGAAATTCACGTCATCTCAGGCGCCACCCACCTCTTCGAGGAGCCCGGAGCCCTCGAAGAGGTCACCACCCAGGCCGCCGACTGGTTCAACCACCACCTGTGACCCGCGACATCATCGTCGGCGCCGATCCCCCGCGCATCCCCCCTGGCCCGCGCTTCGTCTCAAGCTCCCCGGCGGCGTCCTGCTCCGCCACCGCCCACCTGGCCGCCGTCCTCACCAAGCCCACCCCCGCCTCCTGACTCCGTACCGTCAGCGGGGCGCGTGGTCCCGACCGTCCAGCTGGTCACGGCAGAGTTCGGCGCGTTCCCGGAAGCGCGCCGCAGCCGCCAGGTGGTAGGCGCACATCTGCGGGTCGGTGATGGCCATCTGCTCCAGCATGGCCGCGGCTCGCTCGTTGGACCGCATTTGAGAACGCAGCGTCAGAACGGCCAGTCCCTCGGACGTGTCTGGGACGGCGGCGGAAACGGATGGGCGGCCCGGCACGGTCATCATGACTCCTGGTGCGCGTCGAAGCGACGACGTGCCACCAGGGTCCAGAGCGGCGAACAAGGCCGAACAGGCCCGTCGCCATCAACATAGATCCGCGCAGCGGGCCGGGCAAGGTCAGGCGTCGGGCCGCGTCTCCGTGGAGAGCATGTCGGCGACCTCGGGAGCCTGGTCCACGACCGCACGGGCGACTTGAGACAGCAGCCGGTTGTGGTCGCGGGCGTACCGGCGCATCACGGTGAACGCGTCGCTGATGGAGATCCGCCCGCGCTCGGCCAGCACGCCCTTGGTCTGTTCGATGATGGTGCGGCTGTTGAGGGCACCCTGCAACTGCTCCAGGATCAGCTCGCTGCGGCCGAAGGCCCGCTCGTGCACGAGTCCGATAGTGGCCACGTCCGCAAGCACCTGCCCGACCCTCACCGCTTCCTCGTCCAGGGCCCCGGCGTGGTTGCGGAACAGGTTCATCGCGCCCAGCCGCTCCTCGCGCAAGCGCAGGGGCAGTGCCGTCACCGCGGTGAACCCGCAGTCACGGGCAACGGTGCTGAAGCGTGGCCAGCGCAGCGGCTCCAGGCCCAGATCACTGCATGTCACCTTGACACCGGTGCTGAAGCAGTCCAGGCAGGGGCCTTCCTCATCCTGCACCTGGAACAGCTCCAGCACCCTGGCCTGCTCGGTGGATGCGGCGGCCAAGCTCAGGGTGCCGCGCGGGTCGGCCAGCAGCACTGCGGCCGCGTCCACATCCAGCAGTTCCACGCACCGCTCGCACAACGTGTGCAGCAGTTCGATGACATCGAACCCGGCGACCAGCGTGTCGGCCAGTTCAACGAACATCTCACCTAGTCGTCGTTCCAACATTGGCCAACCACCTCCACGGTGAGGGCACTCGGGGTCACGATGAGTCCATGTCCGGAGAAAATCTCAATTCTTGCTCGACGACCTTGCGGGCCACCTCGCGCAGGCTTTCATCGCCGGCGTACGCATGGGCGCGCAACCGTGCGTACGCCTCGGCCGGGCCGATCTCCAGCTGCACCGAGACCATCCCCGCCGCCTGATGCACCTGGGGCCATCGATCCAGATACGAATCGTCCCAGTCCCCACCCGTCGCCAATCCGCTCATCAGCGTCACCAGCGCCGCGTCCGCGAACAGCAGCCCGTCGACGAGCGCAGCGCCTCCCAGCGGACGCCGCGTCCAGTAGATCTCCAGAGCGCCCACCGCGGCGACACCGACCAGCAACGGGAACGCGAACACCGTCACCGCCCCCAGCGCGGACGCCGCCGGCGCGAACAACGGCCACCGCCGCTGGACGTCCGCCGACTCCAGATCGCCCACCATCACGGGCCGGTCCCCGCTCACGGTCTCCATCCCGGGTCCCTCGCCCACGGTGACCTGCAACTCCGCCAGCGCCACGCCGATTGGCCCGACTGCGCACAACGGCTCGTACAAGCCGGCCTGGCCCGGCACCGCCGTGCACACCCCGGCCGCCCCGACCAGCCGAAGGCATGTCCGGCAGACATGCCCGATCAAGGGCGGTGACGACCCATCCATCTGGGCCAGATCCTCGATCGCCGCCCTGATCTCCGCCGCCCGCTCCCTGCCTGCCACTGCCCGCCTGCCCGGCCGGTTCCGCGTCGCCGCCTTGACCGTCCCGACCCTACTCCGCAACCGCCCGTACCGTTTCGCGATCGCCCCCGCCGACCAGGTACGCTTTCCCGGCAACGAGCACGCGGGCGCGTAGCTCAGGGGTAGAGCACTCGCCTTACAAGCGAGGAGTCGGCGGTTCGAAACCGTCCGCGCCCACCAACTTAGCTTCGCTTTCAGTAGCGAGAGCTGCGGTTCCACCTCACACTTGGCCGGTACGTCGTTCCGGCCGAGCGCATCTTGCCGTCGGGCCCCTGAGGGCCAGGGGCCCCAACGGGGATTCGAAGGTGTTCATCTTCGCGGTGCCACTTGTAGGGCCCACTCGGTGACCCTCCGCAAAGCTCTCCCCTGGGACTAATGGCGCGGCAGAGCGTCACCGGGGAGTGCTTGGATGCTCGTATGAACATCGGCATGGATGTGGCCGAGACCCTGACCGAAATCGAAGAGCACTGCGTCGAGACGCTGGGCGAGCGTGACGGGCCGCGGATGGCGGCGCTGGCGCGACGTGGCTACCGGATCGCTCCGGCCGACGAGGGCACCAGCCCCGCGGGGCGGTGCCGTTTGGGCGGCAGTGCGCTGCTGGAGCCGACTACCGAATGGCCACATGTCGATGGGATACCACTCAACTTCATGGCAGTCCTCGACGTCGACGTTCTGGCACCCTGGCTCGGCGAGGAGCGACCCACCGTCTCCGGGCTGCTCAATTTCTTCTACTTTCAGCCTGACCTGCCTTACAAGAAATACCGGGATATCGACCAGTTCACCGACTCGCGCTGTTGGCGGGTCATTGCCGCCGACCCGCAGTGTGCGGTGGAGAAGTCCGCTCCTCGGCCCGCGCAGGTCTTCGACCCTCGCTCGGCAGCCGCCGCACCGATCATCAGCCTGCCTGAACACGATGGACCCGTCGTGGTGAATCTCCTCGACTCCAGTGATGAGAACGGCATGCCGCGATGGCTCGCTGCGTTCGACCTCTATAACGAGTGGAGATCAGGCAGCGACCATCCGGCTTACAACTGGAGTCGCCACCACCGTGCCTTCGGCTGGCCATGGGCGCTTCAGGGCGGGTTCCTGCGGGACGACGAAGTCCTTCTCCTTCAACTTGACAGCGACACCCAATGGCAATTTGGTGACTTCGGCCTCCTGTACTTTGTCATCCCGGCCGACGCTCTTCAAGCGGGCGACTTCAGTCAAGTCCGCGTTGAGATGCAGTGCCATTGATTCGATGCAGGCGCTGGGCCGGTGCGGGATCCCCGATGAGCTGCTGACAACGGTAAGCAGTTCATCGCTCGGTTCGGCCCCAGCGATGAGACGTTGTCAGATCGGATCTACTGGGAGAACGGTGGATCTTCACCGTGACTGCTTGTCGAATCGGGCTGTTTGGATCAAGGGACGGCGGTGCTTGGGCCGCTGCGCGGCCCCGCGTCTGGCCGCCCGGAGCGTGCGGCGTGGGCGTCGGTCACCGGACGGCCGCGCCGGACCGCGAGGATCTACCTCTACGGGCCGGATGCCGAAGCCCTGTTCAGGATCATTGAGCCCGTGCTTCGAGCGGCCAGCTTGCCACCGACCGACGCCGAACTCCGCTTCGGATCCGTTGACGATGAAGACTGCCGCGTCGAAGTCGTTCAACTCGGAAAAGATGCCTCCGGCGGGGGCCTCTGACTCTGGGAAGCCCCGGATGCCTGTGACGGTCGTCGGTGGCTACGCCGCGCGTCCGTGCCATTAGCGTGCCATTAGGTCTGTGGACGGAGTGGGCGCGCCGCCCCGGATGCCTGTGACCGAGGCCCAGGTCAACGCCCCTCAGCGGATGATCACGGCTCAGGGGCTTGGTCCGCAGTTGCGGATCATGGCCTCAGGCGTGTGGGCCGTAGTGGGCGGCGGTGTCCTTGGAGTCGGGCCATCGGCTGTAGGCGGGGGACTGCGGCCAGCCCTTGGGCGAGTCCTGCCAGTCCTCCTGGCGTCCGTACGGCAGCAGGTCGATCAGCGCGAAGGTGTGGCTGAGCTGCTCGGTTCCCCGGCCGCTGGTGTGCCAGGTGCGGTAGACGGTTTCGCCGTCGCGCAGGAAGGTGTTGACCGCGAAGCCGCCGCCGGGGGGTGCGTCCACGTCGGTGCCGAACGGGCTGTTCGCGGTGGAGTACCAGGTCATCTGGTTTCCGACGCGGCGTTTGTACGCGAGTGCCTCGTTGATCGGGCCTTGGGTGACGATGACGAACCTGGCGTCGTAGGCCTCCAGGAACTCCAGCCGGGTGAACTGCGACGTGAACCAGGTGCAGCCCCCGCACTGCCATTCCTCGCCGGGGAACCACATGTGGTTGTAGACGATCAGCTGGGGCTTGCCGTCGAAGATGTCGGCCAGACGCACCGGTCCTTCCTCGCCCTCCAGGGTGTAGTCGGGCATCTCGACCATCGGCATCCGGCGGCGTTCGGCGGCGATCGCATCGAGTTCGCGGGTCGCGGCCTTCTCCCGGACGCGCAGCTCGTCGAGGTGGCGCCGCCAGGTCTCGGTGTCGACGACGGGTGGTAGGGCGGTCATGGGTTCCTCCGGAGTTCACGGATTGCGGTCTGAACGTATGGACCATGCCCGTTCGCCGAATTCATCGGTCGTGGACGGAGCCGCTGCACGGCCGGGTTCGGACGTTGGGTGCCTTCATGCCGTCCGGTGTTCATGGTGTGTTCGCCGGGTGGTGGTTGGGTGCCGCCCATGCGTGCTTGCCTGGCCGTCTCCGTGCGGCAGCCCAGAGAGCAGATCACACCCGCCGTGCTGACGGCGGCCCGGCGGGCCATCGTGGAGGCCGTGCCCGTGCCGGCGGACGCCTGGCGTACGGCCGAATGGATCTCGCCCGACGGCGGTACGGCGTTGCTGGCCTGGTCCAATGAGCCCTGCGAGGCGCCGTTTCCGGAGCCGATCCTGACCTCCGGTGACCGTGCCCTGAGCTACTGCGGCTACCTGGGCGGCAAGGGTGACGCCGACGTGCTGCTCGGCGCCGACGTCCTCGGGGACGAGGTGGACGACATCGGCGGCTGCTTCTCGGTGTTCCGCGCCGGGCCGGACGGTTTCGAGGCCGCCACGTCCATGACCCGGGCCTGCCCCGTCTATCACGCCGAGGCGGGCGGCCTGCGGTTCGCGGCGTCCCGTGCTCTGCTTGCGCACCTGGCGGCCAGGGCCGCGGCGACCGGGGTGAGCCGCCCGGCGCCCGTCTACGACCTGATGGCGCTGCAGTCGATGGTGCGGCACGGGTTCTTCGTCTCCGACGAGACGCCGTTCGAGGGTGTGCAGGCGGTCCCGAACGCGGCCGGCCTCGTCGCGCGGCGCGGCCGCGGCGTTGTCGTCGTCCCACGCCCGCTGCCCGAGCAGGGACCCGTGCCGCGCGGGCGCAAGGAGGCCCGCGAGCGGGTGGAGCCGCTGGCCGAGGCGCTGCTGGCGGCCGTGGAGCCGTTCAGGCAGCATGTGCGGCCGATGCGGCTGGCGTTGTCCGGTGGGCGCGACAGCCGTCTCATCGCCGCCGCCTGCCATGCGGCGGGGGTGCCGTTCTTCGGCGCCACCCACGGTCTCGCCGACAGCCCCGACGTGGTGCTCGCGCAGCGGGTGGCCGAGGTGCTGGGGGTGGAGTGCCAGGTCACGGTCGACAGGCAGAAGTCAGGTGCGGTCGTCGTCCGGCACCCGGTGCGGCGTGCCCACGCACTGGTCCGCATGTGCGAAGGCATGAACTCGGCCTATGAGGGCGTCAACCGGTGGGCGGACTACGATCCGGAGCCGCGCAGCTCCGGGTCCGGTGGGGAACGGCTGCGGGGCGGCTTCCTGACCGATCAGCGCGACCTGACCCGCGACGGCGTCCACGGTCGGCTCAAGACCATCTTCCTGGCTCAGCGCGAGTTCCTCAGGGAGGACGCCAACGCCTACGCCGAGCGCTACTACGACCAGTGGGCCGAACGCTACGAGCGCGACGGCGTCGACGTGCTCGACAAGCTGCACATGTTCTACAAGACCGGCCGCTGGCTGGCGGGCTCGCACACCGCGACGCTCATGAACTGGGCCTACTACCACCCGTTCCTCGACAACCGGGTGGTCCGCGAGGCGCTGGCGCTGCCCGTGCAGTGGCGGCTGAGCGAGGAGCCGGTCGCGCTGGTCATGGAGGCGTTCGCGCCGCGGTTGCGGGACGTGCCGTTCGATGGCAGGCGGTGGCGGTTCGAACGCACCCGTTCGCTGCGCCACTGGCGGGGCAGGCGGCGCCGCGCCTCGCCGCCGAGCACGGGCGCCGCCGGGTTCAACTGGCGCAAGTCTTACGGGCCGGAGCTGGCCGGGGTGTTCCGCGAGCACATCCTGGACGGGCCGTCCGAGCTGTTCTCCATCCTCGACCGCGGTGCGGTGGAGCGGCGGCTGGCGGAGGTGCCGCCGCGCCGCCCGGGGCAGAGCTGGAACCTGCTCACGCTGAGCGTCCTGCTGTCCGGCGCCTGGCGCGAGGCCGAGCCGGTCGACCTGCCGGACGTCGAGGTACCCCTTCCCGCGTCGTGACGAGGCGGCTTCGCCGAGGTCGCGGGCTGAATCGCCGCTATGCCGGCTGTTTGAGTTCCTGGAGGCGGCGTTCGAGGGCGGTGAGGCGGTCGTCGGTGGAACGGCGGTCGCCGGTGGAGCGGTGGTGCAGGATGTCGGCGAGCCGGTCCGCCTCGTCGGGGTCGAGGACGAAGCGTTCGGACGGCTCGTCGTCGGCGGCGGATCCGTAGACGTAGAAGTGGCGGCGTTCCGCGGCGTCCACGAGCACGGCGAAACGGTGGCCGCTTCGGGTGACGATGTGATGCAGGGTGCCGTTGCCGGGGACGGTCGACTGTGTGATCTGCAAGGCGACCCCCTTCCAGTGAACTTTCCTCCATTCTCGGCGGTGGACGCGCCGATCTGAATCGGTACCGGCACCCATCTACCGATTGTCCACCGTGTACCCGCCGGCGTCCTCGTGCGGGTGGTGGCAGGCGACCCAGTGGCCGGGGCCGAGCGGGCGCATGAGAGGTTCCTCGGACGCGCAGCGGGCGTCGGCGCGGGGGCAGCGGGTGCGGAAGCGGCAGCCGCTGGGGGGTGCCATGGGCGAGGGGGGTTCGCCGGTCTCCTCGTCCTGGGCGAGGCGGAACGGGCCGCGGGGGACGGACGCCAGGAGCGCGCGGGTGTACGGGTGGGCGGGACGTTCGACGAGGTCCGCGCCGGTCGCCAGTTCGCAGGTCTTGCCGAGGTACATGACCAGGACGCGGTCGCTGACGTTCTTGATCACCGCGAGGTCGTGCGCGATGAACACGAGGGTGAGCCCGTAACGCGCCTTGAGGTCTTCGAGCAGGTTGAGGATCTGCGCCTGCACCGAGACGTCGAGGGCGGAGACGGGCTCGTCGCAGATGATCACTTCGGGTTCGAGGGCCAGGGCGCGGGCGATGCTGATGCGCTGGCACTGGCCGCCGGAGAACTCGTGCGGACGCCGGCCCGCGGAGGTGGCGGGGTCGAGGCCCACCGCTTCGAGGGTCTCGTCGATCCGGGCCGCGGTGCCCCAGACCCGGGGGCCTTCGCCGACGATGTCGCGTACGCGGCGGCGGGGGTTGAGTGAGGAGATCGGGTCCTGGAAGATCATCTGCAGCCGCTGCCGGGTGCGGCGCAGGGCCTCGCCGCGCAGGGCGGTGAGTTCCAGCCCGGACAGGCGCACAGATCCGGCGGCGGGGCGGGGCAGCTGCATGATCGCTCGGGCGGCGGAGGACTTGCCGCAGCCCGATTCGCCGACGATGCCGAGCGTCTCGCCCCTGGCCACGTCGAAGCTCACGCCCGACACGGCGTGCACGGTGCGCCGCCCGGCCGGGTACGTGACCGTGAGGTCCTGGACGCGCAGGACCGCGTCGTCGCGCAGGTGCGCGGTTCCGCTACCCGCCATGCCGCACGCTCCCTTCCGCGGCGGCCGGCCGCGCGTCGATGTCGTCCGCCGGGTACCAGCAGGCGTGGGACCGGCCGTCCCCGCCCGGAAGCAGCGGCGGTTCGTCTGTTCTGCAGCGCTCCCGGGCGAACGGGCAGCGGGGGTGGAACCGGCAGCCGGCCGGCGGGGCGGCGAGGTCGGGCGGGCGCCCGTCGATGACCGTGAGCCGGGTGTGGCTCGGGGCGGTGAGGTCGGGGGCGGCGCGCAGGAGCGCCTCGGTGTAGCGCATGCGGGGGGCGGTGAACACGGCCTCGGCCGGGCCCTGCTCGACGATCCTGCCCGCGTACATGACGATTACGTCGTCGGCGTGTTCGGCGACCACGGTGAGGTCGTGGCTGACCAGCACCATCGCCATGTCGCGTTCGTCGCGCTGCCGGTGCAGCAGCCGCATGATCTGCTTCTGGACGGTGACGTCGAGCGCCGTGGTGGGCTCGTCGGCGAAGAGGACCTCGGGGTCGCACGACAGGGCCATCGCGATGGTGATCCGCTGGCGCATGCCGCCGGACAGCTGGTGCGGGTAGCCGCGCAGGACGCGGCGCGGCTCCGGGATGCCGACGGAGGCGAGCAGCTTCTCGGCGGTCTCGCGCGCCTGACTGCGGCTCATTCCCAGGTGGACGCGGAGCGGTTCGGTCACCTGGGTGCCGATGGTGCGGACGGGGTTGAGGGCGGTCATCGGGTCCTGGAAGACGGTGGCCATGCGGGTGCCGAGGACGCCGCGCATCCCGTCCGGTCCGGTGCCGGTGAGGTCCCGGTCGCCGAGGTACACGCGGCCGGAGCGGGCGGCGGCCTCGGGGAGCAGCCCGAGGATGGAGCGGATGAGCACCGACTTCCCGCTGCCGGACTCCCCGACGATGGCGAGTGTGCGCCCGCGTTCGAGGGTGAACGACACCCCGTCGACGGCCCGGACCGTCCCGCGGGGGGCGGGGAACGCGGTGTGCAGGCCGGCCACTTCGAGCAGCGGCGGCGGGCCGTCCGGCCGGGGGGCGGGCGGAGCGGACGGCGCGGCCGCCCGGCGACGGGCGCGTGCGGGTTCCAGGCCGCTCTCCCGGTAGCCGGTGAGTTCCTGGAGCCGGTCGCCGACGAGGTTGAACGCGAGGACGGTCAGGAACATCACGGCGGACGGCACGAGGACGATGTGCACGGCCGTGTCCAGCGTGCTGCGGCCCTCGTTGATCATGCCGCCCCAGGTGGGCGTCGGCGGGCGCACCGACAGGCCGAGGAACGCGAGGCTGCCCTCGGCGATCACGACGACGGCCATCACGGTGAACGCGTAGGAGAGGGCGGGCAGGACGACGTTCGGGGCGATCTCCCGCCACATCACGGTGGCGCCGCGGGCGCCCAGGGCCCGTGCGGCGGTGACGAACTCCCGCCGGGCGAAGGACAGCGTCACGCCGCGGATCAGCCGGACCCACGCGGGCACCCCGAGCAGCCCGAGGACGATCAGGACGTTGCGGACGCTGGGTCCGGCGAAGGCCACCACCGCCAGCGCGAGGACCAGCGCGGGGAAGGCGAGCAGGATGTCGTTGCCCGTCATGATGATCCGGTCGGCCAGGCCGCGGCGGTAGCCGGCGAGGAGGCCGAGCGGGCCGCCGATCAGCAGGCCGAGGACGACGGCGCCGACGCCGACGCCGAGCGACACCCGGGCGCCGTGGACGATGCGGCTGAGCATGTCGCGGCCGAGCCCGTCGGTGCCGAGCGGATGATCTGGACCGGGGGCCGCCCGGGGGTCGCCGGTGAGCGTGGCGTCGTGGTCGGGCAGGGGCAGCACGTCGGCGAGCAGGGCCGCGGCGACCACGAGGACGATCCACAGGGCGGCGAGCCGGAAGCCCCAGCCCAGCCGCCTGCGCCGCTTCGCCGCGGGGTCCGGCGCGGCCGCGACGGTTTCAGGACGCATGGCGGATCCTCGGGTCGAGAACCCCGTAGAGCAGGTCGATGCCGAAGTTGACCAGGACATAGCCGACCGCGACGACGAGCACCCCGCCCTGGACGACCAGGTAGTCGCGGGACAGGATCGAGTCGACGATGAGCCGTCCGACGCCGGGCAGCCCGAACAGCGTCTCGATGATGACCGCGCCTCCGATCAGTGCTCCCAGGTTGAGCCCGACCACCGTGACCAGTGATATCGCCGACGGCCGCAGGGCGTGCCTCCACAGGATGCGCCGGGGTGACAGGCCCCGGGCGCGGGCCAGCGTGATGTAGTCCTCCCGCAGGGTCGCGATCAGGTCGGAGCGCAGGAGCCGGGCGTAGACGGCGAGTTGCGCGGCGGCGAGCGTCACCGCCGGGAGCAGCATCGACCGCAAATTCCCGGCCGGGTCCGCGGTGAAGGGCGTGTATCCCGTGGCCGGGAGCAGCGGCCACCGCACCGCGAACACCATGATCAGGACGACGCCGGACACGAACACCGGGGTGGACAGCAGACCGAAGCTCACCGTGGTGAGCGTCCGGTCGAGGAGGCCGCCGGCGCGGCGGGCGGCGGCCGCCCCGGCGGGCACCGCGAGGCCCAGCGAGATCACCTGGGACAGCAGCAGCAGTTCCAGCGTGACCGGCAGCCGCTGGGCGAGGGACTCGGTCACAGGGGTGCTGGTGATGTAGGAGGTGCCGAGGTCACCGGTGACCACGCCGCCGAGCCAGGCGAGGTAGCGGCGCCAGAACGGCTCGTCCAGGCCGAGGTCGTGCCGTACCGCGGCCAGCGCCGCCTGGTCGCCGGAGTAGCCGAGGATCTGCGTGGCGGGGTCGCCGGGCAGCAGCGTGATCATCCAGAAGGCGAGCAGGGACACGACGAGCAGGACGAACAGCAGCTGCGCGCCCCGCCGCAGCAGGATCGCGGCCACCGGCGCTCACCTGCCCATCCAGATCTGGCCGAACGCGTGCGTCGGCGAGCCGATGAGCGGTTTGGCGGCCGACCCGTCCGGCAGCTTGTACTGCGCCAGGCCGTGCACGTTGGGCTTGGTGACCACCGCGCTGGTGGAGAGGTGGTCGACCCAGATGAACGGCAGTTCCGCCCGGAGGCGCTTCTGCACGGTCGCGTACGCCTTCTTGCGCGCCGCCTCGTCGGAGGCGGCGCGGCCGGCGTCCAGGGCGGCGCTCAGCTGCTCGTCCTTGATCCGGCTCATGTTGATGGAGATGGAGCCGACCGGCTGGGCGAACCTGGAGTGCAGGTAGGAGTACGAGCTGTCGGGGTCGGGCCGGTTGAACTGCTCCCAGACGATCGCGCCGTAGTTCCCCATGAGGGCGCGCTGGATGAGGTCGGCCTGGTCGGCCTGCCGGATGGTGACGTCGATGCCGGCCTTCTTCCACATGTCCTGGACGAGTTCGGCGTTCTGCATCGACGACTGGTCGGAAATGCTCAGCAGTTCGATCTGGACCGGCCCCTTCTCCCGTTCGTACTCGGAGATCAGCGCCTTGGCCTTGGCCGGGTCGAACGCGGGGTAGCCGCCGGGGACGTACCACGGGGAGTCCGGTGACCAGGGGCCGTCGGCGGGCTTGGTGAGGCCGGAGCGCAGCGTCTTGATGAACGCGTCGCGGTCGGTGGCGTGGGCCATCGCCTGCCGGACCCGCAGGTCCTTCGTCGGACCGGCGGCGGTGTTGAGCATGAAGGCCATCTCGGGGACCGACATGCCCGCGACCCGGTACAGCCTGTACGCGCCCTGCTCGGCGAGCTTGCCGAACTTGACGATGTCGTTGTCGCGCTGGGTGGCCATGGCGGCGAGGCCGCCCGACTCCAGGGTCTGCGCCCGGGTCTGGAAGTCCGGCAGGATCCGGAACTCGACACGGTCGAGGTAGGGCAGCCCTTCGCGCCAGTACGCCGGGTTCCTCTTCACGATGAAGCGGTTGTCGGGGGTGTGGCTCTGGAACATGAACGGCCCGGTGCCGACGGGCTCCCGGCTCGCCTTGTCGGGGTCGGTGAGCGCGATCTGCGGGACGATCATGCCGATCTGGCTGGCCAGCGTGTAGGGGAAGCTCACCCACGGGCTTTCGAGATCGATCTGGACGGTTCGGGCGTCGACGAGCTCGATGCCGCTGACCGGCGCGAGGACCGCCGCCGTCAGCGGTGAGGCCTTCTGCGCGTCCAGGTTGGCCTTGACGGTCTCGGCGTCGAGGGGCTGCTCGTTGGAGAACGTGATGCCCTCGCGCAGCCTGATCGTCCACCGGGCGGCGTTCTTGCTCGGCTCGAGGGACTCGGCCAGCAGAGGGCGCCACTGGCCGGCGGCGTCGACGGTGGTGAGCGTCTCGATGATCGTCCCGGCCATCGCGTAGGTCTGCGGGGCGAACGAGTCGGTGATCGGGTTGAAGCCGTTGGCGTCCGCGCCGAGGCCGTAGACCAGGTTGCCGCCTCGTACCGGTGTCCCCTCCGGGCCGGAGCCGGCGCCGGACGTTGCGCCGCCCGAGCACGCCGTCGTCACCGCGGCGCACGTGGCGAGTGCCAGTCCGGCCGCGGCCGCGCGCCGCCGGTGCCGCCGCCGCTGTGTCGTCACAAGTCCCACGACAACCCCTCTCCGTGACCGGGGTCACAGACTTTTCGCCGATAGTACTATCACCGAATGAGATTTCAATGGGTTGACAACGACTGATTCATGCCTGCTGTGCAGGGGACATGGTTGATTCCATGGCCGGTGTGGCTATCGTTGGATTAACCGTTCAGGGGGATCGATGCCCGATGTGACACTGAGCCGGCGCGAGGCCAAGGACCTGACCCGGCGCCGGCTGCTCGGGTCCGCGCTGCGCATCCTCGACATCGAGGGCGAGGCGGGTCTGTCGACGGGGAACGTCTGCCGCAGTGCGGGCATCGCCCAGTCCACGTTCTACGTGCACTTCCGCAACATGCAGGACCTGCTCGAAGCGCTCGGCGAGGAGGCCGCCCGGCAGGTCGGCCCCGTGATCCGGGAGGCCCGGCAGCGGTCCAGCGACGCGCCCCGCAGCGCCGAGCGGCTCCGGGCCGCGTTCCGCGTCCCGCTCGAGAAGATGTGCGCGCACCCGGAGTTCTTCCGGCTCAGCGTCCGCACCCGTTTCGACCGCGCCACCCCGTTGGGCGAGGCCGCCCGCCGCCGCGCCGCCGTGACCCGTGCGCACCTGGTCGAGGATCTCGTCGCCGCCGGTCTCCCGGCGGACACGCCGGAGCGCGCGCTGCGGCTGGAGATGGTCGCCGACGGCGTCACGTCCATGACCGAGGCGATGGCGATCGGCCACCTCGACGGCCGCTACCCCGACATCGAGGAGTGCGTGGACGTCCTCGTCGCGTTCTTCGCCGGCGTCCGCGCGCAGCTGCTCGGCGACCAGCCCGCGTCCGGCCAGGGCTGACCGGCGCCCCGGGCCGCACCGCAACGGCGGTTCACGCCGCCCGCGTGGGCGTTTACACGGCGTTCACAAACGGGCAACAGGTCCGAAATGCCTGATTGGCAGGTTGAACGTGCTGAGACACGCCTCGAAGGGACCCACCTTGAGCTACAAGGCCGAGTACATCTGGATCGACGGCACCGAGCCGACCGCGCGGCTGCGGTCGAAGACGAGGATCCTGGCCGACGGCGCCGAACTGCCGGACTGGGGCTTCGACGGGTCCAGCACCAACCAGGCGCCCGGTGACCGCTCCGACTGCGTTCTCAAGCCGGTGTTCTCGTGCCCCGACCCCATTCGCGGCGGGGACGACAAGCTGGTGCTCTGCGAGGTGTACCTCGTGGACGGCACGCCGCACGAGACCAACACCCGGGCCGCGCTGCGTCCGATCGCCGAGAAGTACGAGGCGCAGGACTCCTGGTACGGGATCGAGCAGGAGTACACGTTCTTCAAGGACGGGCGGCCGCTGGGCTTCCCCGAGCGCGGCTACCCGGCCCCGCAGGGCTTCTACTACTGCGGTGTCGGCGCCGACGAGGTGTTCGGACGCGACATCGTCGAGGCGCACATGGACGCGTGCCTGGCCGCCGGGCTGAAGCTCTCGGGCATCAACGCCGAGGTCATGCCGGGCCAGTGGGAGTTCCAGATCGGCCCGGCGGGGCCGCTGGAGGTCGGCGACCACATGTGGGTCGCGCGGTGGCTGCTCTACCGCATCGCCGAGGACCACGACGTCTCCGCCACCCTCGACCCGAAGCCCGTCGAGGGCGACTGGAACGGCGCGGGGGCGCACACGAACTTCTCGACCAAGGCGATGCGCGAGGGGTACGACGCGATCGTCACGGCGTGCGAGGCGCTCGCCGAGAAGGCGCAGGAGCACGTGGCGGGCTACGGCGCCGACATCGAGCGGCGGCTGACCGGCATGCACGAGACGGCGCCGTGGAGCGAGTTCAGCTACGGCGTGTCCGACCGCGGGGCGTCGGTGCGCATCCCGTGGCAGGTCGAGGTCGACAAGCAGGGCTACATCGAGGACCGCCGCCCCAACGCCAACATCGACCCGTATGTGGTGGCGCGCCTGATCACGGGCACCTGCTGCGCGGCGCTGGAGAAGGCCGGCCAGGTCTGACCGGACCGCCGGCGGCCCACACCGGGCCGCCGGCGGCCGTTTTCCGGCCGCCTCCGCTCCTGCGGCCATGCCGGGCAACCCCGCCAAACATCGGCAAAATGTGAGCTTGGGGGAGTTCCACCCTTCCGCGCCGGGTAGCACACCTACGTTCGCACCGGGGGAGGGAACATGCCCGATTCGTCATTCGGGCGGTACTCCGGCGGCCTGCCCGGCAGGCACGTCGGCCGCCCTGCGCCAAGGCCCTGGGAACGATCGTTCCGGTGTCCCTCCACGGCGCGGCGGCGCCCCGTGGAGGCCCCGCCGAAACGGTACGAGGACTTCGTCGCGCTGCACGACGAGATCTCCGCGAGATCCGGTCCACCGCTGCGTGCGCTGTGGTGGACGGGCGGGTTCGCCGCGCTGGCCGCCGGCGCCCTGGCGTTCGCCGCGGCCCTCGGACTGCGCACGATGGCCGGTGTGGACGTCCCCGTGTTCGCGGGCCGGCACACCCCCGCGGAACCCGCCGCGGCGAGTTACGCGCTGTGCGCGATGGCGGGAACGATCCAGGCGACCGCGCTGATGCATCTGCTGCTGGCGTCGTCGGCGCGGCCGGTCCGGGCGTTCGCCTGGATCGGCGGGATCGCGGTCGCGCTGCTGACGATCCTGCCGCTGACGCTGAACGGCCCGCTCGACGCGGCGCTCGCGACGTCCGGCGTCAACCTGCTCGGCGGAACGGCCGTGGTGGTGCTGCTGTCGGCCGTGGTCGCGGCGTCGCGGCCGTTCTCGTGGGACGCCCCGTTCAGACGCGGCCGACGGTGATCGACAGCGGGTCGGGCGTGCGCGTGGACACGACGCGGACGTGCCGGAACCGCCGCCACACCTGCACGTCCACGGGTTCCTCCGGGGCCAGCAGCCGCACCTCGCGGTGCATCCCGGAAAAGCCCAGGCACAGGGAGACGTCCCACGTCCCGCGGGGGAGCGGGTCGTCGATGAGCGCCCGCGTCACCGGGACCGCGGCGGTGTAGCCGAGCCGGCCGGGACGTTCCTCCAGCATCGCGATGACCTCGTAGGAGTGGTGGGACCTGCGCTCCTCCAGGATCAGCGTCCCCGAGAACGGCATGCCCGTCCGCGGGACGTCGAGGTGCCCGGTGACGATGATCTCCTCGCGCCGCTCGTTCCAGTCCAGCCCTTCGGGGAGGGTGGATCCGAGGACGTGGGGACGCCCGCCGACGTCGATCGCCAGGGTCCCCCCGGTGGCGAAGTAGGCGACGACCGTGATGGAGCCGGGCAGGAAACGCCGCTGCGGCGAGTCGTCGAGGCCGGGGTCGCGGTCGCGCCCGAGCGGGACGACGGTGGTCTCCATCGGTGCGCCGATCGAGAGGTGCACGTCCCAGAGCCCGCCGGGAAGGGGATGGCCGCCCTCGATCATCGCGACGTCCACGAGCGCCTCGAACGTGACGAGGCTCCCGTGCATCCCGGTGGATGCGGGCACGCGCAGCCTGCCGCCGCCGCGTTCGCACAGGAGGAGCTCGATCCGGGGGACGGCGCCGTTGGGTTTGACCCGGCCGGCCAGCCGCAGCGCAGACCCTGACCAGCAGACCTCCGTCAGGTAAGGAGCTGGCATCGCCGTCTCCGCCTCGTCCTCCATGCGTCCACCTCGATCCGTTCCCCTGATGCGGTGGTCGAACCGGGGCGGGGCAGGGCATCACCGTCTCGGGTCGTCGGCCGGTCCGCACCGGGAGGACGGCGACCGATCCGATCGGCCGGCGCCCGGCCTGCGCCGACGTGCCCGACGATCCAGAGTAGCCAGCGGGGACGGCGGCGGCGGAGCGGGCCTCGCCCGCAGAATTCGCGCGCTGTCAATCCGAATTAACGAAGGATTCACAGCCGACGATATCGACCGGGCCCTGACCAGTGTACTAATGGCTTGACGGGGCCGTGGAGGAGGCACGGCCGCCTTTGGTCAATGCGCGCCCGGCGTGTCCGTCGAACGTGGATGGATAATGACGAAATGATCCTTTCCCCGCGAAGCTTGCGAGCCGCCACGTCAAATCTCCTTCAGCTGGCGCTGTACGGGCATGTCGCCGATCTGTGTCCGATGCCGGCGGAGACGATCGGCGGCGGGCCGCGCCGGTCGGTGCACCGCTACCGGCCGCCGGAGGGGGTGGTGCCGGCCGGGCCGCCGGTGCTGCTGGTCCCGCCGCCGGCGGCGCCGGCGCGCTGCTACGACCTGCGCCGGGGGTGCAGCCTCGCCGAGCATGTCGTCCGGGCCGGGCGGCGCAGCTACCTGCTCGACGAGGCGCCGGCCGGGTGCGGCGGCCGTGACCTGGGGCTCGACGAGTGGGTCGGGGACGTGCTGCCGGACGCGATCCGGTCCGTCAGCCGGGACGCGGGCGGGCAGCCCGTCCAGCTCGTCGGCTGGTGTCTCGGCGGCATCCTCTCGCTGCTGGCCGCCGCCGACGGGCCCGGCCTGCCGATCGCGTCCGTCGCCGTGATCGCCGCGCCGGTCGACGCGGACGCGGTGCGGCGCGCGGCGCCGCTGCGGTCGCTGCTCGGCCTCGGCCGCGGCGCGGAGGCGGACCTGATGGGGCAGATGTTCGGGGGCCTTCCAGGGCCACTGGTGAAACGGGTCTGCCAGGTCACCGGAATAGACAAATGCATTCTTCGTCCCGGCAGGATGCTGACCAGCCTTCACAACGCCGATGTCCTGGCTCAGGCCGAGGCCGTCGATCATTTAACGGAGATGATGTCCGCCTATCCGGGACATGCCGCACGACGGATTTACCGGACCCTTTTGCAGGACAACGCGCTGATGCGCGGCACCGCCGTGATCGGCGGCCGCCGGGTGGATCTCGGCCGGGTCGCCGTGCCGGTACTGGCCATCGCGGGACGCGGCGACGCGCTCGCACCGGTCCGGGCCGTCCTGCCGCTCGTCCGGCTGCTGGGCGGGGCGCCGCAGGTGCGCTTCGAGGTCGCGTCCGGCGGCCACCTGGGCGTGCTGACCGGACGTTCGGCCAAGGCGACCACGTGGCGGCACCTGGACCGCTGGCTCGACGAGGGCATCGTCCGGCACGGCATCCGCCCGCACCGCTCCACCGTCCCCGTCTGACCCGCCTCCCCGGCCGGGCTCCGGAGGTCTCCGCCACGTCAAGGGACGGTCCGGACTTCTTTGCGGTGCCGCCATCGGCGCGCACTCGGGTGTGTCGTCCCGGTAACGGACGGGTCGCCGACCGTAGTGTGGCGCACCGTTGTTGCGAGCCGCGCCGGGCCGGGGAGCCGGGCCGGGCGGGACGTCGGGGGGCAGCGCATGGCGGCGGACACGGGCGAGTACGGGCGAGAGCCGGGGGACCCTCCCCGGGCCGGGATCATGGGGGCCACCCCGTCCGGCCGTCCCGCCGACATCGCGATCATCGGCATCGGCTGCGTCTTCCCGGGCGCCCGCGACGCCGACGGCTACTGGGCGAACATCGTCGCGGGCGCCGACTCCGTCACCGAGGTCACGCGCTGGGACCCCGGGATCCACTACGACCCGTCCACGGAAGGCAGGTCGCCGTCCAAATGGGGCGGGTTCATCCCTGACATCCCGTTCGACCCCCACGCGTACGGCATCCCGCCCCACGCGCTCGGCAGCATCGAACCGGTCCAGCTCCTCTCCCTGGAGGTCGCGTCGCGCGCGCTCCAGGACGCCGGATACGCCGACCGGCCGTTCGACCGCTCCAGCACGTCGGTGTTCTTCGGCGCCGGGGGCGGCGGAGACCTCGGTACGGCCTACGCGGTGCGCGCGACGCTCCCGTCCTACTTCGGCGAGGTGCCGGCCGTCCTGGACGAGCGGCTCCCGCGCCCCACCGAGGAATCCCTGCCCGGCGTCCTCTCCAACGTGATCGCCGGACGGATCGCCGGCGCCCTCGGCCTCCGCGGCGCCGGGTACACCGTGGACGCCGCGGGTGCCGCGTCCCTCGCCGCGCTCGACGCCGCCTGCAAGGACCTCGTCACCGGCGCCAGCGACATGGTGCTCTGCGGCGGCGCCGACCTCGGCAACGGCGTCCGGGACTACCTGCTGCTCGCCGCGGCCCGCGCGCTGTCGCCGTCCGGCCGCTGCGCCGCGTTCGACGCGTCCGCGGACGGCATCGCGCCCGGCGAAGGCGTCGCCTGCGTCGTCCTCAAACGCCTCGCCGACGCCGAACGCGACGGCGACCGGATCTACGCGGTCGTCAAGTCCGTCGCCGGAGCCGCCGACGGACGCGCCCCCGGCGACGCGGACCCCACCCCGCCGCACGGCGAAGGGCGGCGGCTCGCGCTGGACCGCGCCTGCGAACGCGCGGGCGTCCCACCCACCGGCATCGGCCTCATCGAGACGGACGGCACCGGCGTCCAAGCCGGTGACCGGGCGGAGCTCACCGCCCTGGCCTCGGCGTTCACCGGCGCCGCCGCGGGGGCCGTCACGCTCGGATCGGTCAAGACGCAGATCGGGCACACCGGCTGCGCCGCGGGCCTCGCCGGGCTCATCAAGACCGCGTACGCCCTGCACACCGGCGTGCTCCCGGGGACGCTGCACCTGTCGCGCCCCGGCCCCGAGTGGAGACCCGGCGGCCCGTTCGTGTTCGGCGGCGCCGCGCGCCCGTGGGCGGCACGTCCCGGCGACCGGTACGCGGGGGTGAGCGGCTCCGGTGCGGGCGGCGTGAACTTCCACGCCGTCCTGTCCGGATACGGCGGTGCGCCCGAGCCCGTGTCCGGGCTCGCCGAATGGCCCGCCGAGCTGTTCGTGATCCGCGCGGCCGACCGTCCCGCCGCCCGCGCGGAGATCGACCGCCTCGTGGAACTGGCCGCCGGCGAGCCGCGGCTCCGCGACCTCGCGCGGACGGCCGCATCCCTGGAGGGGCCCGTGCAGGCGGCGTTCGTGGCGACCGGCCTGGACGACCTCCGCCGCGGACTCGCGCTCGCCGGAGAGTTCCGCCCCGCACCGGGCGTCTTCCTCCCGTCCGGCGGGCCCGGCCAGGTCGCGTTCGTCTTCCCCGGCCAGGGCAGCCAGCGGCCCGCCATGCTCGCCGACCTCTTCGTCGCCTTCCCGCGCCTCCAGCGCCTCCTCCGCCTCGCCGGGGGGCGGTACGCCCCCGCGATGTTCCCGCCCGCCGCGTTCACGGCCGACGAGACCGGCCGCCACCAGGCCGAGATCACCCGGGTCGCCCAGCCCGCCCTCGGCATCGCCGGACTCGCCGTCCACCGCCTGCTCACCGCCGTCGGCGTCCATCCCGACCTCGCCGCCGGACACGGCCACGGCGAACTCGTCGCGCTCTGCGCCGCCGGCGTCGTCGACGACACCGACATGATCGAACTCAGCGCCGCCCGCGCCGAGGCGATCCTGGCCGCCGCGGGCGGCGACCCGGGCGCGATGGCCACCGTCGCCGCGTCCCTGCGCGAGGTCCGCGAGACGCTCTCCGGCGTCTGCGAGGTCGTCATCGCCAACCACAACGCGCCCCGCCAGGTCACGATCTCCGGAACCCGCGCGGGCCTGGACCGCGCTCTCGCCGCCCTGTCCGCCGCGGGCCTCGCCGCCGAACGCATCCCCGTGCCGTGCGCGTTCCACAGCCCCCTCGTCGCCGCGGCGTCCGCCGACCTCCGCACCGACCTCCTCGGCCGCGACCTCCGCTCACCCGCCTTCCCCGTCTGGGCCAACGCGACCGCCGCCCCCTACGACACCGACCCCGCCGGACTCGCCGCCACCCTCGCCGGGCAGATCGCCGCGCCGGTCCGCTTCGTCGAGCAGATCGACGCCATGTACGCGGCGGGTGCCCGCATCTTCATCGAGGCGGGCCCCGGAGACGTCCTGACCGGGTTCATCGGCAAGATCCTCGGCGACCGCCCGCACACCGCCGTGAGCTGCGACGCCCCCGGCGAGAACGGCCTCACGCACTTCCTGCGCACCCTGGCCGGGCTCGCCGCCGCCGGTGTCCCCGTCGACCCGCTGCCCCTCTTCGCCGGACGCGGCGCCCGCCCGCTCACCGCCGCCCCCGCGCCGGCGCCCGGCTGGCTCGTCAACGGGCACCTCGTCCGCACCGCCGACGGCGGCTACCCGGACAACGCGCTCCGCCCGGCCGAACGCGTCCCGGAAGGCGGCGACCGTGACGCCGAGGCCGCCGTCCTGGAATACCTGCGAGCCGGACGCGAACTGATCGCCGCTCAGCGCGAGGTCGTCCTCCGCCACCTGGGTGCGGCACCACCGGCGCCGGTCCCGGCGCCCCGTCCCGTCGTCTCGGGCGAAACCGTGACCGTCCCGCAGCCGGCGCGGCCGAGCTCACACGTGAAGACCATGGCCCTCTCCGGCCCCGGAGCCCCCGCGCCCTCCACGGAGAGCGACTCCTCGGTGGGGCCCCGTGCGGACGGCCCGGCCGCGTCGCCGGCGGAGGTGTCCGCCCGGCCGGGGCCGGTCCGGCACGTTCTCCGGGTCGTGGAGCTGGACGCGCCGCCGGTGCCGCCCGAATCGGGGTCGGCGTTCACGGGGCGGCGGTTCACCGTCGTCGACGACGGGTGCGGGATCGCGCTGGAACTCGCCGCCATGCTCGCACGGCACGGCGCGCAGGTGCGGACGCCGCGCGAGGTCGACGGTGCCTGCGACGGGCTGATCCATCTGGCGGCGCTGCGGCCGGGCGCGACCGGCGTGCTGCCTCAGGCGTACGGCGGCATCCGGCGGGCGCTGGCCGGCGGGATGCGGTGGCTGGTCGTCGCGAGCGGGGCCGGCGGGCGGTTCGGGCGGCGGTTCGGCGGCGGCATCGGCGATCCGGCGCCGGGCGCCGGGCTGCGGGGGCTGGCGCGGACGGTCGCGCAGGAGTATCCCGAGGTGCTCGTACGGGCGCTGGACGTCGACACCGAGGACACGCCGCGGGCGATCGCGCAGCGGATCACGGCGGAGCTGCTGGACGCGGACGCGCCGGTCGTGGTCGGGCACGCGGGCGGCCTGCGGCACGGCCTGAGCGTGGTCCCGGCGGAACCGCCGAGCGATCCCCCGGTGACCGGCACGCCGCCGGGGCCGGACGGGGTCGTGCTCCTCACCGGCGGCGCGCGCGGCGCCACCGCGCGGGTGGCGCTGGAACTGGCCCGGACGAGCGGCTGCCACATCGAGGTCATGGGACGCACGCCGGAGCCGGTGGGCGAGCCCGCGTTCCCGGACGTCCCGGACGAGGCCGGGCTCCGGCGGGCACTGGTCGCGAGAGGCGGAGGGGACACCGGAGAGATCGAGGCGGCGGTCCGGCGGATCCTGGCGGACCGGGAGGCACGCCGGAACCTGGACGCGCTGCGGGAGCATGCGGCGTCCGTCCGGTACCACGCGGGGGACGTGAGGGACGCCCAGGCCGTGCGGGACGTCGTCGGCGACGTCCATGCCCGGCACGGCCGGCTCGACGGGGTCGTCCACGGCGCCGGGCTCGTCGAGAGCCGGCTGGTCCGGGACATGACACCCGAATCGTTCGAGCGCGTCTACCGGACGAAGGTGGACGGGGCGTGCGCGCTCGCCCAGGCGGTCGAGCCGGACCTCGGGTTCTTCGTCGTCCTCGGCGGCATCGCCGGTGTGCGCGGCGGCCGCGGGCAGGTCGCGGAAGCGGCCGCGGGCGACGCGTGCGGCGCGCTCGCGCATGTCTGGCGGACGCGGCTGCGCGGGCGGGTGCTCGTCGCCGCCTGGGACACGTGGGCGCGAAGCGAACCGGCCCGCGAATCGGCACGAGGACGTGGTGAGGGGCCGGTCGAGGCGGAGGCGGCGGCGGAGGCGTGTGCGGCGGCACTGCTGCGCGAGATCGCGCACGGAGATGAGACGCACGTCGTGTTCACCGGGCCCGTCCCCACCGAACCCATGTCCACCGGGCCTGTGTCCGCCAGGGGAGTCCGGTGAGCGACGCTCGGGAGCCGATCGCGATCGTCGGCGCGGGGGCGGTCTTCCCCGGCGCGGGGTCGGCGGCCGAGCTGTGGCGCAACATCCTGGCCGGGTTCGACGCGATCACCGAGGTGCCCGCGGGGCGGTGGGATCCCGCGCTCTACTACGACCCCGGCGCATACGGGCGGGCCCCGGAGAGCGACCGGTTCTACTGCCGGCGCGGCGGGTTCGTCGACGAGCTGGCCACGTTCGACCCGGCGCGGTTCGGGATCATGCCGGCGGCGGTGCCGGGCATGGAACCCGACCAGCTTCTCGCGCTGCGCACCGCCGGGGAGGCGATCGCGGACGCGGGCGGCGACGAGCGGCTGCCCGACCGGGCCCGGATCGGCGTCGTCATCGGACGCGGCGGATACATCACGCCGGGCGTGGCACGGTTCGATCAGCGGGTGAGGACGTCCCACCAGGTCACCGGGATCCTCGCCGAGCTGGTGCCGGAACTGGGGAAACAGCGGCTGGACGAGATCCGGCGGGCGTTCTGCGAGCGGCTGGGGCCGGACGGCCCGGACGCGTCGATCGGGCTCGTTCCGAGTTTCGCCGCGTCCCGCATCGCCCACGGCTTCGACCTGCACGGTCCCGCGTACACGCTGGACGCGGCATGCGCGTCGTCGCTGCTGGCGGTCGAGCACGCCGTGCGGGCGCTGCGCGGCGGGCAGGCCGACGCGATGCTGGCCGGCGCCGTCCACCATGCCCACCACGCGACCGTCTGGAGCGTCTTCTGCCAGCTCCGCGCGCTGAGCCCGAGCGAGACGATCCGGCCGTTCGACCGGGCGGCGGACGGGACGCTCCTGGCGGAGGGCACCGGGGTCGTCCTGCTCAAGCGGCTGTCGGACGCCGAGCGGGCCGGTGACCGGGTCCACGCGGTCATCCTGGGCGCCGGGTCGTCCAGCGACGGCCGCGCGTCGAGCATCATGAGCCCGCTCGTGGAAGGGCAGGTCCTCGCGGTCGAGCGCGCCTGGCGGGACGCGGGCCTCGACCCGGCGGCGCCCGGCGCGCTGGGGCTGGTCGAGGCGCACGGCACCGGGACCCCGGCGGGCGACGAGGCGGAGCTGGCGACACTGCGCCGGGTGTTCGGGACGGGCGGCCCGCCGATCGGCCTCGGCACGGTCAAGTCGATGATCGGGCACGCGATGCCGGCCGCCGGGATCGCCGGGCTGATCAAGGCGGCGTTCGCGCTGCGCGACGGTGTCCTGCCGCCGACGCTGCACGTGGACGACCCGCACCCGGCGCTGGAGAACGGCAGGCTGCGCCTCGTGCGGGAGGCCGCCGAGTGGGGGCGGGGGGACGGGCCGCGGCGGGCCGTGGTCAACGCGTTCGGGTTCGGCGGCGCGAACGCCCATCTGGTCCTTCAGGAGCCGCCGTCGAGCGGCGTCCGGCGGGCCAGACGGCCCCGGCGGCTCGACACGCCGCCGTCGGACGAGGTCGTCCTGCGGCTGGCGGCCCGCACGACCGACGAACTCGCCGACGCCCTGGCCGCCCCCGACGAGAGGCTTCTGGCGCAGGCGCCGCGGGACGTCCCCGACCTTCCGTGCCGGCTCGCGGTGGTCGCGCCGACGCCGCGCAGGCTCGACCTGGCGCGAGCCGTCGTCCAGCGCGGAACCGCTTGGCGGGGCCGCAGCGACGTGTGGTTCTCACCCCGCCCGCTCCTCGCGGAGGACGGGCGGCTGGCGTTCCTGTTCCCCGGCTTCGAACCCGCCTTCGACCCCCGCGTGGACGATGTCGCCGAGCACTTCGGGCTGCCCCGGCCCGAGCCGACCGGGCGCACCGACCTGGCGGGCCACGCCGCCGACATCATCGGCGTCGGCCGCCTGCTGGCCTCGGCCCTCGCCGAACTCGGCGTCGAACCGGACGTCGTGGCAGGTCACAGCCTCGGCGAGTGGACGGCCACGATCACCGCCGGGATGTTCGACGCCGGTGCCGCCGAGGCGCTGGTCCGCGCCCTCGACGGCGACGCCCTGGATGTCCAGGACGTCGTGTACGCGGCGCTCGGCTGCGGTGCGGCCCAGGCGCAGGAGGCGGCCGGCGGACGTTCCGATGTTCTCGTCAGTCACGACAACTGCCCGCACCAGTCGGTGATCTGCGGCCCGGCCGGGGAGGTCCGCGAAATCCTCGGGCGGCTCGCGTCCGAGGGCGTCCTCGGGCAGGAGTTGCCGTTCCGGACGGGCCTCCACACACCGCTGGCCGAGGCGTACGAGAAACAGGTGCGACACGCGTTCGAGGCTCTGCACGTGCACGAGCCCAGCGTGCCGCCGTGGTCGGCGACGACCGTCGCGCCGTACCCGCGTTCGGCCGCCGGCGTGCGCGACCTCGCCGTCCGGCACCTGCTCGAACCCGTCCGGTTCAGCGAGCTGATCGAGGAGCTGTACGGCGCGGCCCACGTGCGGGCGTTCGTGCAGGTCGGACCGGGGAGTCTCACGGGGTTCGTCGCCGACCGGCTCGGCGGCCGCGAGCACCTCGCGATGGCCGTCAACGTCCCGAACCGGGACGGGATGGCTCAGCTCCGCCGCGTCGTCGCCGCGCTGTGGGCCGAAGGGTACGGCGCGTCGCCGCCGCCCGCGCCCGCCACGGGCATGGCCCTCGATCTCGGGACGCCGCTGGTCCGGCTGGACGGTGCCGTGGCGCCCGTCCGCCTCACGTCCGGTGTCCCGCCGCTGCCGGCCGACGATCCGGTCGTGGCCGAGCTGGAGGCGCTGCTCAACGACGCGGCGACCGGGGCGCAGTCGGTCCTGGAGGCGCTCGGCGGCGGGCCGGCGTCCGCGCCGTCCGGCGAGGTGCCGCCGGTGGCGGAGGAACTGTCCGTCTCGCGTGTCTTCTCGCTCGATTCGATGCCGTACCTGCGCGATCACTGCGTGTTCCCGCAGGCCACCGGCTGGCCCGACATGTCGGACAGGTTTCCGATCGTTCCGCTGACGACGCTGCTGGAGGTCATGGCCGACACGGCCCGGGAACTGCTGCCCGACATGGCCGTCGTCGGCTTCGAGGACGTCCGCGCCGTCCGCTGGGTCGTGGCCGCCCCGCCGACCACCGCCGATGTCAGCGCCTACGTCATCGGCGGCGACCGGCCGCGCAAGGTGAAGGTCATCGTCCAAGGGCACGCGGACGGGACGGTGCTGCTCGCTGAGCACTACCCGGTGCCGCCCGCGCCGGACCGCACGCCGCTGACCATCGAAGGTCCGCCCATCGTCAGCGCGCAACGGCTGTACGAGGAACGCTGGATGTTCCACGGCCCCCTCTTCCGCGGCATCACCGAGATCACGGCTCTCGCAGAGGACGGTATACGCGCCGTCCTGACGTCACTGCCCACACCAGGCGCGCTCCTGGACAGCGCAGGGCAGCTCTGCGGCCACTGGATCCAGGTGTACGGCGACACCAACCAGACCGTGTTCCCGGTCGGAATCGAACGGCTCGCCCTGTACGGGCCACTGCCGTCCACAGGCGAACACCTGGAGACGACCGTCTGGAACCAGTCCCTGACCGACACGACCATGCGCTGCTCCGCCGAACTGGTCCGTGAGGACGGGACGCTGTGGGCACGCGTCGACGGATGGACCACTCACCGCTACTACACGGACGAAGCCCTCTGGCGGATGAAGTTCACGGCCGAAGTATCCGGAACAGGCGAACCGCAGCCGGGCGGCTGGTGCCTGGCCCGCAGACGCTGGGACGGCACCGCGTCCCGCGACCTCCTCATGCGCCAGTACCTCTGCGCTGGCGAACGCGCCGAATACGAGGCTCTCCCGCCGTTCGCCCAAGGCCCATGGCTCCTCGGGCGGATCGCGGCCAAGGACGCCGTCCGGGACCACCTGTGGCGCAACGGCCACGGGCCCCTGTTCCCGGCGGAACTCACCGTCCACGACGGGCCTATGGTGACAGGACCGTTCGATGAACCCCTCGCCATCTCCATCGCCTCAGACGCCGAACTGGGTGTCGCCCTGGTACGGCCCGGCGACGAACCGGCCGGCATCGGCCTGGCCCAAGACGAGAAGGACGCACGCGTACGCGCAGCAGAACAAGCAGTACTGCAATCGATGGACATCACCCGATCCGACCGTCCCGAACTCGTCGTGACCGTCGCCGATGCCGAACGGCTCCTCATCGCCGCCAACGGCACGGTCACGACGGTGGAGACACGCGAACTCGAAGGACACGTCGTGGCCTGGACGGTCGAGGCGGGCGGAACAGACATGGAGGAGGCCCGAGCATGAACGACGCCCTGTCCGAGGTCGTCCGGATGCTGACAGACGTGGTGGGGGAGGAGTTCCTCCTCGACGTGGAGATCGGCCCGGAGACCACGTTCAGCGACGCCCTCGCCCTGGAGAGCATCGAGTTCGCGGCCCTCGCCGACCGGCTCCGCGTCCGCCACGGCGACGCCGGCGACCTCTCCGCCTTCCTCGCCGGTCTGGACCTCGACCAGATCGTGAACCTGACCGTCGGGGACGTGGCGGACCACATCGCCGGCACGCGGACGCCCGCCGGAGCCGCCTGATGAGCGCCCGCCGCATGCAGGTCCCGTCCCTGCTCGGAGACCCCGGCATCCGGCGCGTGAGAACACCCGAACGCCGCTTCCTGTTCGCCGTCCCGCCGCTGAGCGGCCCTGTGCCCCCGAACACCGCGGGACCCGCCGGAACCGGGGCCGCCGCCGGCGCCGGGGCCGGCACCGGGGTCACCTCGACCGCCGCGGTCGCGCCGGCCGCCGCCGTCGCCGCCGAACTCGCGCGCCGCGGCCACAAGGTCGCCTGGACGGGCCACCGGGCGTCCCTCGAACCCCGGCTCCGCCCCGGCTCCCGCGTCATCGACGCCGTCGGGGAGGACTTCGGGAAACGCCTGCCCGGCCTCCGGGACGAGTGGCTGGAACTGCGCGGCCTCGCCGCACTCCGCTTCCTCTGGAGGGACATCCTCGTCCCGCTCGGGCACGCGATGATGCCGGGCACCGGGAAGGCGATCGACCGTTTCCGCCCGGACGTCGTGGTCTGTGACCAGTTCGCCCTCGCCGCCCCCGTCGCGGCCCGGCACCGCGGGATCCCGTGGGCGACCTCCGCCGCGACGTCCGCCGAGTTCACCCGCCCGCTCGCCGCCCTGCCGAAGGTCGAGGAGTGGATCCGCGACCAGATCGCCGGCTTCCAGCTCGACCACGGCGTCGACGACCTGCTCGACCTGCGCTTCTCCGACCATCTCGTCCTGGTCTTCTCCACGGGAGGGCTGATCGGCGATATCTCGGTCTTCCCCGACCATTTCGCCTTCGTCGGCCCGGCGCTCGGCCGCCCCGCGCCGCGCGCGTTCCCCTGGGACCGGCTGGACGGCCGCCCCTCCGTCCTGGTCACCATGGGTGCGGCGAACGGCCCGTCCGGCGACCGGTTCTTCCGGATCGCCGCCGAAGCCGTCCGCGGCATGGACGTCCAGGCGATCCTCGTGGCGCCCCCGGACGTGGTGGCGGACCCGCCGCCGAACGTCCTCGTCCGTGCCGACGTCCCGCAGCACAAGCTGCTCGAACACGTCTCCGCCGTCGTCTGCCAGGGCGACCACGACACCGTCTGCACGTCCCTCTCGCAGGGCCTCCCGCTGGTGGCGGCCCCCGACCGGGACGACCAGCCGGTGATCGCCAGCCAGGTCGAGGCGGCGGGGGCGGGCATCGCCGTCCGCTACTCCCGCGTCCGCCCGGACGAACTCCGGACCGCCCTCGCCGCCGTCCTCACGGACGGCCCGCACCGCCCCGCAGCCGAACGCGTCGCGGCCTCCATCGCCTCCGCCGGAGGCGCCGCCGAAGCAGCCGACCGCCTGGAGAAGATCGCGTGACGGGCATGTGCGGGCCGCGGCTTCGCCGGCCCGGTTCCCGCGGCCGGGGCGAGCTTGGTGAGCGCGACCGTGACAAGCGGGATCTCTGTATCGTGCAGGCCATGTCAGGGAAGAAGATCAGCCCGCCCTTCGTCATTCTTTGCTTCGTCGGCTTCTTGATCATCGCTTTCTCGCTCTTCGGCACGATCGTCGTCGGCGCGAAGGTGGACGAGGCCGGTGAGGACAAGAGCGAGATATCGCTGCAGCTCTCGACGATGCTCAACTTCATCGTCGCCGGGTTGGCGTTCGTGCTGGCCGGGGTGGGGTTCCAGCTCGCGGCCGGTCCGAAACCGGCCCAGTCGCCCGTCCCGGGGCAGCCGCCGGCGCAACCGTACGGCCAGGCCGCGCAGCCGCAGTACCAGCAGCAGGCGCCGCCGTCCGGCCAGCAGTGGGGTCAGCAGCCCCCGGCACAACCCTGACGGTGCCGGTTCGCGACATGCCGGTTCACAACATGCCGGTTCGGGGCGTACAGGATCAGGACGTGCGGGATCAGGGCGTGCCGGTCAGGACGTGAGGGTCGTGCGGAGGAAGCGCGCGCCCTTCAGGGTGGTCTCGAACGAGGCTTCGGCGATCGCCCTGGTGATGAAGTGGCAGATCCACGTGACCAGGAACGTGGCCAGGATCAGTACCGGCGCCCATGTCCAGGTGAGGTGAAGGAGGATCCGTTCGAGGGTGCCGTGCGGGTCGGCGACCGGTTCCCAGCTGTTGAGGCGGGCCCACCGCCCGAGGAAGACGCCGATGGCGCACAGTCCGTGCGCCGCGATCGTGGCCGGGAACCGCCACGCTCCCAGGCCGATGCGGGCGAGGTGGCCGAGTGCTGCGCGGAGCGCCAGATAGTAGGCCAGGAAACCGGATCCGATGAACAGCGCGTAAAGGGGCAGGATCACGCTGACCACCGGGCCGCCGTCGTTGGCCTGGAGGATGTCGCCGCGCAGATGAACGATGTCGGTGACGACGTACGGTGCATTCGGTAGGAAGAGGACGAATAGCGTCAATCCGGCCCACCAGAAGGGTGAGCGCGACACGCGGTCGCCACGGAAGAGCGCCCAGGCCAGGCCCACGGGAATCCACGCCAGGATGGTATTCCAGGCCATCCACAAAGCGTCGCGGCGGAGGACGTCGACCAGATTCGGTGCCACCTGCTCCAAGATCCCCATGGAGTCCATACTGCATCAGTCGCCCGTGATGTAGGAGTCCAGCAGGCCGTCCGAGATGTGGAGATTCTGTGCGGCTTCGCGGAGGCGGTCGGGCCAGTCGGAGTCGGCGCGGAGGGCGCCCACGGCGGTTTCGATCGCCGCGGTCGTGCCCCAGACGGCGATCGTGCGGGCGTCCAGGTCGCGTTGGTCCCGGGCCCACCAGGCGTTGATGTGACAGAGTTGCTCGACGAGAGTATCGCCCGGAATCACGCGTCCATAGAGGGACGTCCATTCATCGCTTCGGCTGTGCCGGCCCGCGTCAGGGACCGCCTGGTGCGCTTCCTGGAGTTCCTCTAGGACGAGGCACCAGCGGTACGGCGTGGCGAAGTATTCGGACTCGTTCGCCATACAAGGCGCACCGTGAAAAGCGCCCGTGAGGTGCCCGGCCAGTTCGGTGGGAGCGCTGCGGGCCGCGACGGCGGCGTCGACGGCGTGGGAGAGGGCGCAGTCGCGGAGTCGCGAGGGCAGCCCCTCAAGCACGGAAAGGGGCGGATTGGGAGTACCCCACCCGGTCAGATGGGCGGCCGCGGCCAGTTCCGCCCACAGGACGAGTTCGGGACGCTCGTCCAACGCGCGCTGTGCCGTGCGCATGTCGCGGAGGGTGCAGGGGGAGTCGCGGCAGTCCGTCCCGCAGGTGCCGCTCCGGGGGTTCACCAGGACGCGGGGGGACGCGACCGGCGCGGCCTTCTCCAGGTGGGAGCCGTCCGGCATGCGGACGAGATGCGGGTAGTCCATGCCGTCGGTGAACACGGCGCCCTCGCCCGGCGTCAGGGTGACCAGGTACTGCGACTGGTCCTCGGTGATGTTCATCGTGGCGCCGACCGCGTCCCGGTCGTCCTTCGCCGGCAGCCGGTGGACGATCTTGACGGCGGTGTTCTTGATGACGTCCGGGACGAGCTTGGACGGGATCTGCTCCGCCACGATCAGCCCCTCGCCGTACGCGCGGATCTCGGCGAGGAGGCTCGCGAACGTCTCCACGGCGTGGGACGCGGGTCCCGCCTCCTCGCTGCGGCGCAGCAGCCGGTGCGCCTCCTCGAACACGCTCAGATGCCGCAGCCCCGCCGAACCCCCCTGACGCTGCTGCATCCGCAGGTGCTCGACCAGCCGCACCAGCACGGTGCCCATCAGGAACGCCTTGTCGCGGTCGTCGCCGACGTCCTCGATCTCCAGGACGACGTTGCGGGAGAGCAGCGCGCCGAAGTCGATCGGGTGGCCGCCCTCGAAGAACCGCCCGGTGGTACCGAGCCGGAGGCTGGACAGCCGGACGCGGATGAACCCGCGGACGTTGTCGGTGATCTCCTGGCCGTAGCCGATGTCGCTGACGACCTGCTCGGCGGTGGCCTGCAGGTCGGCGAGGGTCGGGTAGCGGGGGGACGTCCCCGGAAGGGACGGCTCTCCGAGCGCCAGGTCCCAGCCGAGCCGCTCATAGCACCGGGTCAGCGCGGCGGACAGCACCTGCGGGAACGGTTCGTCGGCGTCGAACGCGGCGAGGAACAGGGCACGGAGCAGGTCGGCGTGGGTCTGCAGCGGGAACGGCCGCCCGTCGGGGCCGGTGGCCGGTTCGAGGGGATTGATCCCGGCGGCGATCGCGTCCGCGTCACCGGGCCGGATCGCGACGACCTCCGCGTCCGGGAGCCGCGCCGCCATCAGCCGGTACTCCGCCTTGGCGGGCTCGACCACCAGCCACGGCAGCCCGGCGCGCGAGGCGGCCGTGAGCAGCGAACGGACGGTCTGCGACTTGCCGGCGCCGGTCGCGCCGCACACGAACGTGTGCCGGTTCAGGCTGGACAGCGGCAGCGACAGCGGCCCGACCTCGCGGCGGTTGCGGTCGAGGACCCGTCCCAGCGGCACGCCCGCGTCCGCCGAGCCGGGCGTGACGTCGAACTCGGGCGTCACGTCGAACTCGGGACGCATCGCGAACCGGACACCGGCGACCTCCCGGACGGGCGGCCGGGCCAGCGCCGCCACCAGCTGCGTGCTCGCCTCGAACGGCCCGTCCGCCCCCGGGACCAGCGCGTACGGCAGCCGGCTCAGGTCGGCCGACGCGCACACCAGCGCCGCCACCCGCGCGGCGGCCCGCGGCGTCGCCGCACCCGCCATCAGATGAACCCGCCAAAGGCCGGATGTGGCCGCCTGGCGAAGCTCGCGGTGCCGCCGCTCCATCCGGACGGCGGCGACCGAGTCCTCGGGCGACAGCTCCGCCATCGACTGGGCGCGCTGCTGCCGGTCGGCCAGGTCGTCGGCCAGCCGTTCGGTCTCCGGACCCGTCACGGGCTCGGCGACCAGCATCCAGGCGAACGGCTGCATCCACACCGACAGCAGACCGTCCTCCAGGGACGGCCTCGCGGGCTCGTCCGGCGCCCCGTCGTTCGGGAGCGGGCCGTCCACCAGGAGGCCGTCGGCGATGGCGCCGATGCCGACCCAGTGCGCCATCGAGTCCTCGGCGATCCCGTGCGGGAGCATGACACCGCGTCCGCCCGCCGGGAGGCTCAGCGTCGCCGACGCGCCGTCACGGTCGGCGAGGAGCCCCTCGCCGCCGACGAACACCTCCGTCGGACCGGACGCCAGCGCGCGCCGCCAGCCGACCAGCACCGGCTCCCCGCCCGCGTGGTACGCCGACACGAGCGCGGCGAGCCGCTGGTCGCGCCACTCGTCCCGCCCGTCCGCCGCGTCCCGCCGCGGCACCTCCAGCAGCCGGCACACCGGCAGGCCGCGCACCACGTCCCACATGATCAGCCGCCCCAGCGGAACAGGTTCTGGAACAGTTCGGCCTGCTCCAGGGCATCGTCCAGCGCGTTATGGGTGTGCGGGCGGGCCGACAGCAGCGCGGCGGGCATCTGCCGTTTCGTCGATTGGGCGACCATCGCCCCCGCCTTGGCCGCGTAGAGGGTCTTGATATCGAGATGACGGGAATGCCCGAACGGCGAGCGCGACGTGAACCGCATCCAGTACCAGTACAGCCACATCCAGTCATAGGCGAGCGGGTACGCCACCAGCACCGGCAGCGCACCGCCGGAGACCGTCTTGACCCACGCGGCCGCCTCGCTCATCGCCTCCGCCGGATCGCGGCCCTCCCGGACGAGCCGCCCGCGGTCCAGCCCGCTCACCTCCAGCGCCTTCGGGTCGAAATCATCGCTGATCGGCTTCAGCTCCGCGTAGAAGGTCTTCTCGGACGGGTCGGGCGCCGTGAACCGCGTCCCGTCGAACGTCCCGCACACCGCCATCCCGAAACTGAGCATCGAGTACGGCCCCGGAACCGGCCCGTCCGCCTCGATGTCGACCGAGACATAAGACTCGGTTCGCGCCATCACCGCCGTCCTCCCCGGCCCGGCGCCCGCACCGGCGGACGGACACGCCGCTCCAGTGCCCCGCCCCGCCCTGCGGCTCCGTCCCGCTCCACCATCACGGGCAGTCAGGCTATTGAGCAAGCCCGCCCTTGGGAAGGCCGATTCGGGGCAGAGGACCTGACAAGTCCCCTGTCAATCTGCTTGGGTGGTTCGCGCATCGCCGCGCATTCCCCGCAGGGCGTGACGATCGAGTCGGCACCCGAGCAGAACGGGGGTTCAGCGTCGTGAGGGGTGGACCGGTCGATCATGAGAACCTGCTGTCGCGCCGTGACCGGCTCTTCAGCCCCGAACCCCGCCTCGGCTGGATCTTCCGGGACCGCTGGTGGTTCCTGCGGCCGTTCCCGGAGCCGCCCCCGCGGCAGCAGGCGCTGCCGGACTACCTGGCCCGCCGGGTCACCGAGACCGAGCAGGCCGCCCAGCGCCGCCTGAGCCGGACGTTCCCGGTGAGCGGGGGCATCGGCGCCCTCCTGCTGCTGTTCGCCGCCTGCTCCGCCGGCGGCTCCGCCGGGGACGCCACCGTCCCGATCGGGTCGCTGCTGCTCGCGGTCATCGCCGCGGGACCGGGCACGGCGCTGACATGGTGGGCCGTCCGGCAGCGGCAGCACGCCCGGCAGGCGTACGAGCTGGCCCAGCAGCAGATAACGAACGGCTACCAGGACCAGGCGCGGCACTGGCAGTCGCGCAAGCACGCCCACGACGCCGCTGAGCGCGCGCGGCTCGACGGCCTGCCCGAATGGGGCGCGGCCCCGCGGCCCGGTCGCCGCCTCGACGTGTTCGGCGGGACCCTGTGGGCGTGGGAGGCGCTGCTGACCACGTACGGGACGTCCACCCTCGCCGTGCAGCCGCTCCTGGTGCTCGACCTGTCCCGCGAGGTCGTCAGCCGTGAACTGGTCGAACTGTCCCAGGCCGCCTGGATGGGGGTGGACGCGCAACTGCTGCCCAGCCGCCAGGCCTCGTCCACCCTCCTGACGGACATGTCGCCGCAAGACCTCGTGGACGCGATCGTCGAATCCATGCACGGAGGCACCCCCGACGCCGCCCGCGCGGACCGCAGCATGGACGGCCGCATCCTGACCAAAGTGTGCGAAGCCCTCGGCGGCACCATCACCCTCGGCCGGATCGGGGCGGCCCTCCGCGCCCTGATGGGCGAACCCGACGACGGGGACCTGCTGACCCGCGAAGAGCGGCGGCACATCGCGAGCGACCTGTTCACCGTCGAGTACCGGCGCCAAGCCCACGCGAACCTGTCGCGGATCGAGTCCTACGTGCACCCGCTGGAGAACCTCGGGACGGAGCCGTCCGAGGACGGCGTCGGCTACCTGACGTGCATCGCGCTGGACAGCCAGGCCCGCAACGTCCGCTCCGAACTGCTCACCGACCTGATCGTCCAGTGGGTCACGCACCGCATCACCGCGTCCTACGACTCGACGCCCGCCCTGGTCGTCGCCGGCGCCGACGAACTGGCCCGCCGCCACCTGGAACGGCTGTCGGACGCGTGCGAGCGGCGCGGCGTCCCGCTGACCCTGCTGTTCCGGCGGCTCCGGGAGACGTCCGCGGAGATGATCGGCGGCGGCGCCGTCGCGTTCATGCGGCTCGGCAACCACGAGGACGCCACCCGGGCCGCCGACTTCATCGGACGCGACCACCGCTTCGTCCTGTCGCAGATCACCAAGAACGTCGGCGGGAACGAGTCCCACACCTCCACCGACACCCGGGGCGAGGGCGACTCCGACACCCGCAGCACGAGCCGCACGACGGGCACGTCCCGCAACTGGGGGACGAGCCGCTCGTCGGGCACCAGCTATTCGGGCGGCGAGATGTTCGGGCTGTTCCCCGACCGCTCCACCTCCTACCAGCGCGGCCGCAACCGGGGCGGCGGCACCAGCACCAGCGACACCGAGGGGATCGCCACGTCGACGTCCCGGAACTGGTCGGCCGCCTACTCCTTCGCCGAGGGCACCAACTGGAGCGACGCCGACACCACGCAGCGCGTGTACGAGTACGCCGTCGAACCCGTCTCCCTCCAGCACCTCCCGGACCACGCCCTGCTGGTGGTCGTGTCCGCTCCCGGCGGCGGCCGCACCGTCACGCCCGTCGAATGCGACCCCGCGATCATCACTCTGGACCGCGTGACCACCGGCCCCCTCCCGGACCCGCCCCCGCCCCCGCAGGCCGTCCCCGGCCCCGCCCCGGCCTCGCACGGACCCCTGACACAGCAGCCGCCGCGGTGGGCGGCCCCGCCCGCCCCGCCTCCGCCGCGGGCGCCCCTGCCGTCCGACCCGGGCCCGCCGCCCGGCGGGCAGACCGGGCCGCGCCCGCCCGGGGATCCCCGCTCCGGACCGCCGCCGCTGTTCGGCGGCAAGGGCTGATCCGCTCAGCCGAGCCGCCGCCGCAACCCCTGAGCCCGCCGGACGAGCGGCAGCGGCAACCCGTGCGGAGCATGCTCGATGCGGTGCTCCACGGCCGCGACCAGCTCGGCACCGAACCCCAGCCGCACCGCCGCCGCGTCCGCCCGCGCCTCCCCGCGCCCGCCGGGCAGGCGCGCGGCCCACGCCACGGCGAAGGCGACCGCCGCCGGCAACGCCACCACGACCGTGACCGCCGCGGCCAGGACGGTCAGGAGGAACACCGCCACGAAACCGATCGGCCGGTGCCACGCGACGGCCCGCTTCCACATCGGGCCGATCGGGGACCACGACCAGCGCAGCATGCGCCGCAGCGCGCGGCTCGGCAACGTGACCTGCGCGTGGACGAACGCCGGCACCGCCCGCCACCCCAGCAGATGCCCCAGCTCGTGGGCGAGCACGGCCTCCAGCCGTCCGGGCGGCAGCGAACGCGCCGAATGGGACGTGACCGCGACCGTCCGCCCGAACGGCTGACAGGCGTTCAGTTCCTCCGACTCGACGACGACCAGCCGATACGCGCCGGCCCCCGCGCGCCGCTGGACGTTCCGCCACGACTGCTCCAGCCGGCCGCGCTCGGCGTCCACCGGATCGCGATACCCGTAGGCACGCGGAGCGGCCAGAGGCGCCGCCAGCAGGACCGCCCACACGGCGACGACCGCGACCGCACCCCAAACGGGCCAGACCAGGGACGACCCGAACGCGGCGGCCGCCACGAGAACGGCCTCGCACGCCACGATCAGCCCGACCCGGACCCCGGCCCCATGGGACGGTGCCTCCTGCGGCCGCCCCGGAGGCAGGAACCGCCCCACCTCGCCCGGCCCACCGTGACCGTCCTGCTTCTGGACCTCCTGACCGGCCTGTACCACGGGCCCCGGAACCCGCGACGGCGGAAGGTCGAGCGCCCCCGCCCCCGCCCCGGCGGCCGGCGACGCCTGCGCTGATGTGCCCGCCGACCCTGGCCGCATCCACCCGCCGAGAGCGGAGGCCGCCTGCCCCTCAGCGGCCCTGGGCGGCACCTGCGGAGCCGGAGCCGGCGGCCGCGGCGGTGCGCTGGACGGCGGCGGCTGGGCGAACGCGTGCTGCTGTGGCACAGCCTGCGGCGCCGGTTGCTGCGGCGTGGGTGCTTCGGGCGGTGCTGCCCGCGGTGGCTCGCTGAGGGCCGGGGGCGGGGGAGGTTCAGGCGGTGCCTGCGGGGGCGGGGGCGGAGTGGGCGCGGGCTGGAGAGGCGGTGCCTGTGGGGCGGGCTCTCGTGGCGCCGGGGAAGGGGCGGGTCTGGACGCGGGCGGCGCGGTCTGGGGCGGGCCGCCGGGGCGGCGGTGGGTTCGGGAGCGGGTCGCGTACGGGCGTGACTGATCCGTCCAGATTTCTCCGTCCCAATAGCGTTCGCGGCCCATCCACTCCGGATCTGGGTACCACCCAGGTGGTGCGCTCACCGGAACCCTCCCGTCAGGATCAGCTCAAGGCTTGCGCACGCCGCGATTCAGCGTCAACGGAATGGTCAAAGCTTGGGGGTGAAGGGGCGGCGGTGGGCGGGGTCGTCGGGCTCGGCGAGGCCGCGCAGGGCCGTCTCGACGAGTTCGACGGCCTCCAGGATGGCGACCAGGCGGGCGCCTTCGCGGCGGTAGGTCTCCAGGACGGCCTCCACGCCGTGCGGCGGGACGGCGTCCCCGAGATCGACGCGGGCGGTGCGGAAACCCTCGCGGGCCGCCTCGACGGACGCGGCGACGTGCTGGCGGGCCATGCGGGCCAGCACGATGGGGTAGCGGCGGAGGACGCCGTAGCGCCGGTACTCGGGCGGCACGAGCTCGAGCAGCCAGGCCATGGCGGTGTCCTCGAACCGCTCGGTGCCCGGTGGGTGCACCTGCGAGGGCCAGCCGGGTGGAACGTAGGTGCTCACGCGGTCAGGATAACCCGCCTTCGAACCTATGTTCGATAAAAATCGGACACGATTATTCCGCGGGCGGGTTGCGGCGGATGCGGATCTTGCCGGAGTCCAGGTCGTCGCGGGAGGAGCCGGAGCCGGTCTGCTCATGGTCGTCCTGGCGCAGGATCTGCTGCCGCTCCTGCTCCTCGACCTTGACTTTCTTCGAACCCTCGAACGCGGAGGCGAGGTCCTCGAACATGCCTCCGCCGAACCCGGCGCCGGTCTCACCGTCGCCGCGGATCGCGCCCATCAGGGACGACCTGCCGGTCCCCTCACGGGGCCATTCGACGATCTCCGGTTCGGCCGGCTCGGGGCGGTTGCCCATGGCGCGGCCCTTGACGCGCTTGCGGCGGCGAAAGGGTGACTTCACGCACTCTCCAACGCGATGAGTGTCCAGTTTGATCCCGGCGGACGCTCAGGGCGTGAACGACCACCGGGTGGGAGAACCGGTGAAGTCTCCCTGGCGGAGCCCGAACGCCGTCTGTGGCCGCACCGCGACGGTGGCGTTCACCTCGGGGTCCAGGAAGTCCACACGATATCGGGTGGCGTACTTGGAATTGACCAGGTCGATGAACCGCTGGAGGTCCTTCTGCTCGGTGAGGACCTCCGCGAGCCCCTCGACGACCACCGGGTTCTCCGCCTCCTCGGTGGTCACCACCACCCGCGGGTTCGCCCGCAGGTTCACCATCTTGCGCGACGGGACGGCGCTGCTGAACAACAGCGCCTCACCGGACCAGGCTCCCCATACCGGCATGGCGTGGGGGCGTCCGTCCGGCCGGACCGTGCACAGCCAGAAGTTGCGCGCGGCCCTCAGCCGTTCCTCGGCCCAGGACCACGGAAGCAGGCCGCTTCCCTCGTCCGGTCCCGCGATGCCGTAGCCGGGCATGTACGGACGTCCGGCGGTGGGCTCGGTGGCTGCGGTGGGCACGATGGGCTCCGGTTCCGCGGCGGCGCCGGAAGCCGACATGGCATTCTCCCCTCGGTCGGGTCGTCCCTCGTCTGCTGTCCCCGGCCCATCGTTTCAGACGCGGGCGCCTTGCGGTGAAGCTCGGTGGCTCGTTGGGAGCGGCTCGGCGCGGTAGCCTGCGGGACGTGCGCCTATCCCATGTCATCACGGCTCTTGAGGAGCTCTATCCGCCGGCGTGGGCGGAGTCCTGGGACGCCGTCGGCCTCGTCTGCGGCGACCCGGATCAGGAGGTCCGCCGGGTGCTGTTCGCGGTCGACCCGGTGGCCGCCGTGATCGACGAGGCGCTGGAGTGGCACGCCGACCTGGTGGTCACGCACCACCCGCTGCTGCTGCGCGGAGTGCACTCGGTCGCCGCGACCACGCCGAAGGGGCGGCTCATCCACCGGATGATCACCCGTGGGGTGGCGCTGCACACCGCGCACACCAATGCGGACCGGGCCGATCCCGGCGTGTCCGACGCGCTCGCGCGGGCGGTCGGCGTCACCGGTGAGCTGCGTCCGATGGTCCCCGCCGACGACGACCCCCGCCGCGGCCTCGGCCGGATCGGGGAGCTGGACGGGCCGGTCACGCTGCGGGAGTTCACCGGACGGGCGGCCGCCGGGCTGCCGTCCACCGCCTGGGGGGTGCGGGCGGCGGGCGACCCGGACCGCACCGTCCGCACCGTCGCCGTGTGCGGGGGCGCCGGCGACTCCCTGCTCGACACCGCGCGCGCCGCCGGTGTCGACGTCTACCTCACCGCCGACCTGCGGCATCACCCGGCGTCGGAGTTCGTCGAGCAGGGCGGGCCCGCCCTGGTGGACGCCGCGCACTGGGCGACCGAATGGCCGTGGCTCGCCGACGCCGAGCGGCGTCTGGCGGCGGCCTCACCGGAAGCGGGCAAGTTGGAGACCCGGGTGTCCACGCTCGTCACCGACGCGTGGCGCCTCCACGACGAAGGAGCACTTTGAAAGCCGCACCGCAAGCCCAGCTTCGCCTGCTCGACCTGCAGGAGCTCGACGCCTCGCTGGACCGGCTGGCCCACCGGCGCCGCACGCTTCCCGAACTGGCGGAGATCGAGCGGCTGGAGGGACGCCTGACCGAGTTGCGCGACGCGATCGTGTCGGCCGAGACGGAGGTCGGCGACCTGCAGCGGGAGCAGAAGAAGGCCGAGCAGGACGTCGACCAGGTCCGCACCCGCGCCGACCGAGACCAGAAGCGGCTCGACTCCGGTCAGGTGACCTCCGCCAAGGACCTCGGCAGCCTGCAGGCGGAGATCGAGTCGCTGCAGCGCCGCCAGTCCGACCTGGAGGAGGTGGTGCTGGAGATCATGGAGCGGTCGGAGGAGGCGGACGGCAGGGTCGCCGCGCTGCGCGCCGACCAGTCCGCCGCACAGGACGAGCTGACCGCGCTCGCCGAGCGCCGTGACGCCGCCCGCCGCGAGATCGACGAGGAGGCGGGGACGGCCGGCGCCGCACGCACCGCCGTCGCCAAGGACGTCCCGGACGATCTGCTCGCCCTCTACGAGAAGCTGCGCGGCCAGTTCGGCGGCGTCGGCGCGGCCAAGCTGTTCCGCGGCGCCTGCCAGGGCTGCCACCTGGCGCTCAACACCGTCGACCTGAACACCCTCCGGACCGCCGCCGAGGACGAGGTCATCCGCTGCGAGGAATGCCGCCGCATCCTGATCCGCACGCCCGAGTCGGGACTGTGAACGCGGTTGCCGGGGGGCGTGGGGGGTCGCCCCCCCACGGTGGCGCGGGCAGGAAGCTGATCGTCGAGGCGGACGGGGGGTCGCGCGGCAACCCCGGCCCGGCCGGGTACGGGGCCCTCGTCCGCGACGCGCTGACCGGGGAGGTGCTCGCGGAGGTCGCCGAGTCGATCGGTCACGCCACCAACAACGTGGCGGAGTACCGGGGCCTGATCGCCGGGCTGGCCGCCGCGTCCGGGATCGACCCGTCCGCCCGCGTCGAGGTCCGGATGGACTCCAAGCTCGTCGTGGAGCAGATGTCGGGACGCTGGAAGATCAAGCACCCGGACATGATCCCGCTGGCGCTGCGGGCCCGGGAGCTGGCGGAGGATCTGGGCCCGGTCTCCTACGGCTGGATTCCGCGCAACCGCAACGCGCACGCCGACCGGCTCGCCAACGAGGCCATGGACGCCGCCGCCCGCGGCGAGCACTGGGTCCGCAAGGTCGAGGAGACGCCGGGGGAGCCGGAGCCGCCGCCGTCCGGCTGGGTGCCTCCGTCGTCCACCCCGATGACCACCGTCCTGCTGCGGCACGGCGAGACGCCGCTGTCGGCCGAGAAGCGCTTCGCCGGAACGGGCGACGTCCCGCTCACCGCGAACGGCCTCGCCCAGGCCCGCGCCGCGGCCCTCGCCCTCAAGGACCACGGGCTCGACGCGATCGTCACCTCGCCGCTCACGCGCTGCCGCGACACGGCCGCCGAGGTCGCCGCCGTGACCGGGCTGGATGTCCGCGTCGAGGACGGGTTCCGCGAGACCGACTTCGGTGAATGGGAGGGCCTCACGTTCGCCGAGGCGGGCAGGGGCTGGCCCGCGGAACTCAAGGCATGGCTGGCCGATCCCGAGGTCGCGCCGCCCGGCGGGGAGAGCTTCGCCCGCGTCTCCCGCCGCGTCCGCACGTCCCTGGACAAGCTGAAGGTCCGCCACCGCGAGCAGACGGTGCTGGTCGTCTCGCACGTCACGCCCATCAAGCTTCTGGTCAAGGACGCGTTGGGCGCACCGATGTCGTCCCTCTACCGGATGCACCTGAACGTGTCGGCCCTCTCGTCCATCGACTGGTACGCCGACGGCCCCGCGACCCTGCGCACCTTCAACGACACCCACCACCTTCCGGCCTGAGACCCTGCCGGACGAGCCAGGCTCCCCGAACCGGGAACACCACGGGACCCGCTATCGTCTAGGTACGGCGGACGAGCCGGCCGGACGGCCGCGTCGGGGAGCGATCCCCGTCGAGGAAAGTCCGGGCTCCACAGGGCAGGGTGGTCGGTAACGCCGACCCGGGGTGACCCGCGGGAAAGTGCCACAGAAAGCAGACCGCCACCGGTCCGCCGGTGGTAAGGGTGAAACGGTGAGGTAAGAGCTCACCAGCGCCCACGGTGACGTGGGCGGCTCGGTAAACCCCACCCGGAGCAAGGTCAAGAAGGGGCCCCGCGAGAGGCCCCGCGCAGGTGCCCGAGGGCGGCCCGCCCGAGCCTGCGGGTAGACCGCTGGAGGCCGCCGGCAACGGCGGCCCGAGATGGATGGCCGTCACCCGCCGCCCCTCACCGGGCAGCGGGCACAAAACCCGGCTTACAGGCCGACTCGTCCGCCCCCCTCACTCGCTCAGAGACCGCGTCCTTCCGGCCGCCTGGTGGCCGGGGCGGTGGGGCGTGCAACTCACATGCTTCGGGTCACACGACACAGAGCGGACGAAACAAGGCGCCTACTGTCCTGGTAAGAGCCGATCGCCTCGATCAGGGGTCGGCGGCGGGGCCGGGTGCTGGGCCCCGTGGAGAGGAGCGCTGATGATCACCATCATGTTCGTGACCCTCGTCCTCGCCGGGGCGCTGGGTTCCCTGGCCTATCTGTGGGACTTCTCGCGCGCCAGCCGACGCGACGCGCTGTTCCTTCCGGCGTCCGACCGGCGTGCACGGCGGGCGCGCCGGGTGACCGGGATGTACGTGCGTGACTACGCGCGGCGCGAGGACGAACTCGTGGGCCGCTGACCACCGGCGCGTGGGCCGTCCCGGCGGGGGGACGGCCCACACTTGGCTCAGCCGACGGTCCGGGGCCGCGGGGCCTCGTCCGGTACGGGCATGAAGACGCCCTTGGCCCGGTCGAGGATCTCGACGTTGGCGGACTGCAGGTCCAGGTAAAGGCCCACCAGTTCGATCTCGCCGGACTCGACCCGCTCCCGGAGCCACGGGTAGGTGAGCAGGTTGTCGAGCTGCTGCATCACGTTGATCTTGCAGAGGCGGGTGAGGGGCGGCTCGTCCTCGCCGGACGGGTCGGTGGCGAGGAACCGGGCGAGGCTGTGGTTGCCGTGCTTGAGCCACCGGGATAGCCCGGCCAAATGCTCGACCTCGGTGCCGCCCGCGAGGAGCGCGGCCATCGCGCCGCAGTTGGAGTGGCCGCACACCGTGATCGTCCGGATGTCGAGGACGTTGGTGGCGTACTCGACGGTGGCGGCGACCGAGTCGTCGCGGGTGCGGGTGCCGTGCCGCGGGATGAGGGCGCCGACGTTGCGGTTGATGAACAGGTCACCGGGCCCGCTGGCGGTGATGATGTTGGGCACGATGCGCGAGTCCACGCACGTGATGAAGAGGTGCTGGGGTTTCTGCTCCATCGCCAGCTCGGCCATGATCGGGCGGACGAGGCGGGCGGTGCGGCCGTGGTACTCGCGGACGCCGTTCAGCAGCACGGCGGCGGGGGACACCTCGGGCGCGTCGAGCTCCTCCTCGGAGCGTCGCCGACGATTCGCCCAAGGCGCCCACCAGCGAGCAGTAGGGGGCGTTTTACGCGGCGAGGACATATCACCTGTCACCGCTCTTTCATACCAAGCCTCGTGAACCTCGTCGATGTCGACCCTCCCCCCTTGGCGCTCGTGGGCCAGCCGCCACTGGTGGATGGCGTCGAACGCGGCGTGGTCCATGAAGTCGACGTTGAGGTCGAGGTCGACGCTGGAACCGGCCGGGACGTCCTGCAGGAGCCGCGTCACCTTCGGGACGCCGAGGAAGGTCAGCGTGCCCTCCACGACCACGTGGGTGCGGGTCGGGAACGGGCCGTCGTCCGGCTCGGGGACGAGTTGCTCGGCGCGCACCGACAGCCGGGTCAGCCGCCGCAGCGCCAGCACCCCCATGATCCCGATGCCGAGCAGCACGCCCTCGCCGAGCCCGAGGACGACCACGCCGACGAGCGTGCCGAAGTACGCGGGCGCTTCGCGGTGGTGACGAAGGTCACGGATGCGGGCGATGTCGATGAGCCGGACGCCCAGCACGACGAGCAGCGCCGCGAGGGCCGCCAGCGGAACCTGCTCGATCGCCGGGCCGCACGACAGCGCCAGCACGAGCACCCACACGCCGTGCAGGACGGTGGAGACCCGGGACCGGGCACCGGCCTCCACGTTGGCCGTGCTGCGGACGATCACGCCCGCGATCGGCAGCCCGCCGAGGAACCCCGACACCGCGTTGCCCGCCCCCTGGCCGAGCAGGTCCCGGTCGAGGTCGGTGCGCGGGACGCCGGCGGGCCGCCGCCGGTCGATGGCCACGCTGCACAGCAGCGACTCGACGGCCGCCACGAGCGCGACGGAGACGACCGCGCCGGCGATGCCGGCCGGCGAGCCGTGCGGCAGGACGGGGGCGTCCCAGCCTCCGAGGAGGCTCTCCGGAAGCTCGACGCGCCGCGCGTCCCAGCCGAGCGACCAGGCGGTCAGGGTGGCGAGGACGATGGCGGGCAGCGGGCCGGGGATCAGGCGCAGCGGGCCGTTCCTCGGCAGCCGGGACCAGCCCAGCAGCACCGCGAGCGTCAGCGCGCCGAGCAGCGCCGGATGGGTGTGCGGGTTCACGAGCTGGCCGGGCAGCTCGCGCAGGTTGTCGATCGCCGACCGCTGGGTGCTGCCGCCGAGCACCACGTGCACCTGCGCCAGGACGAGGACGACGCCGACGCCCGCGAGCATCCCGTGCACCACGGCGGGGGAGACGGCGAGCGCGGTCCGCGCGACCCGGCTGGCGCCGAGAACGATCTGCAGCAGCCCGCCGAGCAGTGTGATCGTGCAGGTGGCGCGCCAGCCGTAGGTCTGTACGAGCTCGGCGACGATCACGGTCAGCCCGGCGGCGGGGCCGCTGACCTGGAGCGGTGATCCGCCGATCAGGCCCGCGACGATCCCGCCGACGACGGCGGCGATCAGCCCGGCGGCGACCGGCGCCCCGGAGGCGACCGCGATGCCCAGCGACAGGGGGATCGCGACGAGGAACACGACGAACGACGAAAGGACATCCCGCCGCACCATGGATACATTCGGTGGCTTTGAAGTCACTCTGTGTATATAACCAGGGTTCCCCCGGCTTCACCCACCACGCAGCGGGGCGTGTTCACGTGGGCCGCCGGAGCGGTTCCGGTGGCCCACGTCGGTGGTTCGGCGCCTGGTGCGGCTCTCCCGGGCCGTCAGCGCCGGTAGTTCTCCCAGTCGTCGGCCGTCTGGCGGGGACCGTACTGGCCGTTGTCGTTCGTCTGGCCGCCCTGCGGGTAGCCGTCCTGCTGCTGGCCGCCGTAGTAGCCGCCGCCGTACGCCTGGGTGGCGTTCGGGTCCTGGTAGCCGCCCTGCGCGCCCGGGTCGTGGGGCGCGGCGAGCGGGTCGGCGCCGCCGTTGTAGCTGCTGCCGCTGAAGTCGCCGTAGACGCCTCCGGCGCCGGCGGGACCGCCCTCCGCGCCGCCGAAGCCGCCGTAGGGTTCACGGCCGCCGTTGAGCGGGTCGTCGTAGCGCGGCGATTCGCCGTAGGCGGGAGCCGTCGGGTAGCCGTCGTTCTGCTGGCCCTGCCCGTAACCGGCCGGGGCGCCCATCCCCGGGTCGTACCCGGGCGGGGGACCCGACGGGGCGCCGGAGCCGAGCCCCGGGTCGTATCCGCCGGGGTGGCCGCCGGACGGCCAGGGGCCGGTGTTCCCGGTGTTCCCGGTACCGCCCGTGGTGCCGAACGAGCCGGTGCTGAGCGGGTCGCCCAGCGGGTCGTTCAGGGAGCCGCCGCCGTAGGAGCCGCCGGCGTCGGACGAGGGCCCCGTGCCCGCCGACCGCTGCCGGTCCGACTGGATGCGCTGGAGCAGTTCGTCCACCGTCGGGAGCTTGTGGCCGTCGGTGTCGGATCCTCCGCCGGGGCCGCCATGCGCGGCGGGTGCGGCAGGCATGGCGGGCACGGCGGGCGCCGGGGGAGCGGGTGGGGCGGAGTGCTCGTCGGGGCGGCCGAGGGGCAGCCCGAGCGGGTCGGACACGCGCGGGTCGCCGCCGCGGGGCCCGCCGGGCCCGAGCGGCATGTCGTAGCCGTCCTGGCGGCCGCCGGGAGGCGGTCCGGCGGCCGGGCGGCCGCCCAGCGGGTCGGAGCCGTAGTCGCCGTACGACGGCTCGGGGGAGCCGTACTGGGGCTGGTCGCCGTATCCGTGGTCCTGGCCGCCGTAGGACGCTTCACCGGGACCGTAGTCCGCCGCCCCGTACGCGGGCTGCGGCTCCTGCCCGCCGTAGACCTGCTGGTCGGGTGCACCGTAACCCTGCTGCGGGACGCCGCCCTGCATGCCGGGGCCGGCGAGGTCGGCGGGAAGGGGGTCGAGTGACGTCGACGCGGGGTCGTGGCCGGTGAACGGGGAGCCGCCCTGGAACCCGCCGGGCGCGGGCATCTGCTGGGGGCCGGTGCCGCCGCCCTGGACGCCCATTCCATTGAAGGCCGGGGCGTCGGCGCCCATGGAGACCGGCTGGGTCAGGCTCGGCTGGATCGGGCCGGGCTGCTCGGCCTGCGGCTGCTCGATGGGCGGCTGCGCGTGCAGCGGGTCGGCGGCGAGGTCGACGTCCGAGCGCTCGCCGTCGTGGTCGTGCTGCCACGGGAACTTGGGCTTGTCGAAGGTGATCGTCGCCCAGTAGTCGTCGTCCTCCATCTCGTCCGACGCCTGGCCGCTCGGGGCGGGGGGCGGCGGGGACGGGGCGGCGGTGGGAGCGGCGAGCGGGCCGCCGGCGACCCGGCGGTCGAGGGCGGGGTCGGGCGCGCCGTGCCGGTCGTAACCGCCGTCGTACCCGTCGTTGTAGCCGTAGTCGTCCTGGCCGCCCATCTCCTCGTGCGGCGGGACTCCCCTGCGGCCACGCGGCTGCGGCTCGTCGTCAATCCAGTCGTCGTCGTCGCGTCCGGTCCTGCTGGCCCGCAGGCCCAAGGCCACGAGGACGACCACGAGGACCACGACCACAATGAGGCCGAAGACCACGATGTAAGAAGTCATGCCACCACCCAATGCCTTGGCCCGGTGAGAGTCGCCGGCGCGGACCGCGAGTCCGTCCCGATTGTCGCAGGCGGTCGCTGCCGTCCGGGCCTAGCCCGATTCTGACCGACCGCTATGACCGTTGTCACACCCTTCGCGCACATTTACCCTCGCACGGCGTGTGCCGATCGGCCAATCGCGCCCATCGGTACACCCCTGTCGGCTCCAGCCCCCCGGTGGGGTCCGCCCTGACCGTGCGCTCGGCGGCTTCACGGTCAACGCGCCTACTTGCCGCCGAAGTTCCCGATGATCCTTCCCCGTCCCACCGTGTGCTCGGCGATGGCGGGCAGCGAGTCCTTCAGAGCGGCGCCGTCCTTGAACGGTGCCGGATGGTCCAGTGCGTAGATGGTGAACCGGTACCGGTGCCGTTCTCCCTTGGGCGGGCACGGCGGTGCGTAACCCGCCTTCTTGCCTGTGGTCAACCCTTCGACGGTCCTGTCCAGGCGGGCTCCCTCGACGAGTTCGTTGACCGTCCCGTCGATGCCCGCGATCACCCAGTGGACGTAGGCGCCGCCGGACGCGTCCGGGTCGTCCATGACGATCGCGAACGACCTGGTCCCGTTCGGCGTGCCCGACCACCGGAGCGGTGGGGTCTTTCCCTGTCCGCCAGGGTACGTCGTGCAGCCGTACCTCGGGGGCAAGTCCTGCCCATCGCGGAAGACCGGGCTGGTCACCGTGAACCACTCCGACAGTTCGGCGCTCTTGGTCTCGGGCTGGCCGATCACCCCGCAGCCGCTCAGGGACCCGGCGAGCGCGAGCGCGCCCACCGCGGCCAGGATCGGACGCCGGTCTCTGCTCATCATCGATTCGCTCCCGGGCGAGATCGTACGCCGCGCACCGCCGGACCGCCGTCATCCGGCCGCGCGCATCCCGCCCGCCGGCGCCCCCTTCCTCGTCGACCCCAACGATAGGGCTTCGCCGGTAGTGGAACGGGCCTTTCGTCCCGCCGGTGGCGGCCCTCCCCGGCCGCGTGCTGTGACCTTGGTCATGCGTGCTTTGCCCCGTTCCATCCCCAAAATTGGAAAGGAGTGGCGTGTTTCACAGCCCTGATCACACTCTGCTTTACCAGGACGGGAAGTTTCGATGTTCTTTCGCGGTTATTGGTTGGTGCGAGGCACGTTCCATCGGTTAGTTTGTGAATGTCTTCACAAGCCGACCGTGACATTGGAGGGCCGCAATGGCCAGGACCGCCGAGGGGACCCCTGGCGCTCCCCACATCCTCATCGTGGGTGGCGGCTATGTGGGCATGTACACCGCCCTGCGCCTGCAGAAGAAGCTCAGACGCGAGCTCAGGCGGGGCGAGGTCAAGGTCACCGTCGTCGACCCCAACTCGTACATGACATACCAGCCGTTCCTTCCCGAGGCCGCCGCCGGGAACATCTCCCCGCGGCACGTCGTCGTCCCGCTCCGCCGCGTCCTGCCCAGGTGCACCGTGCGCAAGGCCCGGGTGACCGAGCTGAACCACGACGAGGGCTGGGCCATCGTCCAGCCGCTGGCCGGGCCGCCGGAACGGATCTCCTACGACTACCTCGTGATGGCCGCCGGCGCCGTGCCCCGGCTGCTGCCGATTCCCGGGCTCGCCGACAACGGCATCAGCCTCAAGACCGTCGGCGAGGCCATCCACCTGCGCAACCACGTCCTGGAGCAGCTGGAGATCGCCGAATCCACCGACGACGTCGAACTGCGCCGCAAGGCCCTCACGTTCGTGTTCGTCGGCGGCGGGTTCGCCGGCGTCGAGGCGGTCGCCGAACTCGAGGACATGACCCGCCACGCCACCAAGTACATGCGCAAGGTCACCCCGCAGGACCTGCGGTTCATGCTGGTCGAGGCCGCCGGCCGCATCCTGCCCGAGGTCGGGCCCGACATGGGCAAGTGGACCGCCGAGCAGCTCCGCGGCCGCGGCATCGACGTCAAGATGAACACGCTGCTGCGGTCCGCCGTCGACGGGCAGATCGAGCTGTCGGACGGGAGCAGCTTCCAGGCCGGGACACTGGTGTGGAACGCGGGCGTCAAGGCCGCCCCCGTCGTCCGGAACGGCGACCTGCCGGTGGACGAGAAGGGCCGCGTCAAGGGCACCGAGTACCTCACCATCGAAGGCCTGGTGCGGGCGTTCACCGCCGGCGACAACGCCGCCATCCCGGACCTGACCCAGGAGGGCATGTACTGCCCGCCGAACGCGCAGCACGCCGTCCGCCAGGCCAAGCTGCTCGGCGACAACATCGTCCGCTCGCTGCGCGGCAAGACCCTCAAGGCCTACGCCCACGGCAACATCGGCGCGGTAGCCGGGCTCGGCCTGCACAAGGGCGTCGCCCAGACCTACGGGTTCAAGGTGAAGGGCTGGCCGGCCTGGTTCATGCACCGCAGCTACCACGGCGCGAAGGTCCCGACCTTCAACCGCAAGCTGCGCGTCGTGGCGGACTGGACGCTCGCGCTGTTCCTCAAGCGCGAGACCGTCTCCCTCGCCACCGTCGAGCAGCCGCGCGCCGACTTCGAACTGGCCGCCCTCGACGACGCCCGCGCGAAGGCCAAGGAGCAGGAGAAGGAGACCGAGAACGCCGCCTGAGCCGGCGACCCTGCCCGCTCAGCGGAACGCCCCGGAGGTCTCGCGACCGCCGGGGCGTTCCGCACTCGGGCGCGGGGAAGGGATCTACGCGCGCTTCTTGAAGGCCCGCAGGGAGAGCGGGGCGAAGACCAGCGAGATGCCGAAGCCCCACGCCAGCGCGACCAAGGCGTGGTCGAGGACGGGGCCGCCGACCAGCAGGCCGCGCATCGCCTCCACCAGGTGAGTCACCGGGCTGTTGTCCATCACCGCGGCCACCGGCCCGGGGATGCCCTGGGTCGTGGGGATGAACGCGGTGCTCAGGAAGCTCAGCGGGAAGATCACCACGAAGCCGAAGATCTGCACCTTCTCCGGCTCGTTCACCTTCATCGCGATGTAGACCGACGTCCAGGAGAAAAGGACGGCGAAGGCGAGCAGGAGGGCGAACGCGGTGAACAGCGCGAGGACGTTCGTCTCGATCCGGAAGCCGATGGCGAACCCGACGAGGAGCAGGATCATCATCGACCACCCCTGCTTGGCGGTGTCGGCGATGATCCGCCCGGCGAGCGGGGCGCTGCGCGCGATCGGCAGGCTCCGGAACCGGTCGAAGACGCCCTTGGTGATGTCGGTGTTGAGGCCGAAACCGGTGCTCATCCCGGCGAACAGCGCGTTCTGCGCGATGATGCCGGGGATGACGACCGGCAGATAGTTCTCGACGCTGCCGGACATCGCGGGGCCGAACACGTACGCGAACAGCAGCACGAACATGATGGGCTGGATGGACAGGTCCAGCAGCTCCATCGGGTTGTGCTTGATCTGGACGAGGTTGCGCCACGCCAGCGTGGCCGTGTTGCGCAGGGCGGTGCCCGGTGCGATCCGCTTGGACAGGTCCTGCGGCGCGAACGTCGCGGTGGTCATGCGGACGCCCCTTCCTTGTCTGCCGCCTGCTTCCTGGTGGACTCGGCCAGTTCGCCGGCCTCGGCGTCGATGTCGTCGGTGTGGTGGCCGGTGAGGGCGAAGAACACCTCGTCCAGGCTCGACTTGCGCAGCGACAGCTCGCCGATCGCGATGCCGGCCTCGTCGAGGCGGCGGACCACGCCGGGCATCAGCTGCGGGTCGGTCATCGGTGCGCTGACCAGGCCGTCGCGGGTCTCCGGGGCGGCCTCGGCCAGTTCGCCGACGAGCTTCGCCACGGTGCCGGCGTCCGCCGGGTCCACCGGGCGGACCTCCAGCACCTGCCCGCCGACCTGCGCCTTGAGGACGTCGGACGTGCCGTGCGCGATGATCTGGCCGCGGTCGATGACGACGATGTCGTCGGCGAGCTGGTCGGCCTCCTCCAGGTACTGCGTGGTGAGCAGCACGGTGACGCCGTCGTCGGTCAGGCCGCGCACGATGTCCCACAGGCCGTTGCGGCTGCGCGGGTCGAGGCCGGTGGTCGGCTCGTCCAGGAACAGGATCTGCGGCCGTCCGACCAGGCTCGCCGCGAGGTCGAGGCGGCGGCGCATCCCGCCGGAGTACGTCTTGGCCGCGCGCTCGGCGGCGTCGGCGAGCTGGAAGCGCTCCAGCAGTTCGGCGGCGCGCGCTCTGGACGCCCGCCGCGACAGGCCGAGGAGCCGGCCGATCAGGATGAGGTTCTCGGTGCCGGTGAGCATCTCGTCGACCCCGGCGTACTGGCCGGTCAGGCCGATCATCTGCCGCACCTTGTGCGCGTCCCTGACCACGTCGAACCCGCCGACCCGGGCGCTGCCGCCGGTCGGCTCGATCAGCGTGGCGAGGATCCGGGTCATGGTGGTCTTGCCGGCGCCGTTCGGGCCCAGCACCCCCAGGACCGTTCCCGGTTCGGCGGTGACGGAGACGCCGGCCAGCGCCTGGGTTTCACCGAACCGCTTCTCCAGACCATCGGCCTGGATGGCGTACGTCATGTGATCTCCTAGGACTCTCGTTCGCCGGACGTCTCCGCCTGTTGGAGGCGGATCTGCCAAAATATGCGGTGTCCGGAGTGGTTTGCATCCAGTTTTTCCGCCACCCCGGCGAGACCCGTGAGCAACGAAGACGCGCCCTCACCGTCGCATGTGCCACTGACAAAACGCTGACGCCCGCGAGATCGTGCCCCCGGTTCCGGCGGTTCACCCCGGACGGAACACCGGGAGGGGGCCTCCGGCGTTCTAAACTCACCGTGTGACGTCGGTGCGGCGCAGTCACCAGAGGGACGGCGGGGGGCCGCACCCGCCGCGGCTGCGGCCGCCCGAACACCGGGTGTCGGCCCGGGCGATCGCGCACTGGGCGATCGAGTACCTGCTGCTGTGGGGCCTGGCGTTCGGGCTCGCCCTGGGCGTCGCCGCCTGGGCCGGCGACTCCGGCTGGGACGGCATGCCCGGATGGCTGTCGGGCCGGACCGGCTGGCTGCCCTACGCCGTCGGCGCCATCGGGCTGCTGATGGTGACCGTCGCGCCGGTCTGGCGTTACCGCGTCCATCGCTGGGAGGTCAGCGCCGACGTCGTCTACACCCGGACGGGCTGGTTCAGCCGCGAATGGCTGCTGGTGCCGGTCGGCCGCATCCAGACCGTCGACACCGAGCAGGGCTGGATCGAACGGATGCTCGGCCTGGCCACCATCGAGATCAACACGGCGTCCCATGCGGGATCCTCCGAGGTCTCCGGCCTCCCCGTGGACGTCGCGACCCGGCTGGCCGAGGACCTCGCCCACCGTGCCCACGATCTGCGCGACGACGCGACGTGAACATCCGAGACGGTGACCGCGGTCCCGAACACGCCACGTGGACGTCCCCAGGACCCTCGTCCGGCAATGGCCCGGACGGCGGCGGCCCGGACGGCGGCGGCCCGGACGGCGGCGGCCCGGACGGTGGCGGCCTGGACGGCGGTGGGGAGCGCGCGCCCGCCGACGGGACGCGCCCGGGGGAGGAGAGCGTCCGGGGCGAACGGCTTCATCCGCTCACGTTCGTCGTCGGCGCCGTCCGGGAGCTCATCGCGCTGATCGCCGCCGGCGCGACGGGACTCCTGGTCGGCGGACTGTCCACGGCGTTCTACTTCACGCTCGTCGGGCTGGCGCTCGGGCTGCTCTTCCACGTCGCCGGCTGGCTGACGTTCACGTACCGGCTGTACGACGACCGCATCGAGCTCCGCCGCGCGCTCATAGGGCGGTCGGTCAAGAGCATCCCGCGCGACCGGATCCGGGGTGTGGACATCAACGCGTCCCTCCCGCACAGACTCCTCGGCCTGGCGGTCGTCCACATCGACGCCGGCGCGGACGGAGGCGAGGGCGCGCTGAACGCGGTCTCCCGCCACGAAGCCGAACGGCTCCGCCGCGTCCTCCTCGCACGGGACGCCCCGGCGCCACCGCGACGCGTCCTCGCCCGCATGCGGCGCCGCTGGTACGTGTACGCTCCGCTCAGCGGCGCCTACCTCCTCACGCCCTTCGCGCTGGCCGGCAGCCTTCTCGGCACCCTCTACAACCTCGGCGACGACCTCGGCTTCATCACGCGCGAGCGCGTGGAGAACCTCGGCCACGACGTGGTGGGCCTGCCCACCGCCCTCGTCGTCGCGCTGGCCGTCCTTCTCCTGATCACCATGCCCGTCATGTCGGTGATCGTGTTCACGATGTTCAACTGGGACTTCACCGTCCACCAGCGGGACGGCTCCCTCGTCATCGAACGCGGCCTGATCAGCCGCCGCAGCGTCTCCCTCGAACGCCGGCGGCTGCGCGGCGTCGAACTCGCCGACAACCCCTTCGAACGCGTCACGGGGGTGACCCGCCTCGGCGCGCTCATCACCGGCCTCGGGGACGCCGCCCACCGCGGCCGCCTGCTGCCGGCGGCCCCCCGGACGGTCGCCGAGTCGCTCGCCGCCCGCGTCGTCGGCAACGTCCCCGGACCGCTGACCGCCCACCCTCCGGCCGCCCGGAGCCGGCGCGTCACCCGCGCGGTGGCGCCCCCGGCGGGCTTCGCCGCCCTGGGCGTCCTCGCCGGGCAGCCCCGGGTCGCCTACCTGTTCGCCGCCCTCGCCGTCCTGGCCGTTCCGCTCGGCCTGGACCGCTACCGCCAGCTCGGCCACATCACCGACGGCGAACGCCTGAGCGTCCGCTCAGGGTCGCTGCGCCGCCGCCAGGTGGTCGTCGAGCACACCGCCATCGTCGGCTGGCGCGTCCGCCGGACGCTGTTCCAGCGCAGGCTGGGCCTGGCCACCCTCATCGTCGCGGTCGGCGCGGGCGACGGCGGCTACTCGGCGATGGACATGGCGGAAGACGACGCCGTGGCCCTGGCCGCCGGCATAACGCCCGCCTGGCTGACCCCGTTCCTGGAGCCCCCGCCGGACGCCTGACGCCCTATTCGGGGCGGCGGGCACCGAACATGATCTCGTCCCAGGACGGCACGGAGGCGCGCTTGCCCTTGGCCTTGCGGCGCCGCGCGGGCCGCTGCGCCGCCGGTTCACCGCTCGCGGCGGCCGCCGGTGCCCCGGTGGCCGGCTTGTCCTGCGCGGCGGCGGCGGGCATCGTCGGACGGCTCGCCGGCTTCTTCTTCGGCGGCGTCCGCGAGGTCTGCCGCTGCGCCGGCGTCTTCTTCTCCGGCGCGGACTTCCCGTTTTCGGCGGGCTCGGCCTCGGGAGCCTCGGGTTCGCGTTGCCGCGCGGCCACTTCGGGCTCCTGCGGCTCGACGTCCCCGCCCGTACCGGCCGGCGGCTCCTCCCGGCTCTCCTGTTCCACGGTCTCGGCGTGCCGGGCCGTTCGGGGGGCGGTCGGCTCTTCCTCCCGCACCTGGACGGCCTCGCGGGTGCGAACCGCGTCTCGCCCGGCATCCGACTCCCGCGACTCAACGCCGGCCTCAACGGACTCGCCGGTCTCGGCGGCTGCGCGGCGCCGGTCGACCTCCCGCTCCTGGGCGGCCTCGCGTGGCCGGCTCGTCTCGCGCTGCTGGGCTGCTTCGCGCGGCCGGGCGGGCTCGTGCTCCCTGGACGTGTCGCCGGGCCTAGGCGTCTCGCGCTCTTGGGACGACACGTCCCCGGGACGGTCCGTCTCGGCTGTGTCCCCCGCCTGAAAGGCTTCGCCGTCGGTTTCGCGCGGCTCCTCTGATTGGAGTGTCGCGTCGTGCCGGCTCGTTTCGGGTGTGCCGGTGGCTTCGCGTGATTCGCCGGTTTCGTGTGACGGGGCCGCCGCGCCGTCTCGCGGCATGTCAGCGGAGTCGTCGGCCTCATGCGCGTGAGCGGTTTCCTGCATGCGCGCTTCGCCGCGGCCGGTGGTGCGCGGCTCGACCGCCTCCGACACCTGGGCGGTCTCAACCGGCCGGGGTGCCTCGCGCGTGCGGGTCGGCTCGCGTCCGCCCGCGGGTTCGTGGGCGGCGACGGCCTCGGCGGGCCGGCGTTCCTCGCGCGGGTCGCGGGACGGGGCCGCGGTGCGGCCGCCCTGGGCCTCGCGGCCGAGGGCGGCCTCGCGGGGCTCTTCGGGACGGGCGGCCTCGCGCAGGGGAGTGGTCTCGCCCGCTTCACGGAAGGCGGGACGGGGTTCGGCCCGGCGGCCGTGCTCGGCGAAGTACTCGCGGGGCTCGGCGGCGCGGAACGGCGCGGGGCCGCCGGGCTGCTCGGGCTCGGCGGGCAGGCCGCGGGCGGCCGGGTCGCGGTCGCTGGAGACGACCTTCATGGCGGGACGGCGCGGGACGAGCGGGGTGACGGTGTCGGACAGCGCGTCGTCATCGTCGTCCCATTCGACGGCGGTGAGGCGGGCGGCGATCTCGTCCAGCGGGGAGACGTTCCGGCGGCGCGGATCGAAGGTCCACTCGGCGGCGTGGGGGCGGCCGCTGTCGAAGAAGGACAGGCGGACCCGCCAGGTGTTGTCCTCGCATTTCCAGGAGTCCCACTCGACCTCGTCGAGGTCGACGCCGCCGCGGCCGAGGCGTTCCTCGACGGTCTCGCCGAGCGGCGGGCCGGGAGTGGACTCGCCCGGACGCCGGACGGTGACGCGCTGCGCCTGCTGGGCCATGTACTCGCGTTCCTGCAGGACCGGACCCTCGAACCAGCGGACGCGTTCGACGGGGATTCCCGCCGACTCGGCGATCTCTTCGGCGGTCTCGCCCGAACGGATGCGGGCCTGGATCTCCTTGGGGCGCAAGGGACTCTCCACTTCGATCTCGAACTGGCCGAGGCGGGAGAAGTGTCCACGGACCGCCGCGCGGAGCCGGTCGTCGACGGGCAGGGTGAACCGGGTGCCTCGGCCCGCGGTGGCCAGGACGAGGTACGTACCGTCCTCGCTGACCGCGACGAGGCGCAGCTCCTGCATGCGTGTCCTTCCTGCCCTGTCCTGATGGCACGGAGGACGCCGGACCGCGCGACCGTGCTCTCACCGGTCGGCCGTCCGATGCCCACCGAGGGCGCATGCGTGCCCTTCCCCCGGGTTCCCGAGTCTCTCTTTCGGACACACCTGCTGCCAGCACCGTACCCGGCATGTCCGAACATCGCCGCTCTCGAAGCCCCCTTCACGAGGTCGAAGAGGGCACCTGACCAAGCTTGCCGGTGACTCGCCCGGCCGGGGGTCGCCCTGCCCGATCCTTGTGCATCTTTTTCCACACCGTGCCTGGCGGTCCCTCGCGGCTCCACCGTCCGGGCGTTGTGAGCGTCACGTTCAGGGAAGGAACACCGGATTGTCCTGATTAGTTTGATTTTCGGGATCTATGGGCGACGAACAGGGGTGAGGCGGGTCATGCCGCGCAAGCTGCCGAATGTCAGCACGACGCAGCTCGTCGCCAGCGCGGTGGCGACGGCGGCCGCGGCGTTCGGGGCGTCGACCCTCGGGGTGTACGGGACGATCATCGGTGCGGCGCTGATGAGCGTGATCTCGACGGCGGGGTCGGCGGTCGGCCAGCACTATCTCGACCAGGGCCGCAGCCAGTTCAAAGAACTGACGCACATGCAGGCGGCGGCGCGCCGGCGGGAGATGGCGGCGGGCGCCGCGGAGGAGGCGACGAGCGCCGACCCGACCCGGACGGTGGTGTGGTCCGGTGATCCGAACGCCACCATGTTCGAGCCTCCGGGCGGCGGAGACCCGAACGCGACGCGGTTCGACGGGCCGTTCGGGGGAGACCCCAACGCGACGCGCATGGATCCCGTGGAGACGGTCGCCGGCTCGCTCGCCGAGGATGCGGGCGAGGACGCGGTGCGGCAGGTCGTCCGGCGGTCGGCGTGGAAGAGCACGGTCGAGTGGGCCAGGGCGCACTGGGCGAAGCTGGCGCTCTCGTCGGCGGCGGTCTTCGCGATCGTGATCGGGGGGATCACGATCTACGAGGCGGCCACCGGGACGCCCATCGGAAGCGGCAACGGGGGCCTGACCGTCACGAACGTGCTGGGCGGCGGTGGCGGGCAGCCCGAGGAGGCTCCGTCGCAGAACCCGTCCGGCCGTCCCACGGAACCCGGCGCCACTCCCGGCGAGACCCCGACGGGCGACGCGCCGACCACGGAACCGAGCACGCCGCAGGAGGCGCCGACGGGGCAACCGACCGGGCAGCCCACGCAGGAGCCCACGGACGGGCCCACCACTTCGGTGCCGACGGCTCCGGAGACGCCCGCACCGACCGAGGCGCCGCAGGACGGCGGGCAGGAGCAGGGAGCCACCGACCCGCAGGGGCGGACCGCGCCCGCCGAGTGAGTCAGTCGCCGAAGACCTGCTTCGTGTACGGATTGGCGAAGCGGCGGTCCGGGTCGAGTTCGTCCCGCAGGGCACGGAAGTCTCCGAACCTCGGGTAGACCTTCTCCAGGTACGCGGCGTCGCGGGTGTGGAGCTTGCCCCAGTGGGGACGGCCGCCGAGCGTGGTCAGGAGTTCCTCGACGCCCCGGAAGTACTCTTCGTGCGGGTCGCGGTGGTAGACGTGGACGGCGATGAAGGCGCTCCGCCGTCCGTGGGCCATCGACAGCCAGGCGTCCTCCTGGGGGAGGAGGCGTACCTCGATGGGGAAGCTGATCCGCCAGTCCCTCCTGGCGAACAGGGAACGGAGTTCACGCAACGCGGGGACGAGCTCCTCCCGCGGGATCGCGTACTCCTGCTCCTTGAAGCGGACCGTGCGCGGGCTGGTGAAGACCCTGTACGAGGTGTCGCTGTAGGTGCGGGCGCCGAGTGCCCTGGCGGAGATGGCGTTCACGAACGGTGTCACCGCGGGCGCCCGGTGCGTGATCCTGTTGATGGCCCCGAAGACCGTGTTGGACAGGAACTGGTCGTCCAGCCAGTGCTTGAACTTGGACAGCGGCTCGGCCGGGCCTTCGGCGCGGTTGTTGCGCTTGGTCAGGCAGCCTTCGGTGTGCGGGAACCAGTAGAACTCGAAGTGCTCGTTGGCGGAGTCGAACTCGTCCACGCGCGCGAGGACCTCGTCCCATTTCATCGGCTCTTCCTGTGCCCGCAGGAGGAACGACGGGACGGTCCGCCAGGTGATGGCGGTGACGATGCCGAGCGCGCCCAGACCCGCCCGGGCCGCGTCGAACAGGTCGGGACGTTCTTCGCGCGAGCAGGTGACGATGGTGCCGTCGGCGAGGACGAGTTCCAACGCGGCGACCTGGGAGACGAGTCCGGCGGCGTCGCGGCCGGTGCCGTGGGTGGCCGTCTGGAGGGCGCCGGCGACGGTCTGCTGCTGGATGTCGCCCATGTTGGCCAGCGCGAGGCCGTGGTCGTCCAGGACGCGGTTGAGTTCGTGTAGCGGGAGCCCCGCCTCAACGGTGACGAGCCCCGTCGCGGTGTCGACCGAGCGGACCGCGGTGAGCGCCGTGGGGCGGAGCATGACGCCTTCGGCGACCGCCGCGCCCGTGAAGGAATGGCCTGTGCCGGTCATGCGGACCGTGAGGCCGTCGCCGGCGGCCGACCGTACGGCCGCGGCCACCTCGCCGGGGGTGCGCGGCGTCGCGACGCGATGTGGTGTGGCCTGCTGGTTTCCCGCCCAGTTCTGCCACTTCTGGTTGCTTACGGGGGACATGCGGCGACTCTACTCGGCATTCGATTATGAGGAAAGTTCATGTTTAGGGGCGGCCGCGACCCGCCGGAACGATGCCCCCTCGACGGGGTACCCGGCTGAGGGAGGCCCAGGTCACGATCACGGATCGGGCGATAACGTACGATCCGGTAACCGCGGGCATGGGCCGGGACGAGGTGGTTCCGGCCGGCCATGGTCAGCCCCATGATCGCGTTACATGGGGGAAAGAAGTGAAATTGGGTAACCGTCCGTAGCGACACTCGTTGGGAATGTTGTGGCTCCTCCATCAGCACCGCGCACCGGCTCCATAGCGAACGCGGCCGCCAAGAAGGCGCCCTCGAAGGCATCCGGCTCCGGGGAACGGCCCCCCGGCGATGCCGGCACGGACGGCGGGGCGGCGAACGGCGGCGGCGGTGCGGTGAACGGCGGCGCGGCGCCCGCGGGCCGCCCGCGCAGGCCGAAGCCGGAGAAGAAGCAGCGGACCCCCCAGCAGAAGTACGTGCGTACGCACAGCCGCGGCAGAGCGCTGCCGCTGGTCATCACCGGCATCGCCGTCCTGGCGGTCGCCACCGCCTCCGGCGGCGTGTACACGGCGCTGACCACGCAGGACGCGGAGCCCGCCGCGTCGGACTCGACGCAGGCCGTCCCGCCGAGCGTGCCACCGGGCGATCCGATCAACGTGGCCCAGGGCGGTCAGGTCGCGCCGCTGCAGCGCGTCGTACCGCCGGACGTGCTCGCGGTCGGCGGCACCTCGATCCCCGCCGCCAAGATCAAGAAGATCGCGAAGCTGGGCAAGGTCAGGGACGTGACGGCGGTCGCGGGCGGCGCCGTCCAGCTCCAGGGCCGCCAGGTGAACGCGTTCGCCGTGGACCCGTCGACGTTCCGCTCCTGGACGCCGCCCGGGACGGCCACGAAGACCGAGCTGTGGGCGGCGCTGGCCGGCGACCGGTTCGTGGTGTCCCCGGCCGCCGCCGAGCAGCTCCAGCTCGCCAGGGGGACGCAGTACCCGGTCGTGGGCCGGACGATGCCCACCCTGACGATGGGCGGCTCCGGACCGCTCGGCCTGCCCGGCATCGACATGCTCGTCAGCAAGAAGTCCGGGACCGACATGGGCCTCGTCCCGAACGTGGCGGTCCTGGTCAACGCGCCGGGCGTGGACCCGGCCAAGGTCGTCAAGGCCGTGGCCAAGGTGCTGGGCCCCGGCACGGACGTGCTCAACCTGCACGAGGCCGAGTACCAGAGCTCGGCGGACGGCGGCCGCCCGACCAGCTACATGGACCTGTACAAGCAGGCCGCCGCCACCTGCCCGGGACTCTCCTGGACGGTCCTCGCCGCGATCGGGCAGGTCGAGAGCAGCCATGGACGCAACGTCGGCCCGTCCAGCGCGGGAGCGCTCGGGCCGATGCAGTTCATGCCCGCGACGTGGAAGGCGTACGGCGTGGACGGCGACCGGGACGGCAAGGCCGACATCATGAACCCCTACGACGCCATCCCGGGCGCGGCCAAGTACCTGTGCGCCAACGGTGCGGGCAAGGGCGGAAAGCAGCTGTACCGGGCGGTCTGGCACTACAACCACGCAGACTGGTACGTCCAGAAAGTGCTCAACCTGGCCAAGGCCTACGCGGCGCGCTACAGCTGATTGGATGGAGGCATGACGTCGTACGACGCGTTGCTTCTGCTGTCCTTCGGCGGGCCGGAAGGGCCCGAGGACGTGATCCCGTTCCTGGAGAACGTCACCCGTGGCCGCGGCATCCCGCGGGAGCGCCTGGAAGAGGTGGGGGAGCACTACCACCTGTTCGGCGGGGTCAGCCCGATCAATCGGCTGTGCCGGGAGCTCAAGGCGGCGATCGAGGCCGACTTCGCCGCCCATGGAGTGGACCTGCCGGTCTACTGGGGCAACCGGAACTGGACCCCCTACCTCGCCGACACGGTCCGGCAGATGAAGGCCGACGGGATCCGGCGTGCGGCCGCGTTCGTCACGTCCGCCTACAGCGGCTACTCCACCAACGACCAGTACCTCGACGACATCGCGCGCGCGCGTGAAGAGGTCGAGGACGCCCCCGAGATCGACAAGCTGGCCGTCTACTGCGACAGGCCCGAGTTCATCGATCCGTTCGCGGACGCGGCGAAGGACGCGCTGAGCCGTCTCCCAGAAGGCGCGCGCCTGGTCTTCACCGCGCACAGCGTGCCGCTGTCCCAGCCCAACCGCGAGCTGTACGTCGCGGAGCTGGAGCAGGCCACGCGGGCGGTCGCGCAGAAGGCGGCCCCTGAGACGCCGTGGGATCTCGTCTACCAGAGCCGGAGCGGCCCTCCCGCCCAGCCATGGCTGGAGCCTCAGATCACCGACCATCTGAGCACGCTGCACGGCGAAGGGGTCCGCGCCGTCGCGGTCGTCCCGATCGGGTTCGTCTCCGACCACATGGAGGTCAAGTTCGACCTCGACGTGGAGGCCGCCGACCTCGCCGCCGAACTCGGGATCGCGTTCGCGCGGGCCGCCACGCCCGGGACCGACCCGCGGTTCGCCACGCTGCCCCGCAGGCTTCTGCGGGACGGGGAGCACGGATGAGCCTGGCCGCGGAACTGCTGGAACTGGCCGTCGCGACCGCGCGGGAGGCCGGCCGGATGCTGGTCGACAAGCGCCCGGCGGACGGCCCCGACGTCGTCCAGACCAAGTCGTCCCCGACCGACGTCGTCACCCAGATGGACCGCGCCGCCGAGCAGCTGATCATCGAGCGGATCCGGGCGGCCCGCCCCGGCGACGGGTTCCTCGGCGAGGAGGGCGGCACGCACGCCGGCGACAGCGGGGTCCGCTGGGTGATCGACCCGATCGACGGCACAGTGAACTACCTCTACGACCTGCCCGACTGGGCGGTCAGCATCGCCGCCGAGGTGGACGGCACGGCGGTCGCCGGCGTCGTGGAGATGCCGCGCCGCGGCGAGTCCTGCACGGCGGTGCGCGGCGAGGGCGCCCTCCTGCACACCGCGTCCGGCACCCGTGAACTCCGCGTGAACTCCCAGGTGCCGATCAACCGGGCGCTCGTGGCCACGGGATTCGGGTACGCGGCGGGGCGGCGGGCCCAGCAGGCGCGGGTCCTCACCGGTGTGCTGCCCGCCATCCGCGACATCCGGCGCGGAGGCTCGTGCTGTGTGGACCTGTGCGCGCTGGCCGCGGGACGCGTCGACGCCTACTACGAACGCGGCGTCCAGGCGTGGGACATCGCGGCGGGCGGGCTGATCGTCCGGGAGGCGGGCGGACGCGTCGAGGGCCTGCACGGGGCGCCCGCGGGCCCGGAGCTGGCCGTGGCGGCGGGACCGGGCACGTTCGAGGCCCTGCACGACCTCCTGGCGCCGCTGGACCCGCTGACCGACTGACCGCGGGCCGTCGAACGAACAACGGAACGGGAACGGGAACGGGGAGCCCGGGACGGGAGTGGCCCGGGCTCCCCGCAACGGTCGTGCGTCTTCAGTCGCAGCGGGGTGGCTCGACGCCGATGTCGTTGTTCGCTGCGATCCGGCGCAGGTCGTTGATCTCCTCCTGGCGAATGTCCGCCAGGTAGGTGTCTCCATCTGCGTGGGCGCTCCGCAGCGACGCGTACGCGTCGTCGAGCCGCTGCTGGATCATACGTGACAACTCGCCCATGGGCCTCCTCCCGGATCGTGCCCTTCTGTACCCAGGCCTAGGCTGAAGGTAAACCTGTCCGCGGATGCAATTTTCGCGGATTGTTGCGTCCGCTGGGGCGTGGGTCGGCGGACACCGGGAGAACAGGTGCTTACGGGCGTCTTACGACCCCCGTGGCATATCTGGAGCGCGGGCGCGGGCGTGCGCCCCGACCAGGAGGGGGACCCTGTGCGTGTTCTAGTCGTCGAGGACGAGCGGGTGCTCGCCGACGCGATCGCCACCGGCCTGCGCAGGGAGACGCTGGCCGTGGACGTGGCCTACGACGGCGCGGGCGCGCTGGAGCGGGCCGGCGTCAACGACTACGACATCATCGTCCTGGACCGCGACCTGCCCAAGGTCCACGGCGACGAGGTCTGCAAGCAGCTGGTCGCGCAGCGCTACCCGGCGCGGATCATCATGCTGACCGCGGCGGGCGAGCTGGACGACCGGGTCGAGGGCCTGTCCATCGGCGCGGACGACTACCTGGCCAAGCCGTTCGCGTTCGCCGAGCTGATCGCCCGGGTGCGCGCCCTCGGCCGCCGCGCCGCCGCGCCCTTGCCACCGGTGCTGGAACGCGCCGGGATCACGCTCGATCCGGCCCGCCGCGAGGTCGCCCGGGACGGCCGCCCCGTCGAGCTGACCCGCAAGGAGTTCGCGGTCCTGGAGGTGCTGCTCAGCGCGGACGGCGCCGTCGTCAGCTCCGAGCAGCTCCTGGAGAAGGCGTGGGACGAGCACATCGACCCGTTCACCAACGTCGTCCGGGTGACGATGATGACGCTGCGCAAGAAGCTCGGCGACCCCCCGGTGATCGAGACCGTGCCCGGCGTGGGGTACCGGCTGTGAACGCCGGGCCCGCACCCCGGAACGGCCCGGACGGCCCGGACGAGCCGTCCGCCCGCTCGAACGCGGACGCGAACGTGGACTCCGGAGAGTCCGGGCCCGGCGACACCCGGCCGTCCGCCGCGCACCCGCCGCCGCACGAGGAGGGGGCGGAGGCGACGCAGCCGACGGCGGTCCCCGGCGGCCGGCGCGGCGGCCCGTGGCGGCGTCCGGGGCCGCAGCAGGTGCCGCAGCCGCCCCCTGCCGCCAGGGGCATGGGCATGTGGCGCGCCGACGGCGCCGGCTCGTTCGCCGACCTGAAGGCGCTGCCCGGCCGCATGAGCGTCCGCCTGCGCCTCACCCTGCTGTACGGGCTCCTGTTCTTCATGGCCGGTGCGCTGCTGCTGTTCGTGATGTCGGTGCTGATGGCCAACATCCTCGGCAACGTCCAGGTGATCGGATTCGGCATCTCCGAGAGCGAGGCCGCCGAACTGAAGCGCCAGTTCGTCGAGCAGACGATGAAGCAGCTGGTGGGCCGGTCCCTGCTCGCGCTCGGCGGGGTGGGGGTCATCACCCTGGTGCTCGGCTGGTTCGTCGCCGACCGGGCGCTCAGCCCGCTGCAGCGGGTCACCACCACGGCCCGCCGGCTGTCGGAGAGCACGCTGCACGAGCGGATCGCGCTCGAAGGCCCCGACGACGAGATCAAGGAGCTGGCCGACACCTTCGACGCGATGCTGGAGCGGCTCGGGCACGCGTTCGACTCGCAGCGGCGGTTCGTCGCGAACGCCTCGCACGAACTGCGCACCCCCCTCGCGATCAACCGGACGCTGCTGGAGGTGGCGCTCGGCGACCCGGAGGTCTCCGACGACCTGCGCACCGTCGGGCGGACGCTGCTGGCCACCAACGCCCGGCACGAGCGGCTTATCGAGGGCCTGCTTCTGCTGGCCCGCAGCGAACGCGAGCTGACCACCCGCACCCCGGTCGACCTGGCGGAGGTGGCGGCGACGGTGCTGGAGCATTCGGCGCGCCGCGACCGCGACAACGACGTGTCCGTCCACCCCGAGCTGACGTCCGGGAAGGCGCTGGGCGACCCGGTGCTGCTGGAGCATCTGGTGTCGAACCTCGTCGAGAACGCGGTCAAGCACAACGAGGAGGACGGCGGCGAGCTGTGGATCCGCACCGGCATCCTCGAGGGGTACCCCACCGTGCAGGTCGAGAACACCGGCCCGGCCGTCCCCGCCTACGAGGTGGAGCGGCTGTTCGAGCCGTTCCGGCGGCTGAACGCCGACCGGGTCGAGTCGTCCAAGGGCGCCGGACTCGGGCTGTCGATCGTCCGGTCGGTGGTGCTGGCGCACCGCGGCGCGGTCTACGCGGCGCCCCGCCCCGGCGGCGGCCTGATCGTCACCGTCCGCCTCCCGCCGGGCTGACCGGCCCGCCCCGGCCGATTCCTACTTGAACGCGGCGGTGGCCACGGTCGGGTCGCCGTCGTAGTCCATCTTCAGGCCGGCGTACTTGTCGCTCTTCACGATGGCCGCGTGGCCGTCGTTGACGAGGGGGATGAGGGCCAGGTCGTCCAGCGCCAGCTTCTCGGCCTGCTTGAACAGGGTGGCCCGGCCGTCGGAGGCCGGGTTCCGGAGGGCGTTGGAGATCAGGCCGTCGAACTGCCCGTTCTTCCAGCCCGAGAGGTTGTAGTTCGAGTTCTCGCTGGTGGCGACGAGATCGCCGCCGAGGAGCGGCCAGAGCATCGAGTAGGCGCCCGGATAGTCGGGGCCGTAGGCGAAGACCGCCAGCCCGGAGGCGTCGTCCGAGGCGAGGGTGTCACGGTACTGGGTGAACTCGGTGAGCGGGGTCGGCTTCATCTCGACCTTCCAGCCGAGCGTCGCCTGCAGCTCGTTCCGCACCGCCTCGGCGAGGGTCCGGTAGATCGGCGACACCCGGTAGTACAGGTTGATCTCCGTGCCCGGCCCGAGCTTCGCCTGCTCCGCGAGCGTCTTGGCTTTCGCCGGGTCCGGCCTGTCGCAGGACGGGCAGGCCCCGGGCCCGCCGAAGCCGGGGACCGCCGCCGGGACGATGCCGTGGGCGGGCTTGAGGACGCCGCCGAGCATGTCGCTGAGCTTCACGCGGTTGATGGCGTAGGAGACGGCCTCCCGGGCCTGCTTGGACTGCATCGGCCCCCGGGCGGTGATCGGGACGAGCATCCGCGTGAACGGGCCGGGACGGGTGACCATGTCGTTCCTGGGGGCCGAGGACAGGTCGCCGGGCTCGACGGGATACCAGTCGACCTCGCCGGCGGCGTAGGCCGCGCGTCCCTTGGCCGCGTCGTCGCCCAGGACGAGCTCGACGCCGTCGAACCTGGTCTTGCCGAACGCCCAGGTGTCGTTGCGCACGAGCGAGGCGCTCGCGTCCTCCCTGTAGTCCTCGAGAATGAAGGGCCCGTTCCCGATGGGACGCGTGTTGTAGGCCTCGTTCTCGGCGTTCCCGGCCGACTCGGGGACGGGCATGAAGGCCGGCTCGGACAGCCGGGCGCCGAAGTCGCAGTTGGGGGAGGTGAGCGTGACGTTGAGGAGGGTGCCGGACACCGCCTTGACCCCGGACAGTGCGTCGGCCTTGCCGCCCGCGACGTCGAGGAAGCCCTCGATGTCGTTCATCAGGTAGGCGGCGCTGCCGGACTTCGTCGCGGCGCTGCGCGTCCATCCGCGGGCGAACGCCTGCGCGTCGACGGGTGTGCCGTCGCTGAAGGTCGTCCCGTCCCTGATGGCGATCTTCCATTGCCGGCACGTCGCGTCCGGTGTGATGCCGGTGGCGAGGCGGTTGCGCACGGTGCCGTCCGCGTTGAGTTCGGTCAGGCCGGTGAACAGCTGCTTGACCAGCAACCGCCCGGTACCGCCGTAGACGTGCGACGGGTCGATCTCCCCGCCCGCGGTGCCGGGCGACGTGGCCGCCATCCGGAACGTGCCGCCGGTGCGGCCCGTCGTGCCCGGCGGCTCGGGCTCGTCCTCACGGCCGAGCTGGACCGCGATCACGGTGCCGACCAGTACCAGGGCGACCAGCGCGGCGCCGCCCACGCTCGCCAGGACGCCGATGCCGGGCCTGCCGCCGTTCCCCGGCGGCTTGGCGGGGGCGGCGCCCGGAGCCGGGAAGGACGGCCCGGACGGCCAGGTCGGGCCGCCGTGCACGCCGCCCTGCGGTGCCGGTGCCGGTGGTGACCACGGTGTCCCAGGCGGCGGGGGACCGGGCATCGGCATGCCGGGAGGGGCCTGAGGAGCCTGCGCCTGTGGCGTGTGCTGCTGAGGGGTGTGGGGCGGTGGCGTGTGGGGCTGCGGCGTTCGCGGGTGGGTTTGCGGTGGCGCCGGCTGGACGCGCAGTCGCGCCGACCCGGTGGCCGCCGTGGCCGCGCCTTGCGTGAGCATCACGGCGTTCTCGCCGTTCTCCGCGTCCTGGCGGACGCCCGGCTGGGGCAGGCTCCCCGCGAGGTCCAGCAGGCGCGCCAGGACGTGCTGGGACGCGGGACGGAGCGCCGGGTCCTTGCTGAGGCAGTTCGCCACGATCTCGCGCAGCGGCTCGTGCAGGTCTCCGAGTTCGGGGGGCAGGTTGAGGATGCGGTGCATGACCGCGGGGATGGAGTCCTGCCCGAACGCCGGGCGCCCGTTGGCCGCGTAGACCATCGTGGCGCCCCAGGCGAACACGTCGGCCGCCGGTCCGACCTGCGCCCCGGAGATCTGCTCGGGCGCCATGTAGGCGGGAGTGCCGACGGCCGTGCTCGACATCGTGCCCGTCGCGTCCAGCGCCCGTGCGATCCCGAAGTCGATCACCCGCGGGCCGTCCGGCGCGAGAAGCACGTTGCCGGGCTTGAAGTCGCGGTGCACGACGCCCGCCTGGTGGATGGCGGCCAGCGCCGTCATCGTCCCGATCGCCAGCCGGTCCAGGTCGGTGCCGCGCCGCGCGCCGTCGGCCGACAGCACCGTCGACAGCGGCGGACCCTCGATGTACTCGCTGACGATGTACGGGCGGTCGCCTTCGACGTCGGAGTCCAGGACGCGGGCCGTGCAGAACGCCGACACCCGCTTGGCCACCGCGACCTCCGCCGCGAACCGGGACCTGGCCCTCGGGTCGCCGCTGAACCGCGCGTGCAGCAGCTTCACGGCGACCCGGTGGCCCGGCTCGTCCTCCCCGAGGTAGACGGCGCCCTGACCGCCCTCCCCGAGGAGGCCGGTCAGGCGGTAGGCGCCGAGCTGGGGCGGATCACCCTCGCGAAGCGGAGTGACCGCCGCCGTCACTTGCTCACGGTCCCGTAGGCGTCGGGCGACGGTGAGGACCGGGTCTGCCGCCACTCCCAGCGCATGGAGTCACTGGATCCGGACGGGACGAACGTGACGTAACCGGGCGCGCACTTGCTCGGATCCATCCCCGCCATCGGGGTCTCCCGGTACTCGACCTTGCCGCCCTCCCCGTCGTCGGACAGCAGCGACAGCCTGGTGTAGCAGTTGTCCTGTGCCCCGGACGGGTACTCGTACCGCGCGGTGCCGCTGGTGCGCAGGAGCGCGAACCGGACCTCGAACTTCGTGTGCCCCGCCCCGGCGCCCGGCTGGTTCCCGTCGCCCGCGAACACGCCGAGGAGCCCGCCGTCGGCGGTGGACGTCGACGTCGGCCGCTCGCTCGGCGTGTACGTGCTGGGCGCCACGTACGGGTCCGGGTCCTCGTCGCCGTCGGCGGCGATGACGACGAACGCGATGACCGCGATGAACGAGATCAGCGCCAGCACACCGCAGCCGATCGCGATGATCGGCCCCGCGGAGCTGGACTGCTTCGGCGGCCGGTACCCCGGACCCGGCGGGACGGGCTGCTGCATCGGCATCCGCGGCTGGGTCTGCGGCGGAGGCGGCGGCATCGCCCCGCCCTGGTACATCGGCATCGGCGGCGGCGTGATGGGCTGCGGCGGCGGTGTCGACGGGCCGGGCGGGCCCTGGTGCATCGGCATCGGCGGCGGCGTGATCTGCGGCTGCGGCCGCGCCTGCGGCGCCGGCGGCACCGGAGGCGGCGGCGGAAGCTGTGAGGCGATCCGGGTGCCCTGGTTGAGCAGGTCCTGGCCGCCTCCCTGGCCCGCCGGCGCGGCGCCGACGTGCCCGAGCAGGTTCAGCAGCAGTTGAGCCGCCGGCGGGCGCAGGCCCGCGTCCTTGGACAGGCACTGCCCGATCAGGTCGCGCAGCGGGCCCGCGGGCAGCGCCGACAGGTCCGGTTCCTCGTTGAGGATCCGGTTGATGATGACCGGCAGCGTGTCGGCCTCGAACGGCGACTGCCCGGTGGCGGAGAACACCATCGTGGCGGCCCAGGCGAAGATGTCCACGGCCGGGGTGAGCGGCGCGCCGGTGAGCTGCTCGGGCGCCAGGTAGCCGGGGGTGCCGACCACCATCCCGGTGGCGGTCACCGCGCTCTCCTGCGAGTTGACCGTCCGCGCGATGCCGAAGTCGACGACGCGCGGGCCGTCCGCGGCCAGCATGACGTTGTTCGGCTTGAAGTCGCGGTGCACGATGCCGGCCTCGTGGATGGCCGCGAGCGCGGTCACCGTGCCGATCGCGAGGCGCTCCAGCTCGGCGGCGCTCCGCGGCCCGTCGTGGGCGACCACGTCGTGCAGAGACGGCCCGTCGATGAACTCGCTGACGACGTACGGCTGGTCGCCGTGGACGTCGGCCTCGTAGACGCGGGCCGTGCAGAAGGGCTCGACCTTCTGCGCCGCACTCACCTCACGGGTGAACCGGGCACGCGCCGCCGGATCGTTCGCCATCTGCGCGTGCAGCAGCTTGACCGCGACGTACTCACCTCCCGGCGCCTTGCCGAGGAAGACGGCGCCCTGACCCCCGGCACCCAGTCTTCCGACGACCTCGTACTGTCCCAGTGCCCTAGGATCGCCCGGCTCCAGCGGAGCGGCATCCGGCATCTGACCCTCCAGTGACCCGCAGTGATGTCCCGCGATATTGTGCGCCGGACCCCGCCGCGAGGGCATTTGCCGGCGATCGCCGGGCTGACCCCGCAGGGGGCCCGCCCCCAACCTCAGGCGGGCACGATATCGCGTTAGTTCAGACGTTTCACCGAAGCGTCTGGTTCGGCGGTCGGCCGACCGGATCGGGCGACCGCGCCGCGCCGGGCCGGTAGGCGCGCACAACGTCCCCCGGACCGATATGATCCCGGCCGCCGCGGGATCCACGGTGGATGTCCCGGTTCCGGATTTCCACGCCGAGACGACCGCCGGGTATGTGACGGAAGACACATTACGAGGAAGAGGTCCGGGTGACGGGTGTCACTCGTAGGAACGGTCGCGCCTTGTGTGTCGCAGGTCACCAAACGTGACAGAATTTCCCGCCCGGATCGGGCACAAGAACGGTCCCCCGAGCGTTAGATCCGCGCGACGGGGCGCATAAAGCACTGAGGGGGATGGAGATAGAAGATGGCGACCGACTACGACAGCCCACGCAAGACAGACGACGATCTCAGCGAGGACAGCCTCCAGGAGCTCCAGGCCCGGCGCGCCGACAAGGCGGCCAGCATCATCGATGAGGACCTGGACGCCGGCGAGGTCGCCGAGCTGCCCGGTGCGGACCTGTCCAACGAGGAGCTCACCTTCCGGGTGGTTCCCAGGCAGGCCGACGAGTTCACCTGCACGCGCTGCTTCCTGGTGCACCACCGCAGTCAGCTGGCCGCCGAGAAGAACGGCCAGCCGATCTGCCGCGAGTGCGCCGCCTGACCGGGAGTGGCCTCGGGTGACGGGAGAGATCGAGCGACGTCATGACGACGTGGAGCCGGCGCGCGGCGACGGCTCCACCGAACTCGGTGAGCTCATCGGACGGCTCACCGGCGACGAGGACATGGACCGCGAGACCCGCGGCCGCCTGCTCGGGCGACTGGCCCGCCTGCTCGGCCAGAACGCCCGAAAGGCGGGCGCCGCGGGCGTCGCACGGGGCCGATGGCTCGGCGACCTGCTCATCGAGGCCGGTCCGCACATCCCGATCCGCGACCTTGGGACGTTGCAGGCCCACCATCCCGGCCTGATGGGCGAGCAGCTCGCCGACAAGCTCGTCAAGGTGGCCGGAAACGGCACCACCGCCGTCGGCGCCGCCGGCGGCGCCCTGGCAACCGTGCAGTTCACCGCCCCGCCGCTGCTGCTGACGGCACCCGCCCAGCTCGCCGCCGAGACCCTGGTGATCGCGGCCATCGAGGTCAAGATGATCGCCGAACTGCACGAGGTCTACGGCGTCCGCGTCCAGGGCACCGGTACCGCCCGCGGCGCCGCGTTCATCACGTCCTGGGCTCGGCAGCGCGGCATCAACCCCCTGGAGACCGGCACCCTCACCAGTGCTCTGGGGACGGCCGCGAAGTCGGCCCTGCGCAAACGCATGCTGCGCACCTTCGGCCGCACCCTGGGCACCATGGGGCCGTTCCTCACGGGCGCGGCCGCCGGCGCGGCCCTCAACCGCTCCGCCACGAAGATTCTGGCGACCAAGGTCCGCAACGACCTGCGCGAGGCCGCCGGCACCCCGCCCCCACTTCCGCAGGACCACCGTCGCCGTCTGAGATCCACGGATTAGGGGCCGGTGCGGGCGACGCCCCCGGTCGCCCGCACCGAAGCCGGGAGACTCCGCCCTAACCGCCGCTTTTGAGGTGGGCGGGCAGGTCGCCGGTGCCCTTGGTCCACTGGTGCGCGACGGCCCGGGTGGCCAGCAGGCGCGAGATCTCCATGCCGACGCCCATCACCACGGCCCAGCCGAGTGCCTCCAGAAGGTCCACGTCAGGGGACTCGGGGTTGGTCGGCGGCTCCTTGCCGGTGGTCTTCTTCCAGGCCAGCGTGATGGCCTTCTTCGCGACGAAGCCGCCCGCGAAGGCCGCGGCGCCGGCCATCACCCGCCAGCCGATGTCGCCCTTGTCCGCCATGATCGTCCTCCACTCGTCAGTGTTGTCCGCGCCTGCGAGCCCTCGGCGTCCGCCCGTGCGTTCCGGCTCCGACGCTACCGGAACGGCCCGCCCCCGGCGGTGGAGGTGATCTCCGCGTCGGTGCCGGCAAATGCCATGCGGGTGGGCCGATGTCAATACCATTGGGCCATGACAGAGCAGCCGCGTACTCCGAACGTCCCCTCCAAGCCCTCCCTGGACGGCCTGGAGGACAAGTGGGTACGCGTCTGGGAGGACGACGGCGTCTACCGCTTCGACCGCACCCGGCCACGCGGCGAGGTCTACTCGATCGACACCCCGCCGCCCACCGTGAGCGGTTCCCTCCATGTCGGCCACGTCTTCTCCTACACCCACACCGACGCCGTCGCGCGGTTCCACCGCATGCGCGGTCGGGCGGTCTTCTACCCCATGGGCTGGGACGATAACGGCCTGCCGACCGAGCGCCGCGTCCAGAACCACTTCGGTGTCCGGTGCGACCCGTCCCTCCCGTACGACCCGGACTTCGAGCCGCCGGCCAAGCCCGACCCGAAACGGCAGCTCCCGGTGTCGCGGCGCAACTTCATCGAGCTGTGCGAGCGGCTCACGGAGGTGGACGAGAAGGCGTTCGAGGAGATGTGGCGCCGCGTCGGCCTGTCGGTCGACTGGAGCCGGCTCTACACGACGATCGGGGGCGTGTCCCGCACGGCGTCCCAGCGCGCGTTCCTGCGCAACCTGGCGCGTGGCGAGGCGTACGTCTCCGAGGCGCCGACACTGTGGGACGTCACGTTCCGCACGGCCGTCGCGCAGGCCGAACTGGAGGACCGCGAGCAGCCCGGCGCGTTCTACCGGATCCGTTTCCACGGTGACGAGCAGCCGGTCCACATCGAGACGACGCGTCCCGAGCTGCTGCCCGCGTGTGTCGCGCTGGTCGCGCATCCCGACGACGAGCGGTATGCGGAGCTGTTCGGGACGACCGTCCGCACGCCGCTGTTCGGCGTCGAGGTCCCCGTCGTCGCGCACCGGCTGGCCGAGCCCGACAAGGGGTCCGGCATCGCGATGATCTGCACGTTCGGCGATGTCACGGACGTCACCTGGTGGCGTGAGCTCGACCTCCCCACCCGCGCGGTCGTCGACTGGGACGGGCGTCTCGCCGCGGACCCGCCGCAGGGCGTCCCGGCACACCCCTACGGCGAGCTGGCCGGCAAGACGGTGTTCTCCGCGAAGGAACGCGTCGTCGAGCTGCTGCGCGAGTCCGGGGACCTGGACGGCGAGCCGCGCAAGATCAGCCGGCCGGTGAAGTTCTACGAGAAGGGCAGCAAGCCCCTGGAGATCGTCACGACCCGGCAGTGGTACATCCGCAACGGCGGACGCGACAAGGGCCTGCGCGCCGAGCTGCTCGAGCGCGGCGGCGAGCTCGCGTGGCACCCCGGCTACATGCGGGCCCGCTACGAGAACTGGGTCGAGGGACTGAACGGCGACTGGCTGATCTCGCGGCAGCGGTTCTTCGGCGTGCCCATCCCGGTCTGGTACCGGCTGGACGACTCCGGCGAGCCGATCTACGACGAGCCGATCGTGCCGCCGGAGGACGCGCTGCCCGTCGACCCGTCCTCCGACGTCCCGCCGGGCTTCACCGAGGACCGGCGCGGCGAGCCGGGCGGCTTCGCCGGCGACCCCGACGTGATGGACACGTGGGCGACGTCGTCGCTGACGCCGCAGATCGCGGGCGGCTGGGAGCGCGACGCCGACCTGTTCGGCCGGGTGTTCCCCTACGACCTGCGTCCCCAGGCGCACGACATCATCCGGACGTGGCTGTTCTCCACGGTCGTCCGCGCGCATCTGGAGCACGGCTCGCTGCCGTGGAAGGACGCGGCGCTGTCGGGGTGGATCCTCGACCCGGACCGCAAGAAGATGTCGAAGTCGAAGGGGAACGTCGTCACGCCGATCGACCTGCTGCGCGAGTACGGCTCCGACGCCGTCCGCTACTGGTCGGCCAGCGGGCGCCCGGGGACCGACACGGCGTTCGACACCGGCCAGATCAAGGTCGGGCGGCGGCTCGCCATCAAGATCCTCAACGCGTCCAAGTTCGTGCTGGGTCTGGGCGAGACCGATGCGGACGCGTCGGTGACGGAGCCGCTGGACAAGGCGATGCTGGCGGCGCTGTCCGATGTCGTCAAAGACGCGACGGAGGCGTTCGAGGGCTACGACTACGCGCGGTCCCTGGAGCGCACCGAGCGGTTCTTCTGGGAGTTCTGCGACGACTACCTGGAGCTGGTCAAGGCCCGCGCCTACGGGGACGGCGAGGAGGGTTCGGGCGGCGTGACGGATGGGGCGCGGTCGGCGCGGGCGGCGCTGCGCACGGCGCTGTCGGTCCTGCTGCGCCTGTTCGCGCCGATCCTGCCGTTCGTGACCGAAGAGGTCTGGTCGTGGTGGCGGCACGGGTCGGTGCACACGGCGTCCTGGCCGTCGGTGGCCGAGCTTCCCCCGGGCGGTGACCCGGCGGTCCTGGCCGCGACGGCCGAGGCGCTCCGGCAGGTCCGCAAGGCCAAGTCGGAGGCGAAGGCGTCGATGCGCGCCGACGTGTCCCGCGCGACCGTGCGCGGCGCCGAGGTGACGCGGATCGCGCGGCCGGATCTGGCCGCGGCGGGCCGCATCGCCGACCTGACGCTGGAGGACGCCCCCGCCGGCCTGACCGTCGACGTCGTCCTCGCCCCCGCCGGCTAGATCACCGCGACCGGGACGGGCGGACCGGGCCAGCCCGTCCCGGTCACACCCTGCCCGCCGGCGACGGCCCTCGGCGACCAGCCCGCTCAGACCTCGCAGGGCAGGTGCTTGATGCCGTTGATGAAGCTGGAGAACAGCCGGTCGGGTTCCCCGGTGGCGCGGATCTCCGGGACGCGCGTGAACAGCTCGCGGAACATCACCGTGATCTCCCGCCGGGCCAGGTTGGCGCCGAGGCAGAAGTGCGGGCCGGGGCCGCCGAACCCCACGTGCGGGTTGGGTGAGCGTGTGATGTCGAAGACGTCGGGGTTCTCGAACACCGACTCGTCACGGTTGGCCGAGTTGTAGAACAGCAGGACCTTGTCGCCGGTCTTGTAGTGGTGTCCGTTCATCTCGTAGTCCCGGGTCACCGTCCTGCGGAACTGGATGACCGGCGTGGCCATCCGGACGATCTCCTCCACGGCGCCCGGCGCGTGCTTGTCGAAGTCCTCCAGCAGCAGGGCGCGCTGCTCCGGGTTGTCGGTGAGCAGCTTCAGTCCGTGCGACATGGCGTTCCGCGTCGTCTCGTTCCCGGCCACCACGAGCAGGATGAAGAACGAGCCGATCTCCTGGTCGGTGAGCCGCTCGCCGTCCACCTCGGCCGAGATCAGCGCGGAGACCAGGTCGTCTCCGGGGTACCGGCGCCGCTTCCGGGCCAGTTTCATCGCCAGGTGGTTCAGCTCGTATCCGGCGACCATCACCTTGAGGAGCCCGTACAGCGCGCCGAGGTGGGTGATTCCGTCGCGGGTGTAGTCCCTGCCGCCGCTGTACTCGGGGTCGCCGAGGCCCAGGATGGTGTTCGTCCGGTCGTACACCATCGGGCGCACGCGCTCGGGGATGCCCATCATGTCGCAGATGACCTGGAGGGGCAGCCGCGCGGCGACGTCGGTGACGAAGTCCGCCGACCCCTTCTCGATCAGGTCGTCCACGATCCGGGTCGCGGTCGCCTGCAGGTCGGTCTCCATCTTCTCCAGGATGCGCGGGGTGAAGGCGCGCGACACGATCCGCCGGATCTTGGCGTGCCGCGGGTCGTCCATGTTGATCATCGAGCCGAAGTAGCGGGCCAGGTAGCCCGGCATGTCGGCGATGCTGTTGGAGCACGGCTCGCTGCTGAAGATCTGCGGCGTGCGGCTGGCCTCGACGACGTCGGCGTGCCTGGCCAGCGCGTAGAAGCCGGGCCCTGCCTTGACGAAGGGCAGCTTCAGCTCTTTGAAGAACGCCGGGTGCTCGCGCCGCCGCAGCTGCGTGAACGCCGCCATCCGCCGCTCCGGCGGCAGTGCCCAGAACTCCAGGTTCGACAGGTTGCCGTCGACGTTCTCCCGCGCCGTGGTCGTCATGCCGCGCACCACCCTCGAAGCCGTGTCCAGAATCTGGTTCGGTTTATATCGAATCGAGGTCCAATGACAACGTCAAGACGAATCGGCCGATCTCACCCTCATCGGAGCCGCGACGCGTGACGAATCCGCCGCGACCGGCGCGCCCGGCACCGCGCGGTCCCGGGGGAGGTGGGCATCGCGCACGAGCGGGTAAGGTCAACTGCCGGACTCGCGTGGCGGCGGCGTTTCGGCCTCGGCCGGCCATGGCGCCCTGGGTAGGGTCGTGGGGTTTTCCGGCAGGTAGCGCGTGAGGTGAGTCCGTGAACAAGGTCGATGTGCTGATCCGGCGGCTGGATCCCGGGCTGCCCCTGCCGCAGTACGCCCACGCGGGCGACGCGGGCGCTGATCTGGTCGCCGCCGTGGACGTCGAACTCCCGCCGGGAGAGCGCGCCGTCGTCCCGACCGGGATGTCGATCGCGCTGCCGGACGGCTACGCCGCTTTCGTTCACCCCAGGTCCGGTTTGGGCGCTAGGTTGGGGGTGACGATAGTCAACGCACCCGGTACGGTCGACGCCGGCTATCGGGGTGAGATCAAGGTGACCCTGCTGAACACCGACCCCCGCGCCACGGTGACGCTGCGGCGCGGAGACCGCATTGCGCAGATGGTCGTGCAGCGGGTGGAACAGGCGGTGTTCCACGAGGTCGCCGAGCTTCCCGGATCGGCGCGCGGGACCGACGGCTTCGGTTCCACCGGCGGATTCGGTGCCGCGCCCGAGTCCGGAGACAATGAGCACAGTCGAGAAGGAGCGTGAGTCGTGGCTTTTGGACGTCGCCGGCAGGCCGAGGAGCCCGCGAAGGGGCCTGAGAAGGGGCCCGAGGTGACCGAGGAGCCGACGGAGGCAGCCGAGGAGGAGTCCTCCCCCAAGGGGGAGTCCGCCGAGGGCGGCCCGTGGGACTCCGAGGACTCCTTCCCCGAGCTGCAGCGCCTCGATTTCGGGGCCATGCAGGTGCCGATCGCGCCCGGGCTGGGTTTCCAGGTGAACTTCGAGGCCACCCAGGTGGACGAGCAGGGCAACCCGCTCGACGGGCGTCCCGTCGCGGTGCTGGTGCAGTACGAGGAGAGCGCCATGCAGTTGCAGGTGTTCGCGGCGCCGAAGCGCAGCGGCATCTGGGACGACGTGCGCCGTGAGACCGCCAAGGACATCCAGGAGGAGGCGCAGGGCCAGACCCAGGAGGGCGACGGCCCGTTCGGCGCCGAGCTGCTGGCGATGGTCCCGGCGGCGCTGACCGAGGAGGTCCTCGCGGAGATGCCGAAGGAGGTCCGCGAGCAGATCCCGGCCGAGTTCGTCGAGCAGGGCTGGGCGCCGCAGATCATCCGTTTCCTCGGTGTGGACGGCCCCCGCTGGTTCCTGCAGGCCGTGGTGCAGGGCGCCGCGATCGAGGACGAGGAGCAGTGGCAGGTCCTGGAGGACGTGCTGCGCGGCGTGGTCGTCCACCGCGGCGACGCGCCGATGCCGCCCCGCGAGCTGCTGGAGCTGAAGATCCCCAAGGAGTTCAGCGAGGCCGGCCAGGAGGGCGAGGAGGAGCAGGAGGGCGAGGAGACCTTCAGCCCCTTCGAGCGCGGCCCCGAGATCACCGAGGTCCGCTGACCCGGCCGCCGGCCCCGATGCCATCGGCCCGCCGGGCCGCACGCCTTTTCGGTCGTGCGGCCGGGCGGGTTTTTTCCGTGCGCCGGACGGCCGTCCCTTGCCTTGGACGCCTGCCGGGTGGTCAATCGGGACATGTCGAAGAAGACGCGCAAACGCCGGGCCCGCAAGCGCAGCAAGAGCAACAAGGGAAAGCGGCCCAACGCCCGCCGCTAGGTCTCGATCATCTCGAACGTCATCGCGTGCTCGACGCCGGCGGCGCGTCCCTCCTGCTCGGCGATGCCGGTGAGGAACGCCGCCGCGTCGAACCCGGTGCCGAGATTCGACAGGTACACGCGGTGCGCGAGCAGCGAGTCGATGCCGGCCCGCAGGTGCCCGGTGACGTCGACGTAGTGCGTGGCCTGCGGTGATCCGCCGAACAGCGCGAAACGGACGCCCTGCCAGGGTTCGAGGTCGAGGTCGCGGAACACCCACCGGTTGGCCGCGTCCCTGACCGCGTCCGCGACGGCCAGCCCGAGCACCCGGTGGTCGGCCATGTTGAACCCGCCGCCGGTGAAGGACTCCCGGAAGTTGATCGACAGCACCACCTCGGGCCGGTGCGACCGGATCGCGCCGGCGAGGGCGCGCCGCAGCGGCAGCCCGTACTCGAGCATGCCGTCGGGCAGGTCGAGGAACTCGACGTCGTCGACGCCGACCCGGCGGGCCGCCTCGATCTGCTCCGCGCTGCGGATCCGGCGGGCGTCATCGGGGTCCATCGAGTCGATGCCGGCCTCACCGCGGGTGGCCAGCACCTCCGTCACCGTCTTGCCCTGGCCGGTCCACTTGGCGATCGCCGCCGACGTCCCGTACTCCAGGTCGTCGGGGTGCGCGACGATCGTCAGCGCCCGCTTCCAGTCCTCGGGTACCACTTCCATGCCGTCATCCTCTCCGGTGCCGCGTGCTCGAAGCCTAAGATCGGCGCCATGCCCGCCGCAGAATTCCCGAGGCCGTCCATTCCCGTACAGATCGGGCGGCTGCGGGACGGGATCATCAGCCGTCCCGAACGCGTCCGGGACGAGCCCGCCGGCGAGCTGCTCTATCAGGCGGTGCGCGGGATCGGCGCGCTGGACCTGGACGACCCGGAACCGCTCGTCGCCGAACTGGCGGGACGGCCCGACGCCGTGCTCCGGGCCGAAGCCTTCCGGATCACGCGTGAGGCCCTCAACTCGGCCCTTCTCGCACCGGCCCGCGCGCGGGCGGTCGCCGAGGGGCTCGCGGGTGACGTCCCGGACGCGCTGAGGGAGCTCGCCGAGCCGTGGGCGGCGCTCGACCCGCTCCCGCACGAGCGGATCCGCCGCCTCCTCGAAACCGGGCCCGCCGACGCCGCGATCGAGGTCGCCGCCCGGCACGGCCATCGGGACGTCCTCACCGGCATCGCCGCCGATCCCGGGCGGCCGCCCGAGCTGCGGCGGCGGTCCCTGGAACTGCTCGGCGGCCTGGCGACCCGCGAGGACGCCGGCGCCGTCGCGGCCATCGCGGGCCGGGACCCGCTGCTGCTCGCGGGCCCCGCCGTCGCGTGCCTGGGCGGTATGCACCGGCGCGGCCATTTCCCGGCCGGACGGGACGTCCCGGTGATCGTGAACCTGGCCCTCGCCGATCATCGCGTCCCCGCCGGGGACGTCGCCACCATCCTGTACTCCCGCAGGCACGAGACCCTGCGGGAGCTGACCGAGGCGGACGGGGAGTGGCCCCGGCGCCTGGAGCTGCTGGTCGCGCTCGACGAGCAGGGAGTGCCGGGCCTGGAGATCGGCGCCGCCGTCGCCGGGGCGGCGCGCCGCTCCGCCGGGGCCGGCGCCGACCCCGCGCCGTTCCTGCGGGCGATCCGCCGGCTCCGGTACACGGCGGCAGAGGAGACCGTTCTCGATCTGCTGCCGCGCTCGCCGCGGGAAGCCCTCGGCGCCCTCGAAGCCGTCGGCGGCGCCCGGACGGTCGCCTTCCTGCGCGCCGGGCTCGGGCTGGACGGCGGCGGCATCGCCCCGCATCTCCGGCCGTTCAGGCATCAGGCCCTCGAACTGCTCTGGCACCTCACCGTCGACGCGGAAGAGCGACGGGCCGTCCTGGAAAGGCTCGACCCGCGCGATGTGCCCCGCCGCATCGCCGACGACCTCGGCGGGCCGGACCCGCGGGAACTGGCCCTCCTCCGCGCGAACCTGGACCCGGAGGAACCGGCCGAGGCCCTCCGCAGGCTCGCCCGCAACGGCGACGCGACCACGCTGCCCGCCATCGCCGACCTGCTGCTCCGGGTCGTGACGGAAGAGGAGGCGCCCGATCTGGACGAGGCCCTCACCGCCGTCCGCGACCTGGGCCGCCGCCTCTTCCGGCGGAGCGCGCTCCGGCCGCGCTGCCTGCTGGACGCCGCCGGCGCGGCGGAGGCCGGTGACGCCGTGCTCGCGGACATCGTCCTCGGCCTGCTGGACCGTCCGGGACTCGGCCCGGCGGAGCTGACGGCCCTGCTGGACGTGCTGCACCGCGCGCCCTACCGCCGGACGAGGGCCCGCGTGCATCCGCTGCTGCGGCACCGCGACCGGCACGTCCGCGGGCGGGTGATCGCGGTCCTCGCCGGGGACGGCGGCGACGCGCGGGCACTGTCGGCGAGCCTGGTCCCGCTGACCGCGGCCGGCGACGCGCAGACGGTCAGGCAGGCGCTCCTCGCGCTGGCGGAGGCCCGCGCGGACTGGGCCGCGGCCGCGATCGCGGCCTGCCTCGACCACCCCAACATGAACGTCAAGAAGACGGCGGCGTCGGCCCTCATCCGGGCGGGCGCGCCGGAGGCCGTCCCGAAGCTGCTGTCCTGGCTCGGCCGGCACGACAACCCGGGTCTGCGGGAGGCGCTCACGGGGGCGCTGCGGGCCATCCTCGGCGACGCCTTCGCCGCGACCGTCCTCGCGGCGGCGGAACGCGCACCCGACCGGCCGCTGCTGCTGCGGAGCCTCGACGGCCTGCTCGGTGCGCGGCAGGTCGCCGCGCTCGCCCGGCGCGGCATCACGGTTCGGGCGAAGGAGCCCTCACCCGTCCCCGATGTGGACGCCCTTCTCGATCACGGCTGGGACACCGGGATCGCGCGCCGGATCGTGGACGCCCACGAGCGCGAGCCCCGGACGGCGCCGTACGTGCGTCTGCGTCCGATGCTCACGCGCTGGCTGGACATGGCGGGCCTCGATCTCCGCGTCCTCCGGCTGATCACCGCGATCTGCCCGCCGCCGTGGCCGGACGCGGAACTGGAGGTGTTCGCCCGGTCCGCCGGGCCCCTGGTCGACGGCCTGACGCTCCCCGGTGATCACGACCGGCTGCTGCGGCTGCTGACGGAGGTGATCCCGCGCGTCGGGCCCGCCGGACGGCGGGAGATCGCCGAGCGGGTGCGCCGGCTGGAGCTCGGCCTGCCGGGGCCGGTCCTGCTGCGCCTCTGCGGTGCCGCACCGACGCGGGACGACCTCGACCGGGCACTGGCTACCGCCGGGCGCGCGGAACACCCGGCGCGGGACGTGGAGTCCGTCCTGCGGGAGGCGTTCGGGCAGGAGCCGGCCGAAGGTTCCGCCCTGCTCCGGGAGGAAGTCGGCCGCGAGGTCCGCGACATCACGTCCCTGCGGCGGGCGCCCGCCCTGGCGGACGCGCCGTCGCGGGACGTGCTCGACGCGCTGATCAGCTTTTTCCCGCAGGCCCCGCCTGACGCGCGTGACGCTCTCCTCGACTGGATGACGGAGTTGCAGCCGCTCGGCGCCCCGCCCTGGACTCTCGCCGAGGAGTCCCGCCGCCCCGTCCCGGATGTCAGGACACCGCGTGCCGGCGACCTGGACCAGCCCCGCTCCGAGGCCCAGCGGCGGCGCCTCCTGGAGATGCTGTGCGACCCGCAGGCGGAGCGGCGGGAGGCGGCGGCCCGCACCCTGCTCGGCTGGCCCGAGCCAGAGCCCGGGCTCGCGGTCCTCAGGGCCTTCCTGCGCGGCCACGCGGATCTCACCGCCACGACGGCCCTGGCGCGGACACTGCACGATGCCACCCCGGCCGACCTGGACGGAGACGACAGGACCGCCGAGCGGTTCGCGCGTCTGGCCGTCCACCTGGAACCGGCCGGCCTGGACCGATTCGTCCCCACCCTGCTGGCCGCCTGGGAGCACGGGGGCGCCGCGGCGCGGGACGCGGCCGGCCGGGCGCTCCGCCGCGCGTCGCCCGACGTCGTCGCCGGGGCCGTCTCCGGGCGGCTCGCGGCCGGCGCCTGGGGGCTGCTCGACCTCGTCGCCGGACGGCCGTTGCTGCGCACCCCCGAACTGGACCGGGTCCTGCGGCGCCTGCGCGACGAGGGCCGCGACGACCTCGCGGAAATGCTCGTCCTGGAGCCCGGCCCCCTGCGGGAACCGGGAGCGGCCGTCCAGGACGAGGACATGCTGAAGAGGCTGCGCGAACGCAGTGCCGATACCGTCCGCGAACCGGCACGCGCGGAGTTGTTCCAGCAGGCCAGGGACGGCGGCCCCAAGCAGGTCCGCCGCGCGCTCACCCTCCTCGCCGAACGCCACGAGGAGGCTCACGCCGGCGCGGACCCCGAGCTCGCGGAACTGCTCACGGCGCTGATCGCCCACCGTGAGACGAAGGTGCGGCTGCACGCGCACCGCATCTCCCGCCGCGTCTTGGACCGGCCCGGCTACCTGGAGCAGACGACCCGCCTCCTGGACGATCCCGAGCCCGACGTCGTCCGCGCCGCGATCAGGACCCTCGGCCACGCCGCCTGGGAGCCCGCGATCCCCGGACTCGTCGCCCTGCTCGCCCATCCTCGCGAGCCCGTGCGCACGGCCGCCGCGGCGGGCCTCGTCATGATCGGTGCGCCCGCCGTTCCGGCGCTGCGCCATGCCGAGGGCCGTGCCCGCCCGGACCGGCGGCACCGCTACACCGCCGTGCTGGACGGGATCGGCTGACCCGCGGCGGCGCGGCTGAACAGTGGGGTTTCGCCTACCCCGATCGGCGTGCTGGACCCATCCTCCGCGGCCTTCACCGTCCGTAACTTCGTTTCCCAGAGGCGCCCATGAGGGGCGCCGGGCTGGAGGCAGGACGATGTTCGGACGCAAGGGCCCGGATCCGGCGGGACAGGGATCGGGTGAGGCGCTCCGCCTGGACGGCGTGCGCAAGGTGTACGGCGCCGAGGGCAACCGGGTGGTCGCGCTGGACGGCGTGTCGCTGTCGCTGCCGGCGGGGTCGTTCACCGCGGTGATGGGCCCGTCCGGATCGGGAAAGAGCACGCTGCTGCAGTGCGCGGCGGGCCTCGACCGTCCCACCGGGGGCCGGGTCTTCGTGGACGGCACCGAGTTGTCCGGGGGCGGCGAGGCCGCGCTGACGAAGTTCCGGCGCAAGCGGATCGGTTTCGTCTTCCAGCAGTTCAACCTGCTGCCGACGCTGGACGTCATGCAGAACGTGGTGCTGCCGCTGAAGCTCGCGGGCCGCAAGGTGGACCGGGCTCGGGCGCGGGCCGTCCTGGAGCGCGTCGGCATGGGCGACCGTCTCGGCCACCTGCCGGCGGAACTGTCGGGCGGGCAGCAGCAGCGGGCGGCGATCGCGCGGGCGCTGGTCACCGAGCCGCGGGTGCTGTTCGCGGACGAGCCGACGGGTGCGCTCGACACCCGCAGCGCCCGCGACGTGCTGGGGCTGCTCCAGGAGTCGGTGCGGAAGTTCGGGCAGACGGTGGTGATGGTCACCCACGACCCGGTCGCCGCGTCCTATGCGGGTTCGGTGCTGTACCTCACGGACGGGCGGATCGTCGGGCACCAGACCGCGCCGACCGCCGAGGCCGTCGCGGAGCGGATGACGCACCTGGCCGACGAGGTCGAGCGCCAGCGGACGACGGCGGGGGCGTGAGCGGCGTGTTCGGATTGGCGATCAGTTCTCTGCGCAGGCGGGCCGGCGCGTTCACGGCGAGTTTCCTCGCGATGCTCCTCGGCTCGGCGATCATCATGGCGTTCGCCTCGATGCTGGACACCGCGGAGGCGGGCGGCGCGACCGGGACGGCCCGGGAGACCCTCGTGACCATGGCGTACGTGGTCGGCGGCTGGGGGCTGCTGCTGGTGGTCTTCGCGGTCGCCTCGGCCATGACCCTGTCGGTCCGGCAGCGGGCTGGGGAGATGGCGCTGCTCAAGAGCGTCGGCGCGACCCCCGGCCAGCTCGCCCGGATGATCGTCGGCGAGGCCGCGGGCCTGGCCGTGGCGGCGGCGCTGCTCGGGATCGTCCCCGCGATGCTGATCGGACGGGGCCTGCTCGGGCTGCTGCGCGACACCGGCCAGGTTCCGGCCGGGATCGGGTACGGCTTCGGGCCGATCGCGCTGACGATGGGCCTGGGGATCATGTTCGTGTCCGCGACCGGCGCCGCGCTGATCACCGCGCGCCGGGCCGCCCGCGTCCGGGTGACCGAGTCGATGACGGCCGCGGCGACCGACACCGGGAGGCTGACCAAGAAGCGGATCGTGTTCGCGGTGCTGTTCCTCCTGCTCGCCGTGAACGAGGCGGTCATCACGGTGACGGTGATGGACGGCAAGGGCAGCGACGCCATGGCGACGTCCGGGCAGGCCGACATCTTCGCCGCGATCGGGCTGGCGCTGCTCGCGCCGGCGATCATGCGCCGGGTGACGGCGCTGGCGGCCGGGCCGATGCGGGCGCTGGGCGGCGCGACCGGCGACCTCGCGGCGAGCGTCATGCGCCGCCGGACGGGCGCGATGGCCGCCGCGGTCACGCCGATCATCCTGTTCGTCGGGACCGCCGTCGGCACGCTGTTCCTGCAGGCCACCGAGAACGCGGCGATGGAGGCGGCCGGGCTGGCCAAGACGGCCGAGCAGAAGAACATCGAGACGCTGAACTTCGTCGTCATCGGCATGGTGGTGCTGTTCACCGCGATCATGCTGGTCAACACGCTGATCGCGGCGACCGCGCACCGGCGGCGCGAGTTCGGGCAGACGCGGCTCGCGGGGGCGACGCCCCGGCAGGTGCTCGCCACCGTGGCGCTGGAGTCGGCGGTGCTGACCGCCACCGGCGTGGTCTTCGGGACGGTCGCCGCGGTCTTCACGATCGTGCCGTTCGGCCTGGCCCGGCGCGACTCCCTCACCCCCGGCGGGGACGTGTGGACCTACCTCGCGGTCGTCGCGCTCGCCGCGGTCCTCACGGGGGTGACGGCCCTCGGCGCGGCCCGCCGCACCATCCGCGTCCCCGCGGTCGAGGCGGCGCTCGACTGACCGCCCGGCGGGCGGCCGATCCGTGAGTGCCCATCCATCCGGGTGGGCGCTCACGCATTTCCGGGTCCGGGCTCCCACGGCATACTGGCGCGTCCGGGGGTGGTGCCGATGGGCGGGCCGCACAAGCGCAGGACGGGCGGCACGGGACGGATCCTCATGCCGGGGATCCTCGACGAGGCCGAGCGCGCCGAGCCGCCCGGCGAACCCGAGACCGGGCTGGTCCCGGTCCGCGACCCCGGCGACGTCGGCGACCCCGGCACCGCCGACCGGCCGGGCTCGGAGCGCGACGAGATCGGCGGCGCCGCGCAGGCCGCACCGCCCGGCGTCGCGCACTCCAGCGCCGTCATGGCGATCGGGACGGTCTTCTCCCGGCTCACCGGCTTCCTGCGCACGGTCGTTATCGGTGCGGCGCTCGGGACCGCGCTGCTCGGCGACGCCTACCAGGCCGCCGAGGTGATCCCGTACACGGTGTACGAACTTCTGCTGGGCGGGCTGCTGGCGAGCGTGTTCGTCCCGTTCCTGGTCAAGCGCCGGATCCGGGACGCCGACGGGGGAGCGGCGACCGAGCAGCGGCTGCTCAGCGTCGTCCTGCTCGCGCTCGCCGTGCTGACCGCCGTCGCGGTGCTCGCCGCCGACCAGCTGATCTCCCTGTACGCGGGCGGGTACACCGGGCGGCAGCGTGAGGTCGCCGTCCTGCTCACCCGGCTGCTGCTCGTGCAGATCTTCTTCATCGGCGTCAGCGGCCTGGCGAGCACGCTGCTGAACGTCCGGCGGCGGTTCGGGGCGCCGATGTGGGCGCCCGTCGTCAACAACCTGATCACGATGGGCGCCGGGCTGCTGTTCCTGTGGGCGGCGGGACGCGGGCAGACCACCGAGACCGTGACCGACGCCCAGCTCACCCTGCTCGGCGCCGGCTCCGCGTTCGGGACCGTCGCGCAGAGCGGCGTCCTCGGCTGGATGCTGTGGTCCGCGGGGTTCCGCTTCCGCCCGCGCCTCGACCTGCGCGGTTCCGGTTTCGGTGAGGCGGCGCGGACCGCGTCGTGGATGCTGCTCTACATCGTCGTCGCGCAGCTCGGCGTCCTGGTGACCGCGAACGTGGCGACCCGCGCCGCCGACCGGGCGACCGCCGAGGCCGGGCACGCGGTGGCGGGCAGCGGCCTGGCCACCTACAAGTTCGCCCTCGTCGTCTTCCAGCTGCCGTACGCGATCATCGCGGTCTCGGTGATCACGGCGCTGCTGCCGAGGATGAGCGCGCACGTCACCGAGGGACGCCGCGACCTGCTCCGCGCCGACTTCTCCCGCGGCCTGCGCCTCGCCTGCGCGCTGCTCGTCCCGCTGTGGCTGGGGATGCTGGTGTTCGCGGTCCCCGGCTCGGTCGTGTTCTTCGCCTACGGCAGCCTCAGCCCGGACGGGGCGCGGCGCATCGGCGTCGTCCTGATGGTGTTCGCCGTGATGGTGCTGCCGTTCACCCTGCACCAGCTCCTCATGCGCGTCTTCTACGCCCTCGGCGACACCCGCACGCCCGGCCTGATCGCCGTCCCGGCGGGGATCGCGCAGGCGGTGACGGCGTTCGCGCTGCTGTGGTTCGTCCCGGCGCGGCAGGTCGTGGTCGGGCTTCCGGTCGCGTACGGGCTGTTCTACGTGGCGGGCGCGACCGGCGCGGCGCTCGTCCTGCGCAGGCGGCTCGGCGGGATGGACGGCCGCCGCATCCTGCGGACGCTGACCCGGTTGCACCTGGCCGCCCTGCCCGCCCTCGCGTTCGCGGCGGCGGTCGTCTGGGCCTTCGGCCACATGCCGGGCGACCGGCTCCCCGACCTGCTCGCCATCCTCGCCGGAGGTCTCGGCGGCGGCGCGCTCTACGTCCTGGCGGCCCGCCTGATGAACGTCCCGGAGATCGGCTACTTCACGGCGATGGCCGCGACCCGCCTGCGCCGGTGACGGCGAGGCCCTCCGCAGGACGTACCTGCGGAGGGCTCGGCGCGGACCGGGTCAGCCGCGGGCGCGGCGGGGGAGGAGGAAGGCCACCGGGACGGCGGCCACGGTGAGGGCGAGGGTGAGCGCCGCGACCTGCTTCGCGGCGCCGAGCGCGGCGGACGGGTCCATGGCGTGCCCGGCCACCGGGTCGCCGGCCGCCCCGAAGAAGACCGTGCCGAGGATCGCGATGCCGAGCGTCGCGCCGAGCTGCTGGACCGACTCCAGTGCCGCCGAGCCCGATCCGACCTCGTGGTCGGCGATGCCCGCGACGATGATGTCGAACAGCGGGACGAAGATCATGCCCATGCCGGCGCCGAACAGCAGCAGCGGCGCGGCCAGGTGCCAGCCGCCGAGGCCCGTCCCCGCCGTCTCGAACACCGTGTACAGCGCGACCATGCCGGCGGCCATCATCGACAGGCCGATGTGCAGGATGTGCCGGCCGAGGGTGTTCATCGTCATGCCGCTGAACGCCGACCCGGCGAACGCGCCGACCGCCCAGGACGCCATGGCCAGGCTCGCGGCGAGCGGGGTGTAGCCGAGGCCGAGCTGCAGGAACAGGCCGACGGCGAGGGAGAAGCCGGTGATCGTCCCGAAGAAGACGATGACGAACAGCACCCCGGAGCTGTAGGAGCGGTTGGTGAACACGGTCAGCCGGACCAGCGGCGTCCGACCGGCGCGGGCGCGGCGCAGCTGGTGCAGGACGAACGCGGCGAGGACGGGCAGCGAGCCGGCGAGCAGCGCCAGGGTCCAGGTGGGCCAGCCGAGTTCGCGGCCCTGGACGAGCGGGTAGACGAGCATGCTCATGCCGAGGCCGCCCAGGAGCATGCCGGTGACGTCCAGGCCGCCGCGGCGGTCGGTGGTGGCCGGGGCGGGCAGCACCCGGGCGCCCACGATCAGCGCGTACGCGCCGATCGGCACGTTGAGCAGGAAGATCGCGCGCCAGCCGGTGCCGAACAGGTCGGCGTCGATCAGCAGTCCGGCGACGACCGGGCCGAGGATGGTGGCCAGCCCGATCACCGGGCCGAACAGGGCGAACGCCTTGCCCATGTCGGCTGCGCCGAACAGGTCCCGGATCAGCCCGAAGCTCTGCGGGATCATCACCGCGGCGCACAGCCCCTGCGCGACCCGGGCGGCGATGAGGGTCTCCGGCGACCATGCGAACGCGCAGGCGGCCGAGGTGACCAGGAACCCGGCGGCGCCGGCGAGCAGGACGGGCCGGCGGCCGAACATGTCGCCGAGCCGCCCGCCGGTGAGCAGCGCGACGGCGAGGGCGAGGGTGTATCCGGCGGCCATCCACTGCAGCGCGGCGTAGGAGCCGCCGAGGTCGGCGCGGATCGCGGGGGCGGCCACGTTCACGACGGTCGAGTCGAGGAGGTTCAGCAGGGTGGCGGCCAGGATCGCGGACAGTCCGAGCCAGCGGCGGGGGACCGGCGTGGTTCCGGGGGGTCGTCCCCCCACCGAGACCGGCGTGGTTCCGGGGGGTGTGGGGGGTCGTCCCCCCACCGAGACCGGCGCGGTGGTTCCGTTCTCCGGGTGGGTCTGCGGGTGGGGCCCGGGGGTGGAGCCCGGGGTGTCGAGCGTGGCGGTCACGGCTCTTCCTTCTTTTCGGAGCGGAATGCTTCGTTCCGATAGTAGCAGAACGGAACACTTCATTCCAGTCGGAGCCGCGGTCCGGGAAGGTGAGAGGCCCGATTCATCCGTGGATGTCATACGCTTCGAGTCATGGACGAGGGTTCGCCCGGCGCATCGCCGGGTGCTGGGCCGCAACGGGGCAAGGGCGGCAAGGGCGGCATGCGGCGCCTCCTGCGGCGCATGACGTCGAGCAACGCCGAGCTTGAGGCCGAGGATCTGCAGAAGAGCGCCGGCGGCGAGGGCGCGACCCCGATCACCGACTGCGCCGAACGCGAGCGGCACCGGGTGGCGGGTACGCTACGTACGGTGACGCTCCGGCCGCGGGGCGGCGCTCCCGCCCTGGAGGCCGAACTCTACGACGGCACCGACGTGGTGAGCCTCGTCTGGCTCGGCCGCCGCCGGATCGCCGGCATCGACCCCGGCCGCAGGCTGCGCGCCGAGGGGCTGGTGAGCGTGCAGGACGGACGCAAGGTCATCTTCAATCCGCGATACGAGCTGCGCGGCGGTTCGTGAGGCCGCCGCGAGCGGCCGGGAGTGCGACGTGAGCGAACTGGGAACGAGCGGAGGACGCGGCGTGGAAGCGGAGACCACGCCGTCCGGCGGCCGCGGGGACGACGAGCCCGCGGAGACCGCCGGCGAGGCCGAGGCGCCCCCGGCCTCCGGCACGGAACGGAACGCGAACGCGCACGACACCGTCGAGGCGGCCGTGCGCGCGCAGCTGAGCAAGGCGCTCGGCGGCGTCCGCGGCATGGTCGAGGCCGCCGTCCCCGTGATCGCCTTCACCGGGACCTATGTCCTGATCGATGACGTCAAGCTCGCCGTCATCGCCGCCCTCGGCGCCGCGGTGGTGCTGCTCGGCGTCCGCCTGGTGCAGCGCTCCAGCCCGCAGTTCGTCCTGAACAGCCTCGTCGGCATCGCGATCGCCGCGTTCTTCGCGCTGCGCTCCGGCAAGGCCGAGGACGCGTTCCTGCCCGGCATCATGCTGAACGCCGGGTACGCCGCCGTGATGGTCCTGTCGATCGTGACCCGCTGGCCCGTCGTCGGCTTCATCATCGGCTCGGTCACCGGCGACCCGACGGCGTGGCGCCGCGACCCCGGGATCGTGAAGCTGTGCTCCCGGCTCACCTGGCTGCTCCTGCTGCCCTGCGTCGCGCGGGTCGTGGTGCAGTACCCGATCTACATCGCCGACGGCGACCAGAGCGGCCTGCTCGGCGCCGCCAAGATCGCGATGGGCTGGCCGCTGCAGGTGGCGGCGCTGTCGGCCATGGTGTGGCTCCTCGCCCGCGGCCGGACCCCCATCGAACGCGGAAAACCCGCCTGACCGTCCGGCCGGGCGGGTTCCCGTGATCGAGCGGGCGTCACCGGCCGCCGAGGAGTTCGGCGAGTTCGTCCTCCACGTCCTGGCTGGCGACGAACATCAGCTCGTCGCCCGGCTCCAGCGTGTCGTCGGGCGTCGGGACCAGCACCCGCCCCTCGCGCAGGATCGCCACCAGCGCCGTGTCGCGCGGCCAGTCCACCGACCCGACCCGCTGCCCGCCGAGCGGCGCGTCGTCCGGCAGCGTCAGCTCGACCAGGTTGGCCTCGCCCTGCCGGAACGTCATCAGCCGGACCAGGTCGCCGACGCTGACCGCCTCCTCCACCAGCGCGGACAGCAGCCTCGGGGTGGACACCGCCACGTCCACGCCCCACGACTCGTTGAACAGCCACTCGTTGTTCGGATGGTTGATCCGGGCCACCACGCGCGGCACCCCGTACTCGGTCTTGGCCAGCAGCGACACCACCAGGTTGACCTTGTCGTCCCCGGACGAGGCGACCACGACCTGGCAGCGCTCCAGCGCCGCGTCGTCCAGCGCGGAGATCTCGCACGCGTCGGCCAGCAGCCACTCCGCCCGCGGCACCATCTCGACCTTGATGGCCTTGGGGCTCTTGTCGATCAAGAGCACCTCGTGGCCGTTCTCCAGCAGCTCCTGGGCGATGGAGCGGCCCACCGCGCCCGCCCCGGCGATCGCGACCCGCATCAGGCGTCCTCCCCGTCCCGTGCCGCGACGGCGGCGTTGACGCGCTCCAGGTCATCGGCGCCCGCCATGATGTGCACGATGTCGCCGTCCTGGATCATCGAGTCCCGCTCGGGGACGAGGGCCTCACCCATGCGCGACAGGAACGCCACGCGGGTGTTCGCGTGCTCCTCAAGCGTGCCGACCTTCTCACCCACCCACAGGTGCCCGGAGTCCAGTTCGGCGAGGACGACCGCGCCGGTCGGGTCGCGCCACAGCGGCTCGGCGCCCTCGGGCACCAGCCGGCGCAGGATCTGGTCGGCGGTCCACCGGACGGTCGCGACCGTCGGTATGCCGAGGCGCTGGTAGACCTCCGCGCGGCGGGGGTCGTAGATGCGCGCCACCACGTTGTCGACGCCGAACGTCTCGCGCGCCACCCGGGCGGAGATGATGTTGGAGTTGTCGCCGCTGCTGACGGCCACGAACGCCGACGCGCGCTCGATGCCCGCCTCGGCTATCACGTCGCGGTCGAATCCGAATCCGGTGATGCGGCGGCCCCGGAACCCGCTGCGCAGCCGGCGGAACGCCTCCGGGTTCTGGTCGATGATGGACACCGAATGGCCCTTGTCCTCAAGGATGTGGGCGAGGGTCGACCCGACCCGCCCGCACCCCATGATCACGATATGCACGGCCGTTCCTTCTTCCGTCCAGGGGGACCTTCCCCCTGTACCCCCTGCGCCGTGCACGGCCTCGTCGCTGCGCCGCCGACGCCGTGCCGCACCCGAGGATCGTTTCCAGTGAATGATCCTGCCGGGCTGCAAACCTACACATCCGCCCAGGCGAGTACTACCCACCAGCCTTCCCTCCGGGGGGCGCGGGCGGAACCGCGCCGTCGTGGCCAAGAGCTAGAGTCTCCTCCCGTGCCAAAGGTTTCGGACCTTGCGAAGCGGCTCCTCGTCGGCCGTGCGCTCAGCAGCTCCCAGCAGCACGAGCAACTTCTGAAGAAGCGCATCGCGCTGCCGGTCTTCGCCAGCGACGCCCTGTCGTCGGTGGCCTACGCCCCGCAGGAGATCCTCCTCGCCCTCGCCGCGGGCGGCCTGGTGATGTACGGCTACACGCCGTGGGTCGCCGCGGCGGTCGTGGTGATCCTGCTGACGGTCGTCGCCTCGTACCGGCAGAACGTCCGGGCCTACCAGAGCGGCGGCGGCGACTTCGAGGTCGCCACCACCAACCTCGGCGGCAACTGGGGCATCGTCGTCGCGAGCGCGCTGCTGGTCGACTACGTCCTCACGGTCGCGGTGTCGGTGTCGTCCGGCGTGGAGAACCTCGGCGCCCTGCTGACGTTCATGCGGCCGCACGAGGTCGCCGTCGCGATCGGCATCGTCGTGCTGCTCACGGTCGGCAACCTGCGGGGCCTCAAGGAGGCCGGGGTCGCCTTCGCGATCCCCACCTACCTGTTCATGTTCGCGATCTTCAGCATGCTGGCGTGGGGCCTGGTCCGCCTGGTCGCGGGCGACGACCTGGAGGCCGAGACCGCGGGCTACGAGATCCGCGGCGACGAGACCGACCTCGCCGGGTTCGCGCTGGTGTTCCTGCTGCTGCGGGCGTTCTCGTCCGGCTGCGCCGCGCTCACCGGGGTCGAGGCGATCAGCAACGGCGTGCCCGCGTTCCGCAAGCCCAAGGGGGAGAACGCCGCGACGACGCTGCTGATGCTCGGGCTCGTCGCGGTGACGATGTTCGGCGGCGTGACCGCGTTCGCCTACGTCACGGACGTCAAGGTCGCCGAATCCGACCAGGGCGCCCACCTGGTCGACCCCGAGACCGGACGCGCGGTCGAACACGCCGACCCGGTGATCGCACAGGTCGCCCACACCGTGTTCAGCAACTTCGAGGTCGGCTTCGCGCTCGTCACCGCGATGACCGCGCTGATCCTGTTCCTGGCCGCCAACACCGCCTTCAACGGGTTCCCGGTGCTGGGCTCGGTGCTCGCGCAGAACCGCTTCCTGCCGCGGCAGCTGCACACCCGCGGAGACCGGCTCGCCTACAGCAACGGCATCGTCATCCTCGCCACCATGGCCGGAGTGCTGATCTACGCCTACGACGCGTCCGTCAGCCGGCTGATCCCGCTCTACACCGTCGGCGTGTTCGTCTCCTTCACCGTCAGCCAGGTCGGCATGGTCCGGCACTGGAACCGGCTGCTGGCCGCCGAGCGGGACCTGGTGCAGCGCCGCCGGATGAAGACCTCCCGCGCCATCAACGCGTTCGGCGCCACCCTCACCGGCATCGTGCTGGTCGTCGTGCTGACCACCAAGTTCGCGCTCGGCGCGTACATCGTCTGCATCGCGATGCCCCTCCTGTTCCTGCTGATGAAGGGGATCAGGCGGCACTACGACCGGGTCGCCGAGGAGCTGGTGCCCTCCGGCGAGGACGTCGCGCTGCCCGCCCGCAACCACGGCATCGTGCTCGTCTCCAAGATCCACAAGCCGACGCTGCGGGCGCTCGCCTACGCCCGCGCCACCCGCCCCTCCACGCTGGAGGCGGTGACGGTGGCGGTCGACGCCGCGGAGTCGCAGCGCCTCCAGCGGGAGTGGGACGCGCTCGACATCCCCGTCCCGCTGAAGATCCTCGACTCGCCGTACCGGGAGATCACCCGCCCGGTCCTCGCCTACGTCAAGAGCGTCCGGCGCAAGAGCCCCCGCGACGTCGTGACCGTGTTCATCCCCGAGTACGTCGTCGGCCACTGGTGGGAGCAGCTCCTGCACAACCAGAGCGCCCTGCGGCTGAAGGGCCGGCTGCTGTTCCAGCCGGGCGTCATGGTGACGAGCGTCGCGTGGCAGCTGCAGTCGTCCGACCGGCTCAAGGGACGGGTCGAGCCGCCCGGCCCCGGCGCGTCCCGGCGCCCGCCGCGGACCGGAGGACGTCCCGGTGCCGGTAGTGTTTCGGACCGTGACTGATCTGGAGCCCGACGTCCTCGAACTCGAGGTCGGCAACGTCGCCAACGGCGGTTTCTGCGTCGCCCGGCACGAGGGCCGCGTGGTCTTCGTCCGGCACGCCCTGCCCGGCGAACGCGTGCGGGCCCGCATCACCGACCGCACCAAGAACTTCCTCCGCGCCGACGCCGTGGAGATCATCGAGGCGTCCCCGGACCGTGTCGAGCCGCCGTGCCCGTTCGCCGGTCCCGGACGCTGCGGCGGCTGCGACTGGCAGCACGCCTCGCTGCCCGCGCAGCGCGCCCTCAAGGCCGCCGTCGTCGAGGAGCAGCTCCAGCGCCTCGCCGGGATCACCCGCACGGTGACCGTCGAGGAGGTCCCGTACCCGGTCGACGGCGAGGTGCCGCCGCCCGCCGGGCTCGGCTGGCGCACCCGCGTGCAGTTCTCCGTCTCGTCCGGCGCCGTCGGCCTGCGCCGGCACCGCTCCCACGACATCGAACCCATCGACGAATGCCTGATCGCCCACCCCGGCGTGGAGCTGATGGGCATCGAACGCAAACGCTGGCCGGGCGCGTCCGGCGTCGAGGGCATCGTCTCCGCGACCACGGGCGACCGCCTGGTCGTGCTGCGCGGCCGTGACCGCCGCAAGATCCGCGTGCCGCGGCTGGACGTGCCGGTCCGGCTCGTCCGCGGCAAGCCCGAGCCGGGCGCCGGGCTGCCCTACGTCCGCGAAGAGGTCTCGGGGCGGCTGTACCAGATCAGCGGCAGCGGCTTCTGGCAGGTCCACCCCGGCGCCGCGCAGCTCCTCGCCGACGCCGTCGCCGACGCCCTCGAACCCAAGCCGGGCGACATCGCCCTCGACCTGTACTGCGGCGTCGGCCTGTTCGCCGGCGTCCTCGCCGACCGCATCGGGCGGGACGGGCTCGTCGTCGGCGTCGAGTCCGACGGGCAGGCCGTCCGCGACGCCCGCTTCAACCTGCGCGACCTGCCGAACGTCTCCATCGAGCGCGGTCCCGTCGAGGAGGTCGTCGCCGACCTGGAGTTCGGACGCGCGTCCGGCGGGTCCGGCGCGCAGAACAAGCGCGGACGCGGCGGCCACCAGGGCGGGGAGCGGGTCCGGCGCGCCGACGTCGTCGTCCTCGACCCGCCCCGGACCGGCGCCGGCCGCGACGTCGTCGAGCAGATCACCAGGCTCGCCGGCCGCAAGATCGCCTACGTGTCCTGCGACCCCGCCACCCTGGCCCGCGACCTGTCCTACTTCGGTGAGCGCGGCTGGACGCTGGAGACCCTCCGCGCCTTCGACGCCTTCCCGATGACCCAGCACGTCGAATGCCTGGCGGTGCTGGTCAGGGGGTAGCCGCCCGGCCCGGCCCGCACGCATGGGTCCTCAGTGCCCGTCCGGAAAATCCGGTTGCGCCGCGGCATACCGTGGAGGCGTGATCGAGATCCGGGAGATCCCCGAGGCCGACATCGACCGGATGGTCGACCTCGCGGGCATGGTGTTCCACGTCGACACCGACGACGAGCGGGACGGCTGGCGGCCGCGCCGCGCCGAGCGCATCGGCGCCTACGACGGCGACGTCCTGGCCGGGCAGCTCGCGTCCATGCCGCTGCGGCTCGCGGTCCCCGGCGCGTTCCTCGACTGCTCCGCGGTCACGTTCGCCGGCGTCCTGCCCACGCACCGGCGGCGCGGCATCCTCACGTCCATGATCGAGCGGATGCACGCCGGCGCCGTCGCCGCCGGCCGTCCGGTCGCCGCGCTCTGGGCGTCCCAGGGCGCCATCTACGGCCGGTACGGCTTCGGCCTCGCGACCCGCGCGATCAGCCTGGAGGTCGACACGTCCCGGCCGCTCGGCCTGCGCACCGCGCCCGACCCGGCACCGCTCCGGCTCGTCGACGCCGCGTCCGCCGCCGACGTACTCGACCCGCTGTACACCCGCGCGCTCGCCCGGCGTCCGGGCGGACTGGTCCGCGACCCCGAATGGTGGACGCGGTCCGTCCTGCGGCCCCTGGACCCCGATGCGCCCGGCTACTCCGGCCCGCGCGTCGTCGTCCATCCCGGCGGCTACGCCGTGTACCGCGCCCACGAGGACGGGACGATCAGGGTCGCCGACCTCGTCGCCGACACTCCGGAGGCGGAGGCGGCGCTCTGGCGGTATCTCGCGTCGATCGACCTGACGTCCCGCGTCCAGGCGCCGAGCCGTCCCGTGGACGACCTGCTCCCGTCCATGGCCGCGGACCCCGACCAGGTCGTCATCAGGAACGACCACGGTGCCCTCTGGCTCCGGCTGGTCGACGTCCCGGCCGCCCTGCGCTCCCGGTCCTGGGCCACCGAGGACACGTTCGTCCTGGAGGTCGTCGACGACCGGATCCCGGCGAACGACGGCCGCCGGCGCCTGACCACCGGCGCCGCCCCCGCCTGCGACCGGACGTCCGAGCCGCCGGACCTGACCATGACGGCCGCCGACCTGGCTGCCGTCTACCTGGGCGGCAACCGCCTGACCACGCTGGTCCGCGTCGGCGCGGTGACCGAGCACACGCCGGGCGCCGCCGCACGGCTGGACGCCGCGCTGACCGTACCGCTGGCCCCGTACATCAACGACGATTTCTGAGGCAGGATCGGTGCCGGTGTGTGTGAGCACGGCGGTACTGGGGTGGCTGTGAGTGATCTGGTGGAGTTCCTGCGGGCCCGGCTCTTCGAGGACGAGGACACCGCGCGGTGGGCGGCCGACTACCGTTCCCGTCCGAACGGCGGCGCGGACCTGTCGGGGGACGAACGATGGCAGTGGGTCGATCCGCGCACCGGGGAGCGGCTGCGGCTGGGGCGGCGGCCGATGGACCATCTGCAGCGGCCGGTCTCGCTGCGGAGCGTCAACGAGTATCCGTGGCAGAGCCGCCCGGGTTTCGGGCCGCATCTCGTGCTGGACGTGTCGTTCGTGAAGGAGGGCGTCGCGCTGCACATGGCCCGCCACTCGCCGGGGCGGGTGGTGGCGGAGGTGGAGGTCAAGCGGCGGCTGCTCGGCATGCATTCGCGGATGAACGGGACGGGCGTCTGCCAGGCGTGCGGCGAGCGCGTCCGGGAAGGCGGGTGCACGACGTTGCGGCTTCTGGCGATGCCGTACGCCGACCACCCGGCGTACCGGGCGGCGTGGCGGGTCTGAGGCGGCGTCACCGTCTCCAGAAGAGGATCTTGGCGGTGCCGCCCGTGAGCGCGGCGTCGGCGGTGCCGTGCTGGATCAGCTGGAACCGCACCCGGTGGCCCGCCGTGACGCTGTCGGCGGCGAGCCCGTACACCAGGTTGGTGCTGTCGCCGGCGGACACGAAGTCCTGGACGGGACCGCCCTGGTACTTGCCGGCGTCCTCGGTCTCGACCTCGATCACGCGGGCCTGGATGAGGGTGCCGGCGGGGACGCCGGTGACCGTCGCCCCCACGGAGATGCTGTAGCGGGCGGAGCCGTTCAGGACGTCGGGGCCGCCCTGGTCGCGATGCTGCTTCTCCTTGTCGGAGTACTCGTCCTCCCAGGTGACGTTCGTCCATGTTCCGGGGGCGAGCCGCTGCTCGGTGCCGGTTCCGACGGACACGTAGTCGGGCATGTCGTCTCCTTCGGGCGAGACGCCGACGCGCCACTGCCCGTAGTCGCTTGCGACGGCACGGTCGTAGTCGACGGCGGCGCCGCCGATCGTGTGCTCGTTGGAGTACTGCTGGAGCTGGGCGCGGGCGTCCCATCGGCCGCCCGACCAGGCGTAGGTCTGCCAGCCATAGGTGATCTTCCCGGCGTCGAACGCGCGTTTCATCGGCCCGTGGCCGGCGTAGAGGCCGACCCGCCCGCGGCCGATGACGCTCGCCGCGCCGTCGAGGTAGGCGTTGATCTCGTCCTGCTGGCCGGGGGAGGCGTCCCAGTCGGCGGCGAAGTAGATCGGGCGGTCGCCGGGCATCCCGCAGGTTTCGGCCTGGCGGGCCGCGTCCCTGGCGTCGGCCACTCCGGCGGACCGTCCGGCCAGCGGCCTGGACTTGGTCGTCTGCCAGACGACCACCAGCCAGATTCCGGCGCCGGAGAGGTCGCCGGCCTCCGCGCGGGTCAGGTTCTTGCCGGTCGTGTCGTGCGACAGGTAGCGGCACACGAACTTCACCCCGGCGCGTTTCAGCGCTGCCACGCCGGGGCGGCCCCATGAGTAGTCGACACCGAAAACGGCCACCGGTGAGCTCCATGTCGGGGGGTCGGTCATCGCCGATTCAACACGTGTCCCCGGGACGGCGCAGGAGATTCGGCGGAAGACGCTCCAAGACGATCGCCCAGGCCAGGAGTCACTGTCTGTGACGACACACCGACGTGGCGCTAGGCCGGCGGACCTGGGCTCGCTAGAACGGACGTGTCCGAACGAAACCGCGGGCCACGGGGGGCTCATTGTGATCTGGACAGGGAAGGAGCGCGGTCTCGCCTTGCTGACGGCCGCGCCGCTGCTGGGAGCCGTCCCGCTGGGGGCCGGTGCGCACGCCGACGAGGGCGTGGTGCTCCGCACGGCCGCCCCGAAGAAGGACGTGATGCCGGGACGCACCTACGAGTGGACGTTCAAGGTGACGGCCAAGGGCCCGGCGAAGTCCGGCAAGGCGGTGTTCCGGACGACGCTGCCGGAGTCGCTGGAGTTCGTGTCCGGTGAGAAGAACTGCACGTCCAAGGAACGCGAGGTCGTCTGCCGCCTCGGCACCGTCAGGAAGGGGCGGAGCGTCAAGGGCGTGGTCAGGGCCAAGGTGTCCGGGCGGGCCGAGGGCGGGCAGGAGATCACCGTCCGCGGGAAGGCGACGTGGGGCAAGGCGGACGCCGCCCGCAGGTTCCCGGCGGTGCGCGTCGCCAAGGCCGCCGACCTCGCCCTCACCGAGGCGGCCCCGGCGACGGCCCGGGCCGGCGCGAAGATCCCGTACGTGGTCAGGGTCGCCAACCTCGGCCCGTCCGGAGCCGACAACGTGATCGTCGAGTTCCGGGGGCCGCTCAAGGTCGTCGGGCAGGACGCGGCGTGCGTCCCGCGCGGCCGCGTCCACGCGTGCGCGGTGGGTTCGCTGGGGCCCGCGCAGTCGCGGACGCTGCACATCCAGGCCGTGCCGAGCGAGAAGGTCCGGGCGGGCACGGTGCTGGAGTCGTCCTGGAAGGCGACCTCGCCTACCACCGACGTCGACGAGTCGAACAACGACGCCGTCGCCCGCACCAGGATCCTCGAGAGCCGCTGACCCGTGGCCCGAGGAGGCCCGCGCGGGTAGCAGGATGGGATCATGCGACTTCGGATCTTCACTGAGCCCCAGCAGGGGGCGAGCTACGAGACACAGCTGGCGGTCGCCAAGGCGACGGAGGACCTCGGGTTCGACGCGTTCTTCCGCTCGGACCACTTCGTCAAGATGGGCGACGTGCCGGGGGACCCGGGCCCGACCGACTCCTGGATCACCCTGGGCGCGCTGGCCCGCGAGACCAGCCGGATCAGGCTCGGCACGCTGGTGACGGCCGCGACGTTCCGCCACCCGGGGCCGCTGGCGATCTCGGTCGCGCAGGTCGACCGGATGAGCGGCGGGCGGGTCGACTTCGGCATCGGGACGGGCTGGTTCGAGCAGGAGCACACCGCGTACGGCATCCCGTTCCCGAGCCTGGGGGAGCGGTTCGCGCGGCTGGAGGAGCAGGTCCAGATCATCACGGGGCTGTGGGGGACGCCCGCCGGGGAGACGTTCTCGTTCAGCGGCGAGCACTACACCCTCGCCGAGTCGCCCGCGCTGCCCAAGCCCGCCCAGGCGGGCGGCCCGCCGATCATCGTCGGCGGGTCCGGGCCGAAGCGGACTCCGCGGCTGGCCGCCCGGTACGCCGACGAGTACAACGTCCCGTTCAAGCCGGTGCAGGACACGGGCGAGGCGTTCGAGCGGGTCCGCGCGGCGTGCGCGGACGCTGGCCGGGCGACGCCGCCGGTCTGCTCGGCCGCGCAGGTCGTCTGCTGCGGCCGTGACGAGGCGGAGCTGAAGCGCCGCGCCGACGCCATCGGACGCGACGTGCAGGAGCTGCGCCAGAACGGCCTGGCCGGAACGCCCGGGGAGCTGGTCGACAGGATCGGCCGGTTCGGCGGGCTGGGCGCCGAGTGCGTCTACCTGCAGGTCCTCGATATGCACGACCTGGATCACCTGGAGCTGCTGGCCTCCGAGGTCCTCGCCAAGGTCTGACACGGCGGCGCCGGAACGACGGGAGGGCCCGCGGCCGGGATCGCCCCGCCGCGGGCCTCTCGTATGCCGGACGCGCCCGCCCCGTGGGACGGCCCGTCCCGCCGGAGGGGCTCGTCCGGTCAGGCGGGCTCCTCCTCCGGCCGGGCGTGCCTCGGCAGCAGGAAGGTCGCCAGGAACGTGAGGCCGAGCAGCCCGACCTCGACCCACAGCGTGATCTTCATGGCGGCGGTGAAGCCGGCCCTGGCGGAGTGCTCGCCGGCGTCCGCGACCGCCTTCTGGACGGCGGCGCCCGACTGCGGGGCGGAGGCCATGGCCGCCTGGACGTCGCTCTGGAGCCGGTGGCATGACGCGGGGACGACGGCGGCGTCCTTGGCGGTGGCGCGGTCGTGGGCGCAGTCGCGCAGGCCGTCTGCGATGCGGTCGCGCCGCGCGGCGGGGACGGACGCGGCGGCGAGGTCCTGGCGGAGCCCGGCCGCTCCGTCGTCCGCCGCGGCCGTGATGTGGCCGCCCGCCAGGCCGAAGAAGATCGTCCCGAGGACGGCCGCGCCGAGCGCCGCGCCGAGTTGCTGGACCGCGGTGAGCGTCCCGCCCGCCGAGCCGGTCTCCTCGGGGTCGACGCCCGCGAGGACGGTGTCGAAGAACGGCGCCATCAGCATGCCCATGCCGAGTCCGGTCACGGTCAGGGCGGGGACGAGCTGCCCGGGCGTGACGTCGATGCCGGCGTACTGCAGCGTGGCGAAGAGCCCGGCGATGCCGGCGGCCATGGTGAGGGTGCCCGCGTGGATCACCTTGCGGCCGAAGCGCTGCACGCCCTGCGCGACACCGAACCCGATCACGATGCCGACCGACCAGGGGATCTGTGCGAGACCGGCCTTGAGCGGGGAGAAACCGAGGCCCAACTGGAAGAACAGGGCCAGGACCAGCGCGATCCCCGCCATGCCGGAGAAGAACACCAGGCCGACGACCAGGCCGCCGGTGAAGCCGCGCTTGCGGAACAGGCTGGGCACGACCAGCGGGTCGCCGCCGGCGCGCTGCTTGCGGGTCTCGTACCAGGTGAACACGGCCCAGACGGCGAGCGAGGCGGCCATCATCAGGAACGTCCAGGCCGGCCAGTCGTGCTCGCGGCCCTGGACGAGCGGGTAGATCAGCAGCCCGGCGCCGAGGGACGCGAGCGCCGCGCCGGTGAGGTCGAGGCGGGTCGCCTGCTCGGAACGCCCGGCGGGCAGGAACTTCAGGCCGGCCACCACGGCGGCGGCGCCGAACGGCAGATTGATCAGGAAGATCATCCGCCAGCCGGTGCCGAAGAGGTCGGCGCCGATCAGCCAGCCGGCCAGCACCGGGCCGCCGACCGACGCCAGGCCCATCACCGGCCCGAACAGCCCGAACGCGGCGCCCATCTCCTTCGGCCCGAACATCTGCTTGATCATCCCGATGCCCTGCGGCAGCATCAGCGCCCCGAACAGGCCCTGGGTGACGCGGGCGCCGACCAGCATCCCGGGGGAGACGGCGATGCCGCACAGCAGCGAGGCGAGCGTGAACCCGGCCGCGCCGACGAGGAACATCCGCCTGCGCCCGTACAGGTCGCCGAGCCGCCCGCCGGTGACCAGGCCGACCGCCATGGCCAGGGTGTAGCCGGCGGCGAGCCATTGGACGGTGGCGGCCGACCCGCCGAGTTCGGCGCGGATCGTGGGGGCCGCGATGTTGGTGATCAGCGCGTCCAGCATGTCCATGATCTCGGCGGCCAGGATCACGAACAGCGCCACCCAGCGCCAGCGGTAACCGGCGTCGGTGGTGCCTTTCACGGTTGACGTGAATGTCTCGGTCATGGGGGGAACCTCTCAGAGGGAACGAACAGCGTTCGTTGATTACGAACACTGTTCTAAAGGGGGAACAGTGTTCGTGTCAAGTACGCTGTTCGTGCGACCGATCATGTATCGCGAGATGGGGAGGTCCCGACGTGGCCACCGAACGGCCGGACATGCCGACGCCGCCCGGACGCAAGCCCCGCAAGGCCGCGCCGCCGAGGCGGTCTCTCACGCAGGACCTCATCGTCGACACCGCGATCGGAATCCTGGACGCCGAGGGGCTGGAGGCGGTGACCATGCGCCGGATCGCCCAGGAGCTCGGCACCGGCCCGGCGTCCCTGTACGCCCACGTCTCGGGCAAGGAGGAGCTGCGCGAGCTGATGCTCGATCGGGTCGCCGCCGAGATCAGGCTCCCCGAACCCGACCCGGCGCGGTGGCAGGAGCAGCTGAAGGACCTGTCCCGCGAGATCCGCCGCGTCTACACCTCGCACCGCGACATCGCGATGGTGTCCATGGGCCTCGTTCCCACCGCCCCCCACCTGCTGGACATCGCCGAGGCGCAGCTCGCCCTGATGCGGGCGGGCGGCGTGCCGAAGAAGGTCGCCGGGATGGCCGTCGACACCCTCGGCATGTTCCTCGACGCCGATGCCGTCGAGGGCACGATGTACATGGCGAAGACGCCCCCGGGCGCGGATGCCCAGGAGCACCTCGACGAGTACTTCGGGCAGATCGGCGAGTACTTCGCGGCCCTGCCGCCTGAGCGCTACCCCGTGATCTCCGGGATGGTGGACGAGCTGACGGCCGAGGACGACGACGGACGCTTCGAGTTCGGCCTCGACCTCCTCGTCCGCGGCATCGCCTCCTACGTCGACCCGCCGCCGTCGCCCTGACGGACGTCAGGCCTCAGGCGAAGGCGTCCTGGAAGGCGGCGTGCCGGGGGGTGCCCTTCGCGGTGTCCCAGACGGCGAAGACCACGTGCTCGAACCGGTCGGCGAACTGACCGCCGGGGTGGAGCTGCTCGGCGAACACCCCGGCCACCTCTGCCGGGTCGTTGCGGAAGACACCGCAGCCCCACGCGCCCAGGACCAGCCGCCGATGCCCGTTGGCCAGCGCCACGGCGAGAAGCTTGTGGGCGCGCAGGCGGAGCACCCCCGGAATGTGCTCCGCCGTCCCGGCGTCGCGGATCGCACCGCGGTTGGGGGCCGGGGACGTCAGGAACGCGATCTCGTACGGCTCCTCCAGCAGCCGCCCGTCGTCGTCCCGGAACACCGGCACGTCCGGCGAGTAGATCATGTGATCGCTGTAGAGGAGGTCGCGCTGGGCGCGGTGGAAGTCGTAGTACTCCCTGGCCGAACGCAGCGACTCGTACAGGCCGGACGAGCGTGCCAGCCCCTCCTCCTGTGCGTGCGCCCCGCTCAGGAACCCGCCGCCCGGGTTCTTCGCGGAGGCGAAGTTGAGCGTGAACGGGACCGTCCCGGGAGCGCACAGCCGGCGCGCGGCGGCGAGGGTCGTCTCGCCGGTGACCTCGATGCGCGTCGTCGTGCCGGGCTCGGCGGCGGGGAGGCGCCCCAGAAGCCCGTCCAGCTCGTCCGGGCGGTACAGGACGGTGCCCTGGACGGCCCGGGCCAGGCTCTCGGCGATCGAGACGGTGCGGCCGGAGGGCGCCGGGTAGTCGCCGCGTTCGAGGATGGCCACGGTCTCCTGCGCGGTCATCCGGCGGGGATGTCTGCTCATGTCGCCTGGGATTCTGGCGGTGCGGGGAGCCGGCCCGCAAACACTTTTCGTGATCGTCCGATCCTGAAAATGAATGGGGGCGTTCGACGCGGTCCGCCACACTTGGGGCGTGCTTCTGACGATCACCACCACCATGGGCCAGGCGACCGACCTGGGATTCCTCCTGCACAAGCATCCCGACCGGGTGCAGCGGTTCGAGCAGTCCTTCGGCACGGCGCACGTCTTCTACCCCGACGCCGGCGAGCGCCACTGCACGGCGGCGCTGCTGATGGACGTCGATCCGGTCAAGCTCGTGCGCACGCGCGGCAGAGGTACGCCGGACTTCTCACTCGGCCAGTACGTGAACGACCGCCCGTACGCGGCGTCCTCGCTGCTGGCGTCCGCGATGGCGAACGTGTTCCGCACCGCCATGCGCGGACGGTGCGATCTGCGTCCCGGCCTGGCGGAGACGCCGATCCCGCTGGAGATCGTCCTGCCGGCCCTTCCATGCCGCGGCGGGGCCCGGCAGGCCGAGCGGTTCTTCGAGCCGCTCGGCTGGGACGTGTCGGCCGTGCCCGTTCCGCTCGACCCGGAGTTCGGCGAGTGGGGCGACTCCCGGTACGTGACGCTCACCCTCACCGGGACGGTGCGGCTCGCCGACGCGCTCAACCAGCTGTACGTGCTGCTGCCCGTCCTCGACGACGCCAAGCACTACTGGATGGCGCCTGACGAGGTGGACAAGCTCATCCGTGCGGGGGAGGGCTGGCTGGCCGCGCACCCGGACCGCGGGGCCATCACCCGCCGCTATCTCGCCAACCGGCGCGCTCTCGTCCGCACGGCGCTGGGCCGCCTCGCCGATGCCGAGGACGCGCCCGAAGAGGCGCTCGACCCCGCAGAGGTCGAGGAGGAACCGGCGGCGTCCGGGGAGGCCGGGGAGGCCGGGGAGACCGGGGAGAAGGCCGTCTCGCTGGCCGAGCGCCGTCTCCAGTCGGTCGTGCAGGCGCTGCGCGACGAGAACGCCCGGCGCGTCATCGACCTTGGCTGCGGCTCCGGCAAACTGCTCACGCGGCTCGCCAAGGACGACTTCTTCAGCGAGGTCTCCGGGTCGGACGTCTCGCATCGCGCGCTCGGCCACGCCTGGCGGCGGCTCCGCTGGGACAAGGAGCCGCGCCGGGAGAACGACCGCGTCCAGGACGTCTTCCAGGGCGCGCTGACCTACGCCGACGAACGGTTCCGCGGTTATGAGGCGGCCGTGCTGATGGAGGTCGTCGAGCACATCGACCCGCCGCGCCTCGGCGCCGTGGAACGGGTGGTGTTCGGGCACGCCTCGCCCCGCGTGGTGGTCGTGACGACCCCGAACGCCGAGCACAACGTCCGCTACGAGGGGCTGGCGCCGGGCGCCATGCGCCACCCCGACCACCGGTTCGAATGGACGCGGGCCGAGTTCCGCGCGTGGGCGGACCGGGTCGCCGCCGCGCACGGCTACCGCGTCCGGCACGTGCCCGTCGGCGACGACGATCCCGAGGTCGGCGCACCGACGCAGATGGGGGTGTTCACCCGATGACCGAGATCCGGGTACCGGACATGGGACTTGTCGTGCTGGTCGGCGTGACCGGCTCGGGCAAGTCGCATTTCGCGCGCAAGCACTTCAAGCCGACGCAGGTGGTGTCGTCCGACTACTGCCGCGGGGTCGTGTCGGACGACGAGAACGACCAGTCCGCCACCGGCGACGCCTTCGACCTGCTGCACTACATCGTGGCCAAGCGGCTGCGGCGCGGCCTGCTCACCGTGGTGGACGCGACGAACGTGCAGAGCAAGGCACGGCAGTCGCTGCTGCGGATCGCCAAGGAGCACGACGTGCGGTCGGTCGCGATCGTGCTGGACGTCCCCGAGAGCGTCGCCGCCGAACGCAACGCCGCCCGCCCGGACCGGGACCTGCCCGCGCACGTGATCCCGCGCCAGCGCCGCGAGCTGCGGCGCGGCCTGCGGACGCTGGCGCGCGAGTTCCGCCGCGTCCACGTGCTGAACGGCGTCGAGGAGGCCGACGCCGCCACGATCACCTACGAGAGGGCGTGGAACGACAGGCGCGAGCTGACCGGGCCGTTCGACATCATCGGCGACGTGCACGGCTGCCGCGCCGAACTGGAGGACCTCCTCGCCGGCCTCGGCTACGAGATCGACCGGGACGCGCAGGGACATGCCGTGGGCGCGAACCATCCCGGCGGGCGCACCGCCGTGTTCGTCGGGGACCTCGTCGACCGCGGCCCCGACTCGCCGGGCGTGCTGCGCCTGGTGATGGGCATGGTGGCCGCCGGCGACGCGCTGTGCGTGTCGGGCAACCACGAGGCGAAGCTCGTGCGTGCCCTCCGCGGCCGCAAGGTGCGCCTCGCGCACGGGCTCGCCGAGTCGATGGAGCAGCTCTCCGCCGAAACGGAGGAGTTCCGCGACGACGCGCTGCGCTTCATGGACGGCCTCATCAGCCACTACGTCCTCGACGGCGGCCGCCTGGTCGTGGCTCACGCCGGCCTCAAGGAGGACTACCACGGCCGTGCGTCCGGACGGGTCCGGTCGTTCGCGCTCTACGGCGACACCACCGGGGAGACCGACGAGTACGGGCTGCCCGTCCGGTACCCGTGGGCGCGCGACTACCGGGGCGAGGCCATGGTCGTGTACGGGCACACGCCCGTCCCCGACGCGGAATGGATCAACAACACGATCTGCCTCGACACCGGCGCCGTGTTCGGCGGGAAGCTGACCGCGCTGCGCTACCCGGAACGGGAACTGGAGTCCGTCCCCGCCCGGCAGGTCTGGTACGAGCCGACGCGCCCGCTGGAGGCGCCGGCCGGTTCGTCCAGCGCGGGCGGGCACCGGGAGAACGAGGTCCTCAAAATCGAGGACGTGCTCGGCAACCAGGGCGTCGAGACCCGCCTGATGGGCCGCGTCGCCGTCCGCGAGGAGAACGCGCTGGCCGCGCTGGAGGTGATGAGCCGGTTCGCCGTGGACCCGCGCTGGCTCGTCTACCTGCCGCCCACCATGGCGCCCGCGGAGACGTCGCCGCTGCCCGGATACCTGGAGCACCCGGCCGAGGCCCTCGCCGCGTACCGGGACAAGGGCGTCGTCCGCGCCGTGTGCGAGGAGAAGCACATGGGTTCGCGGGCCGTGGTGGTGGTGTGCCGCGACGCGTCCGCCGCCGACCGCTTCGGCGTGGCCGACGGGACGACCGGCGCCGTCTACACCCGCACGGGACGTTCGTTCTTCCGGGACGCCTCGCGCACGGCGGAGGTCCTGGACCGGCTCCGCGCCGCGATCGGCGCCGCCGGGCTCTGGGACGAGCTCGACACCGGATGGCTCGTCATCGACACCGAACTGATGCCGTGGTCGGCCAAGGCCATGGACCTCATCCGCACGCAGTACGCGGCGACCGGCGCGGCCGCCCGTGCCGCACTGCCGATGGCGTCCGGCGTTCTCGCGCGCGCGGAGGAACGCGGCCTCGACCTCGGCGGCCTCCGCGAACGCGTCGACCGGCGTGCCGCGAACGCGTCCCGCTTCCGGGACGCCTACGCGCGGTACTGCTGGACGGTGGACGGACTGAGCGGGCTCCGGCTCGCGCCGTTCCAGATCCTCGCGGGAGAGGGCCGCAACTGGGCCGTGGCACGCGACCACGAGTGGCACATGGCCGTGGCCGGGCGGCTGGCGGACGGCGATCCGACCGGGCTCGTCCAGCGGACGGGTTCGGTGACCGCCGACCTGAACTCGGCGGAGTCGGGGGCCGCCGTCACCGAGTGGTGGGAGAAGCTCACCGCCGCCGGAGGCGAGGGCATGGTCGTCAAGCCGCTGGGGCCGTTCCCGGAGGACAGGCGGATCCAGCCCGGCGTCAAGTGCCGCGGCCCCGAGTATCTGCGCATCATCTACGGCCCGGACTACGCCGAGCCGGACAACCTCGCCCGGCTGCGCGGTAGGTCGCTCGGCCGCAAGCGCTCGCTGGCGATGCGGGAGCACGCACTCGGCGTCGAGGCGCTCGACCGGCTCACCGGCGGCGAGCCGCTGTGGCGGGTCCACCAGGCCGTCTTCGCCGTCCTGGCGCTCGAATCCGAACCCGTCGACCCGCGTCTGTGACCGGGCGCCCGTGTCTGTGACCGGGCGCCCTGCGTCCTGTTGACCGTGCGGCCTGCGCCCTGTGACCGTGCGGCCCGCCTCCGGGGGGCACCCTGCGAGGCGGGCCGCACCAAAGGCCGCGCAGCCTGGCCGGCTCTGGAGGAGCGGCTCAGGTGGAGAAGAGCATGTTGAACACGCTGCCGTGGTGGGGCCGGCGGTGCCCGCCGTGGTGGTGGTGGACCACCGCCCCCGGGGTTCCCCAACCCGGCGCCGCGGCGGGCGGCGGCGCCGCCCGGTACTGGGCCTCCATCTGGGCCAGGGCCTCAAGCTCCCCATAGTCGAGGAAGATGCCCCGGCAGCTGTCACATTGCTCGATGTGGACGCCGCTGCGGGTGTAGGTCCGCATTACGCCACGACATTTAGGGCAGTGCATCGCCTTGTCGTCCTTCCGGTCTGGATCCCCAGGTAGAGGCTAAATGTAGGGCAGGTTTCGCGCCACGTCATGGCGTGCCCCCTGCCGCGGATATTCTCGCGCAGGCGTCGACCATCGCCTGCTCTGGTTCGTCAAGCGGCCGATCTCCCTTTCTGGCTGATATGACGCACGTGGCGGCGATCTGGATCGCAAGACTTCGCGCGGGCACGTCCAGGGCCGTCCACGGGTCGCCGCCGGCGGGTACGGCCGGACCGCCCGCCGCCATGTACGCCCCCAGGAAGCGGTCCCACTCGTCGGGGTGCAGGACTCCCGCGGAGTAGAGCGCGGCGGGACGGGCGAGGTCCCACGCGGGGTCTCCTCTGCCGAGGTCCTCGATGTCGATGAGCCGCCACCGTCCGTCCCGCGCGCGGACCATCTGGCCGAGATGCCAGTCTCCGTGGATGAGGCGTTCCGCCGTCCCCGGCGGTTCCCGGCCCTCGCCGCGTATCCAGGAGGGGAGGGTGGCGAAGGCCCGCCGCACTTCGTCCTCGGCGGAACCGTCCGCCAGGCGGGCGACCAGCCGTGCCACACGGGTCGGGCGCCCCCAGGGAGGCGCGTAGGCCGGAACCGTCGTGGAATGCAGCTCCGCCAGGAGCCGCGCGCCGTCCTCCCAGGGAAGCTCCTCCCGAGGATCCACCGGCTCACCGAACACGGAGACCGTGACCGTCCGCCCGTTGACGTCGTGCGGCTGCCCCAGTGTCCCGATCACGACGCCCGGCAGAGTTCCCGCCAGGCGTATCCGTTCGAGGAACGGGGCCCCGTGCTCACGGTCGGCCTGATGCGCCTTCACCACCACGTCGCCGACCCGCACGACCAGGACGCCGTGCCGGTCGTACAGCGTCTCCGGCTCCGCGGGTGGGGAGGACGGCGGTGCGGCGCGGGCCGAGTCGCGTCCGATCTCAACGAGCCGGGCGAGCAGCTCCGGCTGGACGGTCTCGATGTGCACCCGCCCAGTAAACACCGGGGCACGGCGCCTACGCCGGTGAGTTGACGGCCTCATCGCGCAGCCGCTGCCGGACGACCTTGCCGATGAGGTTGCGGGGAAGCTCGGTGCGCGGCCGGAACTCGTCCGGCACCTTGTAGTGCGACAGGTAGCGCTTGCAGTGCCGGTGCAGCTCGTCCGCCGAGAACGGGTACGCGGGGTGTTCCACCACGTGCGCGATGATGCGCTCCCCGCGCCGGCTGTCCGGGACGCCGACGACGGCGCAGTCGTAGACGGCGGGATGGCGGCGCAGCACCTTCTCCACCTCGGTGGGGGAGACGGCGAACCCGCTGATCTTGATCATGTCCCGCAGCCGGTCCAGGATGGTGATGAAACCCTCCTCGTCCATCACCGCGATGTCACCCGTGCGGAGCCACCCTTTCGAGAGGGCCTGGGCGGTGGCGAGCGGTGCGTTCCAGTAGCCGACGAACACCTGGGGGCCGCGCACGACCAGTTCGCCGGGCTCGCCCGGGCCGAGGACCTTCGTCGGCTCGTCCTGGTCGACGATGACGACGTCGGTCTTGGGCAGCGGAAGGCCGACGGTCAGGTTCCGGGCCCTGCCGTCCAGCGGGTTACCGGTGACGGCGGGGGAGGCCTCCGAGAGCCCGTAGCAGTTGATCAGGCCCCGGGCGCCGAGCCGTCCGAGGCGGTCGATGGTGCCCTGCCCCAGCCCCATCGCGCCGGAGATGTAGATGCGCAGCGATTTCAGGTCGGACGGCTGGAACCGGGGACTGTCGAGCACCTTCTCGTACAGCGTCGGCACGCCGGGGAAGATGGTCGGCCGGTACTTGCGGATCGCGCTGAGCACCCGGTCGCCGTCGTAGCGCGGGAGCAGCACCACGGCCCCGGCCGTCATCGCCGGCGCCACGAGGCAGCTCATGAGCCCGAACGAGTGGAACAGCGGTAGGACGGCCAGCGTCACGTCCTGCCCCGGGCGCCCGTCGCGATCCCACGCGTGCTGCTGGCAGGCGTTCGCGATGAGGTTCCGGTGCGTCAGCATCGCGCCCTTGGGACGTCCCTCCGTCCCGCCGGTGTACTGGATGGCCGCCAGGTGCCGCGACGGCTCGATCGGCAGCTGGCCCACGCGCCGCCGCGGCACCCTCTGCAGCTCCCTGAACGGGACCACGTGCGGGTCGGCCGGCACGTCCGCGGTGATGGCGGCGCGCCGCCGCTGCATCTGCACCAGCGGCAGCCGCAGCGCGATCCGCCTGGGCAGCGGCAGGAAGTCGACGAGCGACGTCACCACGATGTGTTCGAGCTGAAGCTTGGAACGGACGGCCTCCACCGTCGCGAAGGAACGATCCAGCACCACGGCGACACGGGCGCCGCAGTCCGCGAGCTGATGGAGCATCTCCTCCTCGGTGTACAGCGGGTTGTGCTGCACCGCGATCGCCCCTCTGCGCAGCACCCCGTAGAACGCGATGACCAGCTGCGGGCAGTTCGGGAGGATCAGCGCCACCCGGTCGCCGGGCTGGACCCCGAGCCGGTGGAGGCCGTCGGCGAACCGGTCCACGGCCTCGCGCAGATCCCGGTAGCAGATCTCGCGGCCGAAGAAGTACAGCGCGGGCCTGCGCGGGTACCGCTCCGCCGCGTCGTCGAGCAGCCGTGTGACAGGGATGTCCGGGATATTGAGATCGCCGGGAACGCCGGGCTGATACGACCGCTGCCACGGAGAAGACCGTTGTGACGAGTGCCACATAGGAGACGATTCAATCATCTATCGGGCGTTCGCGTCGCCGGTTCAAGATCTCTACCTCCGGCCGTGTGCGTGCCGCGATCCGCGCCGCGCGCGGGGAGCGGGCACATGCTCACCCGGGCCCTGTGAGCGGAAAGGAATCCGCTCCGCCGCGCCCGGGTCAAGGCCGCCATCGCCCGCCTGAAAGCCTGTGAGGCCGACCGCCGCAAGGATTGGGTGGAGAAGACCAGCACGGATCTGGCGCGCCGTTTCGACCTCATCACCGTCGAGGACCTCAACGTGCGGGGGATGACCCGCTCGGCGCGCGGCACTCTCGACGCGCCGGGCGTGAACGTCGGCGCCAAGGCCGGGCTCAACCGGGCGATCCTGGCCGCCGGGTGGGGCCGGCTGGTGACCCGGCTGGGACACAAAGCACCCGGACGCGTCATCAAGGTCGACCCGCGTTACACGTCGCAGACCTGCAACCCCTGTGGGCACCGCGCACCGGAAAGCCGTGAGAGCCAAGCGGTGTTCCGGTGCGTGGCCTGCGGGCGCCAGGGCAACGCCGACGTCAACGCGGCCCGCAACATCAAAGACACCGCCGTGGGGCGCACGGTGGCTGCGCGGGGAGGCGGGGCGTCGGCCCGGCCGGTGAACCGCGAACGTCAACTCGTTCTCCCGCCTGCGTAGGGGAACGGGTTGGAATCCCCCGCCTTCAGGCGGAGGAGGACGTCAACTCGCCGTGTTCGCCGAGAGTTGTTCGAGGAGCCCCTCGGATGCGGCATCGACACGGTGTCAGATGCGGCCCGTGCCGCGGCAGACGTTGCACGTCTCGCCGGTGGCGGTGCTGGTGCCGGTTCCGTTGCAGCCGGGGCAGGAGCGTGTCGCCGGCTTGTTGTGTTTGCCCACGGTCCACCACCTCCCCGGCCCTCATCCTAGAGGCTGCGACGGGCCGGTCGCCGGGCGGCGGGCGGCCGTCCGCGGGCTTCACGGCCAGTCGGTGATCCGGTCGCGGCGTCCGCGAGTACGGAGTCGCCGCGGCCGTACCCGTACCCTGAACACACTGATCGAGAAGGGACGGGCCACAACGTTGCACCAGGCGCTCCGCTCGTGACCGCGCCGATGCCGCTCACGACCCCGATCCGCCCCTACGACTGGGGGTCGCGCACCGCGCTGCCGGAACTGCTCGGCACCGAGCCGACCGGGCGTCCGCAGGCCGAACTGTGGGCGGGCGCGCACCCGGCGGCGCCCTCGTCGGTGGACGGGACGCCGCTGGACGTCCTCATCGGCGGCGACCCGATCGGGATGCTGGGGCGGCCCTCGGTGGAGCGTTTCGGCCCCGTGCTGCCCTACCTCCTCAAGATCCTGGCCGTCGAGAGGCCGCTGTCCCTCCAGGTCCACCCCACGGCGGCGCAGGCCGAAGCGGGGTTCGCCGGCGAGGAGGAACGCGGCATCCCGCCCGGCCATTTCACCCGCACCTACAAGGACCCTTTCCACAAGCCGGAGATGGTCTGCGCCCTCACCGACTTCCACGGTCTCTGCGGTTTCCGCGACCCCGCCGGAACCGCCGACCTCCTCGAAAGCCTCGCCGTTCCCGAACTGCGTCCCTGGATCGCGACACTGCGCACCGAGCCGCCGGACCGGGCTCTGCGCACCGTCCTCGCACAAATGCTGGACGAGGACTCCCGGCTCGTCCAGGCCGCGGTCGAACCGTCGCTCCCCTCCGTGTACGCCGACATCGCCCGGGCGCATCCGGGTGACCCGGGTGTCCTCGCGGCCCTGCTCCTCAACCACGTCGAACTGAAGCCCGGCGAGGCGCTCTTCCTGGACGCCGGAGTTCCGCACTCCTATCTGGGCGGCCTCGCCATCGAGGTCATGGCCAACTCCGACAACGTCCTGCGCTGCGGGCTCACCGGGAAGCACATCGACGTCCCGGAACTGATGCGCGTGGTCGAGTTCGCCCCGTCCCGCCCTGTCCGGGTCGAATCGTCGCCGGAGTCCGGGTACCGGCCGGGGGCCGACGAATTCGTCCTCGTCCGCCATGACCTGACCGGCGACCCCGACGACCTGCCCGGCGGCCTTCCCCAGACACTCCTGTGCCTGGAGGGCGAGGCCCATCTCGCGACGGACCGCACCCTGACCCTCTCCCGTGGCGAAGCCGCCTTCATCCCCGCGAACGCCCCCGCCACCCGCCTTACTGGCAAGGGCGTCCTCTACCGCGTGCTGCCCGCGATCCGGTGACCGCCCACGCCCTGTTCGGGTCCGGCCGACCGCTCCGGCGGACCCCGTGACCACCCCCCGGATCTGAGACTCAACGCTTCCTTAACGCCGTCATAAGGACGGCGCCGCGGGGCTCATCGGGTGCGAGGTTCGTTGCGTGGCAACTGAGCCGCCACCCCCGGACCGGGGACGGCGGCCCGCTGGACGGAAAGGATTGCGAATGGGCAAGAACACCGGTTCGTTCGCCCCCGGCCTTCCGGGGGAGCGGGTGCGCCCCGCGGTGGTCGCCCGGGCCTTCCAGACCCTGCCGTCCGTCCACCGCGAGATCCTCACCGAGACGGTCTTCAGAGACCGTTCGGTCAACGAGGCCGCCGCCTCACTGGGGGTGCCGGTGGACGTGGTGAAAGCCCGCGTCTACCACGCGCTCCGGGCGCTGAACACGGCCCTGGACGCCCCGCGGCCGACCGTGTGACGGGCAGGGCCGGGTCCGCCGGGCCGCGCGGCCCCGGTCCGCGGCGCCGCGGCCGGCCCGCGCCCGATAAATGGGTTGCCGGGGCGGGAACGGCCCCGGCACCATGGGCGTCGTAGGGAAAGTCGCAGGGAAACGAGAGCGGAAGGAGAGGGTCATGCGCAGTCATCGAATGCACAGCAGCAGCCTCTCCGGTTCCGGGAGCCGCCGAAGGACGTGACCCGCACGTTCCGACGCCGGCCGCCCGCAGACCGTGGGCGGTCTTTTGTTGTTCCGGAGGGTTGGCCGAGTGGAAAGGCAGCGGCCCGCTAAGCCGTGGTCAGGGTCATCCCTGCGCGAGTTCGAATCTCGCACCCTCCGCGCCGAGTGAGGATGCCGGCGTATCCGGCGGCTTCCTGCCGGAGATATGGCCTTCGTGGTGTAGTGGTCTGCATGCCAGGTTGTGATCCTGGAGGTACCGGTTCGATCCCGGTCGAGGGCCCTTGTGAAGTAAGGGCGGTGATGGGCGCCAGATATTGCCCAGGGGCTGGTTCCGGCTGACGTTGCATTTGATCAACGATGGAAAAGCCTTCTGTATGCACAGCTCCTCCGCGAAGGCGATGTGGTCCGGCCTCCTGGCGCTCGGCGTGCTGGCCGCGCTCGTGCTCGCCGCCCTCGGCGTCCCCGTCCGGGCGGAGCCGGGGCCCGCCCCCTATCTCGATCCGCAGCTGTCCGTCGAGGACCGGGTCGGCGACCTGCTCCACCGGATGAGCCTGGACGAGAAGCTCGGCCAGATGACGCAGCCCGAACGCAGGTACATCACCCCGGAGGAGATCACCCGCTACCGGATCGGGTCCGTGCTGTCGAGCGGCGGGTCGGCGCCCGCCCCGAACACGCCGGAGCGTTGGGCGGACATGTACGACGGGTTCCAGCGTGCCGCGCTCGCCCAGCCGCTGCGCATCCCGCTGATGTACGGGGTGGACGCCGTCCACGGCCACAACACCGTCGTCGGTGCGACGATCTTCCCGCACAACATCGGGCTCGGCGCGTCCCGCGACCCGGCCCTGGTCCGCGAGATCGGCGCCGCGACCGCGCGGGAGATGGCGGGGACGGGTGTCGACTGGAACTTCGCGCCCTGCGTGTGCGTGGCCCGCGACGACCGGTGGGGCCGGACGTACGAGTCCTTCGGCGAGGTGCCCGAGCTGCCCGCGATGATGACGACGATCATCGAGGGGCTGCAGGGCGACGAGCTGGGCGGCCCCGCGTCCGTCCTGGCGACGGCGAAGCACTACGTGGGCGATGGCGGCACGGCGGGCGGCGACGACCGGGGCGACACGAGGATCTCCGAGAAGGAACTGCGCGCGATCCACCTGCCGCCGTTCCGCGCGGCCGTGGAACGCGGCGTCGGCTCGGTGATGATCTCCTACAGCTCGTGGAACGGGCTGAAGATGCACCAGAACCGCTACCTGATCACGGATGTGCTCAAGCGTGAGCTGGGCTTCACCGGATTCGTCGTGTCGGACTACAACGGCATCGACGAGATCGACGGGGAGCCCGGGTTCACCAGGGACGAGGTCGCCGCCGCGATCAACGCCGGGATCGACATGGTGATGGTGCCGACCGAGTGGCGCAGGTTCATCGAGTACCTGCGGGACGGCGTGAAGGACGGCGACGTCCCGATGTCCCGCATCAATGACGCGAACCGCCGGATCCTGGCCAAGAAGTTCGAGCTGGGCCTGTTCGAGCACCCCATGGCGGACCGGTCGTATCTGCGCACGGTCGGCGGCGCCGCGCACCGCGAGCTGGCCAGGCGCGCGGTCGCCGGGTCGCAGGTGCTGCTGAAGAACGACGACGTCCTCCCGCTGGACGACGACGACAAGATCTTCGTGGCGGGCGGCGGCGCGGACGACATCGGCGTGCAGTCCGGCGGCTGGACGATCACCTGGCAGGGGGAGCAGGGCCCGATCACGCCGGGCACGACGATCCTGGAGGGCATCCGCGCGGCGGCGGAATCGCCCGCCACCGTCGCCTACGGCAGGGACGGCACCGGCGTCGACGGGTCCTACGACGCCGCGATCGCCGTCGTGGGGGAGAAGCCGTACGCCGAATACCACGGCGACAGGACGGGTGGCCTCGGCCTCGACGCCGACGACCTCAAGACCATCGAGCGGCTGCGCGCGGCGGGCGTCCCGGTGATCGTGGTGCTGGTGTCGGGGCGTCCGATGGACATCGCCGCGGAGCTGCCCGAGTGGGACGCGCTGGTCGCGTCGTGGCTGCCGGGAACGGAGGGCGCCGGCGTGGCCGACGTCCTGTTCGGCGCCACCGATCCCACCGGCCGGCTCCCGGTCACGTGGATGCGCGACTTCGACCAGCAGCCCGTCAACAGGGGCGACGGCAAGAAGCCGCTCTTCCCCTTCGGCTACGGCCTCACCTACGACTGAGCGGTCGGGGCGGTCGACACCCCTTCTGACCTCGCTATCGTTTGCGCGGACGAACCCGCGGCCAATGTGCAGGCTACTTTCATAAGTGGCTGCGGCATCGACCCGTCCGTCCGCCGACCGCTGTCAAGAGGTGCCGTGACACACCACTCCCTGCACGGGGGCGACCCCTCGGTGCTCCGCCGGCTCAACGCCGCCGCGACCCTGCGGGCGCTGCGCGACGGCGGCGAGGGCACCCTGTCCGAGCTGGCCGGGCGGGTCGGGCTCTCCCGCCCCACCACCGAGGGCGTGCTGGGCGAGCTGATCGACCGTGGCCTGGTCGCCGAGGACGCGCCGCGTCCCGGGGCCGGGCTGGGCCGCCCCGCCCGCCGCTACCGGTTCCGCGCGGAGGCCGGCCACGCGCTCGGCATCGACATCGACGCGCACCGGGTGCGGCTCGTCGTCGCCGACCTCGCCGGCGGGGTCGCCGGCGGCCACCGCGCCGGCCTCGACGTGCAGGCACCGCCCGGCGAGCGGATCGCGGCGGTGCGCGCCGCGGTCAAGGAGTGCCTCGCGGCCACGGGCGTCGAACGGCGGTCGCTGTGGGCCGTCGCCGCCGGGACACCGGGAGTCGTCGCGCCGGACGGGACGGTCGCGTCCTGCACGGTCGTCCCCGGCTGGCAGGGCGTTCACCTGGCCCGCGAACTCGGCCGCTCGTTCTCCTGCCCCGTCCTCGTGGGGAACGACGCCAACCTCGCCGCGATGGCGGAGCGCTGGCGCGGCGCCGCCCGCGACGTCGACGACGTGGTGTGCGTCCACGCGGGCCTGCACACCGGCACCGGCGTGCTCATCGGCGGACGGTTGCACCGGGGACGCCGGGGCGCCGCCGGCGAGATCGGCATGCTGCCCGAGATGGGGCTGCGCGACACCACCGCCGCCCTCATCACGGGCACGGACGCCGGCCCCGAGGCCGCGAGCGCCGCACTGGCGGAACTGACCTCGGCGGCCGGGAACTGGCCGGGCGACGGCGCGTCAGCGGGCGGGGGTCCGGCGGGCCCGGGGCTCGACCATGCCGAACGCGTCCTGGAGGCCGCGGGCTGGGGCGCGGCCGAGTCGAAGGCGGTCGTGGAGCGGCTCGCGGCCCGGATGGCGCGCGGGGTCGCGGCGATGGCCCTCGCCCTCGACCCCGAGATGATCGTGGTCGGCGGGCCGCTGGTCAGGGCCGGTGACCTGCTGGTCTCCGAGCTGCGGCGGCGGGTGGAGCCGCTGTGCCTGAGCCCCGTCCGCATCGTGGCATCCGAACTGGGGGACGAGTCGGTGGGCCTCGGCGCGGTCCGCCTGGCCCTGGACCGGATCGACGAGGACCTCTTCCGCGTCGACCGCCCGTCCGATCCGTCGGATCCATCGGAGGGGTGAACGGCAAGGGGCCTAGGGCGTCAGCGGGGTGCTGAACGACCAGCCCTCGGCCAGTAAGGCGTCGGTCGCCGCTACGGCGGCGGCCAGGCGGTGTTCGTGGGGGCCGGTGACGGTGATGTGCGGCAGGCCCCGTTCTTCGAGTTCTTCCTCGAAGCGCCCCGACATCCAGGACCTGATCGACTCCCCGTCACGCCAGCCGTCCTGCTCGAACGGGACGCCCTCCGGGTCGGTGAGAATCCACAGATGGTGGGGGGTTCGCTCATGCACGGCCTCGACCTCCGGCGCCGGCGCCCCGAGATAGCGCTCATGCCAGACGGCCGTGGCGAACGCGTCCGTGTCGCACACCAGCAGCGGTGAACCCGACCGCGCGGCGGCGTCCTCCAGAGCGGCGTGGTGCTCGGCGATCCGCGTGAAGTCCGCGGACTCCCACACCAGGCCGTCCAGCCACAGCGACGGATCGCCGGAGGCGCGGCGGGCGGCGGCCAGCTTCTCCTCGGTGAACGTGCGCCCGTACTCCGGTACCCACCGGGTCGTCGCCCAGACGCCGCCCCGCTCGGCATAGTGCGCGGCGAGGGCGCGGGCCAGCGTCGTCGTCCCGGTCGACTCGGCGCCGGTCACCACGACCCGCCGCGCCAGATACGCCCGGACGGGCGGCGCCAGGAACTCCCAGTTCGCCACGGGGTCGTCCCGGATGGCCGCGCCGCTGACCGGGAAGCGGTCCCGCGGCGGGTCGACCGGGATGTGGACGGCGGAGAACCGCTCCGCCAGCTCGGGCCCGTACGCCTCGGAGCTGAACACCGCGTCGACCGGCGGGACGGGCACGCCGAGGCCCGACCGCATCGCCAGCCCGGCGCGGAACGCGGCGACGTGCGCCGACCAGATCTCGTCCGACTCGTAGTCGATCTCCACGTCGTCCACGACCGGGATGATCTCCACGTGCGGCTGCTCGTGCGTTTCGCGGAGCCACGCCGTCCGCAGCGGCAGCGGGATGCTCTCGACGCTGGACGCGGCGACGACGACGCTGACCCGGGCGCACGCCGCGGCGGCGACGTCGATCAGATGGCGGTGGCCGGCGTGCGGCGGGTAGAACTTGCCGATCACGAGCCCGTGCGCGTACGTCATGCGGGCACGGGCGCGGGATCGCCGGCGGTCCGGGAGCGCAGGTCGCGGCGCCAGGCCAGCAGGCCGAACACGCACAACGTCAGGAAGATGACGTACAGGACGCTCGTCAGCTTCAGGTCCTTGTGGAAGTACAGGGGGATGTAGACGAGGTCGGCGGTGATCCACAGCCACCACGACTCCAGCAGCTTGCGCGACTGCCCGTAGACGGCCATGAGGGAGATCGCGGTGGTGAGGGCGTCCCAGAACGCCACGGTGGAGTCGGTCCAGACGGACAGCGCCCAGGTCAGAAGCGCGGTGGTCGCCGCGCCCGCCACGAGGAGGGCCGCCCACTCGTTGCGCAGTGTGCGTCTCACCGGGAGGTTGTCGCGGCCGTCCCCGCCGTACAGCCACACCCACCACCCGTACGCCTGGAGTGCGATGTAGAAGACCTGCAGCCCGGAGTCGGCGTAGAGGCCGCCGTCCAGGAACACGAGCCCGAGCAGGATCACGTTCGCGATGCCGATCGGCCAGTTCAGGATGTTCTGCCGGACGACGAGCCACACGTTGACCGCGCCGGTCGCGAAGCCGAGCAGCTCGGCCCACGTGGTGGGCACCGTGCCGAGATGGAAGGCGGGGTCGAGCAGCGGGCCCAGCGGAACGTTCACCGACATGCCCGCAATGATCACATATCGTCAAAGAGACGACAAGGGTCTCCCGCGTGCGGATGTGTCAGCGCCCCCAGGCAGCGGCGCACCCGCTCATGCTCCAGCCGCGCCTCGACCCGCTCGTTCACCGGGGCGTGGGTGGTGCCCGCCCCCTGCCGTGTGGCCCGTGGAGCGTGCGCGTGCCAGATCACCTGCCTTCGCCGGCCTGCCGTTCGTCCTCGTCCCACAGTTCGAGGGACTCGATCAGCACCTCTTCCACCTGCTCGGCCGCCGCCCGGTACGCCTGCGCCCGCCCGGCGCACACCCCCGCGTCCCACACCCGCCCCTGCCCGGACCACACCCGAGCCCGCGCGGCCTCCATCTCCGCCAGCACACGCCACGCCCGAGCCTCGTCCGGCAACATTTCGAACGCCTTCCGCGCCTCCGGCCCCAGCCCCGCGAACAGAAAAACCGTCTCCGGATAAGGCTCAGGCCCGCCGTCTTGGGCAGCCACCCGCCTCCCGACCGGCCACCGCGCCGTCGCCCACACACCCCGCAGGACGCGCAGTGCCGTTCGCGTCCGGCTCATCGGACGACCTCGAACCACACCGTGAACCGGCCATCGCGACCCGGCAGCGAGCCCCAGCAGTCAGCGAGCCCGGCCACGACCATCAGGCCCCGCCCAGACTCGCCCCAACCCGAGCCCTGCGCCGGAATCAGCGGACGTCCCGTCGAGCCGCCGTCGTCCTGGATCTCCACTCGCAGCCGCTCGGACGACAAGAGCACCGTCACCCACACCCCGCCACCGCGCAGGCCACTGGCGCTGTGCCGGACGGCGTTGGTGGTGACCTCGCAGATCATCAGGTCGACGTCGTCCAGGTCGAACCCTGCGACGTTGCCACCCAGCGCGCCGACCAGCGTCCGCCGCACCCGCGCCCTGACCTCCCGCACGTCGAGCATCCCGCCCGGGCACACCCGCTCGGTGTGCACCTCGTCCCAGACGATCACCGTCCGACCTCGGCGATCTGCTCGGCTGCCACCCGCACCGCCCCGACCGGCGTCCGGCGAGCGGCGTCCCACAGGTAGGACCACCCGCCCCCACGCTCCTGGACGACGAGCACCGCCAGCGACCTACGCCGCGCCGGGACCGGCACCGACAACACCGGCTCGGCTTTCCCGTCCATGTACAGCACCGAGCCCTGCTCCAACTCCCGCAAGGCCCACATCAGCCGAACCAGCAAGTTCAGCCGCTCAGCCGTCGCCGCCGGGATCGCCTTCCGGCGACCTTGCTCCACGGGGGACGGGCCGTTGGGTAGGTTCGTCATGGGTCCGACTCCTTTTCAGTCGGGCTTAGGCCCCGGGCCGGTGGTGCTAGCACCGACCCGGGGCCGCTCCTGTGTCGGGGGTACGGCTGACCAAGCCCCCTTCGCCCCTCGCCGGCCGCACGCTCGGTCAGACCAACGGTTGCGAAACCGTTGGGCCGCCGAATGTCGACTGTGCTGGGCATACAGGAAGATCAGCCGCCTTCTGGTTTGACCTGGTACGCGTTGCGTTGTGTTTCGAACGACCACCTCAGCATGATGCGTAAGCGTATGATGCGTCTAGGTACGGTGCCCAGAATGGACCCGGACCGTGATCCACGCAAGATGCGTCCGCGTATCATTCCAAGATCTTTTAAGAAATGACCGAATTGGGCGAGAACGCCCACTAAGAAAGGTGAGGCAATGGCCGGTACTCCGAACCCCACCGTCAAGCGCAAGCGTCTCGGCATCGAGCTGCGCCGCCTGCGAGAGGAGGCGGGCTTGACCTGTGAACAGGTCGGCGACCGCCTGGACTACTCCGGTACGCGCATCAGCCGCATCGAGACCGGCAAGATCTCCGCAAAGCCCGGCGACGTCCATGAGCTCTTGGAGGTCTACGGCGTCACCGGGCCGGTTGCGGACGCTCTCGTGCAACTGGCCCGCGATGCCCGGAAGAAGGGGTGGTGGCATACCTACGGCATGAACCTGCCCGAGTGGTTCTCCGCCTACGTCGGCTTTGAGGCCGAAGCCGTCACCTTCCGTGACTTCCAGCCGCTCTACATTCCCGGCCTGCTCCAGACCGTGGACTACGCTCGCGCCGTCCTCCAGGCGGCTCCGGTGCCGGGTACGCCGGAGGAGATAGACCGGCAAGTCGCCGTACGCATGGAACGGCAAGCCATTCTGGCCGCCAGCACCCCGCCAGAGCTGTGGTTCGTGATCTCCGAGACCGCCCTACGGGTCCAGCTCGGGACGCCCCAGACCATGAAGGCGCAGCTTGAGCGCCTGGTGGCGATGGCTGAGCGGCCCAACATCACCGTGCAGATTCTCCCCTTCACCACGGCCGCCCACGTCAACCCCATCACCGGCTTCCGCATCCTCGGCTTCCCCGACCCCAAGGACCCGACCGTGGTGTACATCGAACACCTCACCGGCGCCCTGTTCCTGGAGCGCGAAGACGAAATCCGCCGTTATACAGTGGTCTTTGACCATCTTCGGGCGGAAGCACTCGGCAAGAGCGCTTCCGTGGAGCTCATCCGCCGCATCGCTGACGAGATGGGCGCAAACCTGTAGCACATGGAGAGAAGGAGGTGCGGGATGACATACCAGAGGCACCTCGTGGACCTGTCCCGCGCCCGGTGGTACAAGAGCTCACGCAGCAACGGCGGGGAAGGCGGCTGTGTTGAGGTAGCCGACAACCTGCCGGGTTTGGTGGCGGTACGGGACTCCAAGGACCCGGACGGACCGGTGCTGACGTTCGCGGCGGTCGCGTGGCGAGGCTTCGTTGAAGGTGTGAAGGACGAGCGGTTCGGACTGTAGCCCGGTTCTGCATGCTTCGCACCGAAATGCCTAAATTTGATCTCTATCTTCCAGGTAGATGCTTCCCAGCCGGTATTGGACGTACACGACATCAGGATCGGCGGGCTCGGGGAAGCGTAGGACGTTGCAAGCACCTTCCATGCCGGGGTGCGCGCCTGCAGACGTCCAGTGGCGCAAGAGCAGTCGCAGTGGCGAACAGGGCAACTGCGTTGAGGTTGGATTCTGGCGCAAGCCTCGTCACAGTGCGGATGAGAGCGACTATGTCGAAATCCGAGGCACCTGGAGGACAAGCAGCCGCAGCGCCAACACAGGCTCCTGCATACAGGCTGCGGCAGACGAGGCGGTAGTGGTGGCGCGGGATTCCAAGAACCCGAACGGGCCGGTGCTCGACTTCGGCGCCGAGGCTTGGACCACCTTCCTCACCACCGTGAAGACCGGCCGACTCGACCTGCGTTGAGCGATACTCCGATCACGTGGAGTTGCGGCGTGTCGGGTTTATCACCCTGGCGGGTGTGCCCAACACGCCGCAAGTGAACGAAGCGGGGACAGCCGTCTTGGTGCGGCACCGCCGCGCAGCACTTTTTAGAGGGCAGCAAGGAAGCGCCAGCGAACGCGTCCAGCGGCCAAGGACGCCCACCGCAGGAACGGTCTCACGGACCGCCTCTGGCGCCCCGGGCCGACCCTGGGCGTTTGCTACTCGTGGGTTCAGTACGGGCCTCCCGCCCGGAGGGCATCAACGATCTGCATTGCCCTCTCTTCACTGACCTCTTCCAGTTCGTCGTCGAAACTCGCATGTTCCCACTCGACGATTATGCCAGTGCCGTGCCATTGTAGATCTCGATGCAATGCCTCGTCTACGATGCCGATCTCGGCCGAGGTACGCCGTCGAACAATTCCATGCGGATCATCGACCGTCTTATCTCCCCCAGTGATCGCATAGTAGGTCACCCGCTCTTTGGACATGGGCACTAATACCCCTCTTTCCGATAATTCGCTATATCACCGACTCCACGGGGAACGGGAATACCAGCAGAAACCTCTTGCTGGAAGGCTTTTAGTTTCACCCTCTCCTGGCCGCTGGTCAACGGATTTCTCTGTCGCTCATAAGCGCGGTGAGTTAGCTGCTTCGCCTCAAAACTCTGAGGAGTATGAAATTGAACCTCGAGAAGCTGGCCGTCCGCCGTCCGCCACCTAGTGTTTACGCCTTTATACTCTGCCCCATCCCACGAATTTCTACAGAACACCATCTCAAAGCCGTCCTTCTTTAGGCCATTGGCGATCTGTTGATATCCTTGGACATATGAGTCGGCAGGGATTTGATAGGTATAGCGTAGGCCATCTGACACCGACTCTGCTGCCTCGGTAGGACTCTTGCGCAGTTCAGCAGCAAGCTTCTCGGCCACCTTCTCTTTGAACCTGTCTTCGCCCTTGAGGCGGTACTCAAGGCCCACCAGCTTGGCGTCAGCCATCTCCGCCTCCCGCGTCTTCAGGCTATCGGTGACATCGCCCTCTTGATCACATAAGCGACCGAAGGCGCGATCAACCGCATAGTTCTCTTCAAGATTCAGGTACTGATCGCCGTCTCCGCGCCATGAGCCGGGTTCGTCTCCGGTTCCTTCGCTCGTGCCTTCTCCCTGAAGGCCGTCGCCTTGGTCGTTCTTTTCCGGCGGTTCGTCAGGCGTCTGCTCCGATTCGAGGTCGGCCCACTTGGCTCTCATGGCGTCGGCATGTTCGCGCCATGCGTCGTTTTGACCTGCTGTCTCGGGCTCAGCGGCCTCGGTGTCGCTGTCGGCGACACCGGTTCCCGGATCGTCCTTTTCGTCCGCCTTGGTGCCGGCGTCGGCGGTCTCACCCGACCCAATGTTCTCACCATCGGGTTGGCCCGTCCCCGCTTCTGTCGCGTTCTTCGGTTCCTCGGCCGAAGCCTGCTCTGGGGCCGACGACTCATCCTGCCTTTCCGCCGACTCGGCTTCGCGGGCCTGACGCGCTTCCCGGGACGCCCGGCGAGCCGCGAACTCTTCGCCCCAGGTGCGGAACCCGAACTGACGGCCGTCCAATTCATACGTCGCCGGCTTACTCGCGAACTCCTCCCACACGTCCCGCCCCGAAGGCTTCTCCGGCTTGCCTTCGGGTTCCGGCTGAGTGTCCGTGGCGGGGGCCTCGCCGGCCTCGTCTTCGGTGTCCGCCTCCGAGACCGACTCAGGCCGCTCCGAGTCTGGTCGGTCCTCTGCAGTGGGGGCGTCGGCCTCGCCCTCGCCTTCATCCGTCCGCGTGGTCGGCCGGTCTTGCTCCGTCTGCCGTCCCATGTCCTCACCCGGCGCTGCGGCCGGGGACCGGTCATCGCGTAACCGGTCGTCAGACTCGGTTTCCGAGCTGCGGGTGCCACGGTCTGTGGTCTCCGTATCCGCCTGGCCGGGCTTCTCCTGAGTCGCGGCACCGGGCGTCTCCCGGGCAGGCGGGGGCTGCTTGTCATCGCGCTCGTCCCGCTGCTCGGTCGCGGCCTCATAGGTGGCTGCGGCTGCCTTGTAACTTTCGAGGCGGGACGGTTGCCCAGGTGAGCCTGGCCGGTCGGGCGGAGGCCGCCACGGCGCCTCCTTGGCCGACGGCTTCTCGACATTCTCGGCACCGTCATCAGTGCCGTTGTCGGTGTGGTCGACACCCACGCGTGGTCAGCCCTTTCGACTGCCGGACAAGAGCAGAGCCGGTGCCGAACGGTGTCCAGATGCCTGCGGGGTGCTGGCGCCGACTTACCTCCGAGAGACTGGACTGATCCGACATAACTCGTCAAGTTCACTATACGAATATGTCGGACGTACCTAACGACACCTCGCCCGCGCGTCAGCTCGAAGCGTCCCGGGACGATCGTCCCGGGACATAGGATTCCGAGGTCACACAGATCGTGAGTGACTTGCAGACGACGACGGGGCGAGGGATTCGGCATGGAGCAGACGAGTCTGGCGATCGCGGAGCCGGGCGGAGGCTCGGCCGGTCCGGACGACGCACTGAACTCGCTCGCCGACGACGACGAGACGATCGACTACATCACCGGGAAGCCGGTCAAGCTGAAGGGCAGCGAACCCGTCCGGCAGCGGATCGGCGTGCGCTCTTCCACGAGTACGGCATCAGCGTCGACGACATGGAGCCGGGCTTCCCGATCCCGGTGCAGGCCGACGGTAACCGCCGCAAGACGAAGAAGGCCGACATCGCCATCTTCGCGCCGGGGTCGGAGCACAGCCTTGAGAACCTGAGGTGAGGGGCTGCCCGACCCGCGGCGGCTCGGCGACCATCTCGCGCTCCAGGTCCGGCAGGTGCCCGGCGGGACGATCCGGAGCTACCGGCTGTTCGAGTCGGCCTCGTTCGAGCTGACGCCGCAGCCGGTCACGCCGTCCCCTTACCTGGAGCAGCAGCCCTCCATGGACGAAGCAGCGGACGACGTTCGCGGAGTCGATGCTCGCCGGTGTGCTGGAGGACAGCCGGGGCGACGAGGAGCTCCCGCCGGAGATCTCCCAGCTCCAGGAACTGGACGACGACCCGTTCACCGTCACTGTGCTGTTCGTCCTGTCTCGCCCTGCTTGATATCAGAAGGACTCACTCGGCCTTTTGTGTCACAGCAGTCTGACAGAGAGGGCGGTGATAGCAGAAGAACTCCATGCCCGCAGTCTTCTATGACCCGGCTCCCGCCGCCGACCCGGGCGGCGATCTCGGCCGGACGGCATCGGACGCGCGAGGCCGACGTGTCGGCGGCAGCAGGCTCCCGGATCCTGCTGAGCGGGACGCGCACGTTCACCAGTGGGGGCTCTGGCCACAATGCGACGAACACACACTTGCCCCCGATGCCGGTGCCCGTAACCAGGAGCGGATCTTTGACGCTGAACCTCGCCACCCTGTACGAAGCCGTCGCCCGTGTGGTGCCCGACCGGTCCGCGGTCACCTGCGGCACCGTGACCCGCACCTACGCCGAGCTGGACCGGCGCGCGAACCGCCTCGCCGCCCATCTGGTGAAGGCGGGCATCGAGCCGGGTCAGCATGTCGGCGTGTACCTGCTCAACAGCGTCGAGTACGTCGAGGTGATGCTGGCCTGTTTCAAGGCCCGCGCGGTACCGATCAACATCAACTACCGCTACGTCGAAGCGGAGCTGCTCTACCTGTTCGAGGACGCCCAGCTGCACGCGCTCGTGGTCGAGTCGGCGTACGCGCCCGGCGTCGCGGCCCTGGCCGACCGCACCACCCATCTGCGCCATGTGCTCGTCGTCGATGACGGCGGCGGCGCCGGGCCCGTCTCGTGGCCGGAGAAGCTGGCGGTGGCGGAGTACGAAGAGGCGTTGGCGGCGTGTCCGGGGGAGAGCGCGCCGCGCGCGGACCTGACCGGCGACGACCGGTTCGTGCTGTACACGGGCGGCACCACCGGGATGCCCAAGGGCGTGGTGTGGCGCCACGAGGACTTCTTCTACGCCGCCCTCCTCGGCGGGAACCCGTACGGCGAGCCGTACACGTCCGTCGAGGAGGTCGTCGCGGCCGCGGAGGGCGGAAACGCCCTGACCTACCTGATCTCGATGCCGCTCATGCACGGCGCGGCCAGCTACACGCTGTTCATGGGGCTGTTCGGCGGCGCCCACATGGTCCTCCTGCGCAGCTTCGACGCCGTGGAGATACTGCGCTGCATCGAGAGGCACGGCGTCCAGGTCGTCGCCCTGGTCGGCGACGCGCAGGCCCGTCCGCTGGCGGAGGCGCTGCGCGACCGCGGGGACGGGTTCGACCTCTCCTCGCTCTTCGTGATCGGCTCCGGCGGCGCGATCCTGTCGCAGTCCACCCAGGACGCGCTCAAGGAGCGGCTGCCGAACCTCATGGTCCGCAACAGCTTCGGCGCTTCGGAGTCCGGCGCCGACGGGGTCATCGTCACGGGCGAGGACGGCCTCATGCGGCTGCAGCCCTCGCCGGCGGTGCGGGTGATCGACGACCGGCACGGCGACGTGGCTCCCGGCAGCGGGGAGCTGGGCCGCCTGGCCCGCAGCGGGCATGTGCCGCTCGCCTACTTCAACGACCCGGAGAAGTCGAGTGCGACGTTCCCGGTCATCGACGGCGTGCGGTGGGTGGTGCTCGGCGACCTGGCCGAGGTCGAGGCCGACGGCACCATCGTGGTGCACGGCCGCGGCTCCGGATGCATCAACTCCGGTGGGGAGAAGATCTTCCCCGAGGAGGTCGAGCAGGCGCTCAAGGCGCATCCCGCCGTGATGGACGTCCTCGTCGCCGGCGTGCCCGACGAGCGGTTCGGCCACCGGGTCGGCGCCGTGGTCGAGCTGCGCCGGGGACACGAAGGCCTCGACCCGGAGGAACTGCGCACGCACTGCCGCGCGACGCTCGCCGGATACAAGGTTCCGGCGGTGATCGAGATCGTGGAGCAGGTGCAGCGCTCGCCCAGCGGCAAGGCCGACTACCGGTGGGCGAAGCGCACCCTGGCCCCCGGGACGGCCTGACGCGAGGCGCCGCCCCGGGCGTTTCCCGGCCGGTCAGGCCACGATCAGGAGCGGGTTCTGGAGGAGGGCGGCCAGGCGGTCCAGGAACTTGGCGGCGGTCGCGCCGTCGGTGGCGCGGTGGTCGACCGACAGGGTGACCGCCATGCGCTTGCCGGGGACGACCTGGCCGTCGCGGACGACCGGCTCGTCCCGGACCGCGCCCACGGCGAGGATCGCCGCCTCCGGCGGGTTGATCACCGCGGAGAACGAGTCGACGCCGAACATGCCGAGGTTGCTGACGCTGAACGTGCCGCCGCTCATCTCCATGGGCGACAGCCTGCCTTCGCGCGCCTTGGCGGCCAGGTCGCGGGTCTCCTGGCCGATCTGCGAGACGCTCCTGCGGTCCGCGTCCCTGATGACCGGGACGACCAGGCCGGCCTCGACCGCCACCGCGACCCCCACATGGATGCGCTTGTGGAAGAGCAGGCTGTCCTCGGTGTAGGAGACGTTGACGGCCGGGTGCTCGCGGAGGGCGGTCGCCGCGGCCTTCACGATCAGGTCGTTCACGCTGACCTTGGACGGCGCGAGCGCCTCGTTCAGCGTGGCGCGGAAGGCCAGCAGCGCCTCGGCGTCCACCTCGCGGTTGAGGTAGAAGTGCGGCGCCTCGCGCTTGCTCTGCGTGAGCCGCTTGGCCGCGACCTTGCGGAAGCGGTTCAGGGGGACGGCCTCGACGTCCGGGTCGTCGGCCCGCGCCTTGACGGGCGGCGCTGCGGGGGCCGGAGCCGGGACGGGTGCGGGAGCCGGGGCCAGGGCCTCGGCGCGGACTGCGGCCTCGATGTCGGCTCGGACGATGCGTCCGCCCGGACCCGAGCCGTTCAGCGCCGCCAGGTCGATGCCGTGGTCGCGGGCCAGCCTGCGCGCGAGCGGCGACGACGGCGGACGGGACGCCCCGGCGGCGCGCTGGGGAGCCGGAGCGGGGGTCGCGGAAGCGGCGGCCGGTTCGGGCTCGGCGGCGGGTTCGGGCTCCGCGGCGGCGGCCGGTTCCGGCGGGGCTGCCGGTTCCGGTTCGGCGGCCGGCTCCCGGGCGGCGGGTGCCGCGCCGCCCGCGGGGGCGATCACGGCGATGGGGGCGCCGATCGCGGCGGTCTCGCCCTCGGCCACGAGGATCTTGTCGAGCACGCCGGCCTCGTACGCCTCGTACTCCATGACGGCCTTGTCGGTCTCGATGTCGACGATGACGTCGCCGACCGCGATCTCGTCCCCCGGCTGCTTCTGCCAGGAGCTGATGACGCCCTCTTCCATGGTGTCGGAGAGGCGGGGCATGAGGATGTCGGTCATGATGCGGGCTCCAGGGCGCGGCCGGTCGCGCGGAGCGTGTCGCGGACGGCGGTGAGCAGGGATCCGGCGGACGGCAGCGCCGCCGTCTCCAGGGACTTGGCGTAGGGGAGCGGCACCTCGGCCATCGCGACGCGGCGGACGGGGGCGTCCAGCCAGTCGAACGCGCCCTCCTGGATGGTCGCGGCGATCTCGGCGCCGATGCCGTAGGTGAGCCAGTCGTCCTCGGCGACGACGGCGGAGCCGGTCTTGCGGACGGAGTCGACGACGGTCCGCCGGTCCAGGGGGCGGAGGCTGCGCAGGTCCACGACCTCCGCGGAGATGCCCTCGGCGGCGAGGGTCTCGGCGACCTCGGCGGCGACGCGGGCCATCCGGGAGTAGCCGATGATCGTGATGTCGGTGCCGGGGCGGGTGACGGCGGCGCGGCCGATCCCGGCGGGCTCAACGTCCTCGATCGCGGGGACCTCGCCCTTGGTGTTGTAGAGGGCGAGGTTCTCCAGGAACAGCACCGGGTCGTCGTCGCGGACGGCGGCCTTCAGCATCGCGGACGCCTCGGCGGGCGTGGACGGCGCGACGACCTTCAGACCGGGGATGAACGAGTAGAACAGCTCGACGTTCTGCGAGTGGGTGGCGCCGAGCTGCTGGCCGCCGCCGCCCGGGGTGCGGATCACCATCGGCACGCTCGCCTGCCCGCCGAACATGCCGTAGATCTTCGCGGCGTGGTTGACGATCTGGTCGAGTGCCAGCAGCGAGAAGTTGATCGTCATGATCTCCACGACGGGGCGCAGGCCGAGCATCGCGGCGCCGATCGCGGCGCCGACGAAGCCCTCCTCGGCGATCGGGGTGTCGCGGACGCGGCGCGGCCCGAACTCCTTCAGCAGCCCCTCGGTGATCTTGTAGGAGCCCTCGAAGAGCCCGATCTCCTCCCCGAGCAGGAAAACGTCGTCGTCCCGGAGCATCTCGGCGCGGAGCGTGTCCCGGAGGGCCTGCCGGTAGGTCATGGTCGCCATGAGCGTGCTCCTCAGGAACCGAATACGGGGTCGGCGGGCAGCCGTCGCTGCTCGCCGGCGACGGGGGTGGCGTAGGTGTAGTCGAACAGCGTCGACACGTCGGGTTCGGGGCTGTCGTCGGCGAACGCGGCGGCCGCGGTGACCTCGGCGGTGACCTCGGCGTCGAGGCGGTCGCGCTGGTCCGCGGTGAGGACCCCGGCCTCCTCCAGTTCCAGCGCCATGCGGGCCAGGGGGTCGGCGGCCTTGAGGGCCTCCTTCTCCTCCTTGGACCGGTAGCGGGCCGGGTCGACGACGGAGTGGCCCTTCAGCCGGGGGCTGACGGTCTCCAGCAGGTACGGCCTGCTCTCGGCGCGTGCGCGTTCGACGGCGGTGCGGGCGGCGTCCCGGACGGCGATCACGTCGGTGCCGTCCACGCGGGCGCTCTCGATCCGGTAGGCGGCGCCGCGCCGGTACAACTCGGGCTCGGCGGCGGAGTTCTCCACGGTCGTGCCCATGCCCAGCCCGTTGTTGACCACGACGAAGACGACGGGGAGGTCCCACAGGCCGGCGATGTTCAGCGACTCGTGGAACGCGCCGATCGCGGTGGTGCCGTCGCCCATGTGGCACATGACGACGTCGTCGCCGCCCCTGTAGGAGACGGCGAGCGCCGCGCCGGTGGCGAGGGGGACCTGCCCGCCGACGATGCCGTACCCGCCGAGCAGCCGCGCCTCGGCGTCGAACAGGTGCATCGACCCGCCCCAGCCCTTGGAGACGCCGGTGGAGCGGCCGTACAGCTCGGCCATGACGCGGTCCGCGCCGATGCCCTTGCTGAGGGCGTAGCCGTGCTCGCGGTAGTTGGTGAACAGGTAGTCGGTGGGCCGCAGCGCGGCCGTCAGGCCGACGACCGTGGCCTCCTCGCCGAGGTTCAGGTGGCAGTAGCCGCCGATCTTGGCCTCGGTGTAGGCGCGGCCGGCCCGCTCCTCGAACCGCCTGATCAGCAGCATCTGCCGGTAGTAGCCGACGAGCGTCTCGGCGTCCGGCGGCGGGACGGGGGCCTCCGGCGACGTGGCGGTGGCCGCAGGCGATGATCCGGTGGGCTTCGACGGCGCGGTCTTCGACGGTGCGGGTTTCGACGACGAGGCGCGGGCCTTGGGCGGCCGGGTACCGGTCGTCCTCCGGCCGCGGGCCGGGGCGCCTGCACCGGTCGAGGCCGTGCTGGTCGACGGGACGGTCTCGGTCATCGGCGACCTTCCTTCTTCGGGGGCGGCGCCATAGGATCGCCACGACGCTCACCGATCATCATTGATCTATGATCGATCATATTCTATCCGTCAAGACCCACTTACCGAATCTGCGTCTAACATGGTTTCGTGAACGCGCCCATCCCCGCCCCGCTGCTGCGCACCGGACTCGCCGACCAGATCCGGGAGTTCATCGTGGAAGGCATCAGCTCCGGGCGATGGGAGCCGGGCGAACGCCTGGTCGAGCGCCGTATCGCGGCCGAGCTGGGCGTCAGCCAGGGGCCCGTCCGGGAGGCGCTGCGCCAGCTGGAGGCACAGCGGCTGATCGAGTCGCTGCCGAACCGGGGCGCCCGCGTCCGCGAGTTCACCGAGCGGGACCTGGCCGAGATCTTCCCCGTCCGGGCCGGGCTGGAGCGGACGGCCGCGGAACTCGCGCTGCCCCGCCTCTCCGACGGCTGCCTGGACGCGCTGGAGGAGCACAACCGGCTGCTCGGCGAGGCCGCGCGGGACGGTGACCTGCACGAGCAGATGCGCCTCAGCATCGCCTTCCACCGCGAGATCGTCGAGACGGCGGGCAACCGGCTGCTCGTCTCGGTCTGGGAGGGCCTCGGCATCGAGCTGTGGACGACGCTGTCCCTGCGCCTCCACCAGACCGGGATCTACTCCAAGTCGGCCGAGCACGCCGAGCTGATCGAGGCGTTCCGCCGCGGCGACCCGCAGGCGCCGCAGCTGCTGCACGAGCACGTCATGAACTACGCGCCCTGACCACCGCTTCTCGCGATCGCCGCTCTCGCGCCGCTGCTCGCGCGGTCACTCCTTCTCGCGGTACGCCTTGGTGAGCTGCGCCTCGGCGTCGTCCAGATAGGACCGCAGTTCCCGCTCGGCGGCCGCGAGGTCGCCCTGCGCGATCAGGTCGTAGAGGCGGCGGTTGCGGGCGAGGTACGGCTCGTGGAACTCGCGCGGCGCCCCCATCTCGTGGAAGACCAGGCGCATCTCGGCGAGCAGGAGCCGGGTCATCTCGTCCACGCGCGGGCTGCCCACCAGCGCGGCGATCGCCTGGTGGAACCGGATGTCGGCGGTGCCCACGTCCGCCCACTCGCCGTCCGCGGCGGCGCGCTCGCCGTCGAGGACGGCGGCCTCCACCCGGCCGAGCGCCTCGTGGGGGGCGCCGGACGCCGACCGCACGCCCTCGCACTCCAGGATCCGCCTGACCCGGTAGAGGTCGGCCAGGCCGTCGGCGGTGACGCGGCGCACGAACACGCCGCGGTTGAACTCGTGGACGACCAGGCGTTCCTGGGCGAGCAGGCGGAACGCCTCCCGCACCGTGTTGCGCGACACCTTCAGCGCGTCGCCCAGTTCCTCCTCGCGGACCCGTTCGCCGGGGGCCAGCCGGCCGTCGGTGATCTTCTCGCGGAGCAGTTCGGCGATCCTCGCGGCGGTGCTGGTCCGGTCGAGATCGTGCCGGGCGGCCGCTATGTCGGTCAGCCATGAGCCCTGCGCCGGCACGGCCATCGACCACCTTCCGGGATCGGCGCGGGGCTGCCGCGCGGAATTGATGCGACCCCAGCCTATCCGCAGCGATCGAAGAATGCATCAACAGGTCTCTTGATGGATTGTTGAACAATCTCTACGCTGACGGAAAGCCGAACCGCCCAGAAGGGTCACCCCCATGACGGACCGGACCACCCTGGCAGAGACCCCGGCCCCACCCGCACGCTCACGTCGCGGCGCCCTCCTCGGCGCCATGTTCCTGATGGCCACCAGCGCCATCGGCCCCGGCTTCATCACCCAGACCACCGTGTTCACCGCCAAGCTCGGCGCCGCGTTCGCGTTCGCGATCGTCGTGTCGGTGCTGGTGGACATCGCGATCCAGCTCAACGTGTGGCGCATCGTCGGCGTCTCCGGCATGCGCGCCCAGGAACTCGGCAACCGCGTCCTGCCCGGCGCCGGCTACGGCCTCGCCGCGCTGGACGTCTTCGGCGGCCTGGTCTTCAACATCGGCAACATCGCCGGCACCGCCCTCGGGCTGAACGCGCTGCTCGGCCTGGACGTCAAGATCGGCGGCGGGATCTCCGCCCTCGTCGCCATAGGGATCTTCCTGATCCGGCGCGCCGGGGTCGCGATGGACCGGATCGTGATCCTGCTCGGCGGCGTCATGATCCTGCTGACGCTGTACGTGGCGATCGTGTCCGACCCGCCCCTCGGCGACGCGCTCAGGCAGAGCATCGCACCCGAGACCGTCGACTTCCTCGTCATCACCACCCTGATCGGCGGGACGGTCGGCGGCTACATCACCTACGCGGGCGCGCACCGCATGATCGAGTCCGGCGTGACCGGGAGCGAGAACGTCAAGGAGATCAACCGCAGCGCCGTCACCGGCATCCTCGTCACCGGCGTGATGCGGGTGCTGCTGTTCCTCGCCGTCCTCGGCGTCGTCGCCGGCGGCGTGACCCTGGCCAAGGAGAACGCCCCCGCCTCCGCCTTCGAGCACGCGGCCGGCGAGGCCGGGCTGCGCCTCTTCGGACTGATCATGTGGTCGGCCGCGATCACGTCGGTGATCGGCGCGTCCTACACCTCGGTGTCGTTCCTGGTGTCGTTCTCCTCCTTCGTCGAACGGCACCGCAACCGCCTGGTCGTGGCGTTCATCCTGGTCTCCGGCTCGATCTTCCTCATGATCGGGACGGCCCCGGCCAAGCTGCTCATCCTCGCGGGCGCGCTGAACGGGCTCATCCTGCCGTTCGGCCTCGCCGTGCTGCTGTGGGCGGCGGGCCGCCGCCGCGACCTGCTCGGCGGCTACCGGTACCCGGTCTGGCTGCTCGTCCTCGGCGCCGCCGCCTGGCTGCTCTCCCTCTACCTGGGCTGGAACTCCCTGTCCGGCCTGAACGACCTCTGGGGGTGAGGACCGGGTGCGGATCCTGCCGAGCGGTGACGCGGCCGTCCTGGTCGAACTGCCGGACCTGACCGGCATGCTCGCCCTGTACGCGGCGCTGGCCGCGTCCCCGCCGCCCGGCGTCGCCGACATCGTCCCGGCGGCCCATACCCTCACCCTCCTGCTCGGCCCGTCCGCCGACCCGGCCGCGGTCGCCGCCGCCGTCCGCGCCACCCGGCCCGGCACGGCCGGCGGCGCCGCCGGCACCGCCGAGGTCCCCGTCGTCTACGACGGCGAGGACCTCGGCGAGGTCGCCCGCCTCACCGGCCTCACCCCCGCCGGGGTCGTCGCCGCCCACACCGGTACCGCCTGGCGGGTCGCGTTCACGGGGTTCGCGCCCGGCTTCGGCTACCTGGAGGGCGGCGATCCCCGGCTGGACGTCCCGCGCCGCGCGACGCCGCGCGTCCGCGTCCCCGCGGGCGCGGTCGGCCTCGCCGGACGCTTCAGCGGCGTCTACCCCGTCGAATCACCCGGCGGCTGGCAGCTCATAGGACGCACGGAGGCCGTCCTATGGGACCTGGACCGCGACCCGCCCGCCCTGCTCCGCCCCGGAGTCCGGGTTCGGTTCGTGCGGCGGGAACCATGAAGCGGGGCCTGGACGTTCTCGACACAGGTCCCCTGGCCACCGTCCAGGATCTGGGCCGTCCGGGTCATGCGGCGCTCGGCGTGGGGGTGTCGGGCGCCGCGGACCCGGACTCGCTCAGGCTCGCCAACCGCGCGCTCGGCAACCCCGAGGACGCGGCGGCGATCGAGGTCACGCTGGGCGGGCTCCGCGTCCGCTGCCGCGGCGGGCTGTTCGCCGCGGTCACCGGAGCACCCGCCCCGCTCACGGTCGGCGGCCGCGCCGAGGCGCCCTACTCGGTGATCCACATTCCGGACGGCGCCGAACTCCGGATGGCGGTGCCGCCGGCGGGGCTGCGCAGCTACCTGGCCGTGCGCGGCGGGCTCGCCGTCGCGCCCGTCCTCGGCTCCCGCTCCACCGACACCCTCGCGGGGCTCGGCCCCGGCCCGCTCAAGCCCGGCGACCTGCTGTACGCCGGCCAGCCGCCCCGCGGGGCCGGTCCGCTCCTGGACGTGCTGCCCGTCCGCCCGCCGCCGCCCGGCGACATCGGCCTGCACGCGATGCCCGGCCCCCGCGACGACTGGTTCTCTCCCACCGCGCTGACCACGCTGTTCACCTCCGCCTACACGGTGACCAGCGAGATCGACCGGGTCGGCATGCGGCTGGACGGACCGCGTTTGCCCCATGCGGAACGCGGCGAACTACCCAGCGAGGGAACCGTCACCGGGGCACTGCAGGTGCCGCCGTCCGGGCAGCCCGTGCTGTTCCTCGCCGATCACCCGCTGACCGGCGGATATCCCGTCATCGCGGTGGTCGCCTCCGCACACGTGGGGCGCGCCGCACAGGCCCGTCCCGGGCAGCGGCTCCGTTTTCGGCCGCATCCCGCGCCGGACCTTCGAGAGGAGAGAGTATGACCGCACCGATCGACCCGGGCGCGTTGTCGCCGGACCAGGCCAGGGCGCTGTTCCGGGCCGGCCTCCGCGTCCCCACCTCCGGCTGGTGCGCCGGCTGGACGCAGGCGAACCTCATCGCCGTGCCCCGCGAGCAGGCCTACGACCTGCTCCTTTTCGCGCAGCGCAACCCCAAGCCGTGCCCCGTCCTGGACGTCGCCGAACCCGGCGAGGTGTCCACGCCCCTGTTCGCCGGAGACCTGCGCACCGACCTGCCCGGCTACATCGTCTACGAGCGCGGCGAACCGGTCGCCGAGGTGACCGACGTGACCGGCTTCTGGCGCGACGACCTGGTCTCGTTCCTCATCGGGTGCAGCTTCACCTTCGAGGACGCGCTCCGCGACGCCGGCGTCCCCGTCCGGCACATCGAGCAGAACGGCAACGTCCCGATGTACCGGACGAACCGGATGTGCCGCCGCGCCGGGGAGTTCGGCGGCCCCCTCGTCGTCTCGATGCGGCCCGTCCCCGCCGCGCAGGTGGCCGATGCCGTCCGGGTGACGTCCCGGTACCCGTCCGTCCACGGCGCCCCCGTCCACATCGGCGACCCGGTCGACCTCGGAATCGACGACCTCGGCGCCCCCGACTTCGGCGACCCCGTCGAGGTCCGGGTGGACGAGATCCCCGTGTTCTGGGCGTGCGGCGTGACGCCGCAGGCGGCCGTGATGGCGTCCCGTCCGAAGCTGGCCATCGGGCATGCCCCCGGCCACATGGCGATCACCGACGCCCGCGACACCAGGTATCTGGTTCCCTGACACGGCATAGGCTGCTCGCATGGCCGAGATCGTCGCCCCGGGCGACCTTCTGGGGGAGCGCTACCGCCTGGAGCGCCCCCTCGGCGCGGGCGGCATGGCGACCGTGTGGCGTGCGGTCGACCTCGTCCTCGACCGGGCCGTCGCGGTCAAGGTCCCCAACGGCGGCTGGCCCGAGGAGTTCACGCTGCGGCTGCGCCAGGAGGCGAAGGCCGCCGCGGGTCTCACGCACCCCAGCATCACCGGCGTGTACGACTACGGCGAACACCGACCCGGGCAGTCCGGCGGGCCGTCCCCCCAGGGGCGGTACGAACACGTCCCGTATGTGGTCATGGAGTTGCTTGACGGTGAGACCCTGTCGGCACGCCTGTCCCGGGGGCCGCTGCCCTGGCGTGAGGCGGCCGGGATCTGTGCCCGTGTCGCCGACGCCCTGGCCGCCGCGCATGCCGCCGGGATCGTCCACCGCGACATCAAGCCGGCGAACGTCTTCCTGACCCGGGTCGGTGTGAAGGTCCTCGACTTCGGCATCGCCTTCACCGGCCCGTCCGCGCCCGGCGGTCCCCTCCTCGGGACTCCCGCCTATGTCGCTCCGGAACTCCTGTCGGGCACGTCCCCGACATCGGCGGCCGACATGTTCTCCCTTGGCGTCGTCCTCCGGGAGTGCTTGGACGGCGACGTTCCCGACGCGGTCACCGCCCTCTGCCGCCGCTGCCTGGACGAGGACCCGGAGGCCCGCCCCACCGCCTCGGAGGCGGCGCGGGTACTCGCCGGCGCGGCCGGCGTCCAGCTCGCCCCGTTCCCCGCGCCCCAGCCCGCCGGGGCTCCGGACGGCGGCCTGAGGTCCGGCGCGCCGCGAGAACCGACACGCGTCCTGGCCGACCCGGCCCCGCCCGGCCCGGCGCCGGCCCGCAGGCCTTTGATCATCGCCGGGGCGGCGGCCGGTGTCGTCGCGCTGGTGGCGATGCTGCTCGCGGCGCTCTCCCCGGACTCGTCCCCGCGGTCGACCGCGCCGCCGCCGGCGGCGAGCCCGGCGGAGCCCGAGCCTGCGGCGTGCTCGGTGTCGTACCGGATCGACGGGACGTGGCCGCAGGGCTTCCAGGCCACGGTGCGGATCACGAACCTCGGCGCCGGGGAGATCGACGGCTGGCGGCTGGGGTTCGAACTGCCGGACGGCCAGGCGATCACGCAGCTCTGGAACGGCAGCCAGGTCCAGGACGGCTCGTCGGTCACCGTCACGGCGGCCGACTGGAACCGGTCGATCCCGCCGGACGGGACGGCCGAGTTCGGGTTCATCGGACGGCAGGACGGCGGCGACGGCCGCCCGTCCCGCTTCACCCTCAACGGCGGAGAGTGCCGCACCTGACCCACTCAATGGGAGCGCTCCCAGAGTATCGTCGCAGCTCATGCTGCTCGGGATCGAATTGATGGGGCGCCGCCTATTGTGCCGCGGCTGGTCGAAGGCTTAGCATCCGGGACAATCGAAGCGCTTCGACAGTCGGCTCGATCCCACCCCCGGAGGAGACCATGATCAAGGCAGGCAGGAGCGTGGCGGTGCTCGCCGCCCTTGCCGCGGCCGCCCTGTCGCTGACCGCGTGCGGCGGCGACGACGGCGGCTCGGACGGCAAGGTGCTGAAGCTCTGGCACTACGAGTCCCCCGACAGCGCCATGGGCAAGGCATGGAACGAGGCCGTCAAGGAGTTCGAGGCCACGCATCCCGGCGTCACGGTGAAGTTCGAGGAGAAGGGCTTCGAGCAGATCCAGAAGACCGCGCCCATGGTCCTGAACTCCAAGGACGCCCCCGACGTCATGGAGTACAACAAGGGCAACGCGACCGCCGGCCTGCTGTCCAAGCAGGGGCTTCTCACCGACCTCACCCCCGAGGTCCAGAAGCGCGGCTGGGGCAAGCTGATCAGCCCGAACGTCCAGGTCACCGCCAAGTACGACGCCAAGGGGACGATGGGCGGCGACAAGTGGTTCGGCGTCCCCAACTACGCCGAGTATCTGCAGGTGTACTACAACAAGGACCTGTTCGAGAAGCACGGCGTCGAGATCCCCACGACGTTCGACGAGCTGATCGCCGCGATGGACGCGTTCGTCGCGAAGGACGTCACGCCGTTCACCAACGCGGGCGCCGAGTACATGGCGCACCAGTTCGTCTACCAGCTCGCCCTCGACAAGGCCGACCAGAGCTGGGTGGACGCCTTCCAGCGCTACACCGCCAAGGCGAACTTCAACGACGCCGCCTGGACCCACGGGGCGACGACGTTCGCCGACTGGGTGAAGAAGGGCTACATCGCCAAGAACTCCGTCAGCCTCAAGGCCGAGGACGCGGGCGTCGCCTTCATGAAGGGCGAGTTCCCGATGATGTTCTCCGGAAGCTGGTGGTTCGGGCGCGTCGCCGCGGAGTCGAAGTTCGACTGGGAGACCTCGGTGTGGCCCGGCGCCAAGATGACGCTCGGCTCGGGCGGCAACCTGTGGGTCGTCCCCCAGGGGTCGGAGAACAAGGAGCTCGCCTACGACTTCATCGACATCACGATGAAGAAGAACATCCAGAACACCCTCGGCAACGCGGGCGGCATCCCGGTCGCGGCGGACCCGGCCGCGATCACCGAGCCGAAGGCCGAGAAGCTCATCTCGGACTTCGACGCGCTGGCCAAGTCCGGCGGGCTGGCCTACTACCCGGACTGGCCGGTCGCCGGCTTCTACGACGTGCTGGTGTCGCAGACGCAGAAGCTCATGAACGGCACCCCCCCGGGTGAGGTGCTCGGCGGCATCCAGAAGTCCTACGACAGCGGCCTGCCGAAGTGACGACGCAGGGCCGCGGCCGGTCGCGGGAGCAGTGGGCGTATCTGCCCTATCTGCTCCCCGGCCTGCTCCTGTTCACCGCCGTCATCGGTGTGCCGTTCCTGATGAACATCGGGACGAGCTTCACCGAGTGGACGGGCATCGGCACCCCGGAGTGGGTCGGGCTCGACAACTACCGGGAACTGGTGAAGGACGAGCAGTTCTGGGCGTCGTTCGGGCACAACGCACTGATCATCATCGGGATGGCGGTCCTCCCGACGATGATCGGGCTGGTGCTGGCCTCGGTGCTGACCGACCTGATCGACCGGCACTTCGGGTCGCGGACCGCGAGCGTCCTGCGCGCCTGCATCTACCTGCCGCAGGTGCTGCCGATCGTCATCGCGGGCGTGGTGTGGAGCTGGCTGCTGGCCCCGGAGGGCGGCGCGGTCAACGCGCTGCTGGACGCCGTGGGCCTCGGGTCGCTCGCGCACGACTGGCTCGGCGACCCGGCCACGGCCCTGTGGAGCGTCATCGCGGTGATGGTCTGGATCCAGATCGGATTCCCGCTGGTGATCTTCATGTCGGGGCTGCAGCGGGTCGACCCGGCGCTGTACGAGGCGGCGGAGATCGACGGCGCCTCCTGGATGCGGCGGTTCTGGCACGTCACGGTCCCGCAGATCCGGCCGGAGATCTTCGTGGTCCTGCTGTGGACGACGATCGCCGCGTTGAAGGCGTTCGCGCAGATCTTTGTGCTCACGAAGGGCGGCCCGGGCGGAGCGACGAACGTGCCGGCGTACTACTCGTGGGTCCACTTCTTCGAGAAGTCCGACGTCGGCTACGGCTCGGCGATCGCGACCGTGCTGACGCTCGTCATCATCGCGCTGACCGTCGTCTTCCTGCGCATGCAGGGACGTGAGCTGGGGGAGGAGCAGTGACGGCGACGCCGGCGAAGAAGGCCGGGACGCCGCCGCGCGAACGGCCCGGCAACCCGCGGCGACGCCGCCGCGGACCGTCCGCCTACGCGGTGCTGGTGGCGCTGGCCGCGTTCGCCGGCGTGATGCTGATCCCGTTCGTCGTGGTGGTCTTCAACGCGCTGAAGACGCCGCAGGAGTACTCCTCGAAGGGGCCGCTGTCACCGCCGGACGGGTTCAACCTGGACGCCGTCCGCGCGTTCTGGGAGCGCACCGACTTCGGGAACGTGCTGCTGAACAGCGTGTTCATCAGCGGTTCCGTCGCCGTCCTGGCGGTCCTGCTGTCGGTGCTGAACGCCTACGCGCTCGGCATCGGCCGGATCAAGGGGCGGATGTGGGTGCTCGTGCTGCTGCTCATGGCGAACACCGTGCCGCAGGAGGCGCTGGTCTACCCGCTGTACTACCTGTCCAAGCAGGTCGGCCTGTACGACACCAGGATCAGCGTGATCATCGTGTTCACGGTCATCCAGAGCGCGTTCGGGACGTATCTGCTGGCGTCGGTGCTGTCGGCGTTCCCGCGCCCGCTGCTGGAGGCGGCGCGGATCGACGGCGCCGGCCGATGGCAGGTCCTGTGGCGGGTGATCGTGCCGGTCGTGCGGCCGACGCTGTCGGTGCTGATGGTGTTCTTCTTCGTGTGGACCTGGAACGAGTTCCTGATCCCCATGGTCTTCCTGATCTCCAACGAGAACCAGACGGTCTCGGTCGCGCTCGGCGTCCTGCAAGGGCAGCGGCTCATGGACGCCACGATGTCCAGCGCCGCGTCGCTGCTCGGCCTTCTCCCGACCGTCGTCTTCTTCCTCATCTTCCAGCGCACTCTGTCGCGCGGACTCACCGCGGGGGCCATCAAGTAATGAAGTTCAGTGACGGCTACTGGATGATGCGCGAAGGTGTGCACGCCGCCCATCCGGTCGAGGTCCTCGACGTCGACGCCGGGCCCGACTCGTTCACGGTGTACGCGCCCGTCGAGCGGATCAGGCACCGGGGCGATCTGCTCAAGGGACCGGCGGTCACGGTGACGTGCGAGTCGCCGATGCCGGACGTCGTCGGTGTCACCCTGACCCACTTCGCCGGGGAGGAACGGCGCGGCCCCCGTTTCGAGCTGGCCACCGACCCGGCCGGGGAGGTGTCCATCGATGACGACGCGGCGACGCTGACGTCCGGCGACCTTTCGGTGCGGGTCAGGCGCGGAGGGAAATGGGGCGTCGACTTCCTGGTGGACGGGCGGCGCCTCACCGGCAGCGCGCCCAAGGCGCAGGCCGTCATCGACACCGGCGACGGACGCCATTACATCCGGGAACAGCTCGATCTGGCCGTCGACGACTTCGTCTACGGGCTCGGTGAACGGTTCGGGCCGCTGGTGAAGAACGGCCAGTCCGTGGACGTGTGGAACGCCGACGGCGGGACGGCCAGCGAGCAGGCGTACAAGAACGTGCCGTTCTTCCTGACGAACGCGGGCTACGGCGTCTTCGTCGACCATCCGGGTCGCGTGTCCTTCGAGGTGGCCTCGGAGGCCGTCGCCCGGACGCAGTTCAGCGTCGAGGGCCAGTCGATGCGGTACTTCGTCATCTACGGGCCGACGCCGAAGGAGATCCTGCGCAAGTACACCGCGCTCACGGGACGGCCTGCCCGGCTCCCCGAATGGTCGTACGGGCTGTGGCTGTCCACGTCGTTCACCACGTCCTATGACGAGGAGACCGTCACGTCGTTCATCGACGGGATGGCCTCGCGCGACCTGCCGCTCAGCGTCTTCCATTTCGACTGCTTCTGGATGCGCGAGTTCCAGTGGTGCGACTTCGAATGGGACCCGAGGGTGTTCCCCGACCCGGAGGGGATGCTGCGCCGGCTTCGCGAGCGCGGACTGCGGATCTGCGTCTGGATCAACCCGTACATCGGGCAGCGCTCACCGCTGTTCGAGGAGGGGCGTTCGCGCGGCTACCTGCTGAAACGCCCGAACGGGGACGTGTGGCAGTGGGACAAGTGGCAGCCTGGCCTCGCCGTGGTCGACTTCACCCACCCCGAAGCCAGGGAATGGTACGCCGGCAAACTCGGCGCGCTGCTCGACATGGGCGTGGACTCCTTCAAGACGGACTTCGGCGAACGCATTCCCACCGATGTCGTCTACCACGACGGTTCCGACCCGGAACGGGCGCACAACTACTACACCCACCTCTACAACCGGACCGTGTTCGACCTGCTGCGCAAGAAGCGCGGCGAGGGTGAGGCGGTGGTGTTCGCCCGTTCCGCCACGGCCGGCACGCAGCGTTTTCCGCTGCACTGGGGCGGCGACGCCGAATCGACGTTCGAGGCGATGGGGGAGAGCCTCCGCGGCGGCCTGTCCCTGGGAATGTCGGGCTTCGGCTACTGGAGCCACGACATCGGCGGCTTCGAGGGGACACCCGACCCGGCGCTGTTCAAACGGTGGATCGCGTTCGGGCTGCTGTCGTCGCACAGCCGCCTGCACGGCAGCCATTCCTACCGGGTGCCGTGGCTGTTCGACGAGGAGTCGGTGGATGTCCTGCGGGACTTCACCCGGCTGAAGATGCGGCTGATGCCCTATCTCTCCGGTGCCGCCCGCCAGGCCTACGGGGAAGGGCTGCCGATGATGCGGGCAATGGTCGTCGAATTCCCCGGCGACCCCGCCTGCACCCACCTGGAACGCCAGTACATGCTCGGCGACGACCTGCTCGTGGCACCGGTCTTCTCGTCCGGCGGTGAAGTCTCCTACTACGTGCCCGGGGGCGTGTGGACCCACTACCTCACCGGCGAACGCGTCGAAGGCGGCCGCTGGGTGCGGGAAAGGCACGGGTTCGGCAGCGTGCCGCTGCTCGTCCGCCCGGGGGCCGTCATCCCGGAGGGCGCCGTGGACGACCGTCCCGACTACGACCACGCCGACGATGTCACCTTGCGCATCTACGAGCCGTCCGATGGAGCAACCGTCACCGCACAGGTCGGCGACACCACGTTCACCACGGCGAGAAACGGTGAAAACCTGCGCGTGACAGGCGGCGGAGCCTGGAACGTTCTCCTCGTCAACGCGCGCGTGGCCGCGGTGGAGGGCGGCGAGCCTTCCGCACATCCGCAGGGCGTTCTGATCAAGGCGGCCGGTGGCGAACTGGTCATCACCCTGGAAGAGGAGAATTGATGGGCTTCCCGGAAGGGTTCCTGTGGGGGGCGGCCACCGCCGCCTACCAGATCGAGGGAGCGGCCCAGGAGGACGGACGCGCACCGTCCATCTGGGACACCTTCAGCCATACACCGGGCAAGGTGCTCAACGGCGAAACCGGTGACGTCGCCACCGACCACTACCACCGCCGGCAGGAGGACGTCGCGACGATGGCCGGCCTGGGCATCGACGCCTACCGGTTCTCCATCTCCTGGTCGCGCGTCCTGCCGGGAGGGACGCCCAACCAGAAGGGCATCGACTTCTACTCCCGGCTGGTCGACGAACTCCTCGAACACGGCATCGCCCCGGTCGCGACCCTCTACCACTGGGACCTCCCGCAAGAACTGGAGGACGCCGGCGGCTGGCCCGAGCGGGACACGGCACGCCGGTTCGCCGACTACGCCGAACGGATCGGGCGCGTCCTCGGCGACCGCGTCCACACGTGGACGACGCTGAACGAGCCGTGGTGCTCGGCGTTCCTCGGCTACGCGTCCGGCGTCCACGCCCCCGGCCGCACCGACCCGGCGGACGCGCTCGCCGCCGCCCACCACCTGAACCTCGCGCACGGCCTGGCCGTGCGGGCTCTGCGCGGCGTCGTCCCCCCGTCCGCGCGCCACTCGGTCACCCTCAACATCCACCATCTGCGCGGCGACGCGGAGGCCGTCCGGCGGGTGGACGCCGTCTCCAACCGGGTGTTCCTCGACCCGATGCTCGGCAGGGGCTACCCCGCCGACCTCCTGGACGACACGGCGTCCCTCACCGACTGGGGTTTCCTGCGCGACGGCGACGCCGAGATCATCGCCGCCCCCATCGACGTCCTCGGCGTCAACTACTACGCGCCCACGCTCGTCCGGCAGTGGGACGGCGTCTCCCCGCGCGAGCACGCGGACGGCCACCGGCAGGGCGCGGCGTCGCCGTTCGTCGGCTGCGACACCGTCGAGTTCGCCCGCCTGCCCGGCCCCTACACGGCGATGAACTGGCCGATCGACGCGAGCGGCATGGAGGAACTCCTTCTGCGGCTGCACCGCGACCACCCGCACACCCCGCTGATGGTCACCGAGAACGGCGCCGCGTTCGACGACGCGGTGGACGGCGCGCCGGACGGGAGGCGCCACGTCCACGACGACCGCCGCGTCACGTATCTGCGCGACCACATCGCCGCCGTGGAAAGAGCCTGCGACGCCGGCGCGGACGTCCGCGGCTACTTCGCCTGGTCGCTGCTGGACAACTTCGAGTGGGCCTACGGCTACTCCAAGCGCTTCGGCCTCGTCCACGTCGACTACGCCACCGGCGAACGCACCTGGAAGGACAGCGCCCACTGGTATCGCGACGCCATCGCCTCCCGCCGCGCGAGCCCATGACGTCGCGCAAGCCCATGACCTCGCGGGAGCCAATGACCTCGCGGGAGCCCATGAGCGCCGCACGCGCGCGGGTGGCCGTCCTGGCGCTGTCCCTCGCCGCGTTCTGCTTCGTCACGACGGAGAGCCTGCCGATCGGGCTGCTCCGCCTCATCGCGGACGACCTGGACGTCTCGCCGTCGGCCGTCGGCCTGCTCGTGACCGGCTACGCGGCCGTGGTCGCGGTCGTCTGCGTCCCGCTCGTGCGGGTCACGGCCCGGATGGGACGGCGCCGGCTGCTCACCGGCGTGATGCTCCTCTTCGTCGCCATGTCGTTCGCCGCGGCGGCGTCCCCCGGCTACGGCGCCCTGCTGGGCTCGCGGCTGGTCACCGCGCTCGCCCAGGCGGTGTTCTGGCCGGTCGCCGCGGTGGCGGCGGCCGCGCTGTTCCCGCCCGCGCGACGGGGGAGGGCGGCGGCCTACGTGTTCGCCGGCGGGTCCCTCGCCGTCGTCATCGGCATCCCCCTCGGCACCTGGCTCGGCCGCGCCGCCGGCTGGCGCGCCTCCTTCGCCGCGCTCGGCGCCCTGTGCCTGATCTCGCTCGCCGCCGTCGCCGTCCTGCTGCCCGGCGGGAACGCGGGCGGCTCGGCCTCCGTCCCCGCGGCGCGGCCGGACCGGCGGCGCTTCCGGCTGCTGATGGTCACCGTCGTGCTGGCCATCGGAGGCGTGTTCGCCTGCTACACCTACATCACCGAGTTCCTGACCGGCGTCAGCGGCTTCCCCGGCTCCGCGATCAGCCCGCTGCTGCTGGTGAACGGCGCCGCCGACATCTGCGGCCTCGTCATCGCCGGGATCGTGGTGGACCGCGGCCCCCGCGCCCTGCTGGCCGCGTCCACCGCCGTGCTCACGATCGCGATGCTCGGCCTGTTCACGTTCGGTGCCGCGGCGGTACCGGCGGTCGCCGGGCTCGTCCTGCTCGGCCTCGGGCTGCCCGCCTTCGTGACGGCCATGCAGGCCAGGGTGCTGCAGTCGGCGCCGGGCGACACCGGCGTGGCCTCGGCGTGGGCGGCGTCCGCGTTCAACGTCGGCATCGGGGGCGGCGCCCTGCTCGGCGGCGCGCTGCTGCCGTTCACCGGTGTGCGCGGCACGGCCCTCGCGGGCGCGGTCGCCGCCGGCGCGGCGCTCGCCGTGATCGGCGTGGAACGCCCGGTCCGGCGGCGGGCGTTCCGCGCGCGGGCTCCGGCCGGCCTCGGCACGGCTAGCATCGATCGCACTCTCACACGCTTCGAGGACGACGGGACGGTCCGTGGTCAAGATCACTGATGTGGCGCGGCACGCCGGAGTGTCGCCGAGCACGGTCTCCTACGTGCTGAGCGGCAAACGCTCGATCTCCGAGGAGACCCGCCACCGCGTCCGGGAGAGCATCCGCGAGCTCGGCTACCGGCCGCACGCGGGCGCCCGCGCGCTCGCCAGCAGCCGGTCCAACGTGCTCGCGCTGATGATCCCGCTGCGCTCCGGCATCGCGGTGCCCGTCGTCATGCAGTTCGCCGTGTCGGTGGTGACCGCCGCCCGCCGGCACGACCACGACGTCCTGCTGCTCACCCAGGAGGAGGGCGAGGACGGCCTGCGCCGCGTCGCCGACAGCGCGCTCGTGGACGCCCTGATCGTGATGGACGTGCAGATGAAGGATCCGCGGCTGCCGCTGCTGCGCTCCCTGGACCGGCCGAGCGTGCTCATCGGCTTCCCCGCCGACGCCGACGACCTGACCTGCATCGACCTCGACTTCCACGCCGCCGGCGCCGTCTGCGTCGAGCATCTGGCCGAGCTCGGGCACCGGGAGATCGCGATGATCGGCTCGCCGCCCGAGGTCTACGCCCGGCAGACGGGCTTCGCGCAGCGGGTCGCGGACGGGTTCACCGGCGCGGTGCGGGCGGCCGGCCTGACCGGGGACGTCCTGCCGTGCGAGGCCACCGCGGACGCGGCCCGCGAACTGGTGGGGCGGCTCCTCGCCGAGCGTCCCGGCCTGACCGGCGTCCTCGTCCACAACGAGCCGATCGTGGGCCCGGTCGTGCGGGCCCTGCGCGCCGCCGGACGCCGCGTCCCGGAGGACGTGTCGGTCGTCGCGATATGCCCGGACGAGATGGCCGAGCACGCCGAGCCGCCGCTGTCGTCCGTCGCGATCCCCGCCGACGAGGTGGGTGGACGCGCCGTGGAGCTGCTGATGTCCAAGCTCGACGGGGCCGCGGTTCCGGCCGCGACCCTGCTCCCGCCGACCCTGACCCGGCGGGCCAGCACCGCGCCCGCCGCCGGCTGACCGACAAGGAGGTACGGAGAGGGCCCTGCACGGGCCATAGTCGAAGCGCTTCGATAATCACTGCTCGGGGGCCAGTCCAGAGGAGTACCGATGCCCAGACACCATCGAACCCCCCGTCCCCCCGGCCGGCGCAGCCGGTCCCTGACCCTCGTCCTGGCCGTCGTGCTGGCGGCCCCCCTCGCGTGGACGGCCCCCGCCGCCGCCCGCGAGACCCTTCCGTTCCGCGACCCGGGCCTGTCCGTCCAGGCCAGGGTCGGCGACCTGGTCGGGCGGCTCACCCTCGACGAGAAGATCTCCCTGCTCCACCAGTACCAGCCCGCGATCCCGCGGCTCGGCATCGACCGGTTCAAGACGGGCACGGAGGCGCTGCACGGGGTCGCGTGGTCCACCGACGTCCACGACGGCGGCGCCGTCGTGACCGCCGAGGGCACCGTGTTCCCGCAGTCGGTCGGGCTCGGCGCGACCTGGGACCCGGAGCTGCTCAAGCAGATCGGCTCCGCGGTCGGCACCGAGGCCCGCGGCTACCACGGCGAGAACCCCGACGTCTGGGGCCTGCAGCTGTGGGCGCCCGTCGTCAACCTGCTGCGCGACCCGCGCTGGGGCCGCAACGAGGAGGGCTACTCCGAGGATCCGCTGCTCACCGGCCTCCTCGCCACCGCCTACGGCCACGGCATGCAGGGCGACGATCCCGCCCACCTCAAGGCCGCCCCGGTGCTGAAGCACTACATGGCCAACAACAACGAGATCCGCCGCGACCGGACGTCCTCCAGCCTGCGGCCACGGGTGAGCAAGGAGTACGACGAGGTCCCGTTCCGGATCCCGGTCACCCGCGACGCCGCCACCGGAGTCATGACCGCCTACAACCTGGTCAACGGCCGTCCCGCGACCGTCACGCCCGACGCCGGCGGCCTCATCCGCTCCTGGACGGACCGGACGCTGTTCAACGTCACCGACGCCGGCGGGCCCAACAACCTCGTCGGCTCCCAGCAGTACTTCCCCGACCTCGCCACCGCCGACGCGGCCGTCCTCAAGGCCGGCGTGGACAGCTTCACCACCGACAACACCGACTCGTCCATCACGATCAACGCGGTCAAGGAGGCGCTGTCGCGCGGGCTGCTCGCCGAATCCGACATCGACCGCGCCGTCGGCCACATCCTCAGCATCCGGGTGCGGCTCGGCGAGTTCGACCCGGGCGGCGGCCCGTACGCGAAGATCACCAAGGAGGTCGTGGACAGCCCCGCCCACCGCGCCCTGGCCCGCAGGGCCGCGGCCGAGCAGATGGTGCTGCTGAAGAACAAGGGCGGGACGCTGCCCATCTCGTCCGGCAAGGTCGCCGTCGTCGGCCAGCTCTCCGACACCCTCTACACCGACTGGTACTCGGGTGACCTCCCGTACGAGGTCACCCCGCTGGACGGCATCAGGAACAAGGCCGGCGCGGGCAACGTCACGTCCAGCGAGGGCGTCGACCGGATCGCGCTCAAGGACGTCGAGACCGGTGCGTACATCGCCGGTGGAACCGGCGCCGGCGCCGTCCTCAAAACAGGACCCACCACGCCCGCCGACGCGACGGCACAGTTCGACGTGTTCGACTGGGGCCAGGGCATCGTGACCCTGCGCAGCGCAGCCAACGGCAAGGTCGTCGGCCGCCACAACTGGGGCGACACCTTCGCCAACGACCAGGACCAGCCGAACGACTGGTTCGTCCAGCAGATGTTCAAGCTGGAGAAGCAGGACGGCGGCGAATACCTGATCCGCTACGCCGGTTACGAAAAGGCGTACGACTGGGCCGACCCTTCCAAGACCTACGTGAAGACGAACGACGACGGCACGCTCGTACTCACCACCAAGGACGACGCCGCCCGGTTCGCCAAGGACGTCGTCAGCAGCGGCGTCGAATCCGCCGTCAAGGCGGCGGCCGGCGCCGACACCGCCGTCGTCGTGGTCGGCAGCATGCCGTTCATCAACGGCCGCGAAGACCACGACCGCACCACGATGGCGCTCGCCGAAGGACAGTCGGAACTCATCAAGGCCGTCCGCGAGGCCAACCCGAACACGGTCGTCGTGGTGGAGAACAGCTACCCGACGACGCTCAACTGGGAGCAGCAGAACGTCCCGGCGATCCTGTGGACGAGTCACGCCGGCGCCGAAACGGGCAACGCCCTGGCATCCATTCTCTTCGGCGACGAAAGCCCGTCCGGGAAACTCCCGCAAACCTGGTACCGCTCCGAGAAGGACCTGCCCGGCATCCTCGAATACGACATCATCAAGACCGACCGCACCTACCAGTACTTCAAGGGCAAGCCGCTCTACCCGTTCGGGTACGGCCTCTCGTACACCACATTCCGCTACGGCGAGCCGCGCCTCAGCAGCCGTTCCGTCAGCCGCGACGGAACGGTGACCGTCACGATCCCGGTCACCAATACGGGGAGGAAGGCCGGCGACGAGGTCGTCCAGCTCTACACCCACCAGCTGAAGTCGCGGGTGAAGCAGCCGGTGAAGAGGCTGCGCGCCTTCGACAAGATCCACATGAAGCCCGGGGAGACGGTCACGGCGACATTCCGGCTGCGCGCCTCCGACCTCGCGATCTGGGACGTCACCCGCAACCGGTGGACGGTCGAGATGTCGAAGCACGACCTGCTGTTCGGCTCCTCGTCCGCCGACATCCGGCGCCGCGCCCACCTCAACGTGCGCGGCGAGAGAATCCCCGACCGGAACCTGTCCACGACCACCCGAGCCGCCGACTTCGACGACCACGGCGGCATCGAGCTGGTCGACGAATCGAAGGCCGAGGGCGACGCCGTCGCCGGCACCGCGAACTCCTGGCTGAAGTTCGCAGACGCCGACCTCGGCCGGTCCACCGGCAAGATCACGGCCCGTGTCGCGGGCACGAACGCCACCACGATCCAGGTCCGACTGGACGCACCCGACGGCCCCGTCGCGGGAACCCTGGACGTCCCGTCCACCGGAGACGAGTACACCTACAAGGAGATCACTGCACCGGTCACCGGTGCCCGCGGAGACCACGACGTCTACCTGGTCTTCACCGGCGAAACCCGCCTGAGCACCTTCTCCCTCACCCATTGAATTCCCTGGCCCGCCCCGCCCCGGCCCGGCCGGGGCGGGCCGGCGAGGAATCACGTACGCGTCAGAGGACGTCTCCGCCCACGCGCTCAAGCGGGAGTCCAGGATGGACGGGGTGCGGTCCGGCCTCCCGGTAGCACATTTTCTGGTCATTCGGTGGCAATGTGCATTGCACGATCGGGCAGACTTGATTTAAGTATTGACGGGTGGCCAGGTTGGGACGGAAGACGGTCTTGTTTGTGGGAGTTTGTGGCGCCTAATGTCTGGATGCGGCGGGACGTCCACCACAAATCGACGTCCTCGCCGGCCATTGCCGCAGATCGCGGCGGGCAATCCAGGGAGGAAGACATGCACATGTCGCGTGCCCGTTTCCGGTGGGCCGCCGCGGTGGCCGGAATGGCGGTCCTCGTGCACGCCGCGCCGACGCTGGCGGAGGAACCCCTTGGCGCCTACCTGCTGATGGTGGCGCCGCAGGAGGGTCCCGTCACCGCGCGGACCCTGTGGTGCGAGCCGGACGGAGGGACGCTCCGCGCCGCATCACAGGCTTGTGACCAGCTCGAACTCGCCGACGGCCGAGTGGCCCGGATCCCCCGGCGGGAGGGGCCGTGCACGCTGGAACACGCGCCCGTCCGGGTGAGCGCGGACGGCACCTGGCGCGGCGAGCCACGCCATTTCGCCCGGACCTATCCGAACCGGTGCGCCGCCATGCGTGACACCGGCGGAATCCTCTTCGGCGGATAACCCACGGACCGCGGGCCGCCGGAATGGGGAAGCGGGGTGCCGTCCGGCGGCCCGCATGAAAAGGAGGGCGAAAATGCTCGCTTTCACCGGGCCGGATGTTCTGGTCACCTACGAGCGCTCCGGAGGATTCGCTGGAATTCGGGAACGGGTGACCGTCGATGCCGCGGGAGGCGCCGTCGTCAATGGCGCGAAGGTCGCGCTCAAGGAGGAGGAGATGCGCGGCCTGCGTGACGCGCTGGGCCGCGTCGTCACCACGACTTCTTCGGCGGCGGGATGCGACGTGGCCGACCACTTCACCTACACGCTCACCTACCGCGGGCACCGGACGACGCGGTGCCGGGTCCCGTGCGACTGGCGTGCGGCGGTCGAGCGGCTGGAGGCGCTGACCGCCCGCCCGGAGGCGCCGGCCAGGCGGTGACCGATTGAGCCGCGGCGTGCCGTCCTCGTCCGCCGACCATGGAGGGCGGCACGCCGCATGTCACGGGGTGCAGGCGCGGACGTGCAGGTCCCGCATCGCGGACTCCAGCGCGGCGACCGGGCCGTCCACCCGGATTCCCGGCACGACCTCCTGGATCGGGAAGGACGTGACCGGCCCCGGCGGGACGCCGAGTTCGGTGCGCCACGCGGTCAGCTGCGCGGACGAGAGGACGTAGACGATGCGGCCGAGCCCGACCCAGCCGTGCGCGGCCGAGCACATCGGGCAGTGCTCGCCGGACGTGAACACCGTGGCGTCGCGGCGCTCGTCGGCGGTGAGGTTGCGGGCCGCCCAGCGGGCGATCTCGAACTCGGGGTGGCGGGTCTCGTCGCCGTCCGCGGTGCGGTTGCGGTCCTCGAACAGGACTTCGCCGGACGCGGACACCAGCACCGACCCGAACGGCTCGTCGGCCGACTCCAGCGCCTCGGCCGCGAGTTCGACGCAGCGGTTCAGATGGACGAGCTCGGCGGCGGTCGGTTCATAGCCCATCAACCGATCATAGGCTTCCGCCCCAGTTCACCGCCCAAGTGCCTGTCAGCGACCCCGGCCACCGCCCCGGCCACGCACCGACCTCAATCGTCGCGATCGCGTCCGAAGGCAGGTTTCGAGCGAAGCAAGAAACCTGATCGCGCAGCGAGCCGCAAGGCGAGCCGAAGCGATGCAGCGATCGCACCGCAGTTCCCGCCGAAGGGAGGGCCCCAGGGCCCGACCGCCAAGGGAAATGCAAGCAAATACAGCGATCGCACCGCATTTCCCGCCGAAGGGAGGGCCTCCAGGGCCCGACCGCCAAGGGAAATGCAAGAAACTACGCGGATTCTCGGATCACCAGGTGGGGGCGGAGGATGACGACCGGGTCCTCGACCGTCTCGCCGCGGATGCGGGAGACCAGGAGGCGGGCCATTTCCAGGCCCATCTCCTCCGGCGACTGGTGGACGGTGCTGAGCGGCGGGTCGGCCAGGGGTGCGGCGGCCGAGTCGTCGAAGCCGATCACCGCGACGTCTTCGGGGATGTGGCGGCCGTGCCGGTGCAGGACGCGCAGCGCGCCGAGCGCCATGGGGTCGTCGGCGGCGAACACCGCGTCCAGGGCCGGCTCGGCGGCCAGCAGTTTCTCCGCGGCGGCGATGCCGCTGGCTTCGCCGAAGTCGCCGTACTCGATGTGCTCGGGCAGGCCCGCGGCGGCGAGGGCCTCCCGGTAGCCGGCCAGCCGGTCGATGCCCACCCCCATGTCCTGGGGGCCGGCGATGGTGGCGATGCGCCGCCGGCCACCGGAGATCAGGTGGCCGACGGCCTCGCGGGCGCCGCTGCGGTTGTCGACGTCGACGTAGCTGACCGGCGACAGGCCCGGCGGGCGGCCGCCGAGGACGGTCGGGACGCCGTTGGCCTCCAGCTTGGCGGGCAGGGGGTCCTCGGCGTGCAGGGAGGTGAGGAGCACCCCGTCCACGTGCTGGGTGGTGAGGTACTCCTCCAGCCTCCCGTACTCGGCGGGGGAGCGGGCGAGGGCGAGCAGGAGCTGCAGCCCGGTTTCGCCGATGCCGTTGCTGATTCCCCGGATGATCCCGGCGAAGTACGGCTCGTCGAACAGCCGCTGGTCGGACTCGGCGACGACGAGCGCCACGGTGTCGGTGCGGCGGGTGACGAGCGTGCGGGCGGCGCGGTTCGGTACGTACCCGAGTTCCTCGATCGCCTTCAGCACGGCCTCGCGGGCCTGCGCGCTGACCCGTGGCGACCCGTTGACCACCCGCGATACCGTGCCGCGCCCGACGCCCGCCCGCGCCGCGACCGCCTCCAGCGTGGGACGGGTGCTGCTGCCCGTCATCTAGCCCCCTTTGTCCGTACCGTCCGCCCCGTGCGTGTCAGCCCTGTTCGAGCAGACCGCCCCGCCGGATCACCCCTGCGTACCATCGTGCGCTGTCCTTGGGCACCCGGCGCTGCGTGGCGTAGTCGACGTGGACCAGCCCGAAACGCTTGGAGTAGCCCCAAGCCCACTCGAAATTATCCAGCAGGGACCAGGTGAAGTAGCCGCGGAGCGGTACTCCGTCGGCGATGGCGCTGTGGCACGCCCGCAGATGCGCGTCGATATAGGCGATGCGCCCCTCGTCCTGGACCGTGCCATTTCCGTCCAGCGTCTCGTCGTAGCCCGCGCCGTTCTCGGTGATGTACAGCGGGACGGACGGGTATTCGCGATGCAGCCGGGTGAGGACCTCGTGCAGGCCGTCCGCGTCGATCTCCCAGCCCATCCCGGTGACGGGACGCCCGGCGGGGACGAAGCGGACATGGTCGCTGCCGACCCACGGGGAGTGCGTGGAGAACGGCGACGACGCGGTCTGCGCCGCCTCGCCGGGCGTGCCCGCGACGGTGTGCCGCGAGTAGTAGTTGATACCGAGCTGGTCGATCGGCTGGTTGATCACGGCCAGGTCGCCGTCCGCCGGGGCGAACCCGCACCGGGCGGTGTCGGCGAGGACGTCCTCGGGGTAGCGGCCGAGGAGCAGCGGGTCGAGGAACAGCCGGTTCTGCAGCCCGTCGATGCGGCGCGCCGCGTCGACGTCGGCGGGGTCGTCGGTCGCGGGGGAGACCGCGTACAGGTTGACGGCGGCGCCGAACCGGTTGTCGGGGTGGCGGGCCCGCATCGCCTCGACCGCGAGGCCGTGGCCGAGCATCAGGTGGTGGGCGGCGAGCAGGGAGGCGGACGGGTCGAGACGCCCCGGCGCGTGCTCCCCGGACGCGTAGCCGAGGAACGCCGCGCACCACGGCTCGTTCACGGTCGTCCAGTGGTGGACCCGGTCGCCGAGGGCGGCGTGCACATGCGACGCGAACTCGGCGAACCGGTGGGCGGTCTCCCGTTCGGGCCAGCCGCCCTTGTCCTCCAGCGGCTGCGGGAGGTCCCAGTGGTAGAGGGTCGGCCACGGCTCGATGCCGGCCTCCAGCAGCGTGTCGACCAGGCGCCGGTAGAAGTCGACGCCCTCCTGGTTGAACGCCCCGGTCCCGGACGGCTGCACCCGGGACCAGGAGATCGAGAACCGGTACGCGGTCAGCCCGAGGTCGGACATGAGCGCCACGTCCTCGGGGAACCGGTGGTAGTGGTCCACCGCGACATCGCCGGTGTCGCCGCCGAGCACCTTGCCGGGGGTGCGGCAGAACGTGTCCCAGATGGACGGGCCGCGTCCGCCTTCGCCGGCGGCGCCCTCGATCTGATAGGCGGCGGTGGCGGCCCCCCAGCGGAAACCGGTCGGGAACTGTGCGGTCGAGGCCGCGCCGGTGTCGTCCTTGAGGGAGGTCACGCTTTCACAGCACCTTCCATGATTCCGCCGATGATCTGGCGGCCGAAAATGATGAACACGACGAGCAGCGGCAGGACCGCCACGCTGGTGCCGGCGAACATGAGCGTGTAGTCCTGGAAGTGCGCGTTCGCCAGGTTGTTGATGGACAGCTGCACGGTCGGGTTGTCGGGGTTAAGGACGGCGAGGGGCCACATGAACTCGTTCCAGGTCTGCATGAACGTGAACAGGCCGAGGACGCCCGCGGCGGGCCGCAGCGCCGGCAGGACGACGCGCCAGTAGATGCCGAACGTGGTGCATCCGTCGACGCGGGCCGCCTCGATCAGCTCGTCGGGGACGGCCTGCTCGGCGTACTGCCGCATCATGAACACGCCGAACCCGGTGACGAGGAACGGGACGATGACGGCCTGCAGCTGGTTCTGCCAGCCCAGCTCCACCATGATCATGTAGAGCGGGATGATGCCCATCTGCACCGGGATCATCATCGTCGCGATGATGATCAGCAGCAGCCCGTTCTTGCCGCGGAAGCGCAGCTTGGCGAACGCGAACCCGGCGAGCGAGGCGAAGAACACCGTGGAGATCGTCACCACGCCGGAGGCGATCGCGGAGTTCAGCAGGCCCTGCGCGAAGTAGGCGTCGGGGTTGCCGAACAGCCGGTCGACGTTCTCGGCGCCGTTGCCGCCGGGCAGCAGCGGCGGCGGGACGTCGGCGACCACGTCGTTGGTGCGGGTCGCCACGGCGATCATCCAGTAGATCGGGAAGATCGACAGCACCAGCGCGACGACCAGCGTGAGGTAGGTCAGCGGGCTGGCGTTCCACAGTCCGCGGAAGCGACCGGGGGGTGGGGCGGCGTGTTTGCCCTCGGGGCGCCGGCTGCCGGGGCCGGCCAGGAGCGTGGTCACTTGGTGCCTCCCGTGCGCCGCACTGCCAGGAAGTTGATCAGGGAGAACACGATGATCATCACGAACAGGGCCCAGGCGACGGTGGCGCCGTAGCCGTACCGGTCGCTGCCGAACGCGTTGTCGTACATGTACATCGTGATGGTCTGGAACTGGTGGAGCGGGCCGCCGTCCATCTTGTTCGGCGTGTGGATGCTGAACAGGACGGGTTCGGTGAACAGCTGCAGCCCGCCGATCGTCGAGATGATCACCGTGAAGATGATCGTGGGACGCAGCATCGGGACGGTGATCTGCCAGAACTGCCGGATCCGGGACGCGCCGTCGATCGCGGCGGCCTCGTAGAGGTCCTTCGGGATCGCCTGCATGGCGGCCAGGTAGATCAGCGCGTTGTAGCCGGTCCAGCGCCAGTCGACCATCAGGGCGATGGCCACCCAGGACCAGCCCCGGCTGCTGCTCCAGGCGATCGGGTCGATGCCGACCAGACCGATCGCCCAGTTGATCATGCCCCAGTCCTTGTCGAACATCTGGGTGAACACGATCGCGACGGCGGCGGTCGAGGTCACCAGCGGGGCGATCATGCCGATCCGGAACAGGGTCGGCATCCGCATCCGCCGGTTCAGGGCGTTGGCGATCATCAGCGCGAGCATCAGCTGCGGGACGGTCGCGATGAGGAAGATCCCGATGGTGTTGACCGTGGCGTGCCAGAAGTCGGCGTCGGTCAGCAGGTAGTCGTAGTTCTCGAGCCCGACGAACTCGCGGGTCCCCGACGCCAGCTCCCACTCGTGCAGGGAGACCCAGAGGGTGAAGACGAGCGGGAACGCGCCGAAGACGAGGAAGACGAGGTAGAACGGCGAGATGAAGGCGTAGGGTGCGCCCTTCACGTCGAGCTTGGCCAGCCGTGCCCGCCAGGTGCGGCCGGCCCCCGGGCGGGCCTTCGCCGGCGGGGGCGGCGGGGGGCCGTTCCGGCTGGGGCGCAGATCGGTGGTCACGTCGTGCGCCTCCTTTCCGAGGACGGGGAGATGGGTACGGCGGCGGCGCCGGCGGGGAGGTATCGGCACGGCGCCGCCGCCGTGGTCTGGAGGTCGCCGGGGGTTACCTGGCGGCCTTCTCAGCCTCCTCGACGGACTTGGTCCAGGCACCGCCGGCGTCCTGCTTGCCCTGGCCCACCGAGACCAGGACGTTCTCGACCGCGGCCCGCACGTCCTCGTTCTTCGGCCCGAGGTGGACCGGCTTCACCGAGGCCACCAGCTCACCGAAGATCTTGCCGACCGGGGCGTTGTTGAAGTACTCGCTCTTCGCGCCCGCGACCGCCGGGTCCTGCGCGGCCTGCGGCGAGGACGGGAAGACGTTCGCCGCCTTGTACGCGCCGACCTGGCCTTCGGGGGAGGTCAGGAACTTGGCCAGCTCCGCGGCCTCCTTGGCGTGCTTGGTCTGCTTGGGCACGGCCAGCCACGAGCCGCCCCAGTAGCCGGAGCCGCCCGGGATGGTCGCGACGTCCCACTTGCCCTTGCCGGCCTCACCGGAGAATTCCTCGATGCCCCCGAGCATCCAGGACGGGCACGGCAGGGTGGCGAACGTGTCGCGCTTGAGCCCGTTCTGCCACGGCGGCGTGAAGATCGACATGTCGGCGGTGAGCTTGTTCTGCTCGAACTTGAGCGACGTGTCGAACGCCTGCTTCACGGCCGGGTTGCTGTCGAAGACCAGGTTGTTCTCCTTGTCGAAGAAGCTGTACCCGGGGCCGCTGCCCGCGTTCTGCAGGACGGTGGCGCGGAAGACGGCGGTGGGGCCGTCCAGCCACTTGCTGTCGGGGACCTTCTCCTGGAACTCCTGCCCCTTGGCGAGGAACGCGTCCCACGTCGGCCAGAGCTTGCCGACCTCCTCGCGCTCGGTGGGGAAGTCGGCCTTCTCGAACAGGTCCTTGCGGTAGCACATGGCGAGCGGGCCGACGTCGGTGCCGAGTCCGACGAGCTGCTTGCCGTCGGGGCTGATGCCCATCTGCCACTTCCACGGCAGGAAGTTCTTCTCCAGCGCCTTGCCGCCGTGGTCGAAGAGGTTGACGAACTTGTCGGGCTGCTGCATGTAGAGCGGCAGGATGCCCTCCTCCAGCATGACGACGTCGCCGGCGCCGCTGCCCGTGGACATCCACTGCTGGATGCGCGGCTTGTACTCGTCGAGGCTGGAGACCTTGCGCAGCTTGACGGTGACGTTGGGGTGCGACTGCTCGTACTGCTTGGCGATCTCTTCGTATCCCGCCTCGCCGAAGACGTCGACGGTGAGCTCGACCGGACCGCCGTCCGAGCCGCCTCCGTCGTCGTCCCCGCCGCAGGCGACGACCAGTCCGCCGACGAGTACCGCCGCCATCGCCGTACTCAGTCCGCGTCGCATGATGGCCCTCATGGCGGACCCCTCTCAGGTTGGTGACTTCCAGTGTGTGGGAGCGCTCCCACGGATGAAAGACCGTGACTGGGCTCACTGTCAATGCGCCGAAACACAACCGTTACAACAAGCTAGCCGAGGCGGGAGGCTGGTCAGGCCCGATCCGACCTTCGGTCAGTACCCGGTCAACCGTCCTTCACGGGTGTCAGCCGGGCCGCCGCCGGGGCCGGCGCCGTCGACCGCCGGACGACGAGTTCCGGCCGGTAGAGCAGCTCCGTACGGGGTGCGCGGGCCCCGCGGATCTCGTCCAGGACGGTGCTCACGGCGGCCATCGACATCTCCCGCACCGACTGCCGGACGGTGGTCAGCGGAGGGTCGAGATAGGCGGTCAGCAGCGAGTCGTCCATGCCGGTCACCGAGACTTCCGCGGGGACTCGCAGACCACGCTGCCGCGCTGCCCGGATCGCGCCGAGTGCCATGATGTCGTTGCCGCCGCAGATCGCCGTGCAGCCCGCGTCGAGCAGCCGGGACGCGGCCGCCTGCCCGCCCTCGACCGTGTACATGGTGTTGACGATCAGCTCGTCCACCTCGTCCGGTGCCAGGTCGGTGTGCGCCGCCATCCCGCGCCGGAAGCCCTCGGTCTTGCGCCGCGTCGGCACGTACACGTCCTGGCCGATCGCCAGCCCGATCCGCCGGTGGCCCATTGCGGCCAGATGCGCGACGATCGCCTCCAGCGACGCCACGTCGTCATTGGAGATGAACGGGGCGTCGATGTCGGGCCGGTACCCGTTCACCAGCACGATCGGCAGCGCCTGCTCCAGCAGCCGCGCGTACCGGGCGCGGTCTGAGTTGGCGTTGGCGTGCAGGCCGTTGACGAAGATGATCCCGGCGACGCCGCGCTCCAGCAGCATCTCGATGTAGTCGTCCTCGGCGACGCCGCCCGGCGCCTGCGAGCACAGCACCGCCATGTACCCGTGCCGGGCCAGTGCGCTCTCGATGACCTCGGCGAACGCCGGGAAGATCGGGTTGGTCAGCTCGGGGATGATCAGCCCGATCAGCCCGGCCCGCCGCTGGCGCAGCCGGGCCGGGCGCTCGTAGCCGAGCACGTCCAGGGCGGTCAGCACCGCCTGGCGCGTGGTCGGGGACACGCCCTGCTTGCCGTTGAGCACGCGGCTCACGGTCGCCTCGCTCACCCCGGCATGTACCGCGATGTCCGCCAGGCGTGTCGTCATGGGTTTCAAATTAGCCTTCCTCCTTGACGTCCCACCACAGTGCGGTGTCCGGGGGCAGCTCTACGTGATCCCCGTCCGCGTGGACCGGTCCGCTCGCGAGGAGCGGGGTCCCGTACGCGGGGATGCGCACGGTACGGCCGCCCATGTTGACGGCACACGCGAGCCGCCCGTCCCCCTCGTCCGCGGTTTCCCGGACGAACAACAGTGTGCCCGCTGGACCCGCCAGCCAGCGCAGCGAGCCGTCGCCCAGAGCCGGATGTTCCCGCCGGATGCGCAGCGCCTCGCGGTAGAGCGACAGGATCGAGCCCGGGTCGGCGTTCTGCGCGGCGACCGTGAGGTCGCGCCACGCGGTGGGGATCGGGAGCCAGGACCCGGCGCCCGCGCCGAACCCGAACGGGGGCTCCTCGCCCTCCCACGGCATCGGGACGCGGCAGCCGTCGCGGCCCGCGCCCTCCCCGCGCAGCCGCTGCGGGTCCTGCTGGAACTCCTCCGGCAGGTCGAGCACCTCCGGCAGCCCGAGTTCCTCGCCCTGGTAGACGTAGGACGAACCGGGCAGCGCGAGCGTCAGCAGCGCCGCCGCGCGGGCACGCCGCAGGCCCCGCTCCCCGTCGCCGTACCGGGTGACGTGCCGTTTCACGTCGTGGTTGGACAGCACCCAGGTCGCGGGCGCGCCGACCGCCCCGGCGGTGCGCAGCGACTCGTCGATCACCTTCCGCATCCCGGACGCCTCCCAGGGCGCGGTCAGGTAGTGGAAGTTGAACGCCTGGTGCAGTTCGTCCGGGCGGGTGTAGGCGGCGAGGCGCTCGGGCGTCGGCGCCCACGCCTCGGCGACGGCGATCCGCTCCCCGTCGTAGGAGTCGAGCAGGCGCCGCCATTCGCGGTGGATGTCGTGGACGGGGTCCTGGTCGAAGTACGGCAGGACGGCCGTGCCGAGCATCTCGACCTGGTCGGTGTGGCCGACGTCCGGGAGCCCCTGCGCCTTGGCCATGCCGTGCGCGACGTCCACGCGGAAGCCGTCGACGCCGAGGTCGAGCCAGAACTTCAGGATGTCCGTGAACTCGGTGTGGACCTCGGGGTTCTCCCAGTTCAGGTCGGGCTGCTCGGGGGCGAACAGGTGCAGGTACCACTGGCCGTCCGGCAGCCGGGTCCAGGCGGGGCCGCCGAACACCGACTCCCAGTCGTTGGGCGGTTCGGCGCCGCCGCGTCCCCGCCCGTCGCGGAAGACGTAGCGGGCGCGCTCGGGGGAGCCGGGGGACGCGGCGAGCGCGGCCTGGAACCAGGCGTGCCGGTCGGAGGTGTGGTTGGGGACGACGTCCACGATGATCCGCAGGCCGCGGGCGTGCGCGTCCGCGATCAGGTCGCGGGCGTCGGCGAGCGTGCCGAACAGCGGGTCGACGTCGCGGTAGTCGGCGACATCGTAGCCGAAGTCGGCCATCGGGGAGACGTAGAACGGGGTCAGCCACAGCGCGTCCACGCCGAGGCCGACCAGGTACGGCAGCCTGGCCCGGACGCCCGGCAGGTCGCCGACGCCGTCGCCGCCCGAGTCGGCGAAGCTGCGCACGTACACCTGGTAGATGACGGCGTCGCGCCACCAGCGGGTGCCGCCCCCTCCGAGGTCTTCGGCGGGGACGATCAGGGTGTCCTGGGTCATGAACATCCTTCGAATCGGGAGCCGTCGGGTGCACTGGGCGCACGTCGGTCGGTCACTTCGGTTCATTTGACTCCGCCGGCGGTGAGGCCGGCGACGATCCGGCGCTGGAAGACCAGCACCACGGCGATCAGCGGGACGGTCACGATCACACCCGCCGCCATCTGGGTGCCGAACGGCTGGTCGAACCCCGAGACGCCGGTGAACTTGGAGATCGCGACCGTGGCGGTCTGCATCTCCTTCTTGTTGACCATGGACAGTGCGATGAGGAACTCGTTCCACGCGGCGATGAAGGTCAGGATCGCCGTGGTGAACACCCCGGGCGCCGCCAGCGGAATGATGATCTTGCGGAAGGCCTGGCCGCGGGTGCAGCCGTCCACCATCGCCGCCTGCTCCAGCTCGAACGGCAGCTGCCGGAAGAACGCCGTGAGCAGCCAGACCGACAGCGGCAGCGCGAACCCGAGGCTCGGCAGCACCATCGCCTGGTAGGTGTTGATCCACTCGATGCCGGTGAAGAGTTTCAGCAAGGGGACCAGCTGCGAGATTCCCGGGAACATCGTGGTCGCGATGATCAGCCCGAGCACCGCGTTCTTGAACCGGAAGTGCAGCCGGGCCAGCGCGTACGCGGTGAACGTGCCGATCAGCAGCGTCAGCACGGTCGTGCTCCCGGCAACGATGACGCTGTTCAGCAGCGCGCGGCCGAATCCGTTGTCGCCGGAGAACACCGCGGAGAAGTTCTCCCACGACCACCGTACCGGGACGATCGTGTTGTCGAACTGGTCCTGCGGACGGCGGAACGCCGAGATCGTCATCCAGTAGAACGGCGCGAGGCAGTAGATCGTGACCAGGGCGAACCCGAGGTAGGACAGCGTCCGGCGGGTGAGGGAGCCGTTCACTTGGCCACCTTCTTCCGCCTGCCGCCGCGCCCGGTGTGCCGGCGCGCCTCGCCGATGATGTCGGCGCCGAGCAGCTTCACGAACAGGTACGCGATCAGCGCGATGTACAGGAACAGGACGGTCGCGTAGGCGGCCGCCGACCCGTACCGCAGGTTGGACGCCTCGAACCAGGCGATCATCGTGAGGGTCTCCACGGACCTCTGGTTGACGCCGATCAGGACGGCGGGCAGGTCGAACATCCGCAGCACGTCCAGCATGCGGAACAGGACGGCCACCAGCAGCGCGGGCTTGACCAGCGGCAGCGTGATCCGCCAGAACTGCTGGACCGGGCCGGCGCCGTCCACCCGCGCCGCCTCGTAGACGTCGCGGGGGATCATCTGCAGGCCGGCGAGGACGAGCAGCCCGATGAACGGGGAGGTCTTCCACACCTCGGCGATGACGACGGCCATCTTGGCGGGGAACCCGTCGGCGGTCCACAGGATCTGCTCGCGCAGCACCGCGTTCGCGGCGCCGTCCGCCTGGAAGATCCACCGCCACAGCAGGCCGGAGATCGCGGTCGGGATCGCCCACGGGACGAGGATGCCGGCGCGCACGATCGCCCGTCCGCGGAACGCCTGATGCATGATCAGCGCCATGGCGACGCCGATCACGGTCTCCAGAGTCACGGTGGTGATCGTGAAGAACGTGGTGTTGCCGAAGGCGTTCCAGAACGCTTCGGCCTGGTCGCCCTGGAAGATGGCGGTGTAGTTGCCGAGGCCGGCGAACCGGTCGCCCTCCACGACGAACCCCTGGGCGTCCAGGCCCTCGCCCCGCGCGTACAGCGACTCGCGGAAACCGGCGAGGACCGGGTAGCCGATGACGAGCGCGAGGACGAGCAGCGTCGGGGACAGCAGCAGCGCCGCGAGCCGCTTCGTCCCCTGCACGTCGCTCCTGGCCCGGGGCCCGCGTCGCGCGTCCGCCGCGGGGGTGCCCGCGGCGGACGGCCTCTCGTCGTGCGTCGCGGTCATGCCGCTCACTGCGCCGTCAGCGGCTGAAGCTTGGCCTGCAGGTCGGAGAGGGCCTGCTCGACGGGCTTCTTGCCGGTGACGGCGTCGTACATCTCACCCTGGATCGCGGCGGTGACGTCGCCGTACTTGACCGCGACGGGACGCGGCCTGGCGCTCGTGATGGCCTGCTTCAGGACCGGCAGGTACGGGAACTTCTTCACCATCTCCGGGTCGTCGTACAGCGCGGTGATGGTCGGCGCCTGCGAGGTCGCGAGCAGGTTGGCGCGCTGCGCGGCCGCACTGGTCAGGTACCGGATGAAGTCGAGCGAGGTCGCCTTGTTCTCGGCGAACGCGGAGATCGCGAGGTTGTGCCCGCCGAGGTTGGCGACGCCGGGGCCGTCCGGCCCGGGCAGCGGCGCGACGGCGAACTCGCCCGCCACCTCCGAGGAGCCGTCCTCGGAGTCGGCAAGCGCGTACTGGTAGGGCCACTGCCGCTGGAACAGCAGCTTGCCGGACTGGAAGTGGCGGCGCCCGCCTTCGGTGTCGAGCGTGACGGCCTCGTCCGGCATCCGGGTCTTCTTGGCGTTCACCAGGAACTCGACGCCCTGCTCGGCCTGCGGCGTGTTCAGCGCGGGCTTGCCGTCCTCGCCGATGATCGAGCCGCCGGCGGCCGCGATCGCCTCGACCGCGCTGATCGTCATGCTCTCGGTCTTGTTGACCTCGGTGAAGTAGCAGTCGACGTCCTCGCCCTCGGGCAGCTTCCGCACCTTGTCGCAGGCGTCCCACATCTCGTCGTAGGTCTTGGGCGGCGCCGGGACCCCGGCCTTGTCGAGGAGGTCCTTGCGGTAGTAGAGCATCCCGGCGTCGGACGTGGACGGCACCGCGTAGAGCCGGCCCCGGTACTGCCCGGTCTTGATCGTCGCGGGCAGCATCGCCGACAGTTCGATCTTGTCGTTCTCCGTCCGGGGGGACGACCCCCCAGACCCCCCGGACGAAGGCGCCATAGGCAGTTCGGTGAGCCAGCGGTTGGCGGCGAACTCGGCGGTCCACACGACGTCGAGGTTCAGCACCGAGTAGGCGTCCGACTTCGTCGTGGCGTTCTGGATCATCTGCCGGCGCTGGTCGTTCGGCTCGTCCGGCAGTTCGATGACGCGGACCCGCTCCTCGGGGTGGCCGGCGTTCCAGCCGTCCACCTGCTTCTGCAGGTTGCCGGACCGGTCCTTGCCGGTCACGAAGGTGATCGGCCCGCGGCCCTGCAGGCTCTCCGCGCTGGTGCCGCCCTGCGGGCCGCCGCCGTCATCGCCGCCGCAGGCGGTGAGCGAGAGTGCCAGGGCCGCGCAGACGATGCCGGCGATCGGGGGGATGCGCCGCATGGTGTCCTCCTTCGCGGGACGCGTCTTCGGGGAACGCCGTCCCGCCGCTCCGGGATTGGGGTGGCTGGAGCGGGACGTTAGCAACGCGTTTCAGTCTCGTAAACACCTTGCAGAAACTTTCAGCAAGTCCGTGGCCAATCTGTAACTCTTTACAGGGCTCGTGGCAAACCCGGTCGACACGCCGCGACGCCTGCGCCAGGCTGCCCCCGTGGACGACCCCGTGAACGGCAGCGCACTCGACCTCGTCCGCGACCACACGATCCTGTCGGTCGTGACCGGGTCGCGGGCCTACGGGCTGGCGACCGGTGAAAGCGACGTCGACCGGCGCGGCGTCTACGCGGCGCCGGCCCCGCTGTTCTGGGGTTTCACGAAACCGCCCACCCATCTGGACGGCCCGCTGCCCGAGCAGTTCTCCTGGGAGCTGGAGCGGTTCTGCGAGCTGGCCCTGGCCGCCAACCCGACCGTCCTGGAGTGCCTGTGGTCGCCGCTCGTGGAGAAGGTCACCCCGGTCGGCGAGGAGCTTCTCGCCGTCCGGCCCGCCTTCCTGTCCCGGCACGCGCACCGCACGTTCCTCCGCTACGCCGAGGCGCAGTTCCGCAAACTCGAAGGCGACTTGCGCAACGGCGGCGTGCCGCGCTGGAAGCACGTCATGCACATGCTGCGGCTGCTCGTCAGCGGCCTGCACCTCGTCCGGCACGGCGAACCGCGCGTGGACGTCGAGGACCTGCGCGACCGGCTCCTCGCCGTCCGCCGCGGCGAGGTCGGCTGGGACGAGATCCAGACCTGGCGCGCCACCCTCACCGCCGACCTGGACAGTGCCCTGGACGGCAGCCCGCTGCCCGCCGAACCCGACCGCGCGAAGGTCGAGGCACTGCTGATCTCCGTACGACGCAGGAGCGTGGACTGGTGAACCTCCCCGAAGGCCTGCTCGATCGCCTCGAGGCCGACCACCCCCACCCCCGCGCGTTCGTCACGGTCAGCGGTGCCCACCTGTACGGCTTCCCGTCGAGGGACTCCGACGTCGACCTGCGCGGCGTGCACCTGCTGCCGCTCGAAGAGATCGTCGGCCTGGAGACGGGAGATCAGACCGTCACGCTGATGTGGGACCACGCGGGAGTGGAGGCCGACGTCGTCACCCACGACCTGGCCAAGTTCTGCACACTCCTCCTGCGGCGCAACGGGTACGTCCTGGAACAGGTCATGTCGCCGCTCGTCGTCACCACGTCGCCGGTGCACGAAGAGCTCAGGGAACTCGTCCCGGGACTGCTCACCTCCAACCACGCGCACCACTACCTGGGGTTCGCGCGGTCCCAGCGGAAGGCGTTCGAGGAGACGAACGAGCTGAAGCCGCTGCTCTACACGTTCCGGGTCCTGCTGACGGGCATCCACCTGATGCGGGCGGGCGAGATCGAGGCCGACCTGACGCGCCTCACCGGCGACGGGCCCTCCTACCTGACCGACCTGATCGAGGCGAAGCGCGCCGCCGAACACGGCGCCGTGCCCGGGGACGCGCCCGCCGCCTCCCGCCTCAAGGCCGACCTGGACGCGCTCACCGCCCGCCTCGCAGAGGAACGAGACCGCAGTGACCTCCCGGAACATGCCCAGAACTTCCCTGCCGTGCACGATCTCGTGGTCCGCACGCGCCTAAGCTGAACCTTGCGGTGCCTCCCCTCCGTGCCACTGGGATATACGGACTGTTCAACGCAACCACCTGGTGTGTCCGCCACGTACCACGGGTGATTGCGGAGCCGAGGAAGGGGAGCGATGCGGGACCAGGGCATCGACGAAAAGGACATCGCGGAGGCGGATCTCAGGACCCGGCGGGGCGTGTTCCGCGCCGTCGCGTTCCGGGACCCGGTCGACGGGCACGAGCACATGGCGCTCGTCCGGGGCGACATCCGGGGCCGGGAGAACGTGCTCGTGCGGACGCACTCCGAGTGCATGACCGGCGACATCTTCGCCGCCACGCGCTGCGAGTGCGGGGACCAGCTCGGCGCGGCGCTGGACGCGATCGTCCGCGAAGGCGCCGGTGCCCTGGTGTACCTGCGCGGGCACGAGGGACGCGGCATCGGGCTGGTGGCGAAGGTCCGCACCCACATCCTGCAGGACGACCAGGGCCTCGACACCGTGGACTCCGCCACGGCCATCGGGCTGCCGGTGGACGTCCGCGACTACGGGCCGGCGGCGCGCGTCCTGCGGTATCTCGGGGTCCGGTCGGTGCGGCTGCTGTCGAACAACCCGGTCAAGGTGAGCGCGCTGGAGTCCTACGGCGTCGCCGTCGCGGCGCGCGTGCCGCTCCTCGTCCCGGTCAGCGACGACAACGTCCGCTACCTCACCGCCAAACGCGACCGCCTCGGCCACGACCTCCCGCAGCTGGACGTCCCCGGGCTGGACCACGGAGCTCTCGGTGAGGCACCGGTCAGCGAGGTCCACGGATGACGCGGCCGATGACGGCCGCGCGGCCGATGAGGACGGCGCCGGCGGGCATCCTGTACACCGCCGGAACGCCGCGCGGGAGGCGGCTGGCGCCGACCCGGGGCGTCGAACTGGCGGCCGCGGTGGGCGTGCAGTTCGCGCTGCTGGCGCTGCTGCGGCCCGGCCTCGCGGGCGTGGCGGCGGGCGCCGTGTACGCGCTGGTGTCGTGGGGCGTTCTCAGCGCGGCGTTCCACCGGCGGCGGACGCTGGGGCCCGCCGATCACGTCACGCTGGGGCGCGTCGTTCTCACGGGCGGTGTCACGGCCCTGGTGGCGGCGCAGCTGATGGGCGCCGGACACACGTGGGCGCTGGTCGCGATCGCGTCGGTGGCGCTCGTCCTGGACGGGGTGGACGGGCAGGTCGCCCGGCGCACCGGGACGGCCTCGAAGCTCGGAGCCCGGTTCGACATGGAGGTCGACGCCTTCCTCGTGCTGGTGCTGAGCGTGCAGGTCGCGTGGTCCGCCGGGGCGTGGGTGCTGGCGATCGGGGCCATGCGGTACGTGTTCGGCGCGGCCGCGTGGGCGGCGCCGTGGCTGCGCGCGGACCTGCGGCCGAGCATCGCCCGCAAGGGCGTCGCGGTGGTGCAGGGCGTGGCGCTGACGGTCGCCGCGGCGGGCGTCGTCCCGTACGCGGGGACGCTCGTGGCGGCGGCGCTCGCGCTGCTGGTGTGGTCGTTCGGACGGGACGTCGCGTGGCTGTTCACGCGGCGGCACGCGGGCCGGCCGGGGGACGGGCGGAGCCGGGGCGGCCGGAACGATCGGGGAAGTCGGGGGAGCCGGGGGAGGAGCACGGATGGAGCGCGAAGCCCGCGCCTTCTGGATCCGGTCGCCCGGTAACGGGGAGATCCGCGACGTCGTCCTGCCGGAGCCGGGGCCGGGTGAGGTGGTGGTCCGGTCGGTCTGCTCGGGGGTGAGCCGGGGGACGGAGTCGATCGTCTTCCGCGGCGGCGTCCCCCCGAACCAGCACGCGATCATGCGGGCGCCGTTCCAGGACGGGACGTTCCCGGGCCCGGTCAAGTACGGGTACCTGAACGTCGGCGTGGTCGAGCACGGCCCGCCGGAGCTGGCCGGCCGGCACGTGTTCTGCCTCTACCCGCACCAGACGCGGTACGTCGTCCCGGCGGGCGCGGTCAGCCCGATCCCGGACGGGGTGCCGCCGGAGCGGGCCGTCCTGGCCGGGACGGTGGAGACCGCCGTGAACGCGCTGTGGGACGCGGCGCCGCTCGTCGGCGACCGCATCGCCGTGGTCGGCGCCGGGATGGTCGGCTGCTCGGTCGCGGGGGTCCTCGCGGGGCTCCCGGGCGGCGACGTCCAGCTGGTCGACACCGACCCGTCCCGCGCCGCCGTCGCGCGGGCGCTCGGCGTCCGGTTCGTCCTCCCCGAGGAGGCCGAGGGCGGCTGCGACCTGGTGGTCCACGCCAGCGCCACCGACGCGGGGCTGGCCCGGTCGCTGGAACTGCTCGCGCCGGAGGGGCAGGTCGTGGAGCTGAGCTGGTACGGCGACCGGCGGGTCAGCGTCCCGCTGGGCGAGTTCTTCCACTCGCGGCGGCTGACCGTCCGGGGCAGCCAGGTCGGGGCGGTGCCGCCGGCCCGCCGGGCGCGGCGGAGCTTCGCCGACCGGCTGGCGCTGGCGCTGCGGCTGCTCGCGAACCCGGGCTTCGACGCGCTGATCACCGGCGAGAGCGCCTTCGGCGACCTGCCGCGCGTCATGCCCCGCCTGGCGAGCGGTGAACTTCCGGCCCTCTGCCACCGAATCACCTACTGAGTCCTTTCGAACCCGACCATCTGGAGGACGACCTTGTTCGGCATCACCGTCCGCGACCATGTCATGATCGCCCACAGTTTCCGCGGCGAGGTGTTCGGCCCGGCGCAGCGGCTGCACGGCGCGACGTACGTGGTGGACGCGACGTTCCGCCGGGCCGATCTCGACCCCGACGGCCTCGTCGTCGACATCGGGCTCGCCACCCGCGAGCTCGCCGGGGTCCTGGGCGGGCTGAACTACCGCAACCTGGACGACGAGCCGGACTTCGCGGGCGTCAACACCTCGACGGAGTTCCTCGCCAAGGTCATCGCCGACCGGCTCGCCGAACGGGTCCACGCGGGCGCGCTCGGCGAGAACGCGCGCGGCCTGTCCGGCGTCAAGGTGGCGCTGCACGAGTCGCACGTCGCGTGGGCCGAGTACGAGCGTGCGCTGTGAGCGGTCACGAGATCTGCTTCGTCGTCCCGGGCGACATCGGCGACGCCGACGCGCCGAGCGGCGGCAACCACTACGACCGGCGGCTGTGCGACGGGCTGACCGCGGCGGGGCGCACCGTCCGGGAGATGCCGGCGCCCGGGGCGTGGCCGCGTCCCGACGCCGCGGCCCGGACGGGTCTGGCGCGGTCGCTCGCCGCGCTGCCGGACGGCGCCGTCGTCCTGCTGGACGGACTGGTGGCGTGCGGCGTCCCCGAGATCATCGTCCCGGAGGCGGGCCGGTTGAAGCTCGCCGTCCTCGTCCACCTCCCGCTGGCGGACGAACCCGGGCAGGACGACCTGAACGCGGGCGAACGCAAGGTGCTGGAGGCGGCCGGTGCCGTCGTGGCGACCAGCCCGTGGGCCAAGGAGCACCTGATCGCCCACCACGGCCTCGTGCCGTCCCGCGTCCACGCCGTCACCCCGGGGACCGACCCCGCGTCGCTCGCGACCGGGACCGACGGGGCGACCCGCCTGCTGTGCGTGGCGTCGGTGACGCCGCGCAAGGGCCACGACGTCCTCGTCGAGGCCCTCGCCGCCCTCGCGCACCTGCCGTGGAACTGCGAGTTCGTCGGCCCGCTGCGCCGCGACGCCGAGTACGTGACGCGCCTGCACCGCCTGATCGCCCGGCACCGCCTCGGCGACCGCGTCCATCTGGAGGGGCCGCTGACGGGCAAGCGGCTCGACGACGCCTACGACGGCGCCGACCTCCTCGTCCTCGCGTCCCGCGCCGAGACGTACGGGATGGTCGTGACCGAGGCCCTCGCGCGCGGCATCCCGGTCGTCGCGACGAGGGTGGACGGCGTCCCCGACACGCTCGGCTGGGACCCCGCGGGCGCCGTCCCGGGGCTCCTCGTCCCGCCGGACGATCCCCCGGCGCTGGCCGCGGCGCTGCGCAGCTGGCTGGTGGAGCCCGAGCTGCGGGAGCGGCTGCGCGCCGCCGCCCGGCAGCGCCGCGGCATGCTGCCCGGCTGGGACGACACCGCCCGCCGCATGGCCACCGTCCTGTCCCGCCTGCGCAGGGAGACCCGATGAGTTTCGATCCCGCCTGGCTGGCGCTGCGGGAGGGGGCCGACGCCGCCGCCCGCGCCTCCGAACTGCTCGACCCGCTCCGGGACGCGCTCCCGCCGGGTGAGCCGCTGGTCATCTGGGACCTCGGCTGCGGCACCGGCTCCCTGGGACGCTGGCTGTCGGGCCGGCTGCGCGGACCGCAGCACTGGATCCTGCACGACCACGACCCCGGACTGCTCGACCGGGCCCGCGACAACGTCTACGTCACCGCGGACGGGCTGCCCGCGACGATCGAGACCCGCAAGGGCGGCCTCGAATCGCTGCGCGCGTCCGACCTCGCCGGCGCGTCGCTCGTCACCGCGTCCGCGCTGCTGGACGTGCTGACCGCCGCCGAGGTCGAGGCCGTCGCCGCCGCGGCGGCCTGCCCGGTGCTGCTGACCCTGTCGGTCGTCGGGCGGGTCAGGCTGTCCCCGCCGAACCCGCTGGACGCCGAGATCGCCGCCGCGTTCGACGCCCACCAGCGCCGCGACGGCCTCCTCGGGCCGGACGCCGTCACCGCCGCGACCGCGGCGTTCGGGCGGCGCGGCGCCTCGGTCCGGACGCGGCCGAGCCCGTGGCGGCTCGGCCCCGACCAGGCCGCGCTGACCGCCGAGTGGCTGCGCGGCTGGGTCGCCGCCGCCATCGAACAACGTCCCGGCCTGGGCCGGGCCGCCGGCGGCTACCTGCGCCGGCGGCTCGCCGAATGCGCCGCCGGCGGGCTGACCGCCGAGATCCACCATGTCGACCTGCTCGCTCTCCCCGGGGGTTCCGTCCGATGAGGTTCTGGGTGACCAAGCTCTGGCCGTGGCTGCGCCTGCTCACCGGGCTGGGCATCCTCGCCGCGCTCCTGTGGTGGCACAGCTCGGACGCGTTCGTGGACGCGTTCCAGGCCATCGACGCCCGGTCCGTCGTCATCGCCCTCGCCATCGGGCTGGCGACGACCGTGCTCAGCTCGGCCCGGTGGTGCCTGGTCGCCCGGCGTCTCGGCCTGCGGCTGCCCATGGCGGAAGCCGTCTCGGACTACTACAAGGCCCAGTTCCTCAACGCCGTCCTGCCGGCGGGGGTCGTCGGCGACGTCCACCGGGCGGTCAGCCATGGCCACCGGTCCGGTGACGTCGGCCGCGGGGTGAGGGCCGTGTTCCTCGAACGGGTGACGGGCCAGATCGTCCCGGTCGTCGTGGGCGTCGCCGTCCTGTTCACCCAGCCGGCCGTGCTGTCGGCCATGGCGCCGGTCATGACCCCGGCCCTTGTCGCGATCGCGGTCGTCCTGAGCGGGCTCCTCGTGCTGGCCCGCTGGCGTCACCGGGCCCTTGCGGCCATGTTCGCCGACGCGCGCGCCGTCCTCGACATCTGGCCCGGCGTCGCGGTCCTGTCCGTCGCGGCCCTGGCCGGGCATCTGACCCTGTTCGTGGTCGCCGCCCGCCTCGTCGGCGCGACGGCGCCTCTCGTCACCCTCGTGCCGCTGCTCCTGCTGGCGCTGCTGGTGATGGTGCTGCCGGTGAACGTCGGCGGATGGGGTCCCCGCGAGGCCGTCCTCGCCGTCGCGTTCGGTGCCGCGGGCCTCGGGTCAGCGCAGGGCCTGACCGTCTCCGTCGTGTACGGGGTGCTCACGTTCGTCGCGTGCCTGCCCGGCGCCGCGACCCTGCTGCTGAAGCGCCGCGAGGCAGTCCCCGAAAGCCGCGACCAGGTTCCGCAGAGCGTCCCGGCCCTTGCGGGCGTCGGCCAGTGACGGCCGCCCGATGACGCCGGACGCGGTGTAGGGGGCCATCCCGGCCGTCAGGAGGTGCCGCCGGTCATCGGCCAGGTGATCGGCGGCGGCGTATCCGTCCCGCACGAGTTCCGGGTGGGCGTGCAGCAGGATCGACGTCTCCAGTTCCCCGGCGTGCATGTCGCCGTCGTTCGACGTCTCGATGCCCGCCGCCGTCCGCGCGTCGGCCCACTCGTCCGGGCCGGGGAACAGCGCCATGTCGCCGTGCGCCTCCTGGACGACGTTGCCCAGCACGTAGTTGCCGCCGTGCCCGTTCACCAGCACCAGCTTCGGCACCCCGGACCTGCGCAGCGACTCGGCGACGTCCCGTACCACCGCGTGCAGGGTGGCCGCCGAGATGCTCACCGTCCCCGGCCAGGCGGCGTGCTCGTGCGAGCACGAGATCGTCACGGGCGGGAGCGTCCGCACCGGGTGGGCCTTCGCGATCTCCCGCGCGACCGTGCAGGCGATCACCGTGTCCGTCGCGAGCGGCAGGAACGGGCCGTGCTGCTCGTGGCTCCCGATCGGCAGGACCGCTACGGGGACGTCCGGTTCCTCGGAACTCGTGTGCATCGGCAACATGCCCACAACTGTGCCGCACCCGCCCGGAGACCGGTGGGCTCAGCCGTCGAGCAGTTCGCGGACGAGCGCGCCGACCTGGTCGGTCTCGGTGAGGAAGCCGTCGTGGCCGCTGCGCGACTCGATCACCCGCAGCCGGTCCGCCCCGGGGATCCCGGACGCCAGCTCGGCCTGCTGGGACAGTGGGTAGAGCCGGTCGGAGTCGACGCCGGCGACCAGCGTCCGGGCCGTGACCCGGCGCAGCGCCGCGGCCGTGCCGCCCCGGCCGCGGCCGGCGTCGTGGCCGTTCATCGCCTCGGTGAGCACCACGTAGCTGCCCGCGTCGAAGCGTCCCACCAGCTTGCCGGCGTGGTGGTCGAGGTAGGACTCCACCTGGTAGCGCCCGGACCGCCAGGGGTCCTCGCCGTCCTGCGGGCGGCGGCCGAATCGGGCCTGCAGCTCCGGTTCGCTGCGGTAGGTGATGTGGGCGAGCCGGCGGGCCGTGCCCAGCCCGGCGTGCGGCCCGTGCCCCGGGGCGGCGTCGTAGTAGTCGCCGCCGCGCCAGCCCGGGTCGGCGCGGATGGCGTGCAGCTGGACGGCCGCCAAGGCGATCTGCTCGGCGCTCGCCGCCGCCGTGGTGGCGAGCAGCAGCAGCGCCGAGGTGCGCTCCGGATACGACACCGCCCACTCCAGGGCCCGCATCCCGCCCATCGACCCGCCGGTCACCAGGGCCCAGCGGTCGATGCCCAGCGCGTCGGCCAGCTGCGCCTCGGCGATCACCATGTCGCGCTGCGTCACGTACGGGAAGGACCCTCCCCAGGGTCTCCCGTCCGGCCGGCGCGAGGACGGCCCGGTGCTGCCCTGGCAGCCGCCCAGCACGTTGGGGACGACGATGAACCAGCGGTCGGTGTCCAGAGGGCGGCCGGGCCCGACCAGCCCGTCCCACCAGCCGGGCGTGGGATGCCCCGGCTCGATGGGCCCGGCGAGGTGGCCGTCCCCGGTGAGGGCGTGCAGCACCAGCACCGCGTTGGAGGCGTCGGGGGCGAGCCGCCCCCACGTCTCGTACGCGAGCCGCACCTCGGGCAGGGTGCCGCCGGCCTCCAGCGGCAGCGGCCGGTCGAGGGTCACCCACTGCCGCCGCCCGGGCGGATCCCCCTCCCGCCAGGCTCCGGAGACCGGCGGGAGGGAGAGTGACGCGGTCTCGGTACCGGCGGTCAGGGCGCGCCCTTCGCCGCGCGGAAGCCGGCCTCCAGGTCGGCCTTGAGGTCGTCGGCGTTCTCGATGCCGACGCAGAGCCGCACCAGGCCGGGGGTGACGCCGGCGGCGGCGTGCTCCTCCGGTGTGAGCTGGCTGTGCGTGGTGGACGCCGGGTGGATGATCAGGCTGCGCACGTCACCCATGTTGGCCAGGTGGCTGAACAGCTGGACGCCCTCCACGAACCGCCGCCCCGCATCGATGCCGCCGCGCAGTTCGAAGGCCAGCACGGCGCCCGTCCCCTGCGGCAGGTACCGCCGGGACGCCTCGTGCCACGGGCTGGACGGCAGCCCCGGGTAGTGGACGGCCGTCACCTCCTCGTGCTGCTCCAGCCACTCCGCCAGCTTCTGCGCGTTGGCCGAGTGGCGCTCCATCCGCAGGCTGAGCGTCTCCACGCCCTGCAGCAGCAGGAACGCCGAGTGCGGCGCGATGGCCGGGCCGAGGTCGCGCAGCAGCTGGACCCGCAACTTGATGCCGTAGGCGCCCGGGCCCAGGGCCGGCCAGTAGCGCAGGCCGTTGTAGCTGGGGTCGGGCTCGTTGAAGTCGGGGAACCGCTCGGGGTCCGCACCGAAGTCGAACGTGCCGCCGTCGACGACGACGCCCGCGATGGTGGTGCCGTGCCCGCCGAGGAACTTGGTCGCCGAGTGCACCACGATGTCGGCGCCGTGCTCCAGGGGACGCACCAGGTACGGGGTCGCGATCGTGTTGTCGACGATCAGCGGCACGCCCGCGTCGTGCGCGACGTCGGCGACGCCGCGGATGTCCAGCACGTTGCCGCGCGGATTGCCGATGCTCTCGGCGAACAGCGCCTTGGTGTTCGGCCGGATCGCGGCCCGCCAGGCGTCGAGGTCGTCGGGGTCGTCCACGAGGGTGACCTCGATGCCGAACTTCGGCATGGTGTGCCGGAACAGGTTGTGCGTCCCGCCGTAGATGGTGGAGGCGGAGACGATGTGGTCGCCGGCGCGCGCCAGGTTCCAGATCGCCATCGACTCCGCGGCCTGCCCCGAGGCGACGGCCAGGGCGCCGACGCCGCCCTCCAGCGCCGCGACGCGCTTTTCGAAGGCGTCCTGCGTCGGGTTCATGATGCGGGTGTAGATGTTGCCGGGCTCGGCGAGCGAGAACAGGTTCGCGGCGTGCTGGGTGTCGCGGAAGACGAAGGAGGTCGTCTGGTAGATCGGCACGGCCCGCGCGCCGGTGGTCGGGTCCGGCTCGGTGCCGGAATGCACCTGCCGTGTCTCGAACGACCAGCCGGACTCGGCGGACGGGGCGGGGTCGGCGTGCTCACTCATGGCTCTCCTAGGGCTGGGACGGGGGCGGGCGGTCTGCGGAACCGGCGCGAGCACGGCCATGCCGGATGCGGGAGGCGCGGGGCACGCGTACGCGGGGGCGGTTCCGGGCGTGCGCGGCGCGGGAGGCGGCCGGCTCGCGGGACGGCGCCGGGCAGGGGCGGCGTCAGCTCGTCACGCGGCAACAGCTGCTGCTGGTGACGCGCCCGTAGTCGACGTGACGGCGGGCCACAAGCAAGGTCATTGCCGCAGTTTACCCTGGTCACGACCTTGCTTATGGGTAACGTGCGTCACAAATCGCCGGTTTGGGTCGTTCTCCGGGGTCTTCCGGCCGTTTCCGAGCCGGTCCGAACGCTCAGGCGGGCACGAGATCGTCACGGCCGGGAACGTCCGTCCCGGGCGCGTCCTCCCGGTGCCGGTCGCGCTCGGCCAGGTGACCGGCGTCGCGTTCGCGCAGGTGATCGCCGTGCCCGCCGGCGGCGGCGAGCACGGGCCGCGCCGCTCGCGGCGCCGGGCCGGCGGGCCGGCCACCGGGCCAATCGGTGCTCGCGCCGCGTAGGGCGAGGACTCCGCCCTGCCGCACCCGCCCGGCGGTGGAGACCAGCGTCACCGCGCCCGCCAGCAGAGCGGCCGCGACGAGCCCGTCCGTCCAGTAGTGGTTCGCCGTCACGACCACCACGACCACCGTGACCGGCGCGTGCATGGCGACGACCCACCGCCACCGGCTCCGCGACACCCGCAGCACCGCGACGGCGACGAGGATCGCCCACCCGATGTGCAGCGACGGCATCGCCGCGTACTGGTTCGCGATCCCGCCGGTCTCCGGCGGGTAGGCGGACGGCCCCACGGTCATCATCGTGTCCACGGCGCCGATGCCGGCCAGCCGCGGCGGCGCCAGGGGGAACAGCACATGCACCACCAGCCCGGCCGCCGTCAGCGCCACCAGCTCGTTCCGCACCCTGCCGTAGGACGACCGGTGCCGGACGTACAGCCAGACCAGCAGCAACGCCGTCCCGGGAAAGTGCATGCCCACGTAATACACATTCGCCAGGAACGCCGTCTGGTCCCATCCGAGGGCCCATTGCTGGAGATCGACCTCGCTGGGCAGCCACGACCGCTGGAACTCCCACAGCCGTGCCGCGTTCGCCATCGCCTCGGCGGGCCCGTGGTCGAACAGCGACCGGCCCCACTTGTAGAACGCGAACAGAACCGCCAGCAGCCCGGCCTCGGTGACCAGCGGCCGCATCCGGCCACGCATCACTACGCCGCTCGCCATCTGTTTCCTCCCCGTGCCCGGTCGTCTCCGCCTAATAACAACCTTCGCGTCCGACACTTCCCCGGGCACTGGTCCCAGCATCCCGATCGGAGGAAGGAAGACCCCTCCGCGAGGGTGGAGCTAACCCCACCCCTCCCCGTAGATTCCGGAGCATGATCACTGGCGAATGGCTCAACCCGCCCCCGGCCGCCGACCATGACGGATCCGCCCTCCTCGTCACCGCCGCGAAGGGCAGCGACTTCTGGCGGACGACGTCCTACGGCTACAACCGCGACAGCGGCCACGCCCTCCTGTCGCCGCTCGGCCCCGAGGCCGCCGTCGAGGTGACCTTCGTCGCCGACTACGACCACCAGTTCGACCAGGCCGGCCTCCTGGTCCGCCTGGACGAGACCACCTGGATCAAAGCAGGCGCCGAGTACTGCGACGGCGAACTGCAACTGGGCGCGGTCGTCACCCACGGCGTCTCCGACTGGTCGTCCGCCCCCGTCCCCTGGACAGGCAGGGAGGTCACCCTGCGCGCCAGCCGCAGCGGCGACGCGGTGACCGTTCGCGCCCGCGCCGGCGACGACCCCTGGCACCTGATCCGCCTGGCCCCCTTCCCGGTGGACGTCCCCGCCACGGCCGGCCCCTACTGCTGCGCCCCTGAGCGCGACGGCCTGACCGTGCGCTTCACCCGCGCGTCCATCGGGGCCCCCGACGAGACGGTCCACGCCTGACTCTGTACCCGAGCACTTACTTGCTAGTACCCTCTCAGCCGGAACGCCGGGCGAGAGGGGCGCAGGGATGCCGATCACACCGACGGTGGAGGAACGCGCCGGGTGCGGACGCGGCGCACGGGTGGCCGCACGGCTGATGCGCATGCTCATGCGGCCCATGGTCGCCCGCCTGCCATGGACCCCGTTCACGCTGCGCCTCGCCCCGCTCCTCGACCTCGGCGCCGCGCTCATGGTGCCGCCGCGCGGGACGAAGGTCACCAAGGTGAAGGGCATCGGCTGCGCCGCCGAGTGGGTCCGGGGCCGCGGCGTGCCCGCGGACTCGCGCAAGGCCATCCTCTACTTCCACGGCGGCGGGTTCGTCGCCTGCGGCCTGCGCACCCACCGCCGGATGATCGCCCGGATCTCCCGGTCGGCGGGCATGCCGGTGCTGTCGGTCGCCTACCGCATGCAGCCCAAGGTCACCATCCGGACGTCCATCGGCGACTGCGTGGACGCCTACCGCTGGCTGCTCGACAACGGACACGACGCGGACGACATCGTGATCGGCGGCGACTCGGCCGGCGGCTACTTCGCGTTCATGGCCCCGCTGTACGCCCTCCGCGACGGACTGCCCCGCCCCGCCGGCATCGTCGCCCTGTCGCCCTTCACCGAACTCGACATCGCCAACAAGATCGCCCACGCCAACGCCGCGCTCGACCCGTTCATCCCCGCCCCGCGCATGTGGGACATGGTCCGCACCTGCTTCCCGGACGCCGAACTGACCGACCCGTGGCTGTGTCCCGTGGACGCCGGCCTCGCCGGCCTCCCGCCCACGCTCATCCAGGCCGGCTCGATCGAGGTGCTCCGCGCCGACGCCGAGCTGATGGCCGAGCGTCTCGGAGCCGCCGACGTGCCCTGCACCCTGCAGATTTGGGAGGGCCAGGCGCACGTCTTCCAGATCTTCGCCGACATCTCCCGCGAGGGCTTCGCCGCCATCAGGGAGATCGGCGCCTTCGCCCGCCGCGCCACCACCGCGTCCGCCCGGCAGGAGGCCGCCTAGCTACGTCGGCAGCCGCTGCGCGGTCGACGCGTACATGGCCACCGACAACTCGACGGCCTGGTCGACGACCGCGTCGAGATCACGCCCCAGCCGCCCGTCCGCCCACTGCTGCGCCAGCTCCGTCATGGCGCCGGTGAACATGGTCGCCGAGATGAGGACCGGCAGCTCGGGCTCGCCGCTGCCCATGGCGACGAGCGCCTCCAGCAATGCCGTGCTCGCCGCGCGCCGCCGGGCGGCCAGCACCTCGTTCCCCCGCGCCTCGAAGAACAGGACGCGTCCCCGCTGAGGGTCGTCGGTGATGTACTGCAGCACGCTGCGGATGCCGGCTCGGCTCCGGGCCTCCGGATCGGGGCCCGCCTCCTCCAGGGACCGCGCGAGGATGTCCGCGAGCGCGGTCGCCTCCTGGTCGTAGACGGCGGCCAGCAGCTCATCGGTGTCGGCGAAGTTCTCGTAGAAGTACCGGGTGTGCAGCTCGGCGCGCCGGCACACCGCCCGCACCGTGAGCGCGCCCTCGCCGTGCTCCCCGAACAACGCGAACGCGGCCCGCACGAGCATCTCGCGCCGCTCGTCCTTCCGCCGCGCGACGGGCACTCCCGCCCACCGCGTGGACGCCGCCGTCCGGACGTTCGCCATGGCGTTCACGATAGCAAGCCAAGTCTGGACACGGCTGTATCCAATCATTTATTCTGGGTACAGTCGTAGCCAGAAACAGGAGTGCCGGATGCCCCCCAAGAACAACCCCATCGCCAAGCGGTTCGAGCAGGCCTTCGACGCCGACATCCGGTCGAAGTTCTTCAAGGGCCTCGACTTCGCCGGCCCGCAGGGCGACCCCGGCTGGTTCGGCCCGGGCAGCGCCGTCTGGCACGTCCACTCGCATCTGCCCGCCCTGGTCCTCGGCCTCGTCAGCGCCGCCTACATCGAGGGCCTCGACCCGAGCATCAGCTGGATGGCCTACGACCATTCCCGCCTGGTCGAACGCGCCGACGGCATCCCCACCGGAAACGTCGACCCCACCGGCGGCGCGGTCCGCCTCGGCCACTCCATCTCGTTCTTCATCGGAACCGCCTACGGCTCGACGCCGACCGCGGAGAGGCTGGCGCGCACCGTCCGGGCCATGCACCACACCATCAAGGGCACCCGCCCCGACGGGCTCGCCTACGACGCCGACGACCCCGAATGGCTCCGCTGGAACTACGCCACCGTCGTCTGGGGCCTGGCCACCGCGCACGAGCGCTACCACCGCCGCCCCCTGCAGGACATCGACCGCTACTACCGCGAGTTCGTCCGCGTCGGCGAGGCCCTGGGCGGCACCGACCTCCCCGCCACCAAGGCCGAGACCGCCGAATGCCTGGAGTCGTACCTGCCCCGCCTGGCCGTGACCCCCATCAAGGCGTTCGCCACCGGCCCCAACCTGCGCCACAGCAAGGCCAAGCCCTGGGAGCCGGGCAGCGAGTTCATGGACTGGGCGGCCCGCGACATGCTCCCGCGCTGGGCCCAGAAACTCGCCCTCTACCAGCCGCCCAACCCGGTCGTCCTCCGCCTACGGCGCGCGTCCCTCTGGGCGGCCCTCAACGGACTGCACGACGCGGCCGGCCCCCTCCCGGAGTTCCGCCAGGCCCAGACCCGCGCCGGTGGGAAGAAGGCGAGCCCCTTCATCTCCACCGCCCCCACGACCCCCGACCCGGTCCTCACCCGCGAGGAGATCGAGGCCACCGCCTGAGCCCCCGCGTCAGCCGATGCGCCGGGCACGGACCAGAGCGAGCCCACCGAGAGCCGCGCCGACCAGCCCGACCACCACGGCCACGACCGCACCGCCCAGCCCGTTGCCGGTGCCGACTCCACCGTCGGCGGTGGCCGCGACCAGCACACCGACGGTCATGCCGACGAGCCCCGCCACCAGGGCCACGACGGCGCCGTTCCGCCTGCCGCGAGCCAGCGCCAGCCCGCCGGCGACCACGCCGATCAGTCCGGTCAGCGCGGCCGCGGTGGACCCGAGCCGCCCGGCGCTCATGGAGTAGGCATCGGCGGCGGCGAGCAGATGGTGGACGGACATGGCGTGCTCCTTCTCGAAGAATCGGACGTCGTCCGATCATGTCCGCCGCCCCCGCCGCCGGTCGTCCCCCGAACGCAGGCAATCCGCGCTGCCACCGCCGCCGCAGAACCCGCGAAACTACCGCGCACGCGGTACCCGGCCACGAGACCGAGGACCCGGCGGCGGAGGTGATCATCGACAAGCTCGAGATGGGTGATGCTGGGCATGAGCTCGTCGTCGCTTGCCGGTGTGAGTCCGGTCCGGGTAGCTGCCAGGAGGCCCGGTAGCAGGCTGGCGGTTTCGTCTGGAAACGGGCGGGGTCGCGGTCCCAAGGGTCGGAGGCCGTGATGGGGGAGCGACGGTGCGGTCCGTGGCGTGCAGCGAAGCCTGCGGCGTCGTTGGCTTTTCCGGTCCGTACCTGAGGTACCTGGGTACCATGGTTCGTGGAGGTGGCAGATGAGCACGAGCGTAGGGGCGAAGCGCCAGGCGCCGTTGAAGATCGATCCGGCAACCGATGAGTTGATCTCGCAGGCCGCGCATTTCCTTGGCATGACCAAGAAGGACTTCGTGGCCCAGGCCGCCAGGGCGTACCTGGAGCAGCGTCGTGAAGAGGTTCGCCGGGGGATGATTGAGTCGATGAAGGTGCTGGACGGTTCGCTCACCTCGGGCGTCGCGGCGCTGACCGGTCTGTCGCCTGAGCGGATCGAGCAGCTCGGTGGTGTCGGCGACTGGGAGGACTGACGGTGCCGGTCCGTCCCACCCTCCGCTGTGTGCGTGAGGATCTCAACCTGCCTGTTCCGTCGGCACGTACCCCGCTGGACCAGATCGACCATCCGCTGCTCCGCAAGGCGGCTGAGCAGTTCGCCGCATCTGATTCGCCGCATGAACGCATCCGTGCCATCGACGACGTCGTCTTGTTCAAGGTCAAAGTCGGTCGGTGGCGCGGTGCCGTGTTCACCGCGGACCCGCACGCTGAGGTGCGTGACTGGCTGGTGGCGGCGGGAACGCGCGAGGACGGCTCGAACGACGACTTCTACGCCGCGCTGCACGCCCAGGCCCGCACCGCCCGCCAACGCTACAACGCCGAGCACGACAAACCCCTGACCACCGACACCCACGTTGGCCATCTGCTGCCCGGTCAGGACGATCACGACCGTTACCTCCTGGAAACCGGGGCCAGGTTCGCGCTCCGCCTCAACACCGTCGTGGCTGACCTGGTGCGCGGTTCGCTGCGTGACGGCCACGAGCACGCTGCGGACTTCCCAGGGTTCCGGCTCGGGGTGATCGTTCGCGCCAACGACGGCCACGAAACCTACATCGCGATCCGTATCACCGGATCGGTCCCGGGCAACCTCACCGCCCTGATCCTCACCCGGGTGCCGGGCTGCGCCGCCGACGCATGGTTCCCCGAATACGCCCTGCCCGAACGCGACCTGCTCCCCGCCGAACAAGCCTGGTCCAACCTCATGGACCCTAAGGCAGCCGCGAAACTCCTCGACGACCAGCCCTGACCAGGGGCCCACAGTCCAAGCCGCGCTGTCTGCTGCCCTCACCAGGCCGGCGAGATCGCACCATGCGCGCCGCCAACGCGGTCCCGATGATCTTGGGCGTCTAAGCCAGTCGATCAAGACAGGAACCGCGTTCGCGTGCGATCCTCCCCGATTGACGCCCTGGTGGGCCACTGCGAGGGCGTCGGTTCTGCCTTGCCCCGCCCACCAACCTGCCTCGGCCTGCCGGCGCGGGTGGAGATGCTGGACCGCATTCCCGATCCGCGGCGTCGCCGCGGCCGCCGGTACCGGCTCGGCCCCGTGCTGGCGTTGTGCCTGGTCGCCGTGCTCAGCGTGGTGCGCCTGCTACTGGAGGCGTACTACGAGCCGCAGTTCTCGGCCACTCTCCGTTCTGCTCATACGGCTCCGCCGAGTGGCGGTCTACCGACTTCCACGAGTGGAGTGGACGTGGGGCCGCGCTCGATGACCAGGCAGTGCTGCGGTGGACGGTTGAGCATCCGGGCTGCGGCAAGATAGCGCGCCGATGACGGTTTGCCCTCGGGGACCGACTCGGCGGTCACGATCGCGTCGAACGCATCGTCCAGGCGCAGGACGCGGAGGGCCGCGGCGACCTCTGGGATGGTCGAGTCGGTGACCAAGGCGAGTTGGTGCCGCGTCCCGCATAGGGCCATGACCAGTTCGACGGCTCCCGGGTAGGGGTGGAGGTCAGTCTCAGCGAGAGCGCGGTATGACCGTGCCTTGGCGGCCAGGATGTCGTCGATCTCTCCCAACCGGTTCGGCGTGCGATGAGTGAGGAACGCTCGGAAGCCTTCGTGTGCCGTTCGTCCGGCGAAGAAGGTTCGGTGGTCTTCAGCCGTCAAGGAGAAACCGGCTTCGCTCGCCGTTTGGTGGGCCGCGCGCCGGTGTAGGGCGGTGTCGTCCACCAGGACGCCGGTCAGGCCGAAGAGGATGGCCGGAGTCAATGGGCCGGGGCGTTCTCGGGGACGGACATGAGCGCCCAGACGATCTTGCCCTGGCCGGTGGCGGACGGGCGGATACCCGTGTCCTTGGCGTATGCGGCGATGATCGCGAGCCCACGTCCGCTCAGGGCGTCGAGTCCGGCGGCGGATGCGCGCGGGAGTTCGGGGGACGGATCCCAGCACTCCAGCACCGGGGCGCCGTCGTCCAACGCGACCCGGATCCTGAGCAGATGTCCGCGCGCCGCTTCGATCGCATTCGTCACGATTTCGCTCATGACGACCGTCGAGTCATCGATCAGGTCCCGGCCGTAGCCCCAATTGAGAAGGGCATAACGGACGAGTTCGCGGGCGAGTGCGACCGAGGAGTCCACTCCGAGCAGGGTCATCCGGATTTCGTCCGATTCGGGCATTTGAACCACTGGCACTTGATCGTTCATATCCGCCGTCCTGGTTTTCGATGATTCCTTCACAGGATCGACGGCGGCTGTTTACCCTGTGATGGATTGGAATCCATGAAATACACTGGAGGTCAGCGTGAGTGTTCGCGAGACCATCGACCCGAACTCGTCGCTATGGGCGTGGCTGGCCTTTGACCTGTGGTTTTATCGGACTCAGCGGAGCCTTTCTCTCGCGCAGACCGCTCAGATCGTTCGGGTGGCGCGTGGCACTGTTTCCAACTGGGAGGCGGGGCGCCTTCGCCCTGGTGACCAGTACATGGCCATCCTGGACAAGGCGTGGAACACCGGCGGTCACTTCCAGCGGCTCCACCACTACGCGAGCACTGGGCACGACCCCGACTGGTTCAAGCAGTACATTCAGTACGAAAATGCTGCGGAGATCATCAAGGTGTACCACGGGAAGACCGTGCCCGCTCTGGTGCAGACTGAGGATTACATCCGCGCCTTGCTGGTCTGCGCCGGCCGTGAAGATGCCTTGAAGCAGGAGATCGACGCGCGCACAAAGCGTCAGGAGATCCTCAACAGACCCAAGCCGCCCTACGTGTGGATTCTCTTGGATCAGGAGGCGCTGGAGTCTTGGGTGGGGGACGAGGAGGTCATGCGCGGACAGCACGAGCGGCTACTTGAACTCTCCCGATACCCACGTGTGGTCATTCGCATCATCCCCAGGTCTGCGGGAGCGCATCCAGGGCAAGATGGGGCGTTCCAAATCCTCACGATCGGTTCACGCAGCGTCGCATATGCGGGAGCCCAGATCGGTGGACGTCTAATCGAGGCCGGTGACGAGGTGACCACCCTCGGGGTACGGTTTGACCAGATTGGGGCGTTTGCCCTTAGTCAGGACGCGTCCCGCAAGTTGATCGAGCAAGGGATGAGGGACTACGAGTGACCACGTGGCGGAAGAGTTCACACAGTGGCGGGATGAATGACGACGCTTGTGTTGAAGTGGCTCAACTGGGCGATCGCATCGGCGTGCGTGACTCGAAGAACCCGGACGGTGAACGTCTCGGCCTCGGCTCCCGGGAGTTCTCTGACCTGGTCATTCGCATCAAGCTTGGTGAGTTCGCTCTGCGGCGTTGACGGCTGAGTATCTGATCTTTACGGGATCCGGGTCTACCATGATCAAGTGGCGGAAGAGTTCCTACACGGGTAGCGGCAATGACGATGTGTGTGTCGAGGTCGCTGACCTGGGTGGAAACATAGGTGTTAGGGACTCCAAGGACCCAAATGGTCCCCGCCTCGCGCTCAGTTCGCGCGACTTCGGTGGATTGTTGGCACGGATCAGGCGTGGAGAACTGAACTTTGACGAGGATGCTTCCTGAGTGCTGATCAGTCGGCTGACCTGGAGGTTCTTGTGATCAACTGGCGCAAGAGTTCGCGCAGCGGCGGTGTCAATGACAACGCGTGCGTTGAGGTGGCTCGGCTTGGCGGTTTGATCGGGGTGCGTGACTCCAAGGATCCGGGTGGGCCTCGGCTCGGGGTTGTGCCTGGGGAGTTCGGACGGCTGCTCGCTCGCGTACGGCGTGGTGAGTTCGACCGCTGATTCCAGGTTCACCTAGGCAGTGGTCCCGGCGGGGGCGTCTCCGCCGTATCGGGGCTGACCTCTGGATACCCGGCACCTGACGGTTGCGGTGTTCCGGCCGTTCATGATTGTCGGGTGAGCCGGACACCGATGGTGCCCTTGAGGGATCGGGTCAGGAAGTGGTGCCTCGGGTGTGCAACTCGTCGAGGTGGGCGGCCAGGGCGGCGCGCATTCGGGGCGGGGTCGTTGTCCGGGGGTGCAGGGCGGCGTGGACGGCCAGGCCGTCTACCAGGGCGTGCAGGCGGTCGGTTGCGAGTTCCGTGTCCGTGTCCGGGGCCAGGGACTCGACCAGGGCCCGGCAACCTGAGCGCAGGGCGTCGTGGGCCTCTTCGCATAGGGCGCGCAGATCGGGATCGACGAGCGCGCGGGCGGTGAAGGCGAGCCAGACCTGATTCTCGGCGGCTCGTTCGGCGTCCATCGGGAGGAGTTCGTCCAGGACGCGGGCGGCGCGTTCGCGGGGGTCGCCGTCCGCCGGCCCGGTCGCGGCTATCCGTTCCTCGATCCGCTCGATGATCGTGCGGAGGGTGAACGCGAGTAGCTCGGGCTGGGTGGCGAAGTAGTGCCGCAGTGATCCCGCCGACAGGCCCGCCTCGCGGGCGACGTTGCGGACCGAGGCCCGGTCCAGGCCGTCCCGCCGGATGACTCGCCATACGGCCGCGACCACGTCCTGCCGGCGCCTGGCCGGATCCACCACCTTCGGCATGAGGCTTTTATAGCACGGCTGTGTTACGTTGAGATTTATAGCACAGTCGTACTAAAAAGGATGCGTCATGAGCCGTGGCCTTCTCGTCGTCCTCATCGCGGTTCCGCTTCTGCTCGCCGGTTCAGGGTTCGCCGTGGCCGGCGGCGTGCAGGCCGCCTCCGGTGGTGCGTTCGGGACTTCGGATCGGCGCTTCACCACGTCCACTGCGGCACTCAAGACCGACGAGGTCGAGGTGGGGTCGGAGACGGCCCGTGCCGGGGACCCCATGCCCGACCTCGGTGAACTCGCCGAGGTCGAGATCGTGGTCCGGCCGGTCGATTTCGGCGTGCCCCTGTTCGTGGGGATCGGGCCGAAGGAGCGGGTCGAGAGCTATCTGCGCGGGGTGTCGCACGAGGAGTTCGTGTCGGCCGACCTCAGCCCGTTCGCGCCGGTCTTCCGGCGGCTGCCGGGGGCGTCCGAGGCCGCTCAGCCGTCTCGGCAGCGGTTCTGGGTGGCGACTTCGTCAGGCACCGGTACGCGCACCATCAGGTGGGACAAGACCGGTGGCGCGTGGTCCGTCGTGGTGATGCGCATGGACGGCCGGCCCGGTGTGGACGCGTATGCCTCGATCAGTCTGCGGTTCGGCTTCCTGGTGCCCGTGGCGATCCTCGCTCTGGTCGCCGGGACGGCTCCGCTCCTGTGGGCGGTGGTCGCGCGCCGCCGTCGCACAGGGCGATCGGGGTGAGCGCGCCGCGCTGACCGTGTCTCGCACGCGGGCGGTCTCCCTTTCTCGGCCGACAGTTCCTTGCAGGCGGTCAGTCGCTCTTCGACCCCATCGCTTGGGTTGATTCACTATGGTTCCTGATCATGTCGCAATGGAGTGGGCGGACGCAGACGTGTTTATGGGGGGCCGCGGTCGCGGTGAGTGTGGTACCGGCCGCTGCCGGCCTGGTCGCCTCGCTGCTCGGTGTGAAGCCCAAGGGATACGGCGTAGGGATTGCATTTTCCCTTGATCAATGTGGCGGCTGGCTTCATCAGACGGACGTTTCGAGCGTTCCGGGGTATGCGCAGCTGAGCGGCAGGCCATACCTGGTCGTTGTTCCGGCGTTCCTCGTATGGCTGGTGACCAGGCGGCGTGCGGTGGGGTGGACGCTCGTCGCGATTCTTGGGCCGGTGGCCCTCGTCCAGCCGGTGTTGTTCGGGTACGACGTGGCGCGGTGGGGGCGGACGTGCGTGGATCTGTGGCTGCCGCGCTTCCCCGGCTGGCATATCGCGTGGTGGACGTGGCACTTGGTACTCGTGGCCTTGATCCTGGCGTCGGTTTACCGGCCGGGTGTGCGTGCGGTCCGCGTGGTCTCCGGGGCCCTGGTGATGGGGATGGTGCTCGGCATTGCGGGCGACCAGGGGCCGCCACGGGTGGTGATGGCGAGCCCGGACGACTGCGACAAGGTGCGGCCCGCCCTTCCACAGGACCCCGGGGCGTTGGTGCAGGCGATGAAGCGGCTCTCGGAGCGTGAGAGGAGGCTGGCCTACATATGTTCGGTGCGCGGCTATCCCGAAAGGCACCTGTTGAGGAGGTATCCGGCTCCGGAGGATCCGTTGTCCGATGCGGTTCTGCTCCATCAGGGACGGCGTGCTTGCCGTGGGGAGTATCCGTTGCCGCCTGCGGATCTGGGGCGGCGTGGAGTTCACTGGCCGTCCCTTAGGGAAATGGCGTACCTGTGTCCGCGAACGGCTGCGATGCGGTTGCGGGAGCAGGAACGTAGGCGGGCGGCGCTCACGGCGGAGTATGAGCGTGAGCAGGCGAGGGTCAGAGCGTATTGCAAGCGGACTGAGCCGAGGGGGCCCGAACCGGTCACGGAGGCCAGTGAGGTCGCCTCGGGTGGCGAGAGCAGCAGCTATTTCGTCGGGTCCGGAGGCGCCACCGCTCCCAGGGACGGACTGGTCGACGCGGCGGGCGGCTCCGCCACGGTGACCACGGGTACACAGGGAGACTTCTGCCTGACCGTCCGGGCCTATCGGAAGGCGCCGCCGCTCGCGCTCAAGGGCTGGGACCGGGTCGCCGAAGTCGGCTTCGAGAGTCCGGACGGACGGTCGACGGTCGGGTCGGTGTGGGGGCCGATGGGAATGCCGGTCGTCACCGTCGCGGGCCCGGGACGGTATCGGCTCCGGGTGTACGTGCGGGGCCGGGACGAGCCTGAAGCGGTCTCGCCGGAGATGCCCGCGGAGCGGCATCTGCTGGTCGTCTTTCCCGGCAGGTCGAAGGAACGGAAGGTTTTCAAGAACGAGGAGGGGTGACCCTCCTGGTCAGGTCGCGTCGATGGTTTCGGGGGCCAGGATGCGGTCGAGGACCATCGCGGCGCAGCCGGTGAGGCCGGCGGTCTCGCCCAGGCGGCTGGGTTCGATGCGCAGGGTGCGGGTGGCGAGGGCGGTGGAGCGCTGGTAGACGACCTCGCGCAGGCCGGCGATCAGGGGTTCGTCGGCGCCGACGAGGTCGCCGCCGAGGACGACGACGGCGGGGTTGAGGAGGTTGACGGCGGTGGCGACGACCTCGCCGATGCGGCGGCCGGCGTCGCGGAGGAGGGCGACGGTGGCGGGGTCGCCGGAGCGGGCGAGGGCGGCGAGGCCGGAAAGATCTGCCGCGCCGGAGCGGGCGAGGAGGGCGGTGCCGCCGGCGATGGCCTCGACGCAGTTGACGTTGCCGCAGCGGCAGGGGGCGTCCACGGTGGACGGGACGGGGACGTGGCCGATCTCGCCGGCGGCGCCGAGCGCTCCGCGCTGGATGCGGCCGCCGGCGATGAGCCCGGCGCCGATGCCGGTGGAGACCTTGACGAACAGGAGGTCGTCGACGCAGGGGTGGGCTTGGTGCTCGCCGAGGGCGGCGGCGTTGACCTCGTTGTCGAGGTAGGCGGGGACACCGAACCGGTCGGAGACCGGGGGGCCGATCTCGACGGCGTCCCAGCGTCCGGCGACGTGTTCGACGGCGTCGGGGACGCCGAGGCCGACGCCGCGGACGGTGGCGGCGTCGATGCCGGACGACGCGAGCAGGGACGCCCAATGGTCGAGGAGGCGGGGGAGCGTCCTGCCGGGGGACGCCTCGGCCGGGGGGCCGTCGGCGCGGGCGATGATCGACCCGGCGAGGTCGCAGACGGCGAGCTGGCCGCGGGACTGGCCGAGGTTCGCGACGAGGACGGTCCCGCCGGCGGCGTTGAACCCGAGGCGGGCCGGGGGGCGTCCGCCGGTGGACGGGCCGTCGGCGCGTTCGACGACGAGGCCGCGGGCGATGAGGTCGGCGACGCGGGTGGCCACCGCGGGACGGGACAGCCCGGTGATGCGGCCCAGTTCGGTGCGGGTGGCGACGCCGTCCTCACGGATCAGGCGCAGCATGTCGCCGCGGGTGGAGGGGCGGCTGACGGGGCGCGGCATCCGGCCAGTCAAGCACGGCAATGTTCGGTACGTCCAGTTAGTGGAAGCTACGGACTTTAGTAAGAAAAAGTTCATAAGTTCGGTTGTGTTGGTTACGTATGTCTCGGTAGCTTGATGATCTGGATAACCCCTGCTCTGGAGACGTCCTATGGCTGTGCATCCCGTCTTGTCGGAAGTGACCCGGCGTGTCGCCGAGCGGAGTGCCGACCGGCGCGGCGCGTACGTGCGGCGGATCCGGGACGCGCGGTCGGAGGGTCCGGTGCGCGGCGGCATGGGCTGCGCGAACCTGGCGCACGGCTTCGCGGCCTGCGGCGTCCAGGACAAGCTGTGGCTCAGGGGCGACGTCACGCCCAACATCGCGATCGTCTCCGCGTACAACGACATGCTGTCGGCGCACCAGCCGCTCAAGGACTATCCGGACCTGCTCAAGGGCGCGATCCGGTCGGCGGGCGGGACGGCGCAGTTCGCCGGGGGAGTGCCCGCGATGTGCGACGGCATCACGCAGGGACGCGCCGGCATGGAGCTGTCGCTGTTCAGCCGGGACGTGGTGGCGATGGCGACGGCGGTGGCGCTGTCCCACGACATGTTCGACGGCGCGCTGCTGCTCGGTGTCTGCGACAAGATCGTCCCGGGGCTGGTGATCGGGGCGCTGTCGTTCGGGCATCTGCCGGTGATCCTGGTGCCTGCCGGGCCGATGGCGTCCGGGCTGCCGAACGGCGAGAAGGCGAAGGTCCGCAAGCGGTACGCGGCGGGGGAGGCCGGGCGCGAGGAGCTGCTCGCCGCGGAGGCCGCGTCCTACCACTCGCCCGGCACGTGCACCTTCTACGGGACGGCGAACTCCAACCAGCTGCTCATGGAGGTCATGGGCCTGCACCTGCCGGGGGCCAGCTTCGTCCCGCCGGGCACGAAACTGAGGGACGCCCTGACCGAGGCGGCGGGACGGCGCGTCCTGCAGCTGACCGACCTGGGCGACCACTACACGCCCATCGGCGAGCTGCTGGACGAGCGCGCGTTCGTGAACGGCATCGTCGCGCTGCTGGCGACGGGCGGGTCCACGAACCACACGCTGCACCTTGTCGCGATGGCCGCGGCGGCGGGCATCGAGCTGACCTGGGACGACTTCGACGAGCTGTCCAAGGCCACGCCGCTGCTCACCCGCCTCTACCCGAACGGGTCCGCCGATGTGAACCACTTCCACGCGGCCGGCGGCACCGCGTTCCTCATCGGCGAGCTGATCGACTCCGGGCTGCTCCACGAGGACGCCAGGACGGTCGGCGGCGACACGCTCGCCGACTACCGGCGCGTCCCGGAGTTCGCCGGCGGCGAGGCCGAGTGGCGGGAGACCGTCGCGGAATCCGGCGACACGAACGTCCTGCGTCCCGTGGCCGAGCCGTTCGACGCGCACGGCGGCCTGCACACCGTGCGCGGCAACCTGGGCCGGGCCGTCATCAAGGTGTCCGCCGTCAGGCCCGAGCACCGCACGATCGAGGCGCCCGCCCGCGTGTTCGACTCGCAGGAGCGGCTCCAGGAGGCGTTCGCCGCCGGGGAACTCGACCGGGACGTGGTGGCGGTCGTCCGCAACCAGGGGCCGCGCGCCAACGGGATGCCGGAGCTGCACCGGCTCACCCCGCCGCTGTCGGTCCTGCAGGACCGGGGACACCGCGTCGCGCTGGTCACCGATGGACGCATGTCGGGCGCCTCTGGGGCGGTGCCCGCCGCGATCCACGTGTCGCCGGAGGCTGCGGCGGGCGGGCCGCTCGCCCGCGTCCGCGACGGCGACATCGTCCGGCTCGACGCGGACGCGGGCGTGCTGGAGGTCCTCGTCCCGGACGAGGAGTTCGCCGCCCGCGAACCCGCGGCCGGGAACGCCGAGCAGACGTGGGGCACCGGACGGGAGCTGTTCCAGGCGTTCCGGCACGCGGTGGGCCCGGCGGAGCGAGGCGCCGGAGTCCTCACATGAGCGAAGCGAACCGGGGGGTGTGGGGGGTCGCCCCCTCACAGGACGCAGGTATGAGCGAAGCGAACCGGGGGGCGTGGCTGGTCGCCGACGTGGGCGGCACGAACGCCCGGTTCGCGCTGGTGGACGGCCCGGACGGCGACCCGTACCGCGTCCACTGCCTGCCCACCCGCGACCACGCCGGGCTCGCCGAGGCGGCGGCCGCCTACCTCGGCCGGCACGCCCCGGACGTCCGGCCGTCGGCCGCGTGCCTGGCGGTGGCGGGGCCCGTCACGGGCGGGACGTTCCACCTGACCAACGCGGGCTGGCCGAAGGGCACCCCCGAGGAGGTCCGCGCCCATCTCGGCCTGCCCCGCCTGGACGTCATCAACGACTTCGAGGCCCTCGCCCTCGCGCTCCCGCGCCTGCGCGAGGACGACCTGATCCCCATCGGCGGGAACCGCCCGCCCGCCGGCGGGACCCTCGCGGTGGTCGGCCCGGGGACGGGCCTGGGCGTGGCGGGCCTCGTTCCCACGCCGTCCGGGTGGGTGCCGCTGCCGGGTGAGGGCGGCCAGGTCGACGTCCCGGCGGCGACGGACCGGGAGATCGAGGTCGCGCGGCTGCTGCGCGCCGAGTGCGGTTCCGCCACCGCCGAGCTCCTGCTGTCCGGGGGCGGCCTGGCCCGCATCCACCGGTACCTCGCGGCGATCGACGGCGCGGCGGCCGAGCCGCTCACCGCCCGGCAGATCTCCGAGCGGCGGGACGACCCGGTCTGCGGCGAGGCGCTGCGGATGTTCTGCGCGCTGCTCGGGTCGCTCGCCGGGAACGTCGCCCTGACGCTCGGCACCCGGGGCGGCGTCTACCTCGGCGGAGGCATCCTGCCCCGCATCGCGGACGTGCTGCGCGACAGTGCGTTCCGTGCCCGCTTCGAGGGGAAGCCCCCCGTCGAGGACTACCTGCGCGGCATTCCGACCGCGCTCATCGTTCACCCCGGCCCGGCCCTGGTCGGCGCCGCCATGCGGATCGCGCAGAGCCTGCCCGACCCGGACTCCCTGGAGCTTGCATGATCGCCGAAGACCTGTTCGACCTCGCGCCCGTGATTCCCGTCGTCGTGCTGGACGATGCCGGCGCGGCCGTCCCGATGGCCCGCGCACTCGTCGAGGGCGGACTCCCCGCGATCGAGGTGACGCTCCGCACGCCCGCCGCGCTGGAGGCGATCGAGCGGATCACCGCCGAGGTCCCGGACGTGGTGGTCGGCGCGGGAACGGTCGTCCGCCCCGAGGACGCCGAGCGGTCCGCGGCCGCCGGGGCGCGCTTCCTGGTCAGCCCCGGCTGCACGCCCCGCCTCCGGGCCGCGATGGCGGCGACCGGCCTGCCGTTCCTGCCGGGCGTCGCCACCGCGTCCGAGGCCATGGCGCTCCTGGAGGACGGGGTCCGCGCGATGAAGTTCTTCCCCGCCGAGGCGGCGGGCGGCGCGGCCTTCCTGAAGGCGCTCGGCGGGCCGCTGCCGCAGGTCCGGTTCTGCCCGACCGGCGGGGTCAGCCCGAGGAACGCCGCCGACTACCTCGCGCTCGGCAACGTCGGCTGCGTCGGCGGGTCCTGGCTGACCCCGGCGAACGTCGTCCGCGCCGGCGACTGGGACCGCATCCGCAAGCTCGCCTCGGAAGCGGCGGCCCTGCGCGCCGGCGCTTGACGGCTGAAGCGCTTCCGGACGCTCCACCACGGGATCACCGTCGATCAGGACTGAGCGCCGCGGGCGGGGCCCGTCGCGCAGTGCGGGCACGGGCCCGCCGTGAGGGGCGTGCCGCCCGCGTACGGGACGAGGTCCATCCGGAGCCGCCCGCAGGCGCAGCGCGTCCAGACGACGACGCCGTCACTGGTGAGATGCCGGGAGAGTGTCGTGTTCCGCTGAGTCATGGCACCAGTCTGCGGCCGGCCGAACGTTGCCGTCTATTTCAGGTTTCCGCATGGAATCGTGCAAGATGGTTACATGATTGATCTGCGGCGGTTGCACATGCTCCGGCTCGTCCACCAGTACGGGACGGTCACGGCCGCGGCGGAGGCGATGCACCTCACCCCGTCGGCGGTCTCCCACCACCTGCGGGAGCTGGCGCGGGAACTGAAGGTGCCGCTGCTGGAGCCGCAGGGCCGCAAGGTGAAGCTGACCACGGCCGCGTACCTGCTGATCGAGCACGCCGACGGCCTGCTCGCCAAGTGGGAGGAGACCCTCGCCGACCTGGAGTCGCACCGCGCCGGGGCGGCCGGGCCGCTGCGCATGTGCGGCTTCACCACGGCCGTCGGCGGGCTCGTCGCCCCTGCCGCCGGGGCCCTCCTGCGCGCCGACCCGGACCTCGCGATCGAGATCCGCGAATGCGACACCGACGTGGCCGTGGGCCTCCTCGCCGCCGGGGAGACCGACATCGCGGTCATCGAGCCGACCCCGGAGGCGCCGCCTCCCGGCGACCCTCGCTTCGACCGCGAGCCGCTGCTGGAGGAGTCCTATGACCTCATCGTCCCGGCCGGGCATCCGCTCGCGCGCCGGACCGGCGTCCGGCTGGACGACGCGGCGGACGAGACGTGGATCAGCGTCGAGCCCGAGGTCTGCGCCCACCACCAGCAGGTGCTGGCGTACTGCGGCGCCGCCGGGTTCACGCCCCGGTTCGCGCACCACGCCACCAACTGGTCGGTGATCTGGGCGCTCGTCGCGCACGGGCTCGGCGTGTCGCTCGTCCCCCGGCTGGCGGGCGGGCCCGCCGACCAGCCGGTGGTCCGGGTCCCGCTGACCGGCGACGCCGTCCCGAGACGGCGCCTGCTGACCTGCGTGCGGCGCGGCAGCCGCGGCAACCCGCTGATCGCCCGCGGCCTGCGCGCACTCCACGACGCCGTCCCCGACCGCTGCACCCCGATGGCGGCCTGAGCCACGCTGCCGCGACGCCGGCCTGCCGCGTGTCGCCCTTATGGGCGGCCGGACGAGGGCGACACGTCGCAGGTGAACGTGGTTCAGGTGCGGGAGTGGTGTGTGCGGAAGGCCAGCAGGACCGCGCGGACGACCCAGACGGCCAGCGCGATCTGCAGGACCGCGAAGAGCCCCGCACCCGGCCCGGCCGTGAACGCCAGCACGAGGAACACCCCGAGCAGCAGCGGGAACGCCGGGAACGGCCCGTGCCGGTGACGGCCCCGCGCCATGTGCCGGTCGTGGCCGTGGCCGATGCGCCGAGCGTGATGCCGCCACGCGGGATTCATCGGGCCGCCGAACATCACCGCCGCACCCGGCCCCCACGGGACGGCCTCCGGTGCCTGCCCGTCCGGTTCCGGGAGGCCGGTCGGGGCGGGCAGGTCGCGGACGAGGGGACGCAGGTCGCCGCGTGTCTTGGCGGACAGCACGGCGTCCATGCGCTCGTCCAGTTCGCCGCGGTCGAGCCGTCCCGCCGCGAAGTGGTCGTGCAGGGCGACCATGACCGCGTCCCGTTCGGCGTCGCCGATGCGCATTTCGTCCCGTGCCATGGTCACTCCTGCCCGGCCGTCGGGCCCGCGTCGCCGGTGTCGTCGCCGGTGTCGTCGTCGGTGTCGTCCGTGCCGTCGATGTCGTCGGCCAGGATGCGGTAGAGGTTGCGCCGCGTGTCCGACAGGACGTCCTTGGCCTGCGCGACCTGCTCCGGCGACCCGGAGTGGACGATCTGCATCACCGCGGCCCCGGTCTGCGCGGCCTGCTTGAACAGCTCGGGGACGCCCTCGCCGTACTCGGGCGTCATCTCCTCCCACGGTTCGGCCAGCCGGTCGGCGTTCTCCTCGACGTAGGCGCGGCCCTCGCTGGTGAGGTGGAAGGACCGGCGCCCGCCGGCCTCCTCGCCCTCGATCAGGCCCTCGTCCGCGAGTTGCTGCAGCGCCGGGTACACCGCGCCGGGGCTCGGCTTCCACGCGCCGCCGCTGCGCTCGTTGATCTCCTGGATGATCTGGTAGCCGTTGCGCGGCTCCTCGGCGAGCAGGACGAGGATCGCCGCGCGGACGTTCCCCTTGCGCGCCTTGGGTCCCCGGGCCCACGGCCCGCCGCGCCCGCGCGCCCACGGGGGACGCGGTCCGGGGCCGAAGCCGCCGGGCGGGCCCCACGGTCCGGGACCGGGGCCGCCGAACAGCCAGCCGAGGTTCGGGAAGTCGCCGCGTCCCCAGGGGCCGCCGTGTGCATGCTGGTGTCCCATGTTCTACACCACCTTCTGAGACCACTCTTTGATCTCTCGCGATACGCCAACGATATATCGTAGACGTACGGTTGCGCCAGATCGTTCCCGGGAGAACATCGCGGTCCCCGCGCGGCGATCCGGGGCACGTCCCCGCATCCGGTCACCGCCGTTCTGATCGCGGGATTCCTGGGTAACAGGCGTAAGGGGAGGACGATGGGCACTCAGGAAGCGGTGACCGTGCCGGACACGGTGCTCACGGCGGGCGCGGCGAGCCGGCGGCTGAGCGTCCGCAGGGAACTGCTGCTCGGGCTGGCGCTGTTCGGCGTGTACGTCTTCGTGGCGAGCCTCCCCCAGCAGGCCAGGATCGGGTCGGCGCGCGGGCATGGCGAGGCCGTCTACAACCTCGAAAAGGCCCTGCACATCGACATCGAGCTGTCCCTCAACCGATGGCTCGCCGACCAGGGCATCGTGCGGGTGCTGGCGAACTACGAGTACGCGATCACCTACGTCGCCAGCGCGCTCGCCCTGCTGTTCTGGCTGTTCGCGCGCCACCCCGAGCGCTACCGGACGGCCCGCAACGCGTTCATCCTGATGAACCTCGCCGGCCTCGCGTGTTTCGTGCTGTATCCCGTCATGCCGCCGCGGCTCATGCCCGGACTCGGGTACATCGACACCGTCTTCCTCGGCGGCACGTGGGGATCGTGGGGATCACCGCTGGTCGAGCACGCCGACCAGCTGGCGGCGGTGCCGTCGCTGCACATGGCCTGGACGATGTGGGTCGGCGTCGAACTCGCCCGCGTGAACGCGAAACGCTGGGTGCAGCTGCTCAACGTCGTGCACATCCTGGTGACCCTCTACGTCATCATGGCCACCGCGAACCATTTCCTGCTGGACGCCGTCGCCGCCGTCCCGTTCGTGGCCATACCCGTGTACGTCGCCGAGCGCATCTCCCGCCCCCCGCCCCCGAAGGTCGAGGGACCGGACGCGTTCTTCATGGCCGTGGAGACGCCCGCCGCCCCCCAGCAGGCCGGCGGCGTCATCATGCTGGACACCTCGGCGCGCGACGTCGGCCGCGCCGACCTCGTCCGGGAGATCGGCAGGCGGCTGGACGGGCTGCCCCGGTTCCGGCAGCGGCTCGTCCGGCGGGGCCGCTGGCGCCGCCCCGTCTGGCGCGACCACGACCCGGTCGACTGGGAATGGCACGTCACCGAGCGGCGCGTCGACGGCATGGCCGGCCTGCGCGCCGCCGTCGCCGAGATCCAGTCCGAGGCCCTGCCGCTTGACCGGCCGCCGTGGCGGATGGTCGTGCTGAAGGGCGCCGAGCCCGGCCGCACCGCCGTCGTGTACCTGATGCACCATGTGGTCGCCGACGGCGTCGGCATCGTGGCGCAGGCGGTGTACCTGATGGAGCCGCCGCCCGAGCCCGTCCCGCCACCGCCGCGCAGGCCGTTCCGCAAGGCGCTCGCGACCGTCATCGGGCTCGGCCAGCTCGCCACCGCCGTCACCCGCCCGGAGCGGCTGCCCGCCGCGGGGACGTCCGAACGCCGGTTCGCCACCATGCACCTCCCGCTGGCCGAGGTGCGCGACGTCGGCCGCCGCCACGGAGCCCGCGTCACCGACGTCGTCCTGAGCGCGGTCGCGGGCGCCCTCAACCGGGTCGTCGGCGAGGACCCGTCGCTCGGACCGGGGCGGCCCGGCACGTGCCGCGTCGCGGTGCCGCTGATGATGCGGCCGCCGGGCAGCGCCATGGTCGGCAACCACACCACCGCCGTCATGGTGGACCTGCCGGTGGGCGAGATGTCCGAGACCGAACGGCTCGCCGTGATCGCCAAGCGCGGCCGCGTGCTGCGGTCCGGTACCCGGGCGCAGGCCGCCTGGTTCGTCATGGGGCAGGCGGGACGGCTGATGCCGGTGCCGCTGCACGCCCGCTTCGCCCGGATGTCCTACAGCGGCCGGTTCCTCCAGGGGACGGTGTCGAGCCTCCCGGGCCCCGACAAGCCGCTGCGCCTGGCCGGCGCGCCCCTCACCGCCGTGTACCCGATCGTGCCGCTCGCCCCCGGCGCGCCGTTCGCGATCGCCGGGCTCGGCGTCGACGGCGAACTGTGCTTCGGCCTCTCCCTCGACCCGGGGCTCACCGACGACGCCGACGCGATGATGGCGGCCGTCCACGCCGTGATCGGGGAACTGCGCGACGGGCCCGCGTGAGTCACACGGCTGCGGATCAGATGCTGCGCATCGCGCGCACGGACTCCTTCAGCGACCCCATCGTCGCGAACACGGCGGTGGGTTCGTAGCCGCAGTGCGCCATGCAGTTCGCGCACCGGTCGTCGCGTCCCCGCCCGTAGGCGTCCCAGTCGGTCGTCTCGACGAGCTCCCGGTAGGTGTCGACGTAGCCGTCGTCCATCAGGTAGCAGGGCCGCTGCCAGCCCTTCAGGGAGTACGACGGGATCGCCCACGCCGTGCACCGGAAGTCGGTCTTCCCTTCGAGGAAGTCGAGGAACAGCGGCGAGTGGTTGAACCGCCAGCGTTTGCGGCGGCCGTCCGCGAACGCCTTCCGGAACAGGTTCCGGGTCTCCTGGACGCCGAGGAAGTGGTCCTGGTCGGGCGCCTTCTCGTAGGCGTACGCGGGCGAGATCATCATCTGGTCGACGCGCAGGTCGTCGTTGAGGTAGTCGAGGACGTCGATGACGGTCTGCGGCGTGTCGGTGTTGAACACGGTCGTGTTCGTCGTGACCCGGAACCCGCGCTCCTTGCACATCCTGACCGCGTCGACCGCCTGGTCGAACACGCCGTCCTTGCAGACGGACGCGTCGTGCCGCTCGCGCAGCCCGTCGATGTGCACGGCCCATGCGAAGTGGCGGGACGGCTCGAACAGGTCGATCTTCTTCGGGATGAGCGCCGCGTTCGTGCACAGGAACACGTACCGCTTCATCCTGACCAGCTCGGCGACCATCTCCCCGATCCGCGGATGCATCAGCGGCTCGCCGCCCGCGATCGACACCATCGGCGCGCCGCACTCGCGGATCGCCGCGACGGCCTGCTCGACCGGCATCCGCTGCTTCAGCACGTCCGCCGGATGCTGGATCTTCCCGCAGCCCGCGCACGCCAGGTTGCACGCGTACAGCGGCTCCAGCTCGACCAGCAGCGGGAACTTCGACCGTCCCGCCAGCTTGTTGCGCAGCACGTACCCGCCGACCCGCAGGCTCTGGCGCAGTGGCATCGCCATGTCTCACACACCCTTCAGGTACCGGCCGAGCGCCGACAGCGGGAACACCAGGCGGTACAGGTGGTAGTTGATGTAGAAGTCGCCGGGGAAGCCGGTGCCGGTGAAGTGGTCCTCGTCCCACGTCCCGTCGGGGCGCTGGTGCTCGGCCAGCCACCGGACGCCGCGCTCGGCGGCCGGGCCGCGCTCACCGGCGGCGAGGAGCGCGATCAGCGCCCACGCGGTCTGCGACGGCGTCGAGACGCCGTGCCCGACCCACGACCGGTCGCGGTAGGAGCGCAGGTCCTCGCCCCAGCCGCCGTCGTCGCGCTGGTGGCGTTCCAGCCAGCCCACCGCGTCCCGGATCACCGCCTTGCCCGGCCGGACGCCCGCCGCGATCAGCGCGGGCACGACGGCGCCCGTCCCGTACACGTGGTTGGCGCCCCACCGGCCGAACCAGGACCCGTCCGGTTCCTGCGCCTTCAGCAGCCACACCACGGCCCGTTTGACCAGGAGCGAGTCGGCCATGTCGCGGTGCGCCATCGCCTCCACGACGTGCGCGGTGACGTCGGCGGACGGCGGGTCGATGACTTCGCCGAAGTCGCAGAACGGCAGCCGGCGGCACAGCGCGCGGGTGTTGTCGGCGTCGAACGCGCCGAACCCGCCGTCCCGGGACACCATTCCGGCCATCCAGCGGACGCCCCGCTCGATCGCCGGCTCGGCCCGCGGATGCCGGACGCGGTTCAGCGCGATGACCGCCTCGGCGGTGTCGTCGACGTCGGGATAGCAGTCGTTGTCGAACTCGAACGCCCAGCCGCCCGGGGGCAGCCCGGGCCGCCGCACCGACCAGTCGCCGGGCCCCTTCACCTCCTCGCCGATCACCCAGCCGGCGGCCCGCTCCAGCGCCGGGTGCCCGGACGGCAGGCCGGCGTCGGCGAGCGCGTTCATGGCGAGGACGGTGTCCCAGACGGGGGACTGGCACGCCTCGAGCCGCCGCCCCCGCTCGTCGCGGATCGTGAACCGCTCGAGCCCGTCCAGGCCCCGTTGCATGACGGGGTGGTCGAGGCCGTAGCCGAGAAGGTTCAAGGCGATCAGCGAGTACACCCAGGGCGGCTGGATCCCGCCCCACGACCCGTCCCGCTCCTGCCGCGCGACGATCCACTCGCCGGCGCGGCGCAGCGCGGCCCTCCGCAGCGCCTTCACGGGCCGCCGCTCGTACACGTGCAGGGCCTTGTCGAGCGTCTCGAACACCTCGTCCCAGCCGGGCAGGGTCCGCCTCCCGCGCCGCGGGACGTCGTAGCCGGGGGTCAGCTCGTCCAGCCCGAACGGCAGCGGCCGGACCGGACGCAGCGCGCCCACGACCGTCAGCGGGACGATCGTCTGCCGCGCCCAGCACGCCCAGTCGTACACGTTCAGCGGGAACCAGCGCGGCAGGAACATCATCTCCGGCGGAAGCGCCGGCAGTTCGTCCCAGGGCCACCGGCCGAACATCGCCAGCCAGAACCGCGTGAACACGCGGGTCGCGGGGACGCCGCCCTCGCTGCGGATGTACGCGGCGGCGCGGATCATGTGGCCGGCGTCGGGCTCATCGCCGGCGAGCCGCAGCGCCACGTACGCCTCGACGGTCGTGGACAGGTCGGGCGGGCCGTCGTGGAAGTTCGCCCAGGTTCCGTCCGCGGCCTGCTGCGACCGGATCCAGCGGGCGGTCTCGCAGGTGTCGCCGCCGGTGCGGATGCCGAGGAACTCGCGCAGCAGCAGGTCCTCGGCGTCCATCGTCACGTTGGTCTGCAGCTCGCCCTTCCACCACCCCTCCGGCGACTGGAGGAGCAGCAGATGCTCGCGGGCCGCCTCCAGGGCCTCGGCGGCCGTCCGGGCCGGCCCCGCCTCCGGTGTCCGCAGGGTCTCCGGTGATCGCGTCGCCGTCATCAGTGGTCCCGCCCGGTGACGAAGTCGGCGATGTGCAGGAAGTCGGCGCGGACGGGTTCGGGCAGCCGGGCCGTGACCAGATGCTCGGCGGCGCGCTGGATGCGGCTCTCCGCCTCCATCTCGGCCCAGGCGCGTCCACCGGCCGCCTCCACCAGCGCGGCGGCCTCGGCCAGGTCGTCCTCGGACAGGCCGGGCCGGGCGTACAGCTCGGCGAGCCGCGCCGCCTCCGGCGCGTCGGTGTTCAGCGCCGCCACGACCGGCAGCGACATCTTGCGGGACCGCAGGTCCGACAGCGCCGGCTTGCCGGTGGACTCCGGGTCGCCCCAGATGCCGAGCAGGTCGTCGGCGAGCTGGAACGCGATCCCGAGGTCGGCGCCGAACTCCTCCAGCGCGTCGCAGAGGGGCTCGGGCGCCCCGTCCAGGACGGCGCCGATCGAGCATGAGCACGCCAGCAGGGCCGCGGTCTTGTCGGACGCCATCGTCAGGCACTCGTCCAGGCCGATCCGCCTGTGGGTCTCGAAGTCCATGTCGAGCGCCTGGCCGGCGATGAGGCGGCGCGTGGCGGCCGACAGTGCGCGCGCCGCCCGCGCGGAGCCCTGGCCGGGCGCCTCCAGCAGGACCTCGCCGGCGAGGGCGAGGAGCGCGTCACCGGCCAGGATCGCCGACGCCTCCCCGAACACCGTCCACGCGGCGGGCCGGTGCCGGCGCATCCGGTCGCCGTCCATGATGTCGTCGTGCAGGAGCGAGAACGCGTGGGTCAGCTCGACCGCGACCGCGCCCGGCAGCGCGCTCTCCGGCGGGGCCACGGCGGCGCGGGCCGACAGCAGCGCCAGCGCCGGGCGGAGCGCCTTGCCCGCCGGCGCCTTGCGCGGATGGCCCTCCTTGTCCGCCCAGCCGAGATGGTAGGCCGCGACACGGTAGGTGCGCGGGTCGAGCCGGCCGACCGCGGCGCGCAGCGCGCCGTCGACGAGCTCACGGACATCGGTCATCGAGACCGGAACAGCGGTCATGGGTTCCTCACCCTCTCCAGGTGGCCGTCCAGGTGGCGGCGGACCAGGCGGGCGGCGGTGAGGCCACTGCGCACTGCGCCCTCCATGGTGTCGGGCCAGCCCGTGTCGGTCCACGCGCCGGCCAGGAACAGGCCCGGTGCCCGTGTCGCGGCGCCGGGGCGGGCGCTCGCGCTGCCGGGACGCTGCCGGAACGTCGCCCGCCGCTCCCGCGTGACGAACAGGTCCACGACGGCGGCCTCCCGCGCGGCGGGCAGCAGCCGCCGCAGCTCCGGGACGAACCGGGCGCGCAGCTCGGCGGTCGGCATGTCGACCCAGCGGTCGGCGGCCGACAGCGAGACCGCGAGGTACTGGCCGCGGCGGTACCGCCCCGTCCTCAGCCCGCTCACCTCCGTCCGGTCGAACACCCACTGGACGGGCGAGCCGACGGCGGCGGCGAACGGCTCGTCCATGACCTTCCGGTCGTAGACGACGTGCACGTTCACGATCGGGCTGGCGTCCAGCTCGGGCCAGCGCAGCGGGTCGGGCAGCGCCTGCGCGGGCAGCAGCCGCGCCGCCGCGTCGTGCGGCACCGCCATGATCACGGCGTCGGCGGCGACGGGGACGCCGTCCACGACGACCTTCGGGTCGGTGGTGACCGCCTCGACCTTCGCCTTGAGGCGGACGGTCCCGCCCATCTCCGCGATCCGGCGCAGCGCCGGGCCGCCGTGCAGCTCCTCCAGCGGGACGCGCGGCAGCCCGATGTCCGCGGCGTCGGCGCGTCCGAACAGGGCGCGGCGGCACACCATCGCCGACAGGCCGAGCGCCGCGTCGTCCACCTCGGCGTTCAGCGCGGACGTGATGAACAGCCCCCACAGCGCCTGCCGGGCCCACGGCCGCTGCCCGTGCTCGGCCAGCCACGCCCCCGCGGAGACGGCGTCGAGCGCCGGGTCGGCGGGATCGAGCCGCTGCAGCCCGATCGACGCGCGGACGGCCCGGACCCGGTCGGCGGCCGACAGCGGCGAGTACCCCGCCAGCGCGGGCAGCAGATGCAGCGGGCTGGGCAGGTTCGACCGCCGCAGCCGCGCCGCCTCGCTGCCGGGCAGCAGGACGGGGACGTCGAACCGGTCCTGCATCTCCACCAGGTGGTCGGCGCGCAGCCTGCGCAGCAGCCCCTGATACGCCGTGCAGCACCGCAGGAAGACGTGCTGCCCGTTGTCGACGCACATCTCGCCCCGCAGGAACGAATGCGTGGCGCCGCCCAGCCAGGGCCGGGACTCCACGAGCGTGACCGGCACCCCCGACTCCTGCAGCGCGATCGCGGCGCTGATGCCCGCGAGCCCGCCGCCCACGATCACGACGCTCACCGCTCCACCCCCGACAGCGCGCGCGCCGCCACGACGGCCTTCTGCCATGTCGGCAGCGAGAGCCGTGAGTTCAGCGCGACGGACGGGCGCGCCGCGATGTTCTCCAGCAGCCGCCGGTAGATGCCCGCCATCGCCGCCGTGCAGGCGGCGCTGCGCCGGTCCAGCAGCGGCAGCAGCCGCAGCCCCTCGGCGTACCAGGCCCGCGCCCGCTCCGCCTGGAAGCCGACCAGCTCGTTCAGCCGCCACGGCGGGTCGACGAACATGCCGGACTCGTCCAGCTCCAGAGTGCAGCCGAACCGCTCCAGGTCCTCGGCGGGGATGTAGATCCGCCCGGCCATCCGGTCCTCGCGGAGGTCCCGCAGGATGTTGGTGAGCTGCAGCGCGACGCCGAGCGAGTCGGCGAGTCCCTCGGCCCGCTGCCGCCCGTCCGAGCCGAACACCCCGAGCGACAGCCGCCCGACCGTCCCCGCGACCCGCTGGCAGTAGCGCAGCAGGTCGTCGAACGTGGCGTAGTCGGCGCCCCGCACGTCGGCCTCGCAGCCGTCGATCAGCTCGTCGAACGCGTCCAGCGGGATCGGGTAGCGGCCCGCCGCGTCCGCGAGCGCGGTCAGCACCGGATGCCCCTCCAGCGCGGCGACGTCGGCGCGCCGCCGCAGCACGTCCTGCACGATCGCCAGCCGCTGCCGCGACCGGTCGAGCAGGTCGAGCCGCACGCACGCCGGCTCCGGGCCGTCGCCGACGTCGTCGATGCCGCGCGCGAACGCGTAGACCGCGCTCATCGCCCGCCGCTTCGGGACGGGCATCAGCCGGATCCCGTAGGAGAAGTTGCGGGCCTCCTCACGCACCACCCGCTCGCAGTGCCGATACGCCTCAAGAACCCGTTCGGAACGCTCACAAGTCTCCGAAACCGTCATCACTTCGTTCCCCCCTTACCGGCCGCGCGCGCCCACCGGGCCAGGACACCGGCCCGTCGCGGACGCGGCGGATGCGCGAGCACGTCGTAGCGGCCGCGCGCCAGAGCCGCCAGCGCCGCGCGGCCTCCGGCCACGTAGCCCGCCACGGCGAACCGCGCCCACCCCGTCAGGCCCGCCATCAGCGGCGCGGCCCCCCGGTCCAGGAGATCGGCGGCCCGGCCCGCCTCCAGCGCCAGGACGCCCCGCAGCCGCGTCGGCGTCACCGGCCGGGCCAGGTCGTCCTCGGCGCAGCCGAACCGGCGCAGGTCCTCGCCGGGCAGGTAGATCCGCCCGTTCCGGTAGTCCTCCCCGGCGTCCTGGCAGTGCTCGATGAGCTGCAGCGCGGTGCACACGTCGTCGGACGCCGCCACGAGGGCGGGCCGGTGGGCGCGGAAAAGGTGCAGGACGATGCGTCCCACCGGGGCGGCCGACAACGCGCAGTACTCCGTGACCTCCGTGAACGTCTCGTACCTGTGGACGACCTGGTCCTGGCGGTTCGCCCGGACCAGGTCGCGGAACGGCTCCGCCGGGAGCCGGTTGGCGTGCACCGTCCCGGCCAGCCTCCGTAACTGCGGCAGGGACGGCGTCCGTCCGGCGAACACGCGGTCGAGGTCGTCGTCCACGAGGCCGAGGAGCTTGGCGCGCTGCTCCGGCGGCGCCTCGTCGCCGATGTCGTCGACGAGCCGCGCGAAGCCGTAGACGGCCTTCAGCGCGGCGCGGTGCCGGCCGGGCAGCAGCCGTGCCGCGACCGGGAAGTTCTCCCGGGCGGCGAGCCGGTCCAGTGCGCGATCGTGCTCGTCGGCGCTCCAGCGCGATTCAATGATCACCTTCATGGTGATCGGCAGGACCGGCACCGGAAAAACCCCGGCCCGGGTATGGACTTGGTCAGCTTCCCGACCATGAGGGGCGAGCTTGCCGCTCCTGGCCGCACCCGGCTGGTACGGGCCCGCCTCGGAAGACCCGGGCGCCGAACGGTTCCCGAGGCGCCGGCGCCCCGAGGGTTGACCTTCTTACGTCCGCCGTGCAATAACAGTGTTACGTCAAGAAAACGTTGTTATCGAGAGGGTGGTCCATGACGCCGGGCACCGCGGCTCCGAGCGCGTTCGAGCTGGCCCAGCGGCAGGGCGACGAGGCGATTCGCACCACGCTGCTGGACGCCGCGAGCCGGCTGCTGGCCGCCGAGGGCCCGCAGGCCCTCGCGCTGCGCCGGATCGCCGCCGAGGCCGGCTGCTCCACCACCGTCCTGTACCGCATGTTCGGCGGCAAGGCCGGGCTCACCGAGGCGCTGTACATCGAGGGCTTCGAGCGGTTCCGCCGGCGCCTCGCCGCCGTCCCGCACGACCCCGACCCGCGCGTCACCCTGCGGGAACTGGGCCTCGCCTACCGGGCCGGCGCGCTCGCCGAACGCAACTACTACGGCCTGATGTTCGGCGAGCCGCTCCCCGGGTTCCAGCCGGGCGAGAAGGCCCTGGACACGGCGCTGTCCACGTTCGCCATCCTGGAGGAGGCCGTCGCCGCCTGCGCCGCCGCCGGCCTCCTGATCGACGCCGACCCGCGGCACGTCGCCGCCTCCTTCTGGGCCGGCATCCACGGCTTCGTCAGCCTCGAACTCGACGGCCACCTGCCCGACGCGGACACGATCCTCGACACCCTCATGCGCGGCGTGTCGTCCGGCTTCTTCGTCACCCCCCGGAAGTGAGGCCACCATGACCAACCCCTACCTGCAAGGGCTCCTCGCACCCGTCACCGAGGAGGTCACCGCCCACGACCTGCCCGTCACCGGACGCATCCCGTCCGGCCTGCGCGGCCGCTACCTGCGCATCGGCCCCAACCCGATCGGGGTCGAGGACGACTCGTCCTACCACTGGTTCCTCGGCGACGGCATGGTGCACGGCATCCGCCTCCGCGACGGCCGCGCCGAGTGGTACCGCAACCGCTGGGTCCGCTCCGAGAAGGTCGCCGAGCGGCTCGGCGAGCCGTGGCCCGCCGGACCGGTCGTCGAGAACTTCGACTTCGCCCCCAACACCCACGTCATCGCCCACAACGGCGACACCCTCGCCCTCGTCGAGGCGGGCGCCAGGCCGTACCGGCTCGACGACGAACTCCGCACCCTTGGCCCGTGCGACTTCGGCGGCACCCTCAAGGGCGGCTACACGGCCCACACGAAGAACGACCCGGAGACCGGCGAACTGCACGCCATCGGGTACTTCTTCGGCTGGGAGCACCTGGAGTACACCGTCCTGAGCGCGTCCGGCGAGATCGTCCGGTCGGTGGAGATCCCCGTCGCGGACGGCCCGATGGTGCACGACTTCGCGCTGACGCAGAAGTACGTCATCGTCTACGACCTGCCCATCACGTTCTCCATGGAGATGGCCGAGGCGGAGGTGCGCCTCCCGTACGCCTGGAACGACGCCCACCCCGCCCGCGTCGGCGTGATGCCGCGCGACGGCGGCGCCGGCGACGTCCGCTGGATCGACATCCCGCCGTGCTGGGTCTTCCACACCCTCAACGCCTACGACGACGGCGACCAGGTCGTCGTGGACCTGGCCCGCTTCCCGAGCTTCCTGCACGGCGGACGGCTGGAGGGCAACCCGCCCCCGACCCTGGACCGCTGGACGATCGACCCCGCCGCCGGGAAGGTCGTCCAGGAGACCGTCGACGACCGCCCGCAGGAGTTCCCGCGCGTGGACGAGCGGCTCAGCACGCGGCGGCACCGGTACGGCTACACCGTCACCGCCGAGGCCGCCGTCCAGAACCAGGCCGGTGAGGGCCTGATGAAGCACGACTACCAGGGCGGATCGTCCGAGACGCGCCTGTTCCCCGCCGGCTCCGGCGTGGGCGAGGCCGTGTTCGTGCCGTCCGCGCCCGACTCCGCCGAGGACGACGGCTACCTGATGGCCCTGGCGTTCGACCCGGTCAGGCAGGCCACCGACCTCGTCATCATCGCCTCCCAGGACTTCACCGGCGAACCCGTCGCGACCGTCCACCTGCCGGTCCGCGTGCCGCTGGGCTTCCACGGCTCCTGGGCGCCCGACCCGTCCTGAGCCGCCCGGTGGCGGATGGCTAGTCTCGGGGAATGCCGACCCACGAGCGCGAGATCACCGAGGCCGTCGACCTGTGCCTGCCGGACGGGCGGCTCAACCCGGACGCCGTCGGCTGGACGCGCCGCCCGCTGCACCGCGCCAACCTGCGGGGCTGGGGGCGGGCCAAGCGCTGGGAGTACTGGGGCATCGTCACGCCCCGGCACATCATCGGCCTCGTCGCCTCGTCGCTGGACTACGCCGGCGTGCACGGCGTCTACGTCCTCGACCGCGAGACCGGCGAGGAGATCGGCAAGGACGCGGTCGTCCCGCTGGCGCGCGGTGCCGTCCTGCCCGATCGCAGCGGTGAGGGGGAGGCGTCCGTGCGGGGCGGGGGAGTGGCGGTCGGTGTCCGGCAGCGTCCCGGCGGCTCCCGGGTGCGGGCGCTCGCACCCGGCGTGGGCTTCGACCTGGATGTGGAGATCCCGCTGCCGGACGGCCACGAGTCGCTCGGCGTCGTGATCCCGTGGGGGCCCCGGCGGTTCCAGTACACGGTGAAGGACGTCGGGCGGCCGGTGACGGGGCGGCTGCTGCTCCCGTCCGGCGAGCACGAGATCGGGGAGGGCTCGTTCGCGGTGCTCGACCACGGGCGCGGCAAGTGGCCGTACCGGATGACGTGGAACTGGGCGGCGGCCGGCGGGCCGGGCCTGGCGCTCCAGCTCGGCGGAACATGGACGGACGGCACCGGCATGACCGAGAACGCGCTGTTCGTCGACGGCCGGCTCTACAAGATCGGCGAGGAGCTCGACTGGAGCTACGACCGCGCCGACTGGATGCGCCCCTGGACGATCACCGGCGGCCGGGTCGAGGTGGAGTTCCGCCCGTTCCACGAGAAGGTCGCGCGCACGGAACTGGGGATCGTCGGCACCGAGACGCACCAGTGCTTCGGCCACTTCAGGGGGCGCGCCCGGACCGACGACGGGACGTGGATCGACTTCGACGGCCTCACCGGGTGGGCGGAGGAGGCCCGCCAGCGCTGGTGAGGCGGAGTCTCGCGTTGACGGAGCGGACCAGGTCCTCGGGCAGCTTGCAGACCTCGCGGTCGTAGGTGAGCAGGCCGTTCAGCTCGTCCTCGACGTCCGACAGCTGCGTGTAGACGGTCGCGCTGAGCCCGCGCGGGATCGCCGGGACGATCTGCTGCGCGTGCAGCCGGGCGAACGCGGCCCCGAGGCGCCCGGCGGAGTCGTACCGCCGGTAGCCGAAGTCCTTGTCGTTGAAGGCGTGGCCGTCCACCCGCAGGTTGTATCCGCCGTATTCGGACAGCACGAGCACGCGCGGGTCGCTGCGGCGGCGCGGCGCGCGGAAACGCCGGAAATAGACGTGCAGGCTGTTCAGGTCGCCCGCCCCCTGGTCGTGCCAGCCGCTCGCGTGGTCGACGGTCCTCGTCGGGTCGAGCGCCTTGACCTCGGCGGCGGCGTCGGCCGCGTCGAACTGGCCCCAGCCCTCGTTGAACGGCACCCAGACGGCGATGCTCACCACGTTCCGGAGATGCTCGACGGTCTCGCGCATCTCCTCGCGGAAGCGCTCGCGGCCGCCGGCGTCGCCCCGTCCGAACCACTCGTGCCTGCCGTCGCCGAGCCGCATCGGGACCACGGCGGGCGGTGTGATCACGGCCGGGCGGTACGGGCCGCCGCCGTTCACCATGTCCTGCCACACCAGGATGCCGAGCCGGTCGCAGTGGTGGTACCAGCGCAGCGGCTCCACCTTGATGTGCTCCCCCGCGTGCGCGGGGAGCAAATCTCCTCCTGAACCAACACGTTCAGGTACATCGGAGCACCCCCGCATGTGCGGGGAGCATGCGATCAAACGCTGCCAGACGACCTGAGCCATCGTGCGGACGTGGGAGCTCCGTGAGAACAGCCGAGAACTCCGGTCCTGGTCACATGGTTCCGCTCACCTTTTCTGCCGCGCTATCCGAGGCGTTCCACCAAGTGGACGGTGACGTCGTCGCCGGCCTCCTTGCCGAGCGCCCGCCGGATCTCGGCCTTCACCGCCAGCTTATGGGTGCCGTCGCCGAGCGCCATGAACGACCCCTCGAACGCGTGCCCGTCGACGGTCCCCCTGACCTTGACCAGCCCTCGCGTCTTGAAGAAGGCCGCCGACTCGGGCCAGACGACGTACGTCCAGCCGCCCTTGGCCGGGCTCTTCCGCAGGGGCGCCGTGAGCTCCTCGTCCAGCGCGTACTGCTTGCTGCCGGTCTTCGTGGTCATCCGATGTCCTTCCCGGGGCACGGCGGCCCCTGGTTCGACGGTCACCGGTTGAGACCACCCGGGACGGCCGAACTCATCGCCGCCCGCTCCGCCGCACATCGGTTCCTGCCTCCCATAACGGCCTTTCAGCGTTTCCTTAAGACCTGAATAAGACATCGGGGAGCCGGGCCGGGGCGGTCGTTCATTTGGAACGCTGTGACTGCCGGCCGACACGCCGCTCGGCGCGGCGGGCCGAGCGCCGGGGAGACGGCTTCGGGGCGGTGCGCAGCCACAGCTCGATGTGGGCGCCGCCCAGCGGTGAGTGACCGACGCTCAGCGATCCGCCGGTGGACTCGGCAAGGCGCCGGGCGATGTCCAGGCCCAGGCCGGTGGACCCGGCGCCGCTGGCACCGCGGCGCAGCGCGGCGCCGACGTCGGCGATGCCGGGGCCGGCGTCGCTGAACAGCAGGCCGGTGGAGTGCCGGCCGCGGTGGACGGTGACACGGAAGGCGGTGCCGTGCGGGGTGTGCCGGAAGATGTTGCCCATCAGCGCGTCCAGCGCCGCGGCGAGGTCGGCCTCGGCGACCGGGACCGGCGCGGGCCCGTCGGCGCCGGCCAGGTCCCAGCCGCGGTCCTGGTCCTCGGCCAGCGCCGACCAGAACTGCAGCCGGCCGCGGACCACCTCGGCCGCGTCGCAGTCCGCGGCCGCCACGACCGCGCTCGACGTGCCGGACGTCCCGCCGGGCCGGCGCGCGGCGGCGATGATGTCGTCGACCGCCGTCTCCACCCGCTCCAGCGCGCTGCGGCTCTGCGCCAGCCGGCCGAGGTCGCCGGGGTTGGCGGCCAGCCCGTCGAGGTCGACGCGCAGGGCCGTCAGCGGGGTCCGCAGCCGGTGCGACAGGTCGGCGCCGGCCTCCCGCTCGGCCGCCAGCAGCCGGGCGAGCCGGTCGGCCATGTGGTTGAACGCCTCGCCTGCCGCGCGCAGCTCCGCCGGTCCCTGCGGATCGACGCGCGCCGCCAGGTCGCCCGCGGCGACGTGGGTCACCGCCTGCACCAGCCGGTCCGCGGCCCGCACCACCCGCTTGGCGAGCCGGTCGGCCATCGCCACCGACACCAGCACCAGCGCGAGCGCCACCAGGGCGAGGACCACCCAGGACTTGGCGACGCCCCGGCTCAGCTCCTCCTGCGGCACGTACACCTCGATGACCGCCAGCTGCCCGGCCTCCAGCAGCACCGGCCGCAGCAGCACCCGCCCGCCCGGCGCCGCGACGGTGGCGGTGCGGCTCTGCCGCCGCGCCGCGTCCAGGTCGGCGGGCGGGGCGTGCGGGGAACCCAGCACCTCACCGGTGGGCAGGTGCAGCGCCAGCCGTCCCGCCGTCCCGGCCGGGACGGAGCCGACCGCGTCGTCCAGCACGGCCGCGTCGGCGGTGACCGTCAGCACCGGCACCAGCGAGGCGGCCTGGCGTTCGGCCGCGGTCAGCGCCCGGTCCCGCGCCATCTGGCCGTTCAGCAGCCCCAGCGGGACGACGAACGACAGCGCCACCATCGCCGTCACCGCCGTCGCGATACGCGCCAGTGCGGTTCTCATCCGCCACACCCCTCCACCGACGGCGGACCAGTCGTTGCCCGAGTGAAAGATAGTGTCCGATGACGGGAATGAGGTCCATGCGAGCACGAATCGGTTTCTTGGCGGTCTGGATCGCCACCACGGTCACCGGCATGGTGATCAGCTGGGCGGGGCTGGGGGACGCGGTGCGCGGGACCACCCTGGCCGGCCCCGACCTCGCCGCCGAGGTGCCCGTCCGGCAGGGGCTGCCACCGGGACCGGCTCCCTCCTCCGGGACCTCCGGCGAACCGGAGCCCTCCCCGTCCCCCACCTCGTCCTCGCCGCGCCCCGGATCCGGTGGCGCGTCCACGGCCGCGCCCGGCGGCGGGCGCTCGGCGTCCCCGAAGGTGTCCCAGGCGCCGGGCGAGACGGTGCGCACCTACACGGTCAAGTCCGGACGCGTGGTGCTGGCGCTGTCCGACGACGAGGCGCGGCTGGTGTCGGCCACGCCCGACAACGGCTTCCGGGCCAAGGTGTGGAAGCAGTCCAAGTGGCTGCGCGTCGATCTGACCGACGACGTGCACGGCTCGGCGGTGTTCGCGAAATGGAACGGCCATCCGCCGATCATCCAGGTGTACGAGTACTGATCCGCCGGTCATTCCGGTGCCGTCAGCATCACGCCGACCCCCCGCACGGTGTGCAGATAGCGCGGCGCGGCGGACCGGTCGCCCAGTTTGCGGCGCAGCCAGGACAGGTGCACATCGATGGTCTGGTCGTCTCCGTAGGCCTGCTGCCACACCTCGATGAGAAGTTCCCGCCGGGTCACGACCCGCCCGGCGTTGCGGGCCAGGAACGCCAGCATGTCGAATTCCTTGCGGGACAGCTGCAGAATGTCCTCGCCCATTTTCGCCTGCCGCCGGTCGATGTCGACGACCAGTTCACCGATGACCATTGATTTCTGCCGTGTCTCCGTGCGCGCCCGCCGCAGTACCGCCTCGATCCGTGCGTGCAGATGGGCGGCCGAGAAAGGCTTGACCAGATAATCGTCGGCACCCGACTGCAGGAGGCGGATGATCTCCTGCTCGCCGTCCCGTGCCGTCGCCACGATCACCGGCACGTCCGAGACCGCGCGCAGCATCTTCAGTGCCTCACCGCCGTCGAGGTCGGGGAGCCCCAGGTCGAGGACGACCACGTCGGGCGCGTCGGCGGCCACGTCCCGCAGCGCGTCCAGCGCCCGCGCGGCGCTGCGCACCGCATGCCCCAAATCCCGCAGTTCCCGCAGAAACGCCTGCCGGACATGGTCGTCGTCTTCAACCAGCAACACTGTAGCCACGATCGGACAATAGACCCTTATATGTGGATCGAAAGACCGGGTTCGGAATGTTCGGTCATGCTTCGCCGGGCGGACCGGGGCCGCTATGGCCGCGCTCCGCCCGGCGAAGGAAAACCCGCCCGGCACCCCACCCCGGCCTCAGCTGTTGAGGAGGCCGAGCATCTGCCGGATCTGGTCCGTCCGGGACTCCTGGACGCGCTTGGCGAACGCCTTGGCGTCGCGGTTGCCGCCCTTGCCCGCCTCCATCCGCGCCATCTCCACGGCGTTGTGCTGATGCGCGACGAACAGGTTGAGGAACGCCGGTTCGAACCCGGCGCCCCTGGTCCGCTTCAGGGTCTTGATCTCCTTGGGGCCGGTGGCCGGCATGCCGCCGTGGGCGGCGTGCACGTTCGGCGGGTGGTCGTTCGTGGTCGGCTTCGACCACGAGCGGAGCCAGGAGCTCATCGTCTTCACCTCCTGCGACTGCGTCGCCACGACGGCCGCGGCGAGAATGCGCACCTCGTCGCGCTCGGCGCGCTCCGCGGCCACCCGGGCCATCTCCACTCCCTGCCGGTGATGCGCGATCATCATCTGCAGGAACATCACGTCGGTGTCGTTGTAGCCGGACGCGGCCGGGGCGGCCGAGGAGGCGCCAGCCGGGTCGGACGATGCGCTCCGCTCCTGCCCGCCGCCGCACGCCGTCAGCAGCAGGGGCACGACGAGCACCGCCGGCAGCACGGCGCGGCGGCGGGGACGGGGGCTCACGGCGCCAGCCACAGGGCCGGGGTGAACACCGGCTCCCAGCTGCGGATCGTCGTGTGCGCCTGGCGGCACCGGTACCGGACGCCCTCGTAGGTGACCTCGTCGCCGACGCGGTACGTCACGCCCGGCCGCCAGGCCTCACCGTCCGCGGGCGCGCCGGTCGGCGCGGGCCGCGTCGGGGGAGTGGAGGGCGCGGTCGTCGGGGCGGTGGAGGGCTCGGCCGTCGGGCCGGGGGACGGCGCAGGCGGCTGCGTCCCGGAGCCGCCGCCGATGTCGAGGTCGACGCAGTTGTAAAACGCCATGGGCGTGTCACCGATGTTCCACACCGCCAGGACGGTCTGCCGCCCCGGGAAGTCGCTGAGGTCGACCTGGTGCGTCACGACCGAGTTCGGGATCTGGTTGCCGTCGTCGAAGACGGCCACGCGGGTGCCGCCGACGAAGTATTCCCAGGTGCTGGTGCGGTGGCGTGCGGTGAGCGTCCAGCTGAAGCTCACCGTGCCGCCGACGGACTTCGCCGGCCAGTTGCGGCTCTCATCGGACAGCACCGCGAATTGGCTGAGCCCGCCGTGGCAGTTGCGCAGTCCCTTCGGGCCTTCGACGCTTTGCGGCTCGAACTGGATGGGACCGCAGTCGGGCACGGCGCCCGCGGCGCACAATGCCTGCCGGCTCGGCGGGGACGAGATGTAGCCGTGCGCGGCCGCGGGACCGGCGGTGACCAGCGTCGACCCGGCGGCCGTGAGAATGGCGAGTGGATAGGCGATGGTCCTGCGCATACAGGAATTCCTTCCCATTGTTCTTCCGGTCGGCCGCCGGAATTCGGCGACTTCCGATTGCCGTCAGGACGTTAGCCACAACTCTTTTAAAGCCGCCTTAACGACCGGGGAAGCGATCGTCAACGTCCGGGGTGCCCGCCACGCCGCACCGGCCCATGCCCGCTGCGCCTCCCGGCCGCGGCGTCCGGCCGGGGGGCGGCACGGGCTCCGGCCGTGCCGGTGGCCCCGGGGAGGGTGCAAGTAGCTTGATGTCGAGATAAATTGGAGATAGCTTGACGTCAAGAGAAAACCGGCAGAAGTTAGGCTCCCCCGATTCTCGGTCAGAAGCCCGACTAGGGCAGGATCAAGAAGGTGAGCAGGTACCCGCCTCGCCACGCACGACGTCGGCCACGGGCGGGACACGAAGACCAAGACGAAGCGCCGCGCGCTCATGTCCCGGACCGGACGCGCGGTGTCGACGGAGGAGGAGTCCGTGTCCGCGAACAGCTTCGGCAGCCTTGACAAGCTGCAGGTAGGCGACAAGTCGTACGACATCCACCGGCTGGACGCGGTCGAGGGCTCGGCCCGTCTCCCGTACAGCCTGAAGGTGCTCCTGGAGAACCTCCTGCGCACCGAGGACGGCGCGAACGTCACGGCCGACCACATCCGCGCGCTCGCCGGGTGGGACCCGCAGGCGGAGCCGAGCAAGGAGATCCAGTTCACCCCGGCCCGCGTGATCATGCAGGACTTCACCGGCGTGCCGTGCGTGGTGGACCTGGCCACGATGCGCGAGGCCGTCCGCGAACTGGGCGGGGACGCGAGCAACATCAACCCGCTCGCCCCGGCCGAGATGGTCATCGACCACTCCGTCATCGTCGACTACTTCGGCACGCCGCAGGCGTTCGAGCGCAACGTGCAGCGGGAGTACGAGCGCAACAAGGAGCGCTACCAGTTCCTGCGCTGGGGGCAGACGGCGTTCGACGAGTTCAAGGTCGTCCCGCCCGGCACCGGCATCGTCCACCAGGTCAACATCGAGCACCTCGCCCGCGTCGTGTTCGACCGGAACGGCGCCGCCTACCCCGACACGTGCGTCGGCACCGACTCGCACACGACCATGCAGAACGGCATCGGCGTCCTCGGGTGGGGCGTCGGCGGCATCGAGGCCGAGGCGGCGATGCTCGGCCAGCCGATCTCGATGCTCATCCCGCGCGTCGTCGGCTTCAAGCTGACCGGTGAGCTGCCCGCCGGCACCACCGCGACCGACCTGGTGCTGACCATCACCGAGATGCTGCGCGAGCACGGCGTCGTCGGCAAGTTCGTCGAGTTCTACGGCGAGGGCGTGCACGCGCTGCCGCTGGCCAACCGCGCCACGATCGGCAACATGAGCCCCGAGTTCGGCTCCACCTGCGCGATCTTCCCTGTCGACGGCGAGACGCTGAAGTACCTGCGGCTGACCGGCCGCGACGAGGAGCAGATCGCGCTCGTCGAGGCGTACGCGAAGGCGCAGGGCATGTGGCTCGACCCGTCCGTCGAGCCCGAGTTCTCCGAGTACCTGGAGCTGGACCTCTCGACGGTCGTCCCGTCGCTGGCCGGCCCGAAGCGCCCGCAGGACCGCATCGCCCTGTCGAACGCCAAGACCACCTGGCGTCGGGACGTGCAGAACTACGTCGAGAGCGTCCTGGGCGCGCTGGACGAGGCGTCCAACGAGAGCTTCCCGGCCTCGGACAGCCCGGCGATCCACCAGGAGACCGAGGGCGACAAGCCCCGGCACGTCGACGCCAACGGCTCCGGCCGCCCGCACCACCGCGTCCCCGTCACCCTCGACGACGGGACGAGCTTCGAACTCGACCACGGCCACGTCGCCGTCGCCGCCATCACGTCCTGCACCAACACGTCCAACCCGTACGTGATGATCGGCGCGGCGCTGCTGGCCAGGAACGCCGTGGAGAAGGGCCTGACCCGCAAGCCGTGGGTCAAGACCTCGCTCGCGCCCGGATCGCAGGTCGTCACCGACTACTACGAGCGCGCCGGCCTCACCCCGTACCTCGACAAGATCGGCTTCAACCTCGTCGGGTACGGCTGCACCACCTGCATCGGCAACACCGGCCCGCTGCAGCCGGAGATCTCCAAGGCCGTCAACGACAACGACCTCGCGGTCACCGCGGTGCTGTCCGGCAACCGCAACTTCGAAGGCCGCATCAGCCCCGACGTGAAGATGAACTACCTGGCGTCGCCGCCGCTGGTCATCGCCTACGCGCTCGCCGGGACGATGGACATCGACATCCTCAACGACCCGATCGCCGAGGGCACCGACGGCCCCGTCTACCTACGCGACCTGTGGCCCGAGCCGGAGGAGGTCGCCTCGATCGTCGAGTCGTCCATCGGGCAGGAGATGTTCGTCAAGGACTACGCCGACGTCTTCAAGGGCGACGAGCGCTGGACCGGCCTCGACATCCCGACCGGCGACCTGTTCGAGTGGGACCCGGACTCCACCTACGTCCGCAAGGCCCCGTACTTCGACGGCATGGGCGCCGAGCCGGAGCCGGTCACCGACATCCACGGCGCCCGCGTCCTGGCGAAGCTGGGCGACTCGGTCACCACCGACCACATCTCCCCGGCCGGGGCCATCAAGGTCGGCACGCCCGCCGCGCAGTACCTCCAGGACAACGGCGTCGCGGTCAAGGACTTCAACTCCTACGGCTCGCGCCGCGGCAACCACGAGGTCATGATCCGCGGGACGTTCGCCAACATCCGGCTCCGCAACCAGCTCCTGGACGACGTCGAGGGCGGCTACACCCGCGACTTCACCCGGGACGGCTCACCCCAGTCGTTCATCTACGACGCGTCGCAGAACTACGTCGCGCAGGGCATCCCGCTCGTGGTCATCGCCGGCAAGGAGTACGGCTCCGGCTCGTCCCGCGACTGGGCCGCCAAGGGCACCGCGCTCCTCGGCGTCCGCGCCGTCATCGCCGAGTCCTACGAGCGCATCCACCGCTCGAACCTCATCGGCCTCGGCGTCCTGCCGCTGCAGTTCAAGGACGGCGAGTCCGCGGAGTCCCTCGGCCTCACCGGCACCGAGACGTTCGACATCACGGGCGTCACCGCCATGAACGAGGGCGGCGTCCCCGACGAGGTGACGGTGAAGGCGGACGGCAAGGAGTTCACCGCCACCGTCCGCATCGACACCCCCGGCGAGGCGGACTACTACCGCAACGGCGGCATCCTCCAGTACGTCCTCCGCAACCTGATCCGCAAGTAACCCACACCACCGCGAACGGGCCGCTCCTCACGGGGCGGCCCGTTCGCGTCGCAAGGGCTTGGCGCGGGAGACCCGTCCTAACCGAGCAGGCGCAGGGCCGTGGCGCGGAGCTTCTCGTCCGGATGCGGGATCTCCGGCGGCCAGCCCACCGGCATCAGGCGCGTCGGCGACCAGGCGCAGTGCCGGAGCCTCGGCTGCAGTTCCGCCGGTGTCGTGCCGATCTCGGCCAGGGTCTCCAGCGCGCGCAGCCCGACCGGGGAGGCCCCGGCGAGTTCCGTCAGGACCGGCACCGCGGACGCGGAGTCGCCGGTGATGCGCCAGAGCGCCTCCGCGGCGGCCATCCGAGGCCAGGGCTCCGGTGAGCCGAGGAGTTCCTCGATCCTCGGGACCAGGGGAGCGCCCGCGGCGCCCAGGCGGCCGGCCTCGGGGAGATACCAGGCGATCTGCCGTCCCGTCGTCAGCAGCGGTTCGAGCACGCGGATCGCGGGCGCCGCCTCGCCGGTGAGCAGCGCGCGGGAGGCGGCGGCGGTCGCACGCAGCATCTCGTTGTCGCTCTTCATCGCTTCGGCCAGCAGCCCCAGAACCTCGCGGTCCGCCCCGTCGAGCGTGCCCAGGACGCGGGCCACCGGGATGACGGCCCGCCCGGCGTGGAGGAGATCGGTGAGCTCGGGGAGCAGTCGCGCGGCGGCCGGGGGATCGAGAGCGGAGACCAACGCGATCGCGCTGTTGCCGTCGGCGGCCGGGAGCGCCTTCCGGACGTGCGCGAGCGCGTCGCCGGGGGCCACGGCCAGTGCCATCGCACACGGCTCGAACGGACCGGCCAGGACCCGCTCGTCTCCGCACCGGGCCAGGGCGAGCTGGGCGGCCTGCGCCACTCGGGGTTCCGGCGAGGCCGCATGCCCGAGGAGCACATCCCGCAGCCCGGCCTCCACGTCCTGCACACCGCTGATCCAGCGGGCGATCGCTTCCAGTCGGAGCCCGAGCGCGTCGGCGTCCACCTGGTGCGGCAGCGCGGCGGCGAGGACTGCCACGACCTGTTCTTCGTGGTCGCGCCAGGCGTTGGCCACGTCCTCGGCCAGCCAGGACCCCCGCCCACGGGGGTCGCCGGCGGCCACCCAGCGGGCGGCGACCGCGAGCCCGGCGTCCACGTCCGCCGTGAGCAGCGTGGTCAGCCGATCCTCCTGGCTGCCCAGTTCGGGAAAGGTCTCCCCGTCCGCGTGCGTGCCGTCGGCGGCGAGCACGTCGATCAGCTCGGCCGGGTAGGGCGGCGCCGACCGTTCGAGACGCAGCAGCGCGGAGGCCAGCCGGATCGCAGGGACGCCGTCGCTCAGCGCAGCGGCCTCCCGCGCCTCGTCCGGGTCCGCCCGGGCGAGTGCGGTCAGCGCGTCGGCGCGTACGTCGGCGTCCGGGTCGGCGACGTACACCGCGGTCAGCCGCTCCGCGACCGCCTCGGGGTCGGTCGCCACGGCGGCCACCCGGACGGCCAGCCGGCGAACGGCCGGATCCGCGTCATCCAGGCAGGACGACAAGTCCGGCGCCACCGCTCCGACCGCCGCCCGGGCGGCCTCGGTCACCGCATCCGCGGGCGTCGCCTGGTCGGCGATCACGACGAGCAGCAGCAGCACGTGATCGCGTTTGAGCACGGCGTGTAGCGCGGCGTGGGCCAGGAACGGAACCGCCTCCACCGTCGCCGGGTAGACCGTGCCCTGGTGGTGGACGTTGCCGAACAGCTCGTAGAGAGCCTCCTCGACCTGCTCCTCGTCCTCCAGGTAGAGCGCGCGGATCAGCTCGGGGACGTCGTCGGCGGCGCCGTAGGCATGGGTCAGCGCAGACCAATCGACCGACGACAGCTCCTCGGGGGGACGCATGAAACGCGACCCTATCCATGCGGCCGACGAGGTGTTACAGGACGCACGGGAAATGCCCCGCTCCCGGTCAGGGGTCGGGGCACTCTCGCGTCTCGGGGAGTGTCAGTGCTTGAGGACGTCCACCAAGGCTGCGAACTCGTCGCGTCCCAGGAGCAGCTTGGGCCCGTCCGGGTTCTTGGAGTCGCGGACGGCGATGATGCCGGGGCCCGACGCGAGTTCGACGCACTCGCCTCCGGTACCGCCGCTGTGGGTGCTCTTTCGCCAGGTGGCCGTGTTCAGGTCCATCGTTCTGCCTGCACCTTTCGGATGACATCAAGCGACTGATCTGTCGGGAGGGCCAAGGCCCGCACCTCTCGCAGTGTCCGGCGGATGGTGGCGAGCTCGTCACTCCCCTCCAATGTGAATCCGCGTGCCGGGCACTCGAAGTACGCGACCTCCCGCATATCCTCCATGGTCGCGATCGTAAAGGAACTGATGTTCCCGAGGTGGTCGCCTCGCATCTTCACGATTTGCAGGGATACCCCCAGGGTCTTCGGCGCCTCGATGAGGTGATCACACTGCTCACGCATGATCTGCGGGTTCCCGACCTCGCGTAGCAGTACGCCCTCGTCCACAAGGAAGGTGCAGCCGGGCGGGGGCGGACTCTTGCGGGTGAGGATGCCCTGCCGGGCGAGGCGTTCCTCGGTCTTCTCCTTGTCGCCGTACAGCAGCACCTCGGCGTAGCCGGGTGTCTGGAGCAGGCCGTGGACGAGCGAGAGGCTGTAGCAGGTCAGCTCCTCCGCCGTCTCCTCGATTGGGAGCCACTCGTACCAGGTCGGGAACTCGGCCCCCTTCACGAGGTCCTCCCAGAACTCGACCAGCTCACCGTTCGCTTCGAACTCCTGATCCATCTGCTCGGCGAACTCGCGGGTGCAGCGCGTCCGGCCGGTTTCGACCTGCCCGATGTACTGAGACGTGACGCCCTCTCCGTCACGAGCGCGACGTGCAACGTTCTCCTGGCTCCATCCCTTCGCCTCCCGGAATCTGCGGAACCTGCGCCCGAACGCGACCAGGCTCGGGCTGACCTTCGCTCTCGACCGTCGTGGTGCCATGCGGGCATCGTTCACCAACCTTGACTCAAGCGGCTACCAAGTTCAGAAATCTGGTCAGAAGAGATAGCCAGGCAACCACCTGCGCTTCGTGACGCTGAGTACGTGCGTGGTGGCTCAATAGGGGGCGATCAATCCGACGACGTTAGGTCGCAGCCATGCCATCAACAGCTCTTGCCCCAGAGGTTCCGCCTCCGCTCGTCCTCGACCCGACCGAGGAGGCTCCCCGGCTCGCGCGGCGGTTTCTCGCCGAGCGGTTCGCCGAGTGGGGGATCACCGACGACTACGTCGGGCGGCTCGTCGTTTGCGAGCTCGTCACCAACGCCTGGCGGCACGGGAAGGGGCCGATCGTCGTGCGGGTGTTCCGCGACGAGCGCGACGGCCGTCCCGTGGTGGAGGTGTGGGACGCGGGCGAGGGGCGTCCGGTCGTCCAGGCGGAGGACCACGCCGCCATCTCCGGGCGCGGGCTGCTGCTCGTGGCCGAACTGGTGCACGACTGGGGCGTCCGCCCGCTCAACGAAGGGGGCAAGGTCACGTGGGCCGCGCTTCGCTGACGGGCTACCAGGTGCGCCGGATGATCCGCTTCCGGTGCCTTAAGTGGCGCACCGAACGAAACCGTGACACCGCCGTGCGGTACCTGGACCTGCTCGCTCTCGCGTTGGAGCGGCGCGGGTGGCGCTGTGTGAAGAGCTACCGTTCCCAGGTCGTCCCGGCGAGGACGCCGCTGCTGCTCGTCTCCGGAGCCGGAGTCGCCGTGTCCCTGTGCGTGCTGGCGGCGCCCGGCGGCGGTTGGGCTTTCCATGAGGCTCCGCGCGGACGCGGCGGGTTCCTGTGCTTCTGCGGAGGCGACATCAAGCAGGCCGCGCAGGTCATCGACCGGTTCCTGCAAGACCGGCCGCTGCGGCAGTGAGTGTTACCCGCGCTCTTGGGAATGGCCGTCTCGAACCGCGTTGATTGGATCGCTGTATGGCTGACATGAGCAGGATCGGTGAGCTGGACGCTTTTCCGCTCTGCCTGGGCGGCAATGTCTTCGGGTGGACGGCGGACAAGGAGACCTCGTTCGAGATCCTGGACGCCTACGCGGCGGCGGGCGGCAACTTCATCGACACCTCCGACTCGTACATGGCGTCCGCGCCCGGCAACAGCGGCGGGGAGTCCGAGACGATCATCGGGGAGTGGGCGCAGGCTCGCGGCAACCGGGACGACATGGTGATAGCGACCAAGGTCGGCAGGCATCCCGACCGCATGGGCCTGGCCCCGGCGAACATCAAGGCCGCCGCGGACGACTCGCTCAGGCGGCTCCGCACCGATCGCATCGACCTGTACTTCACGCACTTCGACGACCCGTCCGTCCCCGTCGAAGAGATCATGACGGCGCTGGACGAGCTGGTCACCGAGGGCAAGGTCCGGCAGATCGCGGTGTCCAACATCGAACTCGACCGGCTGGAGGCGTCCCTGGAGTTCAGCGAACGTCAAGGGACGGCCCGCTATGTGGCGATCCAGCCGCACTACAACCTGGTGTCGCGCGACACCTACGAAGGGCCGCGCCGCGACATCGCCGCACGGCACGGGCTCACCGCCCTGCCCTACTACGGCCTCGCGTCCGGGTTCCTGACGGGCAAGTACCGTCCCGGGGCCAATGTGGACAGTGTGCGCGCCGGGAAGGCGGCACGGCACCTGGAGACCGAACGCGGGCGCAGGGTCCTGGCCGCCCTCGACATCGTCGCCGAGGAGCAGGGCGCCGCCGTCGCGACCGTGGCCCTGGCCTGGCTCGCCGCACAGCCGACCGTCGCCGCGCCCATCGCCAGCGCCCGGACGCTCGACCAGCTCCCGCCGCTCGTCGAGGCCGCCCGCACGACGCTGACCGACGAGCAACTCGAACGCCTCACCGAGGCGTCGGCGTGATGGGGCGATCGCAGACCGGAAAGATGGGGATATAGCCTCCACGGCGTGTCGCATCTCGAGTTTCTCCTGTTCGGCGGGCTGGCCGCGCTGGTCGGCGCGATCGTGCAGGGCAGCGTCGGCCTCGGCGTCGGGCTCGTCGCGACCCCGATCGTGACGATGCTGTTCCCGTCCCTGATGCCGGGTTCGATCCTCGTCATGGCGCTCGTCCTTCCCGTCGCGACCCTCGCCCAGGAGTTCAGGCACGTCGAGCTGCGGGGAATCGGCTGGGCGTTCGGCGGCCGCCTCGCCGGGACGCCGCTCGGCGCCTGGCTGGTCGCGGCCGTCCCGGACCGCACGCTCAGCATCGTGATCGGCTTCGTCGTCCTCGCCGCGCTCGCCGCGACGGCCTGGTCGCGGGAGGTGCCCCGCAACCGGCGGACGCTCGCCGCGGCCGGGCTCATCTCCGGCACCACCGGCACCGCGTCCGGCATCGGCGGCCCGCCGATCGCGCTGCTGTACCAGCGTGAGAGCGGCCCCCGCGTCCGTGCGACCCTGGCGCTGTTCTTCATCGGCGGCGCGCTGCTGTCCCTCGCGACCCTCGCCCTCGCCGGGCAGCTCCCCGCCCGGCAGGTCACCGCGGGCCTGGAGCTCCTCCCGTTCGTCCTCGCCGGGTTCCTCGCCGCCGGCCCGCTGCGCCGCTACCTGGACGCCGGACGCCTCCGCCTCGCGCTCCTCATCGTCGTCGGCACGTCCGCGGTTATGCTGATCATCCGTAATCTGGTCTGATGCGCCCTAGCAAGGCCGACCTGGAGGCCGCCCGCGACCGTGTCATCCCCGACGTCCTTCCGTCGGACGGCGGGGCGCTCCGCGTTCTGTTCAGCGGCATCAACCCCGGCCTCTACTCCGGCGCCACCGGTTACCACTTCGCGCGTCCCGGCAATCGCTTCTGGCCCGCCTTGCACCGCTCCGGCTTCACGGACCGGCTGCTGGACCCGTCCGAGCAGGACCTCCTGCCCTCCTACGGCCTCGGCATCACCAACCTGGCGCGCCGCACCACCGCCCGCGCCGACGAGCTGACCGGCGAAGAACTCCGCGAGGGCGGACGCCGCCTCGAAGCGCTCGTCGAACGGCACCGCCCCGCCTACCTCGCCGTGGCCGGGGTGACCGCCTACCGCACCGCGTTCGGCCGTCCGCGCACCCAGATCGGCCCCCAGGACGAGACGTTCGGCCCCGCGAAAATCTGGGTCCTGCCCAACCCGAGCGGACTCAACGCGTCCTGGCCGCTCGATCGCATCACCGCCGAGTTCACCCGCCTCCGCCACGCCGCCGACGCACTCAGAGATCCGTAAGGTACCGGGGAAGTTCCACCAGGGTCTTCGGGTCGAACCGCACGGTGAACGGCCTGTCCGCCGAGACGCTGACCTCCAGCGGCTCCCCGCCGTGGACCGTACGAGCCAGGCGATATGCATGCGCCTCGTCGTCCAGGACATGGACCTGCACCTTCGGGCGAGGAGTGAACTCGACGATCCAGAACTGCGGGATGCCCAGAGCCGCGTACTCCTTGGGCTTCCTGACCCGGTCGGTTCGTTCGCTGCTGGTGCCGGGCGAGATGACCTCGGCCATCAGGAGAACGTCCCGTCCGGAAATGCCCACTGGGAACTGATCGACGATCGCGGCGTCCAAAACCTCGTTGGGTATGACGAACACGTCCGGTTTGCGAATGCCCGCCGGTGTGCTGATCTCCCACGAGCCGCCGCCGTCGACGAAAACCTCGGAGTCGGCCCCCGCCGCCGTGACGATGTCCCGGATCCGTCGCGCCGCGATATTGTGCCGTGGGCTCGGAGCCAACTCGATCAGCCAGCCGTCTTCGAGCTCGAAGCCCCCGCCGTCTGCCTCCAGGGTGTGCAGATCCTCCAGCGTGTACCGACCGAAGCCGCCGTGATCATGGACGACGCGCATGGTTCCGAACCCCCCGTTCACCTGATGGAACAGAGGCTCAGCGTAGTGAGCCGTTCACCCTCAGGTGGCGTTGTTGAGGGCGGCGGTGGTGGCGAACATCGTGGTCACCTCGGCGACCAGGGAGGGCTTCGGCTGCCAGAGGCCGGGGTGGCCGAGGGACACGATGGGGCGGGGGAGGGCCCGTACGCCGTTGAGGTGCCAGTGGTGGGCGCCTCGGTCCGACCAGGGGCCGCAGTCGCAGGAGCCCCGCTCGACCGGCGGGACGGTCGCGGAGCAGACGTGGTCGAGGTCGGCGACGGCGATGACGGCGCCGATGGTGGCGAGGGGGTCGCGCGGGTCCCAGCCGGCGGCCTGGATGAGCGGGGAGTCGCACGCCTTCAGGTCGACGCGCATGGAGGCGTGGATGAGCACCGGGCCGCGGTAGGCGGTCGGCAGTCCCTGGTTGGAGACGGTCTTGCCGCCCCGCGCTATCGCGAACGCCCAGGGCTGCTGAACACTCATCGCCTGCACGCGGTCACCTCCAGTGTTCGCCCGGTCTCCGTCGCCTCGGGATCGCCGGGGGTCCGGCGGGACGCCGGTGTGCCGGGCGACGATGCCCGAGAGGTTAGGCGCATCTTGGCGGATATGCCAACGGATGAGGCGAACGGGTAGTTGTCCGGCATGGGACGTTCGGTAAACCGTTCGATTCCCATCCGGATCTCCTTCGATCATCCATGTGACGCCTGAGAAGGCGGTCGGGTTGTCGTGTTCGTGGGATCAGCCCTTCAACGCCCCCGCCATCAGTCCGCGCATGAAGAATCGTCCGAGCAGCAAGTAGACGAGGAGGGTCGGCAGGGACGCCAGGAGCGCCGACGCCATCTGCTGGTTGTACTGGACGGCGACCGCACCCGAGCCCGCGGTGTTGTTCAGCATCACCGTGACCGGCCAGCTGTCGGGGGCACCGAGGAACACCGCGAACAGGAAGTCGTTCCACATCGAGGTGAACTGCCAGATCAGCGTCACCGCGAACGCCGGGCCCGAGACCGGCAGGACGACCGACCAGTACGTGCGGAGTATCCCGGCGCCGTCGACGCGGGACGCCTCGATCAGCTCGTCGGGGATCGTCACGTAGTAGTTGCGGAAGATCAGCGTGCAGATCGGGATGCCGTACACGACGTGCGCGAGGACCAGGCCCCGGATCGTCCCGGACAGCTCCACCTCCGTCAGCAGCCCGGCCAGCGGGATCATCACCGCCTGGTACGGGATGAACATGCCGAACAGGAACAGGGTGAAGACGACGTCCGCGCCGGGGAACCGCCACTTGGACAGGACGTAGCCGTTCAGCGAGCCGAGCACCGCCGAGATGATCGACCCGGAGACGGCGATCTTGACGCTGTTGGCCAGGCCGCCCTTCAGCTCGCTCCAGGCGGCGCTCCAGCCGTAGGTGCTCCACTGGTCCGGCAGGCTCCACGCGCTGCTCGGGTCGGCCTCCTCCAGCGGCTTGAAGCTCGTGACGACCAGCACGTACACGGGGATGAGGAACAGCAGGACGAACGCCAGCAGGACGGCCAGCTTGGCGATCTGCCCGATGCCGGACGCCCCGCGCGCCGCCGGCGCTTTCGCGGCCGTCATCGCCGCCGCTCCCCGCGCACCGACCAGACCAGGTACGGGATGACCAGGAGGGCCACCGCGACGAGCATGTACGTGGCGATCGTGGCGCCGTTGGCGGGATCGTGCCGGTCGAAGATCTCGACGTAGGTGGCGATGGCGGGGACATAGGTGATGATCTGCTTGCCGGCGATCGCCATGATCAGGTCGAACACCTTGAGCGAGATGTGCCCGAGGATGATCAGCGCGGACAGCGTCACCGGGCGGAGCTGCGGGAACACCACGTACCGGTACACCTTCCACTCGGACGCGCCGTCCACCCGCGCCGCCTCCCGCAGGTCCTCGGGGACGCTGCGGAACCCGGCCAGATACAACGCCATGACATATCCGGACATCTGCCAGATCGCCGGGAGTGCCATCGCCGCCATGCCCCAGTCCGGGTTCTGCCACCAATTGTTCGCCAGCGCCCCCAGATGGAGCTTGTCGAACAGCTGGTTGAGGCCGACCGCGCGCTGCGGCGGCGCCGGGTTCATCAGCCAGCGCCACACCACGCCCGTGGCGATGAACGACACCGCCATGGGGAACAGGTAGATGATGCGGAAGGACGCCTCGCCGCGGATGCCCTTGTCCATCAGGAACGCGAGGAACGCGCCGAGCAGCAGCGCGCCGACGACGAACACGGCCGTGAACACCAGTGCGTTGCGCACGGCGCCCGGCCAGCTCGGCTGGTCCCACAGGTCGACGAAGTTCTCGCCCCCGTCGAACCCGTACTCCGAGATCTCGTCGTGCTTGCCGCTCAGCGCGACCCGCGTGTTCCAGAAGATGAGCCCGTAGACGAACAGGCCGATCGCGACGATGGACGGCGAGACCAGCAGCAGGCCCGGCAGCCACTTCCGGGTACGGCGAAGCCTCACTGTCCGCTGTTCTTGGCCGCGTTCACCAGGCCCTCCTGGAGCTTGGCCACGTCCTTGTCCTGGAGGAAGAGACCCACCGCGGTGTCGATGTCGGTGTGCCACTTGTTGCTGGCGGTCACGCCGTGCCAGAACGAGCCCGCGAGCTTGATGTCAGGGCTGGTCCACCGCTCCAGCGCGTACTGGAGGTACCCGGTGTAGAGGCTCTTGTCGCCGTCCGTGCGGGCGGGGATGGAACCCTTCTTCGGGTTGAACAGGTCCTGCCCCTCCTTGCTGGACACCTCCTTCAGCCACGCGGTCGCCCCGCCGCGGTGCGGCGCGCCCTTGGGCAGGGTGAAGCTGTCCGACAGCCACATGTAGGTGCCCTGGGTGCCCGGTGCGGGCGCGTACTTGAAGTCGACGTCGAGTTTCTTGCCGAGGCCGTTGGGCGCGGCGCCGGTGAAGTAGCCGTACGCCCAGTCGCCCATGATGTTGAACGCGGCCTTGTCGTCCACGACGGCCTTGGCCGCGCCCTGCCAGTCGGTGGACGCCGCCTCCAGCGTCGTGAGCTTCATGATCTCGGCGAACTCGTTCAGCGCCTTGGTGACGGCCGCGCCGCCCCAGTCGGCGCCCGGCTCCCACAGCGCGTTGTAGGCGTCGGTGCCGAGGCTGCCGAGCAGGACGTTCTCCAGCAGGTGGTCGGCCGTCCACTGCGCGCCGAGCGACAGCGGGACCTTGTCGGTCTTGTCGTCGACGGCCTTCAGCGCGGTGATGAACTCGGCGATCGACGTGGGCGGCCCGGAGACCCCGGCCTCCTGGAGGATGTCGGGGTTGTACCAGAGCACGTTCGACCGGTGGATGTTCACCGGGACCGAGTAGATGTGGCCCTTGTAGGTGATCTGGTCGAGAAGCTGCTTCGGGTAGACCGACTTCAGGCCGTTCTGCGCGTAGAAGTCGTCCAGCGGCTCGATCTGCCCGGCCTTGATGTAGTCGAGCAGCTCGGCGCCCGCGTGGCCCTGGAACGAGTCCGGGGGCTTGTTGTTCTGGAGCCGGCTCGCGAGGACGGCCTTGGCCTGCGTGCCCGACCCGCCCGCGATGGCAGCGTTGACGAACTCGGTGCCGGGATTCTTCTTCTCGAAGTCGGCCTGCATCGCCTTCAGCCCGTCGGCCTCGCCTGGACCGGTCCACCAGGAGAAGACCTCGACCTCGGACTTGTCGTTGTTCGAGCCCTTCTCCTCGTTCGCGCCGCAGGCCGACATGGAGAGGGCGCCGGTCATCGCAACGGCCGCGAACACCGTCAGGCGGCGTCTGGGAGCACGTACTCGCATCGTCCGTCCCTTCGATTACCCCGGGAAAAGCAAGCGTCCGTTCGGACGGCGCACCGGTCAACACCGGGGACGGAAAAGTGATCAAGCGGTGATGCGCATCACAGGACGGGACGAATCGTTCGCTCCGGCCGTGTTCTCCGCGGGCCGTACTCGCCGGGCCGCAGGGCCGCAGCGGTCGTCCGGACCGCCCGCCGGCCTACCAGCCGAGCGCGGGCGGCAGGTCCCGGCGTCCGGCGTCCGGCCAGTCCAGCGGCGCGCCGAGGGGTGCGAGTTCGGCGAGCTGGAGCCGGTACCACGGCGAGGACTCGGGCCGCCCCGCGAGGTCCAGGCAGCGCTCCCACGTCCACCACTCCGCCCGCTCCACCTCATCCGGGTTCGGGTGGACGGCCGCGCCGGCCGCCGGCACGGTGGCCCGCACGACGGGGCAGCGCTCGTGCTCGACGGTCCCGTCCTCGGCCACCGCGCGGTACTGGAACCCGGGCAGGACGGACGTGAACGACGCGTCCGGAATGCCCAGCTCGTCCCTCAGCCGCCGGAGAACCGCGTCGCGCAGCCCCTCACCCGGGCCGGGGTGGCCGCAGCAGCTGCCCGTCCAGACGCCGGGGAACGTCCGCTTGCCCAGGGCGCGCCGAGTGATCAGGACACGACCCTGCGTATCCACCACATAGCAGGAGAAAGCCAGGTGGTACGGCGTGTCCTCATGGTGGCTCGCGCTCTTCGGTGCGGTCCCGACGGCCTCGTCCTCCGCGTTGAGCAGCACAATCTCTTCGACGACCATGCTCTGTTCCTACCCCATCCCCACCGGTATGGTCAGTCGTTTCCTCGGGGGGTAGCCGTTTCGTACGCGCCGTGCGGGCGGCCTTCGGCGCGTCACGGGCGAACCGGGATTAAACTCGGAACGGCGCCCGAGCCAGGGGAGACCCGATCCCCGATGGAGGAGTTGAAACGAGTGAGCCTGCTGGAGTCGATCACAGGTCCCGACGACCTCAAACGACTGGACGCCGCTCAACTGTCTCGGCTCGCGGAGGAGATCCGCGAGTTCCTCGTCCAGGCGGTCTCCAAGACCGGCGGGCATCTGGGGCCCAACCTCGGCGCGGTCGAGTTGACGATCGCGCTGCACCGGGTCTTCGACTCGCCGCACGACAAGATCATGTTCGACACGGGGCACCAGGCCTACGTCCACAAGATGATCACCGGCCGGCACGACTTCGAGCAGCTGCGCAAGCGCGGCGGCCTGTCCGGCTACCCGAGCCGCGCCGAGTCCGAGCACGACATCATCGAGAACTCGCACGCCTCGACCGCGCTGTCGTACGCCGACGGGTTCGCCAAGGCGTTCCAGCTGCGCGGTGAGACCGACCGCGCCGTGGTCGCGGTCGTCGGCGACGGCGCGCTGACCGGCGGGATGTGCTGGGAGGCGCTCAACAACATCGCGGGCGGCGTCGACCGCCCCGTCATCATCGTCGTCAACGACAACGGCCGCTCCTACTCGCCGACGATCGGCGGCCTCGCGCGGCATCTCGCCGACCTGCGCGTCACCCAGGGCTACGAGCACGCCCTCGACCTCATCAAGAAGACCGTGCCGCGGGCACCGGTGGTCGGCAACGTCGCCTACGAGACCCTGCACGGCATCAAGAAGGGCCTCAAGGACGTCCTGCAGCCGCAGGCCATGTTCGAAGACCTCGGCATGAAGTACATCGGCCCCATCGACGGTCACGACGAGGACGCCGTCGAGCGCGCGCTGCGCCGCGCCCGCGGGTTCGGCCGCCCGGTCATCGTGCACTGCATCACCACCAAGGGACGCGGGTACGCGCCGGCGGAGAACGACACCGAGGACTGCATGCACGGCGGCGGCGCGTTCGACCCCGCCACCGGCGCGTTCGTGCGCAAGAAGGGCGGCCCCGCCTGGACGAAGATCTTCGGCGAGGAGATGGTCGCGATCGGGCGTGAGCGCCGCGACGTGGTCGGCATCACCGCCGCGATGCTCTACCCGGTCGGGCTGGCCCCGTTCGCCGAGGCGTTCCCCGACCGCATCTTCGACGTGGGCATAGCCGAGCAGCACGCCGTCACGTCCGCCACCGGCCTCGCGATGGGCGGGCTGCACCCGGTCGTGGCGGTGTACGCGACGTTCCTGAATCGCGCGTTCGACCAGGTCCTGATGGACGCGGCGCTGCACAGGCAGCCCGTCACGTTCGCCTTGGACCGCTCCGGCGTGACCGGCGACGACGGCGCCAGCCACAACGGCATGTGGGACATGTCGATCCTGCAGCTCGTACCGGGGATGCGCGTCGCCGTGCCGCGTGACGGCGCCCGGCTGCGGGAGCTGCTGCGCGAGTGCGTGGCCGTCTCGGACGGCCCGACCGCGATCCGCTACCCCAAGGGCCCGGCCATCGACGACATCGAGGCCATCGGCAAGGCCGGGGGGATGGACGTCCTGGCCCGCCACGACGGCTCCAACGGAACCCGCGTCCTGCTGGTCGCGGCCGGTTCGATGGCGGCGCCCGCGGTCGAGGCGGCCGAACTGGTCGCCGCGCAGGGCATCGGCGTCACCGTCGTCGACCCCCGGTGGGTGAAGCCGATCGACCCGGCGCTGCCGGAACTCGCCCGCGAGCACGCCCTGGTCGCCGTCGCCGAGGACAACGGCCGCACCGGCGCCGTCGGCGACGCGGTCGCCCGCCTCCTGCGCGACACCGGGGTCGACGCCCCGATCCGCACGTTCGGCATCCCGCAGGAGTTCCTCGACCACGCCTCCCGCGGTGAGATCCTCGCCGACATCGGCCTCACGCCGCAGGCCCTGGCCCGCGACATCACCGAGCACATCGCGCGGATCACCTCCCCGGAGGCACACGACCCCGCGGCGTCGGACCGGGAGACCTCCGACCGGGACTAGACACCCGACCGGGACTGGATCCGGTCCCGGATGCGGCTAGACGCCTTCCGCCGACACCAGGTGCCAGAAGTGGGTGATGGACGCGGTAGCCGTGCCGAGTTCGCGGCCCGAGTACGTCCATCGCCCACGCAGGCGCCAGGGGCGCCCGGCGCCGTCCTGCAGGAAGACCTGCAGCGGGAAGCAGGCGTCGTGCGCGCGGATGACGCCCGCCGGGTCGACCGAGGGTTCGAGCAGGGGCTCGCCCTCGCACCGCACGCCCATCACGGACGTGCGCGGATCCTGGCGCAGGAGTCCCTGCGTCAGGTCGTACACGAGTACGGACACGTAGTCGGGGCCCAGCCACCTGAGGTCGGGGACGGTCTCGGGTGGAGGGAACCCGTACAGTTCTGGACCGCCGGTCACAGGCCGCACCGTAGCGCTCAGGTGATACGCCCGTCACTACCTTGCGCGGGGGATCTTCTCGCGAAGGTCGATTACTCCCGCCCGCGGCAGGCGGACGTCATCGCTTCCCAGCGGGCGAGCTTGACGCGCTCACCGCGGTCGAGGGCCTCGGCGAGGGCGATCTCGGCGGCGTCCAGCCTGAGCCAGTCGTCGTAGGTGACGACGGGCAGGCCGCGCGCCTCCAGCAGTTCCTCGATGGTGCGCTTGGGCGTCGTCTCCGACCCGGCGATGTCCTCCAGGAGGTTGCCGACGGTCTCGGCGGCGTCGGACTTGTTGGTGCCGACGACGCCGGACGGGCCGCGCTTGATCCAGCCGGCGACGTACTCGCGGGGCACGGGTGCGCCGTCCGGGCCGGTGATGCGGCCGCCCTCGTTCGGCACCGTGAAGGAGCGCTCGTCGAACGGGACGCCGTCGAGGGGGACGCTCTGGTAGCCGACCGAGCGCAGCACCAGGCCGACGGGAAGCGTCTCGAACTCGCCGGTGCCGGTGACGCGGCCCGTCTCGTCCAGGCGGGTCCTCTCCAGCCGGAGGCCCTCGACGCGGTCCGTGCCGGTGATCTCCGCGGGGGCGCGCCAGAACCGCACGTCGATGTGGCGGGCGCGCCCGGCGGCCGGTTCGCCCGTCCAGGCCTGCAGCGCCTTGATGTTGCCGCGGACCTTCCGGTCGCTTTCGGCCAGCTCGGCGCTCGCGGGGTCGAGGTCCATGTCCTCGGGGCTGACGTGGATGCTCGCGTTCGGCAGCTCGCCGAGCTCGCGGGCCTCCTTGGTGGTGAACTTCGCCTGCGCCGGGCCGCGCCGCCCGATCATGTGGACGCGCTTGACGCGGCTGTGCGACAGCGCCTCGATGACCTGCTCGGGGACGTCGGTCTCACGCAGCTCGTCCGCCGTCTTGGCGAGGATCCGGACGACGTCGACGGCCACGTTCCCGACGCCGATGACCGCGACCTCCTCGACCGACAGGTCGAAGGTGTGGTCGGCGGCGTCGGGGTGCCCGCAGTACCAGTTGACGAAGTCGGTCGCGGCGATGCTGCCGGGCAGGTCCTCGCCCGGGATGCGCATGTGCCGGTCGACCATCGCGCCGGTGGAGTAGACGACGGCGTCGTAGCAGTCGAGCAGGTCGGCGCGGGTGAGGTCGCGGCCCAGCTCCACGCAGCCGAAGAACCGGACGGCCGGGTTCTCCAGGACCTTCTGCAGGTACTTGGCGATCGACTTGATCGACTTGTGGTCGGGGGCGACGCCGTAGCGCACCAGCCCGTACGGCGTCGGCAGCCGGTCGAACACGTCCACGCGGACGTCGCCGTCGGTCTGCTTGACGAGGGCTTCGGCGGCGTAGATGCCCGCCGGTCCGGAGCCGATCACCGCGACGAGAGGTGGAGAAGCCATGCGGGCCATTGTGCCCACCCGGCGGACAAAAGGACACAGTGACCCCCCTCACGGGCCCGCTCGCGTGCCCGGTCCGCGTGCCCGGTTCGCCGCTCGGGTCAGGGCTTGCGGGCGACCGCCGCCCACATCGGCACTTCCCGCGGTTCCGCGCCGTCCTTGCCGTCCGGCCGCCACTGGGGCGGGGAGACGAGCCCCGGGTCCACCGGCTCCAGCCCGTCGATGAGGGCCTGGACCTCGTCGCGGTCGCGGGGCCGCGCCTTCTGGACGGCGTTCTCGTTCCACGTCCGGAACGCCTCCCGGACCTGCGGCCCGCCAAGTTCCGCGGTGGCGTGGGTGAAGGCCAGCCAGCTCCCCGACGGGACGGCGTCCAGCAGCCGCCACAGGATCGCGCGCGCGTCGCCGAAGTCGGTCACGAAGTGCATCAGGCTCATGAGCGTGATGGCGACCGGGCGGTCCAGGTCCAGGGTGGCGGACGCCTCGGTGAGGATCCGGCCCGGCTCGCGCAGGTCGGCGTCCAGATAGGCGGTGGCGCCCGCCGGGGTGGAGGTCAGCAGCGCGCGGGCGTGCGCGAGAACGACGGGGTCATGGTCGGCGTACACGACGCGGGAGTCGGGGGCGATGGCCTGGGCGACCTGGTGGACGTTCGGTTCGGTCGGCAGCCCGGTGCCGATGTCGAGGAACTGGCGGACGCCCTGCTCCGCCAGGAACGCCACCGAGCGGCGCATGAACGTCCGGTCGGCGCGGACCATGGCGACGACCTGCGGGTTCGCCTGGGCGATCTGCTCGCCGAGTTCCCGGTCGACCTCGTAGTTGTCCTTGCCGCCGAGCCAGTAGTCCCAGACGCGGGCCGAGTGGGGGCGGGTGGAGTCGATCCGGTCCGAGGGTGGCGGCCCGTCGGGCGTGGTGTCGTCGGTCATGTGCCTTGCACCGTCCATGCTGGGAGCGTCGCGGACGTCCAAGATCGTATGACGGCGGGGCCCCGCTCATCCGCGCTTCTGGAAAGGTGCTCACTTTCCGGCGGGCGCCGTGGCGCCGGCGCGCTGCAGGCGGCTGTTCCGGTAGCCGTAGGCGGCGTAGATGACGATGCCGATGGCCATCCACACCAGGAACCGCAGCCAGGTCTCCACCGGCAGGTTGATCATCACGAACAGGCAGGCCAGCACGGACAGGACGGGGACGAGCGGTACCAGCGGCGTGCGGAACGCGCGCGGCAGGTCCGGCCGGGTGCCCCGCAGGATCACCACGGCGATCGAGACGACGACGAACGCGAACAGCGTGCCGATGTTGACCAGGGTGGCGAGTTCGGCGAGCGGGATGAACCCCGCGAGCGCCGCGACGATCACGCCCATGATGACGGTCGACCGGTAGGGGGTGCCGAAGCTCGGGTGGACGACCGACAGCCAGCGGGGCATGAGCCCGTCCCGGCTCAGCGCGAAGAAGATCCGGCTCATCCCGAGCAGCAGGATCATCACGACGGTGGTGAGGCCGATGACGGCGCCGACGTCGATGATGGTGGCGAAGACGGGATGCCCGACGGCCTTGAACGCGTCCGCGAGCGGCGCGTCCGTGCTCAGCCGCCTGTAGTTCTGCATGCCGACGACGACGACGGACACCGCCGCGTACAGGACGGCCGTGACGACGAGGGAGCCGATGAGGCCGATCGGCAGGTCCCGCTGCGGGCGGCGGGCCTCCTCGGCGGCGGTCGCGACGATGTCGAACCCGATGTAGGCGAAGAACACGATCGCGAGGGCGGAGAAGATCCCGAGCCAGCCGAAGGCGACGGGCGTGACCCCGAACAGCACCTGCATCAGCGGCGCGTCGAGGCCGGCGACCTCGGGGGTCGACGTCGAGGGCGGGATGAACGGGTCGTAGTTGCGGCCCTTGACGAAGAACAGCCCCGCGAAGATCACCAGCAGCACCACCGACACCTTGATCGCCACGACGACGGCGTTGACCCGTGAGGAGATCTTGATGCCGAGTACGAGCAGCACGGTGACCAGCAGCACGAGCACGATCGCCGGGACGTTGACCGTCCCGCCCTCGCCCGGCGGGTCGGCGATGGCCGTCGGCAGCGTGATGCCGATGTCGTCCAGCAGCGAGGCGAAGTAGCCGGACCAGCCGACGGCGACGACCGCCGCGCCGAGCGCCATCTCCAGGATGAGGTCCCAGCCGATGACCCACGCGGGGAACTCGCCGAGCGTGGCGTAGGAGAAGGTGTAGGCCGACCCGGCGACCGGGACGGTGGAGGCGAACTCGGCGTAGCACAGCGCCGCCAGCCCGCACACCACGGCGGCGAGGATGAACGACAGCGCGACCGCGGGCCCCGCGTTGTCCCGGGCGACCTGGCCGGTCAGCACGAAGATCCCCGTCCCGATGATCACGCCGACCCCGAACACGGTCAGGTCCAGCGCCGACAGCGCGCGCCGGAGCCGGTGCGCGGGTTCCTCGGTGTCGCGGATCGACTGTTCGACCGACTTCGTGCGCAGCAGGTTCATCCTTGGGCCCCTCCGCCTCCCGGGTGCTCGACACGGCCGTCAGTCGTATGCCCATATGTGCGCGCCTTATCGCGGCCGAAACGCGGGCATGCCCATGGAGTGGGGGAACGCCGGAAAAGGGGCGTCTCGAATCCGGTTCGAAACGCCCCTTTCCGGTTTCGGGAGCGGCGGGGGACTAGGCGGGCAGGGACGCCACCCCGGGTTCCAGGAAGCGGCGGCCGGTCGCCTTTTCGGCGACGCCCGACCGGTCGAGGTACGGGGTGATGCCGCCGAGGTGGAACGGCCAGCCGGCGCCGAGGATCATGCACAGGTCGATGTCCTGCGGGGCCGCGACGACGCCCTCGTCCAGCATGATGCGGATCTCGTCGGCGAGCGCGGTGAGCGCCCGGTCGAGGACCTGCTCCTCGGTCGACGGGTTCGCGCCCCCGGCGAAGATCTCCACGACCTCGGGGTCGACGGAGAAGTCCGGCAGGTACACGCCGGACTTGCCGGACGCGACCAGCTTCGCGAGATTGTCCGACAGCGGGAACCGGTCCGGGAACGCCTCGTGCAGCGTCTCGTTCACGTGCAGCGCGATCGCGGGCCCGACGAGTCCCATCAGCACGAACGGCGGCATCGGCAGGCCCAGCGGGGCGGCGGAACGCTCGGCCACCTCGATCGGCGTGCCCTCGTCCACCGTCTGGACGATCTCGGCCAGCAGCCGCAGCAGGACGCGGTTGACGACGAACGCCGGGGCGTCCTTGACCAGCACGCACGACTTCTTCAGCGCCTTGCCGGTCGCGAACGCGGTCGCCAGCGCCGCGTCGCCGGTGCGCTCGCCCCGGACGATCTCCAGCAGCGGCAGCACCGCGACGGGGTTGAAGAAGTGGAAGCCGACGACCCGCTCGGGATGCCGCAGCCCGGACGCCATCTCGCCGACCGACAGCGAGGAGGTGTTGGTCGCGAGGACGCACTCGGCCGAGACGTGCTCCTCGACCTCGGCGAACACCTTCTTCTTCACCGACATCTCCTCGAACACGGCCTCGATGACGAAGTCGGCGTCGGCGAACGCCTCCTTGCCGAGCGAGCCGGTGATCAGCGACGTGAGCCGGTTGGCCTTGTCGGGGGAGATGCGTCCCTTGCCGAGCAGCTTGCCGATCTCGTCGTGCGCGTAGCCGACGCCCTTGTCCAGGCGCTCCCGGTCGATGTCGGTCAGCACGACCGGCACCTCCAGGCGGCGCGCGAACAGCAGCGCGAGCTGCGAGGCCATCAGGCCCGCGCCGACGACGCCGACCTTGGTGACCTTGCGGGCCAGGGACGTGTCGGGCGCCCCGGCGGGCCTCTTCGCGCGCTTCTGGGTGAGGTCGAACGAGTACAGCCCGGCGCGCAGCTCGTCGCTCATGATGAGGTCGGCGAGTGCGTCGTCCTCGGCGGCGAAGCCCTCGTCGCGGGTGCGGTCCTTGGCCGCGGCGATCAGATCCAGTGCCCGGGTGAAGGACGGTGCGGCGCCGTGGAGCTTGCCGTCCACGTTCCAGCGCGCCATCGCGACCGCGTCGTCCCACGCCTTGCCCTTGTCGACCTCGGGCCGCCGGACGGTGATCTCCCCGTTCAGGACGCGGGCCGTCCAGGAGAGCGACTCCTCCAGGAAGTCGGCCGAGTCGAAGATCGCGTCGGCGATGCCGAGGTCGTACGCCTGCCCGCCCTTGAGCGTGCGGTTCTGGGCCATCGGGTTGTCGATGACGACCTTGAGCGCCTTCTCCGCGCCGATCAGCCTCGGCAGCAGGTACGTCCCGCCCCAGCCGGGCACGAGCCCGAGGAACGTCTCCGGCAGCGCGAACGCCGGGACACCGGACGAGATCGTCCGGTACGTGCAGTGCAGGCCGATCTCGACGCCGCCGCCCATCGCCGCGCCGTTGTAGTAGGCGAACGACGGCACGCCCAGCTCGCCGAGCCGCCGGAACACGTCGTGGCCCAGCCTGCCGATGGCGTGCGCGTCCGCGCGGGACCCGATCAGCGGGACGCCGTTCAGGTCGGCGCCGACGGCGAAGATGAACGGCTTGCCCGTGACGCCGACGGCGACGATGTCGTCGCGTCCGGCGACGGCGTCGATGGCGGTGTTCAGCTCGGCGAGGCCGTTCGGGCCGAAGGTGTTGGGCTTGGTGTGGTCGTGCCCGTTGTCGAGTGTGATGAGGGCGAGGGTGCCCGCGCCGTGGGGGAGCGCCACGTCCCTGACGTACGCGCGCGTGACGACCTCGTCCGCGAAGAGTCCCGCGAGGCTGCTCACTGTGTCCTTTCCGGGGGCGGTCCCCCGGACCCCCCGAACGACTTCGTCGCTCACTGTGTCCTCTCCGGGGGCGGTCCCCCGGACCCCCCGAACGACTTCGTCGCTCATTTGGTGCCCTCCCAGCCGACGTTCTCCCAGAGGACGGTTCCGCCCATGCCCATGCCCACGCACATCGTGGTCAGTCCGTACCGGACGCCGGTGCGCTCCTCGAACAGGCGCGACAGCTGGTTCATCAGCCGCACGCCGGACGAGGCGAGGGGGTGCCCGAGGGCGATCGCGCCGCCCCACGGATTCACCCGCGCGTCGTCGTCGGCGATCTTGAAGTGCTCCAGGAACGCCAGCACCTGCACCGCGAACGCCTCGTTGATCTCGATGAGGCCGATGTCGTCCATGGTCAGCGCGTTGCGGGCGAGGAGCCGCTCGGTGGCCGGGACGGGCCCGACGCCCATCACCTCCGGCTCCACACCGGCGAAGGAGAAGTCGACGAGCCGCATCTTCGGGGTGAGGCCGAGGTCGCGGGCCACGTCCTCGGCGGCCAGCAGGCAGGCGGTGGCGCCGTCGTTGAGCCCCGCGGCGTTCCCCGGCGTGACGTTGCCGTGCACGCGGAACGGGGTCTTCAGCTTGGCCAGGTCCTCCAGCGTCGTGCCGGGACGCGGCGGCTCGTCCTCGGTCGCGAGCCCCCATCCCTTCTCCGCGGAGCGGATCGCGGTGGGCGCGAGGTCCGGCTGGATCTTGCCGGCCGCGTAGGCGGCGGCGACCTTCTGCTGGCTGCGGACGGCGTAGGCGTCCGCGCGGTCCTTGGTGATGCCGGGGAACCGGTCGTGCAGGTTCTCGGCGGTGGAGCCCATGACCAGGGCGGACGGGTCGACGAGCCTGTCGGCGAGGAACCGCGGGTTCGGGTCGACGCCCTCGCCCATCGGGTGGCGTCCCATGTGCTCGACGCCGCCGGCGATGACGACGTCGTAGGAGCCGAACGAGATGCCGGCGCCGGACGTGGTCACGGCGGTCATCGCCCCCGCGCACATGCGGTCGACGGCGTACCCGGGGACGCTCTTGGGCAGCCCGGCCAGCACGGCGGCGGACCGCCCGATGGTCAGGCCCTGGTCGCCGGTCTGGGTGGTGGCGGCGATCGCGACCTCGTCCACCCGCTCGGGCGGGAGGGACGGGTTGCGGCGCATGAGCTCGCGGATGGCGCGGACGACGAGGTCGTCGGCGCGGGTGTCCGCGTACAGGCCCTTGGGGCCGGCCTTGCCGAACGGCGTGCGTACGCCGTCGACGAACACGACGTCGCGTGCGGTACGAGGCACGGATCGTCCTCTCTTGAGGGTTCGGTGGCGGTCTGGCTGGGGCGAAGGTGGGGCTCGGTGAAGGGTGTCGGGCCTCGTGCCGCCCTGCCTGTTTCCGGCGGCACGAGTGCCCGCGACGGCGATGCTACTCGCCGGTAACCGCAAATACTACTCGTCAGTAACCACTGACGGAGGTGTGGCGTCCCGCGCTCTTGTTCGGCCGGTGACGGGTGGGTAACGTGACTCGAAATCACCGGAGGAGGGGCACGGTGACGCACGCGAGGCCCGCATACCGGCCCGGGGTACGCCGGCGGATCGGGCATATCCGCGATCTCACCGCGCTCCTGCTGCGCACCGGACTGCTGTTCGCCGGCGGCCCCCGCCGCATGCTCCGGCAGGCCGGCACGCTGCGCCGCTGGGGCACCACGCTCGCCGGGCTGGTCGCCGCGTCCGCCGCGCGCTCCCCGTCCCGGCTCGCGCTGATCGACGACGAGGGCGCCCTCACCTTCGCCGAACTCGACGAGCGCGCCGCGCGGCTCGCCGCCGGGCTGCCGCTGCACGGCCCCCGCCCCCGCGTCGGGGTGCTGTGCCGCAACCACCGCGGCATGGCCCTGACGCTCGTCGCGTGCAGCCGCCGGGGCGCCGAGGTCGTCCTGCTGAACACCGGCTTCGGAACGGGCCAGCTCCGCGCCGTGCTCGGCGAACTGCGCCCCGCCCTCATCGTCGCCGACGCCGAGTTCGCGCCACTGCTCCGGAACGTGCCCATCGCCCTGCGCCGGACCGTCCTGTGGGCCGACCGGCGCCCCGGCCCCCCGCGCGGGATGCCGCTGGCCGCGCCCGTCCCCGCCGGGACGCTGGCGCCCCCGCCGCCGCGCACCGACGTCGAGCCCGCCCCGCCCGCCCCGGCGGAGAAGGGCCCGAGCATCAAGGAGATCATCGGCTCGGTCCCCGCGTCCGGCGTGCAGGCGGACGGGCCGCCGCAGATCCAGAGCCGCACGATCATGCTCAGCTCCGGCACCACCGGACGCCCGAAGGGCGCCCGCCGCCCGCCCCGCCCCGGGCTGTGGCCGCTGGCCTCGATGACGTCCCGGATCCCGCTCCGCGCCCGGCAGACCATGATCATCGAAGCGCCGCTGTTCCACACCTGGGGCTACGCCGCCCTCCAGATGGCGTGGGCGCTGCGGGCCCCGGTCGTCCTGCACCGCCGGTTCGACCCCGAGCAGACGCTGCGCGCCGTCGCCTCCCACCGCGACACCACCGTGTTCGCCGTCCCCGTGATGCTCCAGCGGATCCTCGAACTGCCCGCCGGGGCCCGCGCCGTCTACGACACGTCCTCGCTGCGGATCGTGGCGATCAGCGGCGCCGCGCTGCCCGGCGACCTGGCCACCCGCTTCATGGACGCGTTCGGCGACCGGCTCTACAACGTCTACGGCTCCACCGAGGTGTCCTGGGTGTCCATCGCCACCCCGAGGGACCTGCGGATCGACCCGCGCACCGCCGGCCGCCCGCCGCGCAACACCTCGCTCGCCATCCTCGGCGAGGAGGGCGCCAGGCTCGGCCGCTCCACCATCGGGCAGATCTACGCCGCGAACGAGCTGCTGTTCGAGGGCTACACCGCCGGCGAGCCGATGGAGGTCCGCGACGGGCTGCTCGCCACCGGCGACCTCGGCCACGTCGACCACCGCGGGCTGCTGTTCGTGGACGGCCGCGGCGACGGCCTGGTCGTCTCGGGCGGCGAGAACATCCTTCCGCGCGACGTGGAGGACGCCCTGCTGCGGCTCCCGGAGATCGGCGAGGCCGCCGTCGTCGGCGTCCCCGACGACGAATGGGGGCAGCGGCTCGCCGCCTACGTCGTCCTGCGGCCCGGGGCCCGGCTGGACGCGGGCGCCGTCCGCGACTACGTGCACGAGCAGGTCGCCCGGTACGCGGTGCCCCGCGACGTGCACTTCATCGCCGAGCTGCCGCGCAACTCCACCGGCAAGGTCGTGCACCGCTGGCTCACCGCACACCCCGGCCGGCCGCGGCCCGAGGGACGCGTCGACTGGCCGGCCGTGGGCGCGGAGCAGGCCGGCCGGGCGGGCTAAGGCGCGGCGGCCTCCAGGGAGGGCTCCGGGGAGGGCTCCGCGGACAGCGGCAGCAGGGCCGTGACGGACAGGCCGCCGCCCGGCCGCGGGACCGCCTCGACCGTGCCGCCGTGCGCGTCCACCACCGCCCGGACGATCGACAGCCCGAGACCCGCACCGTCCTTCGACCCCGTCCGGTCCGCGCGCAGCCGCCGGAACGGCTCGAACAGCGTCCCGGCCTCGTAGGACGGGACGGGCCGGCCGGTGTTGACGACCTGCAGGAACGCGTCGCCGCCCCGGACGCCGGTACGCACCCACACCCGCCCTTCCCGCACGTTGTACTTCACGGCGTTCTCCAGCAGGTTCACCGCGCAGCGCTCCAGCAGGACGGGATCGCCGGTCACCACCGCCGGCGCGAGCCTGGCCTCGACGTCAACGTCGGCGGCCTGATCGTCGAGCTGGTCGAGCGCGCTGCGGATCACGTCCGGCAGCGGAGTGCCGACCCGGGTGCTCGGGTCCCGCTCCGACCTGGCGAGCGTCAGCAGCCCCTCGATCAGCCGCTCGTGGCGCGCCGTGTTGCCGAGCAGCACGTCCGCCAGCGCCTTGGTCTCCGGCGGGCTCCTGCGGCTGGCCAGCGCCACCTCCAGCACCGTCCGGTTGATCGTCAGCGGCGTGCGCAGCTCGTGCGACGCGTTCGCGACGAACCGGCGCTGGCCGTCGAACGCGCGGTTCAGCCGGTCCAGCATCCGGTCGAACGTGTCGGCCAGGTCCTTGATCTCGTCCTGCGGGCCCTCCAGCGCGATCCGCTCGTGCAGATTGCTCTCCGACAGCCGCCGCGCCGTCGCGGTCACCCTGTGCAGCGGACGCAGCATCCGCCCCGCCACCACGTACCCGATCACCACCGCGAGGACGCCGACGACCAGCATCAGCAGCAGCGAACTCTGCAGCAGCTGCTCCAGCACGTCGCGCTTCTCCTGGGCGTACTGCCGGTCGGCCTCCTCCTTCAACGCGATCAGCTGCGCGATCCCGTCCTGCGTGGACAGGTTCCCCTGGGACGAGAGGGTCCGCAGCCGCGTGACCAGCGCGGGGTCCAGGCCTTCGCTTCCAGAGAGGCGCTGATCCATCGTCCGCACCGTCAGCAGGTACGTCACCGTGACCAGAACCGCCGACGTCGCCAGGAACAGCGACCCGTACACCAGCGTCAGCCGCGCCCGCACACTCAGCCTCGGGATCATCGCGCCTCCAGCCGGTACCCGGAACCCGTCACCGTCTCGATCACCGGCGGCTGCCCCAGCTTGCGGCGCAGCGTCGCCATCGTCACCCGGACGATGTTGCTGAACGGGTCGATGTTCTCGTCCCACGCCCGCTCCAGCAGCCGCTCGGCGCTCACCACGCCGCCCTCCGCCCGCAGCAGCTCCTCCAGCACGGCGAACTCCTTCTTCGTCAGCCGCAGTTCCCGCCCGTCCCGCGCCGCCCTGCGCCGATGCGGGTCCAGCCGGACGCCCCGGCGCTCCAGCACCGGCGGCACCGGCGGCCCCGACCTGCGCCCCAGTGCCCGCACCCGCGCCACCAGCTCACCGAACACGAACGGCTTCGGCAGGTAGTCGTCGGCGCCGAGCGACAGCCCGTCCACCCGGTCGCCGACGTCCCCCGCGGCGGTCAGCATCAAAATCCGCGCGGGGCTCCGCCGCTCCACCAGCTCCCGGCAGACCTCGTCCCCGTGGACCGTCGGCAGGTCCCGGTCGAGGACCACCACGGCGTACTCGTTGTACGAGGCCAGCTCCAGCGCCTCATCGCCGTCGTACACCACGTCGACGGCGATCGCCTCCTCGCGAAGCCCCTCGGCGATCGCGTCCGCCAGCACCCGCTCGTCCTCGACGATCAGTACACGCATGCCGCCGAGCATGACCGGCCGGAGGTTAAACCCCGGTAAGTATTCAGCGCTTCCAGCAGGTGTAGGTGACGGTCGCGGTTCCGCCCGGCGCGAACGACACCGTCCCGCTGCCGCTTCCGTCCAGGAAGCACAGCACCCTGGGGCGCACCGTCACCGCGACCGACGCCGAACGCCCCGCGGCGAGCTTGCCGCTCCCGTCCGCGCTGATCCGCGCGTCCCCGGACCGGACCGACGACACCGACCACTTCACCGCTCCGCCCCGCGCCGTCAGCCGGATCTCACACCGCGTCGGCAGCCCCACCGCCCGCACCCCGCGGCAGCCCGCGTCGTCGACCGACAACCGCCCGGGCCCCGCCGGCGTCTTCGCGGGCTTGTCGTCCTTGGCCGGAACCTTCGCCTTCTTCTTCTCCCGGGACGGCGTCGGCGACGGACTCGGCGCCGCGGGCGAGGTCATCGTCACCCTCGGCGGCGCCGCCACCGGCGACGTCTCGTCCCCGTCCGTCGACTCGAACAGCACGAGCATCACGGCGGTCAGCACGACCCCCGCCGCGACCCCGATGACCACCAGCCACCGATGCAGCCGCACGGGCGGATCCTGGCACTCTTCGCGCACCAGCTCGTACATCCGGTCCCGGAACGTCCCCGCGCCCGCGCCCTTGGCCGACAGCGCCAGCAGCGCGGCGTGGACCGCCTCCACCGCCGCGTCGTGGTCACCGACCAGCCCCTCGGCGTACTCGACCAGCTCGGGCCCGTACACGTCGTAGACCTGGTCCGCCGCGTCCGGGCGCTGATCCTCAAGCGCCATGGCCAGCCGGAAGTCCTCGTTCAGCGGGGAAGCGGTACGGATGGGCACGAACGGATTATCGCCTAACCCGCACGTGGATAAATGCGTCCGAAGCACACACTCCGCGCCCCCGCTTTGTCAGCGGGACATGAATAGCCGGGTCCGGACGGCGATGTGGGCGGCGGCGGACGTGGAAGCGCCCATCATGGAAATCGGAGCCGGTGAGCAAGCTATCGCCCGGCGTCATGGGTAGGGGACACCCGGGTGCGGTGGGTTGATGGAGGGACGCGTGATGCACGACGCCGGCGGGCGTGGGATGGGATGGCTTGCGCTGGAGGCGTTCGATCCGGCGCCGGTCGCCGTCGCGCTGACCATCGGGCCCGAACACCGGCTGGTGTACACCAACCTCGCCTTCCGGGCCTACGTCGGCGACCGTCCGCTCGGCCAGCCGATCGGGTACGCGTTCGGCGATCAGGCGCAGCGGGACTACGGCGCCCTGTTCGACCACGTTCTGGCCACCGGGGAATCGGTCAACCTCGTCGAGGCGCTGGTGAGCCTGGTCCCCGCGGGCGGGGGCGGCGAGGAGCGGTTCTTCTCCTTCAGCCTGTCCCGGTTCACCCACGACCGGCCCGGAGTCCTGGTGATCGCGGTGGACGTCACCGAACAGGTCGCCGCGACGCGCCGGGCGGACCGGGCGACCGAGGAGCAGCGGCGCTGGCGCCGCCGGTTCGAGAGCCTGGTGTGGATGAGCGCGCAGATCGTGTGGGTGGCGGACCCGTCGGGCGGGGTGATCGAGTCGAGCGGGGGCTGGGAGCGCGTGACCGGGCAGAGCCGGGAGGAGTTCAGCGGTGACGGCTGGTCGGCCGCGCTGCATCCCGACGACCGCGGGCCGGCGCTCCGCTCGTGGAAGCGGACGCGCCGGCAGGCCCGTCCCTGGCACTACACCTACCGGGTGCGGACGCGGGACGGCGAGTACCGGCACTTCGAGCTCAATTCCGCGCCGGTGTACGAGAACGGCGCCGTGGTGGAATGGATCGGCACCTGCACGGATGTCGAGCAGCAGTGGCGGCGGCAGCAGCGCCAGGAGCTGCTCGACCGGGCCGCCGCGGCCGCCGCGGAGCATGCCGGACTGGCCGAGATGTTCGCCGCGCTCGCCGACGTGCTCGTCCCCGCCCTGGCCGACGGCTGCGGCGTGCACCTGCTCCCCGATCTGGTCGACCGTCCCCCCGGCGCCCCGATCGTCGGCCGGCGCATCGCCACCGCCGCGCGGGACGGCCTGCCCCGCCGGCCCCCGGCCGGTGACGAGGGGTTCGCCCCCGACAGCGGGTTCATCCGCGCGCTGCTGAAGCGCCGTCCGCTGTACCGCACGTTCCCGCCGGGCCGGCCGCCGGCCGACCTGCTGCCCAAGAGCACCGCCGCCTGGCTGACCGAGGTCAAGGCCACCAGCGTCGTGCTGATGCCGGTCGTCGTGGACGGCACCGTGGCGGCGGCGGTCACCGCCTCCCGGCGCGACGACCGCGCGCCCCTCGGGCCGGACGACATCGCTCTCATTCGGCAGATCTTCGAGCACACCCACGATGCGCTGAGCGGCGCCATCCGGTTCCACCGCGCCCAGCAGGTGGCCCTGGCCCTCCAGCACGGCCAGCTCGCCGACCCGCCCGAGCTCGCCGATCTGGACATCGTCGCCCGGTACCGGGCCAGCCCCGCGGCGGCCGAGGTGGGCGGCGACTGGTACGACTCGTTCGTCCTGCCCGACGGCGCGACGGTCCTGGCCATCGGCGACGTGGCCGGCCACGATCTGGGTGCCGCCGTCGGCATGAGCCAGCTGCGCAACATGCTGCGGGCCCTGACCGCCGACCGCATCGCCCCGCCCGGCGAGATCCTGCGCCGCCTCAACACCGCCATGGAGACGGTCGCCCCCGACACCACCGCGACCTGCATCCTGTCCAGAATCGAGCAACCCGAACCCGGCCGATGGCAGTTCACCCACGCCGCGGCCGGACACCCCCCACCACTCCTGTTCACCCCCGGCGGCCGCGGCCGTTTCCTAAAGGGCGCCACCAACCCCCTGCTGGGCGTCCCGGTCAACAGGCCCTACCGCAGCGCGACCGAGCCCCTTCCACCCGGCTCCACCCTCCTGCTCTACACCGACGGCCTCGTCGAACGCTCCGACGAAGACCCGGACACGAGCCTTTCCCGGCTCCGCAGCCGAGCATCCGCCCTCGCGCCCGGCCCCCTGGAGCATTTCTGCGACGGCCTCCTGGAGCACCGCCCACCGACCGGCACCGACGACATCGCCATGATCGCCCTGCGCGTCAGGGACCCTCAAGACTGACCCGCACCCACGCGACCATGGCCGGCACCCACCCCCGCCCACAGGACAGAGCGCGCCACCACCACGTCCAGCACCGCGGCTAATGCGGGTTTCGCCGTACTAGCGTGTTCTGCCTGCTCAGCGGGTTGGACGTCGTCCGGGGAGCCGATTCGGGAGCCAAATCCTAGGCTGACCTGGTCTTTTTGTCCTTGAAGATGACGTTCATCTTCTCAGCGCCTGTGGTGATGATGGGGCGGAGTTCGTGACGGTAGACGGTTTGCGTGGTGCGGGTGTCGGAGTGTCCGACGAGGTCACTGATCTTCTCCAGGGCAACGCCCTGGTCACTCATGATGGACACGAACGTGTGTCGGAGTTCGCGCGGCACCCATGACTCGCCGAGTCCGGCGGCTTGGGTGATGCTCTGGAAGCGGCGTAGGACGTCGTCACTCGTGTAGGGCATCCCGTCCTCCTTGCAGAAGACGAGATTGTGACCCTGCCACACGTCGCCCGCCTGGAGCTTCTCGGCGGCTTGCCGCTTGCGAAGCGCCGTGAGCGCGTCAACGGCCATATCCGCCACGGCGATACCTCGGCGACTCCTCTTGGTCTTCGTGTCGCCCCCCTCCCGATCGGAGCGGAGGACGTAGACGACCTTCTCTTTGAGATCCACGTCCGCCCAGGTGAGCGCGCGGAGTTCCTCCGTGCGCAGTCCCGAGACGATCGCGAGGATGACGTACGCGCCGAGTCGGTGACGCGGGTCCTGCGCGGTGCTGAGAAGTTCGGTCGCCTGTTTGAGCGAGAGGGACCGTGATCGCCTTGTGGGCCGCTTCCCCTGTGGTGTGTCGACCAGTAGGGCCACGTTCCGCCCCACCTTGTCGCGCCGCTCCGCGAGCCGGATCGACCGCCGAAGTAGACCGTGGACGATCTTGAGTGTCTGTGTGGTCATGTTCTCGGCGCACTCGTCAAGCCATGCCTCAACGTCGTCCGCCGTGAGGTCCGTGAGCTTGGTCTTGCCGATCTTGTTGATGATGTGATTGTCCGCGAGACCACGGTAGGTGTCCATGGTCGCCTCGCTCTTGCCCTGCTTGGCAAGGTGGACGAGGAGGGCGTTCACTGCCTTCTCTACCGTGAAGTTCCGTTCCTCCTGGACGCCCTTCTCAAGGTCGTCAACGGCCTTGATGAGCTTGTCTTTGACCTGTGCCTTGGTCCTGCCCTTCCTCTTGAGTCGCCTGCGCTTGCCGTCCGGGCCGAATCCGAGCGAGATGGCGCCGGTGTACCCGTCGCCCTCTTCGTAGATCGACCCCTCATGCTTCCCGATCAGGATCTTTGCCAACGGATCCCTCCTCGTGTCGATCGAGGTACTCCTTGACCGCCTTCCTGATGACCCACGACACGTCACGCTCTTGCGATGCGGCGTATCTGGCGAGCCGCTCCTTGAACGCGCCGTCCACGCGGACGGCTGGAAGCGTGGTCTTGTCGCCTGTGGTCATGTGCGCGTCCTCTCTCGTTTGATCTTGGTTCTACAGGTTGAGAGCGCGGTCGCGTCGATGCAGTTATCAAGAGGCGTGGTCTCGGGGCCTTCCCGTCCGGGGCGCGCCCCGAGACCTCTGTAGCGCAACGTAGCACAACGTGCTACGTGATCGTCAAGACTTGGCCTCTTCCAGGGAGGTGACGAACTCGGCGAGGTGGCGGTCAGTGATGCGGCGCAGCTTGCCGATCTTGATGCTGTGGAGTTGGCCGGTGCGGATGAGGAAGTAGACCTTGTCCCGTCCGATGTTGAGGATCTCGGCTACCTGCTCGACGGTGTACGCCTGCACGGGGCATCACCTCCTTTCACCCGGGATCGTCGTCCCGGGGTGTTGCGTGGGAGTGGGGTCGGTGATCATCTCCTTGGTTACGGTGAGTGCTCGTCTCCGTCTCGTCTCACGGGCGCATATGTTGCCCTTACGTGCAGGCGCGCGCGTGAGACGAGACGTTGAGACGATTACGAGACGTGATCGGACGCCTTGTAGCGTCCGCGTCCTACCTGGACGGCCCGACCGGACTTCACGAGTTCGGCGAGCCGCCGGTAGAGGGTGGGCCGGCTCAGCTCTGTGATCATCAGAAGGTGAGCGATCGGAAGGCCCTCGTCCGGCGCGCCGTCCAGGGCTTCCCTCAGAACGGTCTCGGCGCGGTCTTCGCTGGACGGTGCGACGGGGACGGACGGGTCTATGGGCGGGTTGACGGGTGCTGCACGCGCCTCGTCCAGGGCGCGGTGAGAGACCTCGTCCAGGTCCGGACGTAGGGGCGCGTGGCGTTCGGCCGTCTCGCCCACGATGGCATCGGTGAGGAGGTAGGCGCGGCCTCGTCGGGGTGTGTCGTGTTCGGGTGCGGAGAGCAGGAACTTGCCGGGGGCGTTCAGGGTGTGAGCGTGCCATCCGGCGCTGAGCATTCCTTGCCCAAGGATGAGATCGACGTCCTTGCGTTCGCGGACGCGGAAGCTTACGCGGACGTCCATCTGTGACCGGACGGCCCCCTTGCCCATGGCCTTCTGTGTCGGGCGCTGGGTAGCGGCGATGAGGGTCACGGCGACGGCCCGTCCGCGTCGTGCGATCGAGTCCGTGTCTGTGGCCGTGTCGGGTGCGTCGTCGGCGAGTTCGGCGTACTCGTCCACGAGGATGACGAGCGCGGGAAGGTCCGGGGATGGATCCCACACGCGCCGCCCCTGCGTCGTGAGCCATTCGGCGCGGCCTTCCAGGATCGTCACCGCGTCGCGCAGCATGGCGCGGGCTTGGTCGGAAGTGGTGGCGAGCCGATCGATACAGGACGCCCATGGCTGGAGTTCCATCCCGCGCTTGAGGTCAATGGCCCAGATGACCACGTCCCGACACGCGCTGAGGTTCCCCATCAGGACGTTAATCCCGCCGCTCTTGCCCGAACCGGCCACACCTCCGATAAGCCCGTGACGGCGCAGCAGCAGAACACGCGCGCCGGTCGCGTCTTCGAACGGGCCAAGGTCGATCGGTTCGCCGATGGACGAGACGGATGGTCCAGGCCATGGGATCGCGTCGGCGTGCGGGTCGGTGTCGAGTACCCGCAACTCGAACCGGTTGGCTTTGTCGTCGCGCGTCGGGAAGACGCGTACGGCCCCCCGGAACGTCCCGAGAGCGGACTCGATTGCCGGAACCTTGGCGATGACGTCCTGTATGGTCTGGCCGCGCGCTAGGGCGAACCGGGCTCGCCATCCCCACACGTCCACCACCGCGGATTGCGCCCGCGATCCGGAGAGCCCGACCGATTGCGCGATCTCAGGCCAAGCGGCTATCTGGCGGTCGACGCGCACCTTGGCGCGCCGTCGCCGATGTACCCACCACGGCAGAGCGAGTACGAGTCCACCAAGGGCGAGGATCTGGGGGAGCGGCGAGAACGTGATGCCGAGAGCGGCCACGCCGGCGAGCCATCCGCCACTCGCCATGACGACGGCGGCGCCGTACAGTCGCTCAATCCGCAGAGCGAGCCCGACCCGGTCCCCGAATACGGCCAGAGCCCACGCGGCGACCATCGCGACTCCGAGCAGGTACGGCCACCATTCCGAATGCGCGCCGTGCAGGACCGCACCCCCAATCGCCAGCGTCACGGCAAGATAGAACGGGGCAAGTTCGGACCGATAACGCCACAGCGCACGCCCGACCAGCACGGCGGCGACGTCCGGGAACTGGTCATCGCTGTTGATGACGACCATGGGTTGCAGGCCGTTGCGGCGCATCTTGTGCGCGTGCCGTCGCATCTGACGTGTCCGGCTCATGGACGCCCCCACGATTCCGGGGGCAGATGCCCTTGGGCACGCAGCTCATCGCGCAGGTAGTACAGCGGATCGGGTTCGGCGTCGCGTTCGGCGTTGAGGGTGGCGCGTCCGGCGGCCACCAGGTTCGCACGGTCCCGTCGAACCTTGGCAAGTGCGGCGGCGAGGCGGGTGATTTCGGAGACGAGCGCGGGGAAGTCGGCGAGCGCGGCGTTGAGGCGTAGCCACAGGGCGGCGACGGCAGGCATTGCTTCGGAGAGTGCGGAGACGATTTCGCGTGCGGCGAGGTTGCGGGTACGGACCTCCGGTAGGTCGACTTTGAGGTTGTGCGGGTTGTCAGGCACTCGGGCATCACTCCCTTCGGTCGGGGATGTCAGTGCTGAGAGACGGACTGGACGAGGGCGGCCACCAGTCGGCGGATCTCGGGGGCGGCGCTGGTGGCGGCGAGGAAGAACCCGAACAGCAGGCACACCACCACGTGCCACGCGCGCAGGCCCATGTAGCGCCACGCGAGCCACACGACGATGCCGAGGATCACCACCAGAGGAACCGAGACGTTCACCGCGTCCCCCCTCACAGCCACAGGTCGGGGAACCGCGAGCCGCGCCCCCGCCGCTGCCACCTGGCGCGGGCGCGGCACTTGCGGCACCGCCGGTTACCGGGCTCCAGCCGTGCGCCGCAGGCGCAGGCGTAGCCGGTGATGATGCGAGGTAGGCGCATGCTCACCGCCCCGCCGTGACGCGAGTGGGGACCTCGTCACACGTCCGTGTGCTGAGCAGGCGGCGCGAGGCGGTGCCAGCCCGTGAGGACGAGGCCCGTCCGCGCAAGGCGCGGCGCTCTTCGGTGTGGATGCCGATGACGAGCATGGCGAAGATTCCGCAGGTGGAGCCAGCGAGGAAGACGGCGACGAGGGCGGCCAAGAAAAGGATCATTTGCGATCACTCCTCTCGTAAGGCCCGTATCCGGCGGGGGCGGCTCGGGCGTTCGGTGGCTTACGAGAACGAGAATGCGCCTGACCAGGGGGACGAGATCACTACATGACTGGACGTGTTCATGACGTCCTTCTAAGGTTGATCGCGTCCCAGGACGTCCCGGAATCCGGACGGGTGCATGCCGAACGAACGCCTACGCGCAACCCTGCTAGAGCAGGGCTTGACTATCGCCACGCTCGCCGAGTCGATCGACGTGGACCCCAAGACGGTAGAACGGTGGATCGTAAGCATTCAGGCCGTTCACGGGCTGTGCTGCTGGTTGGGCCGTGTGCGACCGTCCGTCATGTTGATCATTGAGGGTGGGCGTGGTGTGATCAT